>JBBQBE010000150.1:0-1649 GCA_038317225.1 Tepidisphaerales bacterium | reverse complement strand
CCCACGGCCCCGCGCCGACCATGCCGGCGGCGGTTGCCCAGTCAACCACTCAGCCGACGCTGCGTCTGAGCGTGCGGCCGGAAAAACTCACGTTGCATCCCAGCTATTTGCCTTTTGCGCTGGAGGATGTGGCCGGAGTTTTGGAGTGGAGCCAGGGACAGATGAAATTGACCGGCTTTTCGGCGCGCCACGGGTCCATGCGGCTCAGCGCCGCGGTGCAAGGTCCGTCGGACAGCCAGCAGTGGATCGCCGCGCTGGAAGCCCAGCAGGTGCCGGTCGATGCGGCATTGGCCAAAACTCTGCCCCCGGCGCTGGGTACGCTGATCGAACAATTAACCCTGCGGGGTCCGCTGGCGATGAGTTGGCCGAAGATCGTGTGGAGTACCGACGCCAAAGGCAATTTGAACCTCGACGCCCAGGGCGCATTGACGCTGCAAAACGCCTCGCTGGTCGCCGGGGTGCCGCTGGATAAAGTAAACGGCGCGGTGGACTTGAAGCTGTCGGTGAGCGAAGGTGAATTGCAATCGCTCAGCGGCACCGCCCAGGCCCAATCGCTGCTGCTGGCCGGCAGGTCGGCGAAAAACCTGAGTTTGCGCCTGGACAAACCCCAAGCCCAAGCCGCTTTGCATATCAGCAAAATTCAAGGCGAATTGTGCGGCGGGGAAATTGCCGGGGAAGTAACCCTGACTCTTCCCGGCGATTCGCCCGGCCGCTACGCCATGGCCATCGTGCTACACAACACTGACGTCAAGCAACTGGCCGTGGAGAGCGCCGCGGATATCAAAGGGCTGCTGTCGGCGAGTTTGAATTTGGAGGGAAGCTGGGACGACCCGGCCTCGCGCCGTGGCCGCGGCGACGTGTTTCTCGCCGGCAAGCAGCTTTACCGCATCCCCCTGCTGCTGGGACTCTTGCAGATCACCAACCTGAGCCTGCCGCTCTCCTCGCCATTTAACGAAGGCAGCGCCCGCTACAGTGTGGAGGGCCAGCGCGTCAGTTTCGATCAGATCGAATTGCGCGCCAGCAACCTGCTGATGCAAGGTGCCGGCACGCTGGATTTCAATACCGGCAAAGTGCGCCTTACCTTCATGACCGATACGCCCAATGCGCTCAAGCTGCCGTTTCTCAGCGATCTGCTCCAGGGCTTCCGCCAGGAATTGTTGCAGATCCATGTCAACGGCACGGTGGAAAAGCCCAAGCTCTCGGCCGACTCCATGCAAACCATGCAAACCACCGTCGATGAAGTCTTCAAAGGATCGCGCAAATAACCGCAAATAAACCTCTACGCGACTTCGCCGCCCGCGCCGCAGGTTTGCGCCTTCGCTGGTTTGCGCCCCGCAGGTTTACGCCTTCGCTGGTTTGCGCCCCGCAGGGTTGCCCACCGCCGCCTGGCTCGGCGCGCGGGCAAGCCCACCCCGCCGCTTGCCCCGACCGCCCGCCTCTATTATAAATTTGTCATCTTTCATCCACTAAACTCGACCAGGACGTTGACATGATGATCCAAGGCCCCGCGGCCCAGCGCCATTTGCGCAATCAGACTTTTTTATGTGATTTAGCCATCGCCGGCGGCGGTCTGGCTGGCGTTTGCTGCGCCATCACCGCCGCCCGACAGGGTGTGAAAGTGGTGCTGGCGCAGGATCGGCCGGTTTTAG
>JBBQBE010000149.1:0-2415 GCA_038317225.1 Tepidisphaerales bacterium | reverse complement strand
CGCATCGCCGGGCAGTTACGCCAGGGCAAACAGGTGTTGCTGATTACCCGTCCGGGCAGCGGTGATTTTCGTCGTCTACAAGCCAATCCCGATTTTGTTTTGCGGCCCGCCGGTTTCAATGTGGCCGATCAGACCGCCTACCAAATCACCGCCAAAACGCCGTAAATCTTCGCTTTTCATGCCTGTTTACAGGTTCGTCCGATAACACTTGCGGGGACAGCGCAAGCGGAGCGATACATGGACAGCGCGGGTTTGGCGATAAAAAGCAACACGGCGGCGGCAACCGGCATCAGCGAGGCGGATCGTCGGGCGGCGCGCAACTGGGCGGCCAATCTTCGGGCCTTGAGCGTGGCCCAGCCGCGGCTGGTGGAAGCCCTCCAGTCGTTGCCGGCCCATTGCCAGTGGCTTTTTGCCCGCGACGGCTATTTGAGCGCCCAGGAAACCGCCGGCCAGTGGCTGGCCGGTTGCTCCGTACCGCGGGCGGCGGCCGCGGCGCTACTTAAATCCATGAGCTGTGCCGGCGCGGTCGCCTGCTTTTTATCACCCACACACGCAGCGCAGATTCGCATTGCCCTGGACAAACTCACCGCTCGCCAAGCGTTATTGGTGATCGCGCCGCACACCTCCGAATTAAGGCGCGTGCTGGCCTGCGACAGTTTCGCCGGCGAGATACTGGCTCATCGCTTATTAATCGCCTGGGGCGAAGCATGGGCGGCGCAGCTTGAATCGCTGTTGACTGAAATACCGGGGCTGGCCATCCCGTCGCAATTTGTGCGTTTGCCGCTGCTGGAGGAATCCGCCGCCGAGCGGATGATCCAGACGGCGCAAAAAGTGTTTAGCGCGGTGGGGGTGCGCCGGGCCGGACGAATCGAATTTTTGTGCAACAAACCGCCGGAAAAATTCCATCGGCCGCGTCTGGGGATGCTGGTGCCGGGGCGCTTTGCCTTGTGGGAGAATCCGGCGCTGCTGCTGCACGCGGTTTTGCGCAACGATCCGCATATCGACCAGTGCGATCTTGTTACCTTGGATGTGCATGATCCGGCGTGCGCTTCGCCATTGGCGCTGGCGCAATTCGCCTCCGAATGCGACGGGCTGCTGGCGGTGGACTGCGCCCGCTCGGATTTGCCGCCGCTGTTGCATGACGCCAAGCCTTGGATCACATTCTTAACCCGGCGACGCATCCCCGCCCCGACGTTGTCCCATGAGCGCGATAGGTTGATCGTGGCCGACGCGGCGTGGAAAAGCGACGCCCGGCAAGCCGGCTGGCCGGAGCATCGCCTGGCGGCACTAAACTGGCCACAGTGGCGTCAACCCGCCGCCGGTGCCGACAAATTAAAGGGGTCGGGGGTCTGTGAATTGCTCGCTAAATCAAAGACTTCCGCCCCCTTTGGTCAACTCGCTGCGCCCTGGCTACTGGCCTGCGACACCCGCCCGGTGGAATGTCCCAAGTCGCTCCAGGAGCTTTCCAGCCATCAGTTGCTGTGGCATCAGCTTCATGAGCGGATTATGAGCGATCCACTGTGTGTGGGCCCCGACGCGGCGGAATTTGTCCGCCGCGGACGCATCGATGCCAACGTGGGAGCCGAGGGTTTTGATCAAGAACTTTTTGTGAACCAATTGGTTCTGCCAGCTTACGCGCAGTCATTGGCGCGGCTGCTGCTAGCGCGCAAGCTGCCCATCCAATTGGCCGGAGAGGGCTGGTCAAACATCCCCGAACTGGCCGAACACGCAGTGGGCAAATCAAAGGGGTCAGGTGACAAATCAAAGGGGTCAGGAATCTTTGACTTGGGAAAATCAAAGGGGTCAGGAGTCTTTGACTTGATGGCCAATTTAAAGACCTCCGACAAATCAAACGGGTCGGGAGTCTTTGAATTCCCCGCGCTAGGCCCAGCGGGTTCCCTTGAACAGCTCAACCAATGGATCGACCAATCGGCGGGCCTGATCAATCCCTGGCCCACTCATCACCACACCGCCCTGGACGCGGCGGGGGTGCCGGTTATTCATCCACTGCGATCGTGGACAGCCCGGCCCGCGGGCGCGGTGGGCGCGCAGCAACTGGATATTGAGCAATTGCTCGCCTTGGCCGGATTGGCGACGGTCGCATAAGATTTTTCACCGGCACCTCTTTCGCTCTGGTATCCGCAAAGGTAAACAATGGCTTGGCCACAAATCGGAGAATCGCATATTATGAAGCCCTATGTCGTGGTGCTGGTGGTGATAGGGATGTTGGTGGTTGCGGTGGACGGCGATATATCAACCGCCCAGGCGCAACCCTCCGGGGCTGGCGCCGCCGTCAAGCCCAAGGAACTGGTCCTGGACCTGGGCAACAACGTGGCATTGAAGCTGGTGCAAATCCCGGCGGGCCTACCGCATCAGACTCTATCCTGACAACCGCCACGGCAACAACGGCATCCG
>JBBQBE010000148.1:0-2613 GCA_038317225.1 Tepidisphaerales bacterium | reverse complement strand
TTATGTCGTAACCGCCGGCGCGGTGGTGGTCGCAACTCACACGCCCATCAATGATCTGCTGGTCATTCATACCAAGCAGAGCGCCTACATAAGCTATGTCATCGGCGCGCGCGTGCCGCGCGGGTCGGTGGCCAAGGCCCTCTACTGGGACACTCTGGACCCGTATCATTACATCCGCCTCCAAGGCCTGAACGAGCAATGGGATATCCTGATCGTTGGCGGAGAAGACCATAAGACCGGACAGGCAGACGACACTCAGCAGCGCCACGCCCGCGTGGAGACCTGGGCGCGCCAGCGTTTCCCGATGATGACCCAGGTCGAGTTCACCTGGTCCGGTCAGATCATGGAGACTGCCGACGGCCTGGCGTTCATCGGCCACAACCCGCTGGATAAGGATAACGTCTTCATCGTGACCGGTGATTCCGGCACGGGAATGACCCACGGGACTATCGCCGGCATGCTTCTGACGGACCTGATCCGGGAAGGAGCGGGCGGAGAGGAAGGCGGGGGCGGAGAAAACCCTTGGACGAAGTTGTATGACCCGTCGCGAAAAACGCTCCGCGCGACCGGTGAGTTTGCCCAACGAACCCTCAATACGGTGGAGCAGTATGCCGACTGGGTGACCGGAGGCGACGTTAAATCCACCGACGAGATCGGCAAGGATAGCGGGGCCGTAGTTCGCCACGGGCTAAGCAAGGTGGCCGTCTACCGCGACGCGGCCGGGGTCTTGCACGAGCGTTCGGCCGTCTGTCCCCATCTGGGCTGCATTGTTGGCTGGAACCCCGCCGAAAAGACTTGGGATTGCCCCTGTCACGGGTCGCGTTTCGACAAACTCGGCAAGGTGATCAACGGTCCGGCAAACACGGATTTACCTGCAATTGAGGAAAAATGACCGATCTACTATTTACAATTGCCGACCTCGGGCCTGTGCCCGCCGAAGTTCGAGTGGGCAACATGCTATATCGGACACTCGGGCGTACCGGAGAACGGGTATGCGCGCTGGGCATGGGTGGCCACCACATCGGGCTGGTGAAGGAGGAGCGGGACAGCATCAAACTGATTCGCTCTGCCATCGATCGCGGCATCACCTTCATGGATAACTGCTGGGATTACCATAACGGCAAGAGCGAAGTATGGATGGGCAAGGCCCTGCGCGATGGCTACCGTGCCAAAGTGTTTCTGATGACCAAGATCGACGGACGCACCAGGCAGGCCGCCGCCAGGCAGATTGACGAATCGCTCCAGCGTCTGCAAACGGACCACGTTGATTTGATGCAGATCCACGAGAACCTGCGAATGGAGGATGCGGATCGCTGCTTCGCCGAGGGCGGGGCCATCGAAGCGCTCCAAGAGGCAAAGAAAGCCGGCAAGATCCGATATATGGGTTTTACCGGGCACAAAGACCCCACGGTCCATAACCGCATGCTGGACATCGCCGGCGAGCACCAGTTCCATTTCGACACTTGCCAGATGCCCCTCAATGTGCTCGATGCCAGTTTCCGCAGCTTCGCCCGTAACGTCGTGCCCCGACTCATCAAGGAGGGAATCGCCGTGCTGGGCATGAAACCCATGGCCAACGGCGGCATCGTCCAGAACAAAATCGCCACCCCCAAAGAGTGCCTGACCTACGCCCTCACGCTTCCAACCTCGGTCGTGATCACCGGCATCGACAGCATGGAGGTGCTCGAACAGGACCTGGAGATCATGAAGGATTTCAAACCGATGGACGCCGGCCAGATGGGCGAGCTGCTGGCCCGAACCATGAAATACGCCCGGACCGGCCATTACGAAAAGTTCAAAACCGCCACCCTGCACGACGGCACCGCGCTGCACCCCGAGTGGCTGGGCTGAGACGTATGTGAGAGCATCGACGTGACAAGAAAGTACTCAACAATAGAAAAGGAGCCAACGTATGAGCACGATGACGATGAAAGATGGTACGCAGATCTATTACAAGGACTGGGGCACAGGACAGCCTGTGGTGTTCAGTCACGGCTGGCCGCTCAATGCGGATGCGTGGGAGTCCCAGATGGTCTTCCTGGCTTCCCACGGCTATCGCTGCATCGCCCATGACCGTCGCGGGCATGGCCGGTCCAGCCAACCATGGAACGGCAACGACATGGATACCTACGCTGACGACCTGGCGGAACTGCTCGAAGCGCTCAACCTGAAAGGCGCAACTCTGATCGGCCACTCCACCGGAGGCGGCGAGGTCGCTCGTTACATCGGCCGGCACGGCACGTCCCGCGTCGCCAAGGCGGTCTTGATAGGCTCGGTGACACCGCTGATGCTGAAGACGAAGGCCAATCCCGGCGGATTGCCGATCGATGCGTTTGACAAGATTCGCGCCGGCGTCACCGCCGACCGCTCGCAGTTCTTCAAGGATCTGACCACTCTGTTCTTCGGCGGCAATCGCGCGGGCAACAAGGTCACGCAGGGTATGCGCGATGCATTCTGGTTGCAGGGGATGCAGGGCGGTCTCAAGGGCGAGCTCGATTGCATTGCGGCCTTCTCCGAGACGGATTTCACCGCGGACCTGAAGAAGTTCGATGTGCCGACGCTCATCATCCACGGCGATGACGATCAGATCGTGCCGATCGCGGCTTCGGCCAT
>JBBQBE010000147.1:0-2774 GCA_038317225.1 Tepidisphaerales bacterium | reverse complement strand
CATCGAGTTCGATCTGTTTCTGCGGGCGTTCATCGCCGCCGCCTTTGCCGTCGGGGCTGCCGCGAAGGAATTTGCCGGCGGGAATCCAGACCATTTCAGCGCCGTCGATTTCATTGACGGCGGTGGTCGGGCCGGTTCTCTTGATCTTGGGCGGTGAGGTTGCGGCAACAGGCTCGGCGACCTCGGCCGGGGCCTTGGCAACAGCCACGGTCTTAGAACTCAGGGTCTGCACCGGCAGAGCCAGATCCGTTGCTTGCGGCTTGCCCTGGATCGCGGCGCCGATGAGCGTTACCTGAAGGTAATTTTGGTCCACGACGGGCTTGATCTCCACGGCCTCCCAGCCACCGGCTGGCGTGGTGATAATGGCCGCCAGGCCGTCGCCACGATCCAGTTGGATGACGATCTCGCCATTGCTGTTGGCTTTGATGGGCATCTTGACGGGTTCGGCGTCGGAGACGGCGATAACTGTGTCAAAACGTTCGTCCATGTTGTCCTGGCCGGGCAGGTGCGTGCCGGCCTTGACGCCTTTGATGCCGCCGGGCACGGCGTAGCGCAATTCCAGCAGTTGGTCGATACCGCCGCCTTTAACGGAAACTTTGGCGAGTTTCGGCGTCGGCAGGGCCAGCAGCCAGCGGGTGGAGAAGCGATTGGGATTGTTCAAACCGCCGGTATAACCGCGCTGTACGCTCAAGCCGGCGTCGGTAACGCTGACGGTGCGGCGCAGATGGCGACTGGGATCGAAACCATAATACGGTTCCGAGAGTGTGAGGTCCGTGGTCAGACGATCCGAAGTGGGGTTCTTGAAATCGCTCCAGACGGAACTCCAGTCTGTATCGCGCAGCTTGGGTTGTGCCAGATTTTCGCCGGCCATTTCCACCGGTAACCAGATTTGGGCGGTGATGTTGGCGAACTCGTCGGCGTAACCACTGATGGCTCCGGGTGTGGCCAGAAGGTTGTGGTCAGTGTTGGCGGGGACGGCGCTGACGATCTGGCCCTTGAGGTCGGGGCAGACGGCTGCGGTCATGCTCTTGCCGGCCAATTCAACCAGGGGTCCGCCCTGGGCGGCAACGTAATTAGTCACTTCGCGTAGCACACCGTGTTCGCCGCCGCCGCCAGCCTGAATGCCTTTTTTGGCGCGCTCAAGACAGACCGGCACACGCGGATCGGCTGCGGTTACAAACCAGTTTTTGCCGTCGGCGGGGTTTTTCACCGCACCCCAGGCTTTACCGCTCAGTCGTACTTCGTTGAGGATGACAACGTCCAACGATACGCCACGGGCGACCAGGAGATTGGTCAGCAGGGTCTTATCTCCGGCCTTTTCAGCGGCGGCCTGGGCTTGGTCCATGGCCTGGACCATGCGGCTCAGGTAGGGCTGGAAAATTTTGTTGCGGGTAATCTCCGTCCATCCGCTCCAGCGCACGGCGCTGGGCACGTGGCAACTATCAGCGTAGGCCGCCTGGGTGAGCTTGAGGTAATCCCAGACGTGTGCGCCGGCTTCCTTACCGTAATTGTCGTCGAGGTATTGGTGAATGAGTTTGTCGGCGTCCTGATCCGGATTCCAGGCGAGCTTGAGGAAAGTCCAAGCCAGAAGATCCTGCCACGGGCCGCCGCAGTATTGCGGGTTGACGCCGTAGATGCCACAGTCGCGCATGTAGCGAATGTTGTCGGCCAGGTAGAAAATGGAAGCCCACTCTGAGCGGAAGGTGTCCCAGTGCCAAACGGCAACGCGATTGGGGGCGATCTGGGGCCAATCCTTGATGGCCTTGGCGTAGTCGCGATTGGCCGGATTGCCAGCAATCAATCCCATTTGGTCGCCGGCGGCGTTTTGACTCCAGGCGCTGGAAACGACGTCGATCCAAAGATTTTTGTGTGGCTTGAGGGTTTTTGGCGCTTTGAGCGAATCAAAATAAGCAAAAGTGATGACCTGTTGTTCGGGGTCGGTCTTGGCCAACTCATCGAGCGCGCGGTTGAGTAGTAGAATCAGCGGCGCGGCCTCCGACTGCTCTTCTTCCACCAGTTTGCGGCAATCCGGGCAGTAGCACCCGCCGAAACCATCACCCTGGGCGGCGGATATCGGCAGGCTGGGGTCGTATTTATCGCCCAATGAGGCCTTGCGCTGTTTGATCTGGGCCGCCAGAGCCGCAGCCAGCACCTTGGGCAAATCCTTGTTGGTGGCACACAGGCTCATCACATCGTTGGTGATGCGTTTGCCTTCCTGATTGAGGGGGTAGAACTCGGGATGGGCGGCAAAAAGCTCTTTTGGCGGGAGTAAGCCATAAAGGTTGTGTCCGGCACCCAGGTCGCCGCTGACGGTGTTGGCCGGATAGCCAGCCCCTCGATTTTGCAGAATCCACGGATAGCTACCCATCCAGAAGATGAAGCCGCGCTGGGCGAAAGCCGGCTCTTGTAAATCATCGATCTTCTCGATCGTTAACGTCGCGTGCTTAGGGACGATTTCATGGCCAGGCCCGCCGTAGCCCATCCCGTTGGATTTAAAAGTATAGAATCGGCAGCCAAGATGGTCTTCCAGCAGACCATAGACGGCGTAGGTCATGCCCATCTCAGAGGCGGCGGTGAGCGTAAGGCGCTTGCCGTCGGTCTTAATGCGGTAGGCTTGGCGACCGGTGGCTTTATCGCTGGCACCGGGCACTTTTTGCACCCGCTCCAATACAATGGCCGGCTGATCGGCGGCGGCGGGGTTGGCTTGGATCGCAATGGTTGCGCCGGTGATCTGGGCCAGATACTTCGTCAGAGCTTCTGCCTGAACGCGATTT
>JBBQBE010000146.1:0-3302 GCA_038317225.1 Tepidisphaerales bacterium | reverse complement strand
AGGTTGGAGGCGGCGAAACTAGGTCCGTCCCAGTTTCGGTCCCCCGGACTTAAAAGGACACCAAGCGGCCTGCGGAGGGTCCGCAAGAATAGGAGGAAGAAAAACAAAAACCCCCTCGAAGAGCCGCGCGGCTTTTCGAGGGGGTTTTGGGGTTGGCAAGCGAATTATCGCTTGGAGAACTGGAAGCGTCGGCGAGCACCCATCTGGCCGTATTTTTTACGTTCCTTCATGCGGCTGTCGCGGGTGAGATACGCCCCGGCCCGCAAGGCCGGTTCGGTGGACGGATCATACTTGGCCAGGGCACGGGCCAGACCCATGACGATCGCGCCGGACTGGCCGGATTGGCCGCCGCCGTCGGTGTTGACCCAGATATCGAGCTTGCCGGCGATGTTGCCGGCTTCCAGCGGGCCAAAGATCGCTTTGCGGTCCTGCTCGCGGGTGAAAAAGTCGTTGAGGGTGCGTCCGTTGATCTCGATCTTGCCGCTGCCGGGGGCGATACGCACGCGGGCCACGGCGGTTTTGCGCCGCCCGGTGCCCCAGGTGTAGGTGCGATTGGCGACCACGGGGGTTTGCACATCGGGAACGCTTGTTTGCTCTGCCATAATGATCTCGCTGAGTGTCTAGAATTTAAGCCAGTTTCAGTTCCACCGGGCGCTGGGCCGAATGGGGATGCTCGTTGCCGCGATAAATTTTCAATTTACCCAGGATGGTGCGTGCCAGGCGGTTTTTGGGCAACATGCGGCGAATGGCCACTTCCACCAGTTTTTCCGGGTGCAGATCGAGCATCGTCTTGTAAGAGTACAGATGCCGACCGCCGGGATGATGCGAATATGTTTCATACTGCAACACCTCGGCCTTGCGCCCGGTCACCTTGATTTTGTCGGCGTTGAGAATAATGACAAAATCGCCGGTATCCACGTGCGGGGTGTACGTGGGCTTGTTTTTGCCTTGGAGAATCAGAGCCACTTTGGATGCCAAGCGACCGAGGATTTGGTCGGTGGCGTCAACCACATGCCATTGGGCTTCAATTTCGCCGGGCTTGGGCATATACGTGCCGGAATTCATGGTGCGTCCTTCTACAAATCAAAACCAGCCATACACCCGGCCAAGCCGAAGCGCGGCGCTGCGCCCCCGGCCAAACCAAAGGCCAAGGGCAGAATGGGGCATCTTAAAGCGGGTTGGGAATTTGTCAATGGATCATCACGCGCAAAAAATCGCGGAACGCGGCCGGAGCCAACCAGGAGGAGATATCTGAATCAAGTCCGGTTTGCCATGCCTTGGCGGCCGGGTCCGGACCACCCCTGGAATCGCGGCCCGTCAAGGCCGCTCCGTTGCGATGGTCTCGCTGTGCTGGAACCACCTCCACTACGCCGCCTTGACGGGCCAGGGGGATGACAGTTCTATTTAGACCAGAACCCGTGACACTTCTATTTGGACACGACAGGACCGGCCGATTGTGTTGGCAAGCTGGCGGCGGCGGGTTACAGTGGGAGCATGCGCACCATCTACGAGCAAAATGATGTGTCGCGGGCCGTGGATGAACTAGTGGCCAAGGTGGCCAGGAGTTTTAGCGCCGCCGAGCCGCTGACCATCGTGGGAATCCGCACCCGCGGGGAGATTCTGGCCCAGCGTTTGGCTGAAAAGCTGGAGAAGCGCGGCTTTGGCCGCATTGGCCGGGGGGTTTTGGATATCACGCTTTACCGCGACGATCTCTCGGAAATCGGGCCGGCACCGGAGATTCGCCCCACCCGAATTGATATTGATATCAATAACAAGTCTTTATTGCTGGTGGACGATGTGCTGTTCACCGGCCGCTCGGTGCGCTCGGCGCTGAATGCTCTGGTCGATTTCGGCAGACCCAGCGCTATTCGCTTGGCGGTGCTGGTGGATCGCGGGGGGCGCGAGTTGCCCATTCAGGCCGATTTCACCGGTCTGAGTGTGGGGCACGTGCCGGCCGATCACCGGGTCAATGTGCGTTTTGCCGAACTGGACGGGGCCGACGAGATCATCATCGAGCCGCATGCGACCAATCTGGCCACGGTGTGAGGAACTTGTCTATGGCACACAAAAGCGCTTTCCACTGGAATCGCCGGCATCTGCTGGGACTGAAGGAATTGTCGGCCCAGGAAATTCGCTACGTGCTGGATACCGCCCACTCGCTCAAGGAAGTTTCCACGCGCAGCATCAAAAAGACCCCGGCCTTGCGCGGGCGGGTGATGGTCAACGCGTTTTTTGAGGATTCGACGCGCACCCGCACCAGTTTTTCCCTGGCCGCGTCGCGCCTGTCGGCGGATGTGATCGACTTTTCGGAAAAGACCAGCAGCGTCAGCAAAGGCGAAACACTGATCGACACCGCCCGCAATATCGAGGCGATGGGCGTGGATATCATCGTGCTGCGCCACCCGGCAGCCGGGGCCGCCCATTTGCTCAGCCGGCATGTGCAATGCTGCGTGGTCAACGCCGGCGACGGCGCGCATGAGCATCCCACTCAGGGATTGCTGGACCTGTACACCATCCGCGAGCGCTTTGGCAAAATCGAAGGGCTGAAGGTGGCGATCGTGGGGGATGTGGTCAACAGCCGCGTGGCCCGCTCCAATTTGTGGGGCTTGAGCAAATTGGGCGCGGAAGTGATTTTGGTTGGCCCGCCCACCTTGCTGCCGCGCGGGTTTGAAAAACTGGGCGCCAAGGTCGTGCACGATTTTGATTCGATCATCGGCGAGGTGGATGTAATCAACATGTTGCGCGTGCAATTTGAGCGCATCAAGAGCAGCCAGTTTCCCTCGGTGCGCGAATTTACGCGGCTGTTTGGCCTGACCAGCAACAGGTTCAGCCGGTGTAAAAAAGACGTGTTTGTCATGCACCCCGGCCCGATGAACCGGGGCATCGAAATTTCCAGCAGCATCGCTGACGGCCCGCAAAGCGGGATTCTCAAACAAGTAACCAATGGCCTGGCGGTGCGTATGGCGGTGCTGTATCTGGTCGCGATGGCGTAGGTTTTTTTTGGGGGGCTTCACAGACCGGCACCGCCGAATAAGCTATTGGCCAGCGGGCGGAACACTGCTTGGGATCGCCGGGCGGCAGCAGGGCATTGCGGGGCGAGGAGCGTGCAGTGCCAGCTCGGGGCGTATGGAAAGGTTTCAGTTCGCGCCGAGATGGTGCACGGAGTTCCCAGGGGAAGGGCGTGTGAGCTTGCTCATGAATGGTGGGCAAGCTCACACGCCTTCTTTTTTACACTTGGTGGCCCTTATCCCCGCCAGTATTTTTCGTGCGGATAGCGATAAGTGGTTAATGGTGCCTCCGCT
>JBBQBE010000145.1:0-3342 GCA_038317225.1 Tepidisphaerales bacterium | reverse complement strand
TGCGGCCAGAGGCGCATGCCCCCAAACCCAACCTGCTTACCCCTTGCTCCCACCCGCCCGCAGGCGAATCTCCC
The DNA here is from genome assembly GCA_038317225.1 of Tepidisphaerales bacterium. Taxonomy (GTDB): domain Bacteria; phylum Planctomycetota; class Phycisphaerae; order Tepidisphaerales; family Tepidisphaeraceae; genus JBBQBE01. Next base: position 3,268 of record JBBQBE010000145.1, on the reverse strand, counting down.
GCCAGGTGCGCCTCGGCGAGTGGATATGTATCTGCCAGTGTTGCGGCGGCAGAAGTTGTCCGACCCGCGCCGCCCATTCCACCACCACCACGCCACCTTGCTCCAAAAGTTCGCCAAATCCGATGCCCTCAAAATCCTCCTCGGTGCCCACGCGGTATGCGTCCAGATGATAAACCGTCAATCGGCCGCCCCGATAGATATTGAGTAGCACATACGTCGGGCTGCATACCCGCTCCACCGGCCCGCCCAATCCCTCCACCAGCCCGCGCACCAGTTGCGTCTTTCCCGCCCCCATTTCGCCGTGCAGCGCCACGCAATCCCCGCCCCGCAGCCGCTCGGCCAGTGCCCGGCCCAGCGCCATCGTCTGCTTGGCGCTGCGCGTGCTGAAAAGCTCCCAGGGGCCGCTGGTCGGCACCTCCTCTGGTGCCGGCACATTACCATCCATGCTCCCACCCTCCGGCCGGCAGCGGCCCGCGTGAGCCTGCCCGCTCCAATTCCATATTGTTGCCCGAGCAAATCATGCCAATCCGGCTGGCCGAACGCTCATCCACCGCCGCCGCCGTGGTAAAAAGCAGCTCGTGATCCTCTCCATCGCATAAGGCGTGAAACAGCGCCTCCACGCCGTCGGTGGCGCTTAAGCGCTGCGCGTCGGCATGAATCGGCACCTTCTTGGCTTCCACCACCGCGCCCACCCCGCTGGCCCGGCACAATCGCCGCAAATCCAGCGCTAAACCGTCGCTGATATCCATCATCGCGCTCAGCGGGTATTGCCGGGCCAGCCACCGGGCCAGCTCGATACGCGGCGTAAAGTCCAGGTGCCGGCCTAAAATGCTTCCTCCCAACCCGCCGGTTACATAGATGCCGTCCCCTGGCTTGGCCCCGCTGCGCAAAACCGGCGCCACCCCCGCCGAGCGGCCCAGGATCGCCACACTCAGCGCCAGTTTTTCCTTCCAGCTTGCGGTATCCCCCCCCACAATCGGGCAGTCAAAAGCGTCAGCCGCCTCCTTGAGTCCGCTGTACAGCTCCTTCGCCCAGCTATCGGCGCTACCCCGCGGCAAGGCCACTGACACCACCGCCGCCGCCGGCAGGCACGCCATCGCCGCGCAATCCGACAAGTTGCGATTCATCGCCTTGCGCCCGATTTGCCGGGCCGAGTGCTTTTGGCTGTCCACATGCACCCCATCCAATATTTGATCGATCCCTACCAGCAATAAATCCTCTTTTGCCCACTGCAACACCGCCAAATCGTCGCCCCCGGCACGGATAACTCCTTGCCCCGCCGCTTGCTGCGCGCACATCCATCGCACCAGTTCCAGTTCGCCTGACATGGCGGCATTGTACCGCTTTTGCCCCGCATCCCACCAGTTTCTAAAAAACAATTGTGGATAACCTGGCGTCAAGAAAAATTGGCGACATAAAAATGAAATTTGTCGCGTATCCTTAAGCTTCGGTGAGCAAACTATTTAGCGGAGGTTAGATTCAAATTCTACACCATATTTAGTTAAGTTAAAGTTGAATTCCACCAGATGTAGTATATATTGGTCAAAGCGGTTGTGGGTTCGCCTGGAAGCAATAATCAAGCGCGGCATCAAAATTGCCGTAGGGTTTGCTTGGCTGCAAGGCCCGGCGTTTTTAACGATGGATTGATCGCATGGGTGTGTTGTGTGATAGCCAGATTCGCAAGTTGATCGGCATCGTGCCGTTTGAGGAAAACGTCAAACGTCCCGGCCATGTCTCCTATGGCGTCAGCAGTTACGGCTATGATATTCGCGTCGGATCGGTCTTTAAGATTTTCACCAACGTCAACAGTGAAATTATCGACCCTAAGCAATTCTCCGACCGCTCTTTTGTAACCGTTGACACCCGCCAAAGCGGCAAGGATCATGTGTTGATCCCGCCCAACAGTTTTGCGTTGTGCGAAACGGTGGAATTGGTGGATATGCCCCGCGGCTATCTGGCGATTTGCGTGGGCAAAAGCACCTACGCCCGCTGTGGCATTATCGTAAACGTGACGCCCATCGAGCCGGAATGGCGTGGTAAAATCACGCTGGAAATCAGCAACACCACGCCGTTGCCGGCCAAAATATACGCCAACGAAGGAATTGCGCAACTCATTTTCCTTAAAGGGGATGAGGTGTGCCAGGTAAGCTACGCCGACAAGAAGGGCAAATATCAGGACCAGCCGGGTCTGACCTTGCCGCGCGTGGATTGAAGCAGGGCCGCCGACGGCTGTGTGGGCCGCGGCTGCGGGTGAAGGTTTTGTGTGTGATTTGGCGACCTCGGTCGTCATAGGGTTGTGAGAAGGATTTTGTCATGTTGAGTAAACGAAGTTGGATCGCGCCGGCGGTAGTCGGCATCGCACTTTTTGGCGGACTCGCCGCCTGCACTCAGGAACGCGGCTTGCACGTTCCCTCCGACGCCAAAATGATGGCCGAGGGCGGCAATAAGATTTCTTATCGCGCTGGCAGCGACGGCATGGTCTACATTTTTGACCAGACCTCCGACAAGCTGATCTATTCCGGCCAGGTGCAAAAAGGCCAGATGGTCACGCTCAATCGCGATGAATCGCGTATTACTGTGGACCAGGCAGTTGTCAGCGAAAAGACGATGGCCACCGACCATCATTACAAAATCTTCTTCGCCGCCGACCCGACCACGGTGAACAAGACCACCATCGAGCGCACTGAAACGCGGATGGAAAAGAAAAATAGCGATTGAGCAAAGAGAGTAGCCGGCCCCGGCCGCGCCGCGGTTGGTCAGGCCGGGCCGGCGACTGTCTTTGTGGTATAATATGTGATGCTTGGCAAACCGGCCCCCAAGTCGGCTTGACGGCAGTTTGTCGCCCTGATGCGGCTGGCAAAGTCGGCAATCGCATATGCGGGATTGTCCCATCGCCGTGTACTCAGGCGGAGTGGGCAATCGCAATGCGAGATTATCCCCTCACCCTGTACTCAGGGAGAGTGAACAATCGCAATGTGGAATTACCCCCTCGCCCTGTACTCAGGGAGAGTGGGCAAACGCATATGCGGGATTGTCCCATCGCCGTGTACTCAGGCGGAGTGGGCAATCGCATGTGTGGAAATATCCCCGCGCCCTGGAGTTAGGGTGAGCGGGCAATGGAATATGTGGAATTATCCCCTCGCCCTGTACTCAGGGAGAGGGTTAGGGTGAGGGCCGAGTGGTGAAAACGCCTGTATTTGCAAGCAATTTTCACCCCCCCACACGCCAGTGGGCCGGCGACGGGTTCATGATCGCCAAATGCAATTGC
>JBBQBE010000144.1:0-3575 GCA_038317225.1 Tepidisphaerales bacterium | reverse complement strand
TGGCGCATGAACCTCGGTTTCCCCGCGCGCGCCGACGCCCGGACTTGCGGCGGGGGTGTGCGGCTGGGCTAAAGCCGCGCCGCACAGAAAAAGAACGCCGGCCAGTGCCCCGATTGGTTTCATCGCAATCCTCATCATTTTCTTTCTTTGGTCTTTTTTGGCCCGTTTGGCTTGTTTTACCCGTTTCAGCCGTTTCAACAGATTCACCTACTGCGCCTGATTCCCTTTTTATCCAGGCTTCGCGCTATTTCAAGCAAGCCGAGGCGACCCGTCGGCCACCCGCTGGTGCCGCGCCGCGGCCGCGACATCAGGCGCGTCCGATCCGCCGGTGGCGCGGCGGCGGCGGCAAAGCCGTCCCCGCTCCACCGGCGGCCGACGCGAATCCTTCAGGCGATCTTAGCGATCAGCAGGTAGCAGATCGCCAGTGCGAAGAAGGTAAACCCTTCGATCAAGGCCGCGGCGATGATCATGTTGGTGCCGATGCGTCCGCCGGCTTCCGGCTGGCGGGCGATGCCCTCCATGGCGTTGCCGGCCAGGTGGCCGATCCCCTTGGCCGCGCCCAGCACCACGATGCCGGCGCCGATGGCGATACCCAAAATGGCCAGTCCGATGCTGGGAAACAGCACGGTGGCCTCCGCGAGCAAGTTGCTCATCCGATCTTCTCCTTGCCGGCTGGGCCGGCGAATTGCGGGCGGCGGATAATCCCGTCGCACCGCCAATGTATGGTTGCCGAACTTAAAGTAGAAAAGTGTCCGGGCGTCGGCTACCCGGACCTTGGCTCATTAATGTTCCGGGGCCACGGCACTGGCGATAAACAGCGTGGTCAGGAACGTGAAAATATACGCTTGTAAAAAGGCCACGAACAATTCCAAAACCCGGATCAGCAGGCTCAGGCCCGTTACCGGCACGCCGATCAGCGACTGGGTCAGCAGCCCGGCGGTCACCGGGATAAACCCCACCAGCACCGCCAGCACCAGATGCCCGGCGATCATATTGGCAAACAGTCGAATCATCAGCGCAAAGGGTTTAATCACCGCGCCCACCAGTTCCAGCACCAGCAGCATCGCCCAGACCGGGATATCCGCCACCCAACCCAGAACCGAGCCGCCGGGGGCGGGCCGAAACGGATGGGGGGCGAAATTCCACAAATACAAAGGCAACGCCAGCAAAACCGCCAACAGCGGATTCATGCCTTGCCGATGGGCCGCGCCGCCACTGGCCAACCCACCCTTCGCCACCCCATCCCCGTGCGCCAGGGAGTGGGTAAAAACAGGATGCTCGTCGTCGCCGTAGTGGCCGGAGGGGTCGAGCATTTGTTCCGGTCGCTGGGGCACATCGGCCGCCAGGGCCTCGCCGCGCATATGCGGCAGGTCCTGGGCCGCCTCATGGCCGGGTGCGCCGCTGGAGGAGTGCTCGTCGTGGCCGTGTTGCCCATAGGTTCCGCCCATCAGGTCGCGGGCCACCTGCACCACGCCGCTGAGGTGGATCATCACCACCGCCGCCAGGGCCAAGGCCCCGGTGGTATTGACGTTGCCGGTGGCGGTGCCGCCCACGTGGGCGAGTTTGCCGCCGCTGAGCAGGCCAAGAATTTCCGCAAAGGGGATCAGGCCCAGCAGGTTGCAAAAGAGGATGAAGAAAAACAGCGTCCACAAAAACGGCACGTAGCGGTCGGTCTTTTCCTTCAGGGCCGGGCGAATCACCTCCACGCGCAAAAATTCCATGATGGCTTCAAAGAAGTTGCGCGCCCCGGTGGGCACCTCAGCGCCGCCGCGGCGAAACAGCGGCGGAAAAATTAAAAGCATCAGCACCCCGGCCACCAGGGCCATGAGCATCTGATTGGTGATCCAGAACCCCCCGATGCGCAGCAGATCGTGGGGCAGAATATGCGATGTGGGGTCCGACGCGGCCAATATGCCAATCATGAGGTCTCCTCGCGCGTGCCGATATCATCACTCTTCATCGCCGTTGCCCTGCCGCGGAGGCGTCGCACCGCATGGAAAACCACCACCGCCAGCGCCAGCCAGTAAAAAAGCAGCAGCCAGCCGACGAAGGCCGCGCCGTCGCCGACCCAGCCCAGCCCCACCGCCGCGGCGGCCAGCAGCATGGTCAACAAAAGCTGGCCGACCGTGGCCGCCAGGGCCAGTTGCGCGTTATCGGCGGCATCATAACCGCCAAAGCGCCACATTGACCACAGCGCCGCCAGTCCCGACGCCGCCGCCACCGCCCAGGCCAGCCCCGATTCCAGCCCGCCGAAGCTTTTACCAGACGCCAAACGCGCCACCCCGGCCAACCCCCACGCCGCCAATAAAATCACCACCAAACGCATGGCGATTACTCTCATTTTTTCCCCCGCCGATTTTTCCGCATCCTTCGCCACTTCCACAAGAAAAATTGAATGTTGAATGTTGAGTGTTGAGCGTTGCATTTGCATTTTTCAACAATCCACAATCAATACAGAGATTTAACCGCAAAGAAGCAAAGGAGCAAAGGGGTGGTTGGAAGCGCTTTCTTCTTTCTTCTTAGCTCCTTTGCTCCTTGGCGGTTCATTTTCTTGAATTGAAGAAATGGAACCGCGGACCGTTGAGTATTGAATGTTGAGCGTTGAGCGTTGAATTTGCATTTGTATTTCTCAACAATCGACAATCCACAATCAAATTCCAACAATCCACAATCATCAATCCACAATCACTTTTACCACGGACAACGGACTACGAACTACGGACCCTTCATATCTGACCAAACTGCGGTAGGTGGTAAAAATATCAATCCCGGTTAGCCCGCAGGGCGGCGGCCAGCAGCGGATACATTCCGCCGGCCAGACCCAACAGCGCCCCAACCAGGGTTCCCCAAGGCGCGATTTTCCAGTGCCCATCGGCCCAGTCCCCGGCCCACAATCCCACGCCGATCCCCACCGCGGCCTGCATTCCCAGGCCCAAAAATTTTCCCCAATTGGCATCGGGCCGATCCGCCATGACATCCTGTGCTAAAACGCTAAAAAGCTAAAACGCTAAAATAAAACCGCCGCGGCCACAGTATCCCCGCCGCCGGGCGGGGTCAAGAAAGGGCGGTGCTCCGCCCTTTAGTCAGTAGCCCGTTGTCCGTTGTCAGTAGCAAAGGCATTGACTGCCAAGCATTTTGCTACGGACCAAAGGGCCGTACTCGGCCCGTGCCACGGACCACGGACACCTTTAGTCAGTGGTCCGTAGTCCGTTGTCAGTAGCAAATACATTAACTGCCAAGCATTTTGCTACGGACCAAAGGGCGGACCTTTGCCCGTTTCTCTGCGTCTCGGCGCCTCTACCGTGAGATAGGCTTTTTCCTGAAAACCGAAGCTCACGCAGAGCCGCAAAGCCGCAGAGAAAAAACGTTGAGGGTTGAGTGCTGAATTTGCATTTCTCAACAATCAACACTCCACGATCCACAATCCACAATCCAAAGAACGGTCCTCCGCCAGTTCAACTATCGACACTCTACATTCAACAGTTCTGGGGTAAAAGGAAGCCCCCACCCTCGCCCTCCCCCATGAGTACATAGGAGAGGGAATTACATTCATAACTCCACAGTCCACAGTCCAC
>JBBQBE010000143.1:0-3594 GCA_038317225.1 Tepidisphaerales bacterium | reverse complement strand
GCGATCACCACCAGCATGATTCCCGGCATGGCCAGACCGAAGCCATAGTGAAACACGCGCACATTGAGAAAGATCTTCGCCAGCAGAAGCAAGGACCACAGCAGAAGGATAGATCGCTCCAGCCATAACCTGTATTGCTCGGTCTTGGATGACCTGGCGCGGACTTCTCGTCTGGTGGCAATGATTGAGCAGATCAGCAGCAAAATCAGTATCAGCGGCAGCGGCCGGGCGGCGTTCATCCAACGCCACTTTTCCCACGTGAGCAGCAAGGGAATGGCTACCAGCATACAGCCCAGGCCGACAAACTGTTTGTTCCATTGTCGCGGCGGCACAAGTAACCAAGAGGTCAGCAACGCCGGTGCGATTAGCATGGCCCACGCCCCAAGCCACCAGGCGGTAAAATTGAAATTGTCCGCAAAATTCAAGGTTCCATAAACAAAGCGGTAGTAATAAGTACCGGCCACCGGACTGGCGATTACCCAGCGCCAGGAGCCGGCGACGCCCAAGGCCGCCTCCAGCGGCCGCAGTTGTAATGTCAGCAGGCTCCATGCCGCCAGCGGCACGGCAAGCATTGCGGTAAAATAGGCGCCCAGGTCGCGACAGAGATTGGGGCGAGGTTTTGCCGCCGCCAGGAGTATCACCCAGATGGTAGCGGCCAGCGCGGTCGCCGCGGCGACTTCCACTTTGGTCAAAAGAGTCAGTCCAACCAGCGCGCCGGTGCCGGCCAATTGCCAGCGGCGCTCATGTCGTCGCCATTGCAGCAGCAGGCACCAGGCCGCCAGGCTCAGCGCCAGCCCGTGGGTCATTTCATGCGAATAAGGCGCGACATAATTGTAATTGGCCAAGGGCATGTAATGGCCCACGGCCAGCACTGATGTGAAAAAGAGCGTTGCGACGGTGGCTGCCAGGCGACTGCTCAGTTGGGTCAGCAGCCAGTAGAGCATGTAGGTAATACTGCAAAGAATCACGATGTTAACGGTAAACAGCGTGCCGAGCGTTGCGCCCAGCAGTTCCATGGCCAAGGCATTAAAATACGGCGACAACGGCCCGTTGAAGTAAGCGATATCGCGGTAGAGAACTTTTCCCTGGGTGATTTGCCAGGGCACGTAGGCTTCGCGGCCGAAGTCGACCAAGGCGTCGGCCCAGGTGTTCCAGGTCAATGCCAGCATCAACGTCAGGGCCACGGCGATCAGCAGCGGCCCGGCCCAGCGCCAGCGGTCTGGTGAGTGGGAGCAAGATGCCTCGTGCAACATGATCGGCATAGTATAGCGGCACTGGGAAAGCTGTTAATAAGCGGCTTTTTTCACGGCTTTGCGGGCCGCGGCCAGGGAGCCAAAAAGTCGCATCGCGGCTTTGTACAGCGAGGGATCGGCCTTGCGCAAATCGGCGGTGCCAAGCGGCTGGTCGCCGGAGCTGCGGCGGCGCAATGCCGCCTGCACGCCGCATGTTGACCAAACCCGGCGGCGGCGAATCATTTCCGGCGAGAGCTTGGCGGCCTGGAGCGCCATATCGAATTTGTCGAAATGGCGAACGGCGGCGGCGTGCAGGCCGGGATGGGTGCGCTGCAAAGCGCCGCTGTTGACCGGGCGGCCGGTGCGGTGGAGATCCTTCAACTGGCGAACCACGCGTTTGGGGGTCCAGCGGCGATAGAGAGAGACCTGCTTGCGGTCCAGCCCGGCGGCCAGCAGCGCCTTATCCCAGGTTTTGAAAAGCCGCGGTTGCAAGGCCGCGAAGGCGGCGCGGCTCAGCTCGTCGCCGCGTCGGGTCACGGCCGACCAGTTGAGGTTTTCGCCGCGGCGGGCGGCGGCTTGCAGCACTTGAATGATCCGCGCTTTATTCCAGCGCGGGCGCAGGCGGATCTGCGTATAAGTCAGCCCGGCCTGCTCGATGGCGGTGCGATATGAACCGTAATGATAAGCCGCGGCGGAGACCAGCGCCTGGCATTGTTGGCACATCAGGTTGTAGGACAAAGGCTGATTCAAGCGGTCCAGTTCTCGAAGACGGCGCTTGATCCTGGCTTTATCCCACACCATAAACAGTCCTTTCGACGGCCATAATTTACGTAAAATCTTGCAATGACTCAAACCCGCGTGCGCTTGCGACAAGGTGCCGACAGGACAATCGCATCTGAACCACGGCGGTTAAAGCCCCGCGCTCCAGGGGGCTAAGGAAGGGTCAGTAATCAGTGGCAAAAGTGAATGTTGAATGTTGACTGTTGAATGTTGAATGTTGACTGTTGAATTCGTATTTGCATTTTTCAACAATCCACAATCCACAATCCACAATCCACAATCTACAATCTACAATCTACAATCTACAATCTCGTTTTACTCCTCTTCGGCGATTTGGCCGCTGTGGATGTCGGCCAGGGCTTCTTGGACTTGCTGGGGGTCGTACAGGCCCAGTTCCGCCAAAGCCAGTAGCGCGGCTTTTTGTTCGGCCATTTTTTTATTGGGACCCCAGGCGCCGCTGTAACGCCGGCGGTCGATCACCACGCCCACCTCGAAGCACTTGCTATGCTCCGGGCCTTTTTCGTCCAGCAGTTCGTACACCGGTGCCGCCCCCCATTGTTGTTGGGCGTACTGCTGCAAAATGGCTTTGTAATTGCTCTGGTGGCCGTCGCGGGCGATGGCTTCGAGCTGCTCGGCCATGGTTCGCAAAATAAATTCCCGAGCCACTTCAAATCCGCCGTCGAGGTAGATGGAGGCGACGATCGATTCGTACACATTGGCGGCCAGGGAATGGGGGATGTGATCGCGGCCGCCAAATCCCTTGCCCAGGCGCAGCAGTTCCACCATGCCGGTGCGGATGCTCACCTCGGCGCAGGCCTTGCGGCTGACCACGGCGCTTTTGAGCCGGGTCAATTCCCCTTCCTGGTAGGTGGCAAAACGCTGGTAAAGCGCTTGGCAGATGACCAGGTCCAGCACCGAGTCGCCGAGAAATTCCATGCGCTCGTTGCTCTGCAGGCGGTTGTCGGCGCGCGAGGAATGGGTCAGCGCTTCTTTGAGCAGTTGGGGATCGTTAAAGGTGTATCCCAAAACCTGGTAAGCCCGCGCGCGTTCTTCGGCAGTCACGGAAAATCCTTTTGCGCAAAAGTGTATTAGCGTAGCGACAGGGCGGGCGCGCCAAAGGTGCGGAACACGGATGTGGAGGATCGGCCCAAAACCGGTCGGCCAGATGCGCATTTGCGGCCTTCGCCACACGCCGGCGTCTTATCGCCGTCGGATAACGAGTTTACGGAAAGATTATCGCGGGAGGAAAAAAAGTCAATTTAATTTTTTTGCGGCGGCCGGGATGGGCGTGGCCACGGATTTTGCATTTTGCACCGGGTCAGCAAATCAGTCTTCTTGGCCAGTCGCAAACCGGGTTTTCCGCTCGGAAACGATGGAATGTAAAAATAAAGGCGATCCGATCTCTGCGTCCCGGTGGCTCTGCGTGAGATGGGCCTTTTTACTGAAAATCCGAAGCTCACGCAGAGCCGCAAAGCCGCGGAGAAAAAAGCGGGTCCGTCCGGCATTCAGCAAGTTGAGGCGTGGCCACGGATTTTTGCATTTTGCACCGGGTCAGTAAATCAGTCTTCTTGGCCAGTCGCAA
>JBBQBE010000142.1:0-3784 GCA_038317225.1 Tepidisphaerales bacterium | reverse complement strand
TCCCGACCCCTGATTCGTTTCCAATGACTGCGCCCGCAAGCGCCGAGCGAATGCCGCTACGAAGTAGCTTCAACCGGGTAATAGCTTGTCTGCGGGAACATAAACCACGTCACGCAGGTAACGCCTCGACGCATCTAGTCGAGACTGGCCGGCGCTGTTGGCTACAAAGACGATATTGGCGCTTCCCGTGTAGTAGGCGAAAAATATAAGTCCGGCCTGCGACAAGGGTTCCAGCATTCTCAGGAACACCTCGCTGAGCAACTCGTCCTCGTTCCCTCGGTCGGGCGAGTCTTGGTACACCAGCAGCAACCGCGTTGAGCCGGTTGGCAGTAGGTGCTGAAGTTCATGGACCGTCACATGCTCGCGCGACCCAGTTTGCGTAGAGGCGGCGATGCCGGTATCGGGATCGAGGAAGATGTCGCTTTGAGAATGCGCCGCCGCCGCCGCGTAGTGTTTGAACTCTGCCCGGCCCGCGTTCGGGCGGAACGGCTCACAGTTGAGCACGTCCTGAACGGCAAAGCCAAGAAAATTCGCATAGGCGCGGACTTCGGCATCCGGCGGCTGGTTGCCGGTAAACAGCGGAAACACCTTGAGATCGCGGACCGCGCCAGCCCGCAAGATCGGGAGAAAGCCCGCTTAGAAGAAGTCCTTCAAGTCACGCCAATGCTTCTTATTCATGGCAACCCAATCTAGCCCCCCGGCATTCACTGTCAACGAATCAGCCGCAGCAAGCTCAAAGAGGTCGAGAGGCTTTGACCGGTAATTCTATGCTTTTGTGCCAATATTTCCCCGCCCTCGCTTTTCCCGGGCGCGCATTTGCCGTCGGCGGCCACGCCGATACAATGTCTGCCCTTCACAGTGGATTTGATTACACAAAGGATGCGCTTATGACCATGCGGCAAACCGACCCGGCGATGTGGCAGTTGATTGAGGATGAAAAGCAGCGTCAAGCCTCGACGCTGGAATTGATCGCCAGTGAAAACCATGTGTCGGTGGCGGTGATGGAGGCTGCCGGCAGTTGTTTGACCAATAAATACGCCGAGGGATATCCCCGCGCCCGCTATTACCAGGGATGCGGCATTTATGACCAGGTGGAATCGTTGGCCATCGCCCGGGCCAAGGAGCTTTTCGGTTGCGCGTTTGCCAATGTGCAGCCGCATAGCGGTGCTAATGCCAATCTGGCGGCGTTTATGGCCATGATGAAGCCGGGCGATTCATTTATCAGTCTCAACCTGGCCAGCGGCGGGCACTTGAGCCACGGCATGAAACTCAACGCCTCGGCACAGTTTTACAAGCCCGCACACTACGAACTGGATCCCAAAACCGAACAGATCGACTTTGACTCGGTTCGCGCCATGGCGCGGCAGGTCAAACCCAAAATGATCCTCTGCGGCTACAGCGCATATTCGCGGATCATTGATTTTGCGCAGTTTCGCAAAATCGCCGATGAGGTGGGAGCCTTGCTGATGGCCGATATCGCCCATATCGCCGGCCTGGTCGTCGGCGGGGTGCATCCCTCGCCGTTTCCCCATGCCCATGTGGTAACCACCACCACCCACAAAACCCTGCGCGGCCCGCGCGGCGGGTTGATTTTGACCAATGACGCCGATTTGGCTAAATCGATTGACCGGGCGGTTTTCCCCGGCACCCAGGGCGGGCCGCTGATGCACATTATCGCCGCCAAGGCCGTCGCCTTTGGCGAAGACCTTGAGCCTTCGTTTAAGTCCTACGTCCGGCAAGTGGTGAATAACGCCCAGGCCCTGGCCCAGTCGCTGGCGGCGCGCGGCTACCGCATCGTTTCCGGCGGCACGGACAATCATTTGATGCTCCTGGACCTGCGGGCCAAGAGCGACACGCTCAGCGGCGCCGACGCCGCCGCCGCCTTGGAGGCCGCGGGGATCATCGCCAACAAAAACGGCATCCCCAACGATCCGCGGCCGCCGAAGACCACCAGCGGCGTGCGTCTGGGCACGCCGGCCCTGACCACCCGCGGCCTGCGCGAGTCGGAGATGGCCACAGTGGCCGCGTTTATCGACCGGGCCATAACGGCCAAGGCTGATCCGGCGGCATTGGCCGCGATCCGCCAGGAAGTGGCGGCGTTTGCCCAAAAATTCCCCATGCCGCATTAGCCCGGTGGGCCGTTCAATCCCGCAATGGCGTTTGACCCAATGTCAGTCAGCGCTATGGGCGGTGGACCGCGCCGAGGTCGCCAGTCGGCGGTCCCTAGCGCAAAATAATTACTACGGACAACGGACTACTCACTACGGACTATAAATGACTACGGACTATAAATGACTACTGACAATAAATGCGAGTACACTGCGCCCATGCGCCTGGTGCATTACAACATATTGGATGGTGGCGTCGGCCGCGCCGATCCGCTGGCTGAAATCCTGCTGGCGCAGCGGGCGGACATCATTTGTCTGGCCGAGGCCGATGACCAGGCGGTGCTGCACCGGCTCGCCGAGCGTTTGCAAATGGACTATGTGCCGGCGCAAGGCTCCGGCCACGCCGGGGCGATTTTCTCGCGCTGGCCGATCACCCAATCGATCAACCACGCGATGTTGCATCCCAAGGCCGGCAATTCATTGGTTGAGGCCACTGTCGATACACCCGGCGGCGCGATCGTGGTGGTGGCGGTTCATCTCTCCGCCGGGGCGTTGGAAGCGGATGAAAACAAGCGCCTGGAGCAGTTGAGCATTATCTTGCAATTGCTGGCGCCATATCGCGCTGCGGCCACGCCGCACCTGCTGGCCGGCGATTTAAATGCCAACAGTCCTGTTCAGCGCATCGATCCGGCCCGACTGAAGCCGCGCACCCGCCAAGAGTGGGAGCACAACGGCCAAAAACTACCCCGCCGTGCGCTACAATTGTTGCTGGATGCGGGCTATGGCGACACGCTGGCGATGGTTGATCCCAACGCCGCCGCCACCGCCGGCACGTTTTCCACGCAATATCCCGGCCAGCGCGTGGATTATATTTTTTCCTATGGCTTTGCGGTCGCGTCCCACCAGGTGGCGTGGATCGAGACCGATCGTTTGGCGCAATTCGCCAGCGATCATTATCCAGTTGGCGTGCAGATGGATATTTCCAACCAGGCGGCGCGGTGAGCGCGGGCGCAGACAACGCCGCCGCTGGTGCGGAGCGCGCGGGCAGCCGAAGCGCGGCATTACAGCGCCTGGGCGCGGAGAGCGCCGCCAGCTTGGGCGCGGCCAGCGGGCCAGAGGCCAGCTCGGGCACGGCGAATCGCGGCCCCTCTCCGCAGCCGCTTTGGAGGCGGCTACTGCACTGGCTCACGCAAGCGGTGGGCTGGCTGGGCGGGCTGGCGGCGGTGGGGTTGTTTGGGTTGCAAGTCGCCCAGCGGCATGAGCGCTATTTGCCGGAGGTGGATGTCTACGGCTATTTTTTAATGGGGCGCGAGCTGGCCAGCGGGCATCTGCCGGTATGGGAAGATGATTTTGCCCGCTTCGGTTCGCATGTATGGGTCACTCGGCGGGATGGGCGCATTACCGCCAAATATTCGCCGGGTTGGCCGCTGCTTTTGGCCGCAGGGTATCGGGTCGGGGGACTCGGCGGGGCGCTGTGGGTCAATCCCATCGTGGCGGCGGCGGGGGCGCTGGCGTTTTTCTTACTGGCATTGACATTATACGGCCCGCTGGCGGGCTTCATCTGCTCGACGCTCTGGCTGACGACACCCATGCTCATACGTTACAGCGGCTATCCGCTGACTCACGCTGCGGACGTGAGCTTTGTAACCCTCGCATTTTTGTTGGCGGCGTGGTGG
>JBBQBE010000141.1:0-3807 GCA_038317225.1 Tepidisphaerales bacterium | reverse complement strand
ACGACGTGCTGGGCCGCGTCGCGGCCACGCCGATCAGCCGGTTGGCGGAACTGCTGCCAGGCAACTGGAACGTCGCCGTCGCCTGAGTCCAACTCCTGGGGGGCTGATCACCACCGCATTGAACATTGCCGCGACCCCGCCACCCGCGTGCGCCGTGTCGTCACCCAGTTCCGGCCCGGGGTGCAGTTCACCGGACGCTTACCCCGCAGGGCATTGCGTTGCACGTAACGCAGAACCAGCAGCAGATGGACGTTGTCTTGAACGGGAAAGCTCTTGAAGCGGCCCTGGTACAGATGCCCCGTGCCGGAAGTATGGTAATGGGCATGCCAGCGCTGGGTGTATGTATACATCATCCACTTGGTGAACTCACCCACTTCGGTATCACTCCGCGGCCAAAACACGAAGTGCAGTGATTGGGCATCAGGCAGTAGGAAAGGATGCGAATCATCAGCCGATACCAGGCTTCGGCCATGACTCGCTCGAACGTCGCGTAGTCCTCTTCCTTGTGGAAGATCATCTGCCGGCCTACACCACGGTTGATGATGTGGAATACCATGCCAGCAGGTGTATGACGCCGCTGCCGTGGCATGGCGGTAAGTTACCCTCTACGATGCACCACATCAAAGCCGGCAACCTCAGTTTTTGATCCCTGACCCGTTTCCCCCACCTGACCCGTTTTCCCCACCTGAACAAGATCGAGCCTAGCGAACTAGGACGGATTTCTGGGGCAGGATTTGTCCAAAAATGGAATGAATTAACGGAAGGAAACGCAGAATCGCAGCTTTCGCTTTTTTAGGGGAAGACAAAAAAAGTGTCTGCGCCAGAAAAGGGGCGAAGCGGACATTTCAACTTTGGGGAACTACCGGACATTTCTACTTGGGTTTGACAGCATTTTAAGCGGCCGCAGTGGATGCGATTGCGCAGGGATTGGCGATGCGCCGCGGCCCAGCCCGCACCCGGTGCCGAATTGATCTATCCGCCCCACCGCCGCATAATGAATGACATGGCTGAGCCGTTTTACATCACTACGCCGATTTATTATCCCAATGCCGAGCCGCACCTGGGGCATTGTTACTGCACGCTGGCGGCCGATACCGTGGCCCGCTATCAGCGGCTTAAGGGCCGGGAAACTTTCTTTTTGACCGGGACCGACGAACACGGCGTGAAGATGGTCAAAACCGCCGCGGAAAAAGGGATGGAGCCGGCGGCGCTGGCCCAGAGTGTCAGTGATGTTTTTCGTAGCTTGTGGGCCGAATTGCATGTAACCAACGATGATTTTATCCGTACCACCGAGCCGCGCCACGAGCGGGCGGTGGGCCGGATTGTGGAAAAACTTCTGGCCAATGGCGACATTTATCTGGGCAGCTATGAGGGCTGGTACGACGAGGGCCAGGAGGAATTTGTTACTGAAACCGAAGCCAAAAACCACGAGTTCAAAAGCGTTATCACCGGTCGGCCGCTGGTGCGCTACCAGGAACCGACCTATTTCTTCAAGCTCAGCCACTACGCGCCCAAGGTGCTGGAGTACATCGAGCGGCATCCGGAATTTATCCAGCCGGACAGCCGCCGCAATGAAGTGGTCAGCAAGCTGAAACAGGGCGTGGCCGACCTGTCCATCAGCCGCTCGTCGCTGCAGTGGGGTATCCCCATGCCCAACGACCCGGCCCATGTGGTGTACGTTTGGATCGACGCTCTGAGCAATTACATCACCGCCCTGGGTTATGGCGGCGATGACCCGTCGCGTCTGGAAAAATTCTGGCCGGTGAACGTACACCTGATCGGCAAGGAAATTTTGTGGTTTCATGCGGTCTACTGGCCGTCGATGCTGATGGCGCTGGGTTTAGCGTTGCCGAAAATGATCTACGCCCACGGCTGGTGGACCAGCGGCGGGCGCAAAATGAGCAAGACCCTGGGCAACGCCATCGACCTGGTGAAATTGCGGCAAATCATCGCAATGTCTGGCGAGGATGCGCTGCGCTACTATCTGCTGCGGGCGGCGGGATTCGGCGGCGATCTGGACTGGACCGACGCGGACTTTGCCACCAGCTACAACGAGCTGGGCAATGTGGTGGGCAACTGCCTCAATCGCGTGCTGAACATGGCCGGGAAATATCTCGGCGGCGTCGTGCCGGCGTTCAGTGCCGCCGATCAAGCCGAAGCGCCTTTCGCGGCCTTTCACGAAGCGTATCAGCGGTTTGGCGCCAAGCTGGATCAGCATTACGAGGCGCTGGAGCTGCAGGAATGTCTGCTTTTGCCGGTGGAACTGGCCCGGTTGACCAACGGCTACATTGATAGCCGCGCCCCCTTTAAACTGGCCAAAGATCCAGCCAAGGCCGAGGAATTGAAAACGGTGATGGGCAACGCCATCCAGGCAATTTACCGCGTGCTGGTGGGCTTGCTGGCGGTCTTGCCGCACAAAGCCGCCGAGGGATTGGCGCAAATGGGCGTGGACGTGGCGGGCAAATCCCTGGCCGACCTGCTGGAAAAACCGCTGCCCCCCGGCCACCAACTGGGCGCGGGCAAGCCGCTGTTCCCTAAGATGGACATAACTTAAAGCGTCGTTCGCCGCGGCCTGGCGCTTCATCCCCGCTTATGCGCCAGCCGGAATGCCGTGGGGTTTTGCTGGGTCAGGCGCTTGAAGCGCAGGGAAAAATAAAACGGATTGGCGTAGCCCACTTCGTAGGCGATGCTCTTGATCGAGCGATCGGTGAGGCTGAGCAGTTGTCTGGCCCGCAGCAGTCGCTGGCGCTGGAGATATTGCTGGGGCGTCGTGCCGGTCTGCTGGGCAAACAGGTGCGTCAGCCGCGAGGCCGACAAGCCGGCCAGTTCCCCCATTTTTTCGGCGTTCCACGGCAGATGCAATTGACCGGCCAGTTGGTTCATCACCTGCACGATCCGCGCATCCAGCCGCGACTGCTCCGAATGCGGATTGGCCGCGTCGCACCAGATTAAAATCTGCTCCAGGGCGTTCATAGCCAACGCTTCGCCGACGCGCGGGCGCGACGCCAGACGCCGGGCCTCCTCCCAACGCTGGAAAATGCGCTTGCGCAACGCCGGCCTGGCCACATGCAACTTCAATAGTCCCTCGGCCACTTTCGGCCAGTGCAGCCATTGCAGCCAGTAAACCCGCGGATGCACGTGCGCCCACAGTAGTTCCCAATGGCCCGGCGAAGCGGCCACCGAGTAATCATGCGGCGTGCCCGGCTTGAGCAGCACCACATCCCCCGGCCCGGCGGTCAATTCCCCTGGGCCATAGCCAAAGCGCCCGGCCCCATGCACCGTGGCGATCAGCAGCCAGTCGCCGGTGCCGCGGCTGCGCCAACTGCGATAATTTCCCGACTGGCGAAAATGGCCCACCAGAATCTGCGGTACGGTGGGAACGGAGGTTTCATCCAGTGCGCCCATAGCAGGATATTATATGCCAATAGCCGGAAGGCAAATCGCCGGCGCTGGCGCGGCGAGCCTATGGTTAAGGGTGTTGAAAATGTTTATTGCACCCTTTTGCCGGAGAAATCATGACCGTAACCAGTGAACCCAGCACGTTAACCCACCAGCAAATGCAAACCTGGCGGCGCGACGGATATTATATCGCCCGCGGATTGTTTGATGCCCATGAAGTGGCCGAAATCCGCGATGGTTTTATGAAGCTATACGAAAACGGACCGATCGAGGGTTTGTCGGAGATCAATCCCGCCTTCGCTCCGACCGATCCTTTGGCCAGGTGGCCGCGGGTGCTGCATCCCCATGCCCACCCGGAATGCTCGGTGTACCAACTGAGCCGTAAATATATGCTGGAAAAGCGCGTAC
>JBBQBE010000140.1:0-4239 GCA_038317225.1 Tepidisphaerales bacterium | reverse complement strand
TTCCACAACTCAAAATCCCCATTGGCCACCGGAATCGGAATCACCGCGGCCTGGGCCAGTTGCCCCATGCCGATCGTCGCCAAAGCCGCCACAGCCAAAATACCGCTTCGCATAAATCCTCCAACTTTCCGCAGACACATGGTCCGCAAATAATTGCCTTCGTGATTTTTTTCAGCGCTGCGGCCGAAGGCGTTGAGCCGCAGCACTTTAATACGCTTACGAGGTCGCCGGGTTTTCAATAAGTTTTGGAGGTGCTAAGCGGCACTGCGCCGCTTGCTCCAACCGCCCGTTGACTCGATCCAGTAACAATTTCACCATTTCCTTACCCATGCGGTCGTTGCCCTTGTCCACGGTGAACAGCGGGCCGGCCGGTTCAAATTGCCGCTCTTCGCAATAATTCCAGTAATTGTCATAGCCGCCCAAGAGCAGATCGCTTCCGGGCGTCTTGCCGTGCAGGCGCAATGCCGCCGCGGCATACGGCACGTCGCGGTCGGTAACCATCAACAGCGCATCGGGGTTCAATTGGCTCATGGCGGGCATGAGGAACCCGGCCACCTGTTTGACGGCGTAGGCAAAAACCTCAGGGTGATCGGTGGGGGCCGGAGTGTAGGGAAATTCCACAATCGGCAGCGGCGTCAGTCCCGCTTGGCGCATGGCCCGCAGATATCCTTGTTGACGAGCCGCCAGCCAGTAGGGTTCCCAGGGCTTGGGCCAAAATTGCACAATCCGCCGACAACCGCGCTGAATCATCGCCTGGGTTAATTGATAAGACCCGGCCTCCTGATCGGACACTACCCGGTCATACGATTCCCATACGGGATTTCCGCCGTAGCAGACCACCGGCACGCCGGCCAAGCGGAAGATTTCGGCGATTTTGGCCGGCGGGATGCTGGCGGCGTCGCCGATATCGGGTATCAGCGCGCCCATCGGCCCGCCGGTGGCCAAGCGGCGCAAATCCGCTTCCTGAATCGCGCCGATACTCAAAGCCACCGCGTGAATATTCGATTCGCGCAGGTGATCCATGGTGCCCATGGTCATGTATTGCCGCCAGCGCTGGGCCACCGCGCCGCCAGTCATTTTAGGCGGGGTCAGTAGCGCCACCGCCTGGGCCAGCCAGCCAGGCCGCTGGTCCACCGCGCGATAAGTTACCGTGCGCAGACGCGGACCTTTTTGTTGCACCAAACCGGCGCTGCTCAAGTGGCTGAGCGCTTTTCGCACCACCATGCGGCCGACGCCGTACTGCTCGGATAAATCCCGCTCGCTGGGGAATGCCTCGCCCGGACGAAGTGTGCCATCGAGAATGCGCGAACGAATCAAATCCACCATCCGCGCGGTCTGCGTGGCTTTGGCGGTGAAAATGGTTGCTTCGGTTACAGGCATATACGGCAATCTCTCATAGACAACCCGATTGGGCTATTTGCCAAAGTATAGCACCCATTTGGGCTATGTCAAGTGAAAAATCCTTGTTGCGACACCGGCCCAACAGGAGCAGCAGCGGCGGAAGAATGAACCACCATGGTCATGGGGAATTCTAATTGTCGTTGACGGGTAAGAATAATTGTCGCTTGACAGGGGCGCGCTATTTTTCTATGTCCTGCACGGCCACGTCTCATTTCAATGCCCTCTCCCACGTACTGTCGGGGGCGCGCTATTTTTATGAACGTCCTGCTCGGCAACGTCTCATTTTAATGCCCTCTCCCACGTACTCGTGGGGGAGGGTTGGGTGGGGGCTTCCTTATTGTGCCTTTCCTGATAACCGCGCGGCACCGGTGGACCAATAACCCGTCAAATGAAATTGCCCTGCACCGCTCCAAGCAGTGGCCAATTCGCAAAACATTAATACGATATGTCCCCATATGAACAGCATTCCCGTTTTATTGGATACGGATATTGCCAGCGACATTGATGATGCGGTGGCGTTGGCTTACCTGCTCAAGCAGCCGCGTTGCGAGCTTTTGGGCATTACCACCGTCAGCGGGGATGTGCAAAAACGCGCCGCCTGCTGCCAGGTGCTTTGCCAGGCCGCCGGGCGAGAGGATATTGCGATTCATTGCGGCACCAGCGATGTGCTTTTGTGCGGCCAGGGTCAGCCGAACGTGCCGCATTATGATGCCATCGCCAAGCGTCCACACCGCAAAAACTGGCCGCAAAACACCGCCGTGGAATTCATGCGGCAAACCATCCGCTTGCGTCCGGGCGAAATCACGCTTTTGAGCATCGGCCCCATGGCCAACGTGGCCCTGCTTTTCGCTTTGGACCCCGAAATTCCCTCGCTGCTCAAGCAGTGGGTGAGCATGAGCGGGTACTTTTTCAATCCCGAAAACCAGCGCGAATGGAATATTCTGATTGACCCGATCGCCGCGGCCATGGCCCACCGCGCCCGTCCCCAGCGGCACTTGAGCGTGGGCTTGGACGTTACCTTGCAATGCCAGATGCCGGCGGAACTGGTGCGCCAGAAATTCGCCGCTTCGCCATTGAATCTGGTGCTGGAAATGGCCGAGGTGTGGTTCACCAACGCCAAGACCATCACCTTTCACGATCCGCTGGCCGCGGCGCTATTGTTTGAGCCGGACTTATGCGGCTATGAGCAAGGCCAAATCGAAATTCCCTTGGCGCTGGAGGCCGATCGCCAAGGCCGCACCGTCTTTACTGCCCGGGCCGACGGGCCGCACACGGTAGCCAAAACCGTCAATCGCGACGGTTTTTTCCAGGAATATTTCCGGTATTTCTAGGGATGGGTACACGCCGCGCCGCCGCGGCCAAGGCGTGCGCAGTTGGCGCAGATTCGCTGGGTATTGGGCAGCACAGCTAGGGATGGGTGGATCCCGCGCCGCCGCAGCCAAGGCGTGCGCAGTTTGCGCAGATTCGCTGGGTATCCGGCGTACCGCTAGGGATGGGTGGATCCTGCGCCGCTGCGGCTAAGGCGTGCGCTGTTGGCGCAGATTCGCTGGGTATCCGGCAGCCCCGCTAGGGATGGTTCGAGCCGCCGCCAAGGCCCTGGCGGGCTTCGGCAAAAGCCTCTTTGGCCAGTTGCCCCAGCACCAGCGATTGCTTCCAGCGGTCGGACAATTCCACCTTTTCGCCATCATCGCGGCGGATGGTGATGCTATAGCCGCTGGAGGGCGGGCCTAGCTCCGGTGCAAAGGGCAAAATATCGCCGGGCTGGGCGCTGGCCAGCCAATGGCTCATCGCCTCGCGCCACATCCAGAAGAAATTTTGGGCATGCGCGTGGCCGCGTCCGTCGCCAATGTCCACCTGCATGCACTGGCCATCGGAGACCCGGCCGTGGAAGAACCCGATCTTCGGCCACAGGGGTTTTAAGTATTCCAGCCAAGTGTCAAATCCGCGATAGCCGGCCTCGTGGCCGCAGTAGTAATGCGATAAGTCGGCGTTAAGCCGCAGTTGCGGGTAGCGCTCCAGCAGCCGGCCGGTTCGCCAGATATCCTGCAACATGGTGGCCCGGTGCGTTTCCAGATACACCGGCAACTTTTCGCGCTGGCTGGAAAGCAATACCGCTTCGGCCAACTCGTCCATCTGCCGATCATCCTCCATACCCCAGCCGACATGCACGGTCAGACAATCGGCCTGATGGGCGGCGGCGGCGGCGATGGCCGGCTGGGCTTCCTGGGGCAGATTGATGCGCGTCGAGGCGCAAAATCGCAATTTTCGCCCAACAATGGCCGGGGCCTGTTCATACCCGGCTTGCAGGCCGTCGAATCCGGCTTCGACCAGCTTGTCCAACGTCTGCTCCAAGTTCCAGGCAACCTGCCCCGCCGTCCGCGGCAATTTCGGCAATTCCGACAATCCCCAGCTATTGCCATAAATCAGCAGCCGCGGCGGTAGGTTTGAGCCATCATTGATCCAGGGGATATCCATCAGCATGAGACATCATAGGCACAGACCCCGACACGAGTGAAGGGGACGTAGCTCTTCACGCCGAACATGTCGCGTGGTATGCTTCTCATTATGGCGCGACACGCCAGACAAGCACCCGGCGGATACGTCTATCACGTCTGGAACCGCGCGGCGGGGCGCAACTGCGGACGGTGTTGAACGACTGGCCGGTGGAGCGGCCGCGCGACTGGATTTCCTGGGTAAGCCAGCGCGGACGGCGGCGGAACTGGCTTGATTGCGCGAGCACATTCGCCGCGGCCGGCCGTACGGCGACGAGGCGTGGGTTGGCCAGACGGCTTCGAAGCTGAATCTGCAATTTACCTTGCATCGCCGTGGCGGGTATCG
>JBBQBE010000139.1:0-4269 GCA_038317225.1 Tepidisphaerales bacterium | reverse complement strand
ATGGACGGAACGTTGCGGATGTTGTGGCAAGGCAAGGCGTTGTTGTGGAAACAAGTGAGTCAACGTCCTCGGCGGCTCCAGCCCA
Source organism: Tepidisphaerales bacterium (assembly GCA_038317225.1). GTDB lineage: Bacteria > Planctomycetota > Phycisphaerae > Tepidisphaerales > Tepidisphaeraceae > JBBQBE01. The sequence continues at coordinate 4,184 of JBBQBE010000139.1, read as the reverse complement.
AGGCGATGATCGTGAACAACAAGCCCTGGAAGCCTGCGGCAGCCCACCCATGGCGTACGACTTCCGCTACCGTGGCAAGGGCCTCGTCGCCTACGGCTCCTCGCCCCTTGCCCCGGTAGCCATCCGAGGACATTCCTATTGCGTTAAGGATGAGGACATTTCTAAAGCGTTGCCACATGGGCGCGCCGGTGATGTATGACATGGCGTTTGCCTCGCGGTATAATGTGACCGAGGTTTCCTATGGATATCAAGGTGGTCATTGAGCCTGGCGAGGATAGCGGTTTTGTGGCGCATGTTCCGGCCTTGCGCGGATGCTGGTCGCAGGGCGCGACGCGCGACCTGGCGATGGCGAATATTCGCGAGGCAATCGCGGCCTGGCTGGAGACCGAGCAGGACAAGATGGAACATGATGGGGAAACGGGCGAAGTCGCTCTGGTAACGGTGTGACCGTGAGGAAGCTTCATGCCTCATCTACCGGTTATCAGCGGTCGGGAGGCTCGCAAAGCGTTTGAAAAAAACGGGTGGCGGTTCGATCGCCAGCGCGGCAGCCACATGGTTTTGACCAAACTCGGCGTCTTTGTGAACTTGTCGATACCGGATCACCGGGAACTGGATCGAGGATTGCTTCGTGGGCTGATTCGAGATTCAGGCCTGACTGTGGAGCAATTTTCCAAACTACTGGCGTGATGCGCTGTGGTTGCCAAAAAAGGGGTCGTAAGCCATTAAGGTAATTCTGTTTCGTGTTCTTCGACTGGCCGACACAGGGCGAATTTGCCAGGATTATTACAAGCTGACTGAAAGTCTATGTCATCAATCACCACCACCGATGCGGCGAATGCTCGTCCCGCTCCTGCCCGATCCGAGACGATCTGGGAGGTCGCGGGCACGCTGGCGGGCCTGTCCTGTTGCGTCTTCATTGTCTTGCAGATCATCAGCGAGTGGCGGGCGACGCAACCGAGTTCGCTTTCCATGGGATACCTGGGCGGATTTCTCGGCGTGTTCGCATTCTGGACGCTTTACGGCCTGCGCTTCAAGCGCACCGCCATCTGGCTCACCAACGGGATTGCCGTCGTCCTGCAGGTGTTGCTGATCATCGCATCACAAACTCATTGAACGATTCATGATGAATATCCATCCGCAAATCCGAAGCTGCTACATCAACTTCGCCGAGCATCTGCTCAACGCTTACAACCCCAATTGCACGGCATCCGTGGACATGTATCGGTGGACCAACGCCGACTGGTTCCGTTTCATCGACATGATCCACTCGTTCGGGTTCAACACCTTTGAGTTCTGGCTCACCCCCAAACTCTTCAGCCCGGCCGGACTGAACGAGGAGTTCGGGCGACGATTCACCGAGCAGATGAACCAAGTCATCCGCCACGGCCGCGCCCGGGGGGTGGGCGTGAAGATGCTGGTCGCGATGAACACCGTCGGAGAGCAATGGCACAGCCACTGCCCGAACATCCCGGAGCAATGGAATGAGCTGAAGATGCTCTGGGATGAATGGACCCGTCGCCTGCATGATTTGGCGATCGTCGGCATCTTCCCCGGCGACCCCGGTGGGTGCTCACGCAACGGCTGCACCCATCGAACGTTCATCGATCGGGCGATCGACCTGTCGGCGCTCATCCTGAAGAATCAGCCCAACACACGGATCGAACTGGGCACGTGGGGGACTCCGTTCTGGGGATGGGGCGGCCTCAAAGGTCCGCCGGGCTGGCAAGGCGAGTTCATTCAGAGCGTGCAGCACACCGCGTGGGAGTTCGATACCGCTCGTGCGCAGGACGCCAAGCAGTATCTGCTCAAGCGGTTGCCGCAGTTCCCGAAGGATACGATCGTGGCCGTCAATCTCGGCTTAAACTCCGACGGCAGCGGCGACGGCGAGCAGGACGCCCGCCCATGGGCACGGGAGATCGCCAAGACCAACCCGATCGTCACCTGGGATTTCAGCCTCACCGAAGGCGAGAACGCCGTCATCCCGCACTATCGATTCGAGCGACTGTTCGCGGCCCGAAAACGCGAGCGCGACGCCGCGCCCTACAGCGGCGGAATCTGCTACACCATGACCCCGCTGCTCAATCAGCTTTCGCTGTATCAGTCGGCCCAGTCGTTTCTCAATCCCGATGCCGACCCGGATGCACTGACGCGATCTTTCTATGCCCGCCTGTTCGGACCCGCGGCAGCGCCGCTGGCGGAACTGGTGCCGCTCTTTGAGATCATCCCCGACTGGGGCAACCACGCGCGGATCGACATCTCCCGCCAGCAATTGCATCGAAAAATGAGCAGCGGTGTCGAGTTGCTCCATGCTCTTGGCGAACGGGGCAACGACATCCCGTTTCACCCAAGTCCGGAGGCCTATCGCCGCGAGTTGCTGTTCTTTTTCGAGTTGTTCGCCGACCTCAGCGCCAGCGCTGCCGACCTGCCCGTGCTGCGTAATCGATACTGGCAGCGCGTTTATTCAATCTACGATCGCTTATCGCAACACGTCGATCCGCGACCGAGCGGCGCCACCGACCGGCTCATCGGCTTCTTCGATCCCAATACCAAACCCAGCGGGACGATTCCCGGTAAATGGACCGATTAGAAAGAATACTGAGAAAGAATACGGGGACGCAGCTAGTGGGAAAGGAACTTAACGCATCTAGTTGCAGTTGTATTGCCAATACTATGTCCGTCGCCATTTACTTGCCCGCAACTGTGTAGCCGCCGGCTGGTAGCTCATAGTGAAAGAATACGGGGACGCAGCTAGTGGAAAAAGAATTCAACGCATCCAGTTGCATTTGTGCTGTCAATGCTATTTCCGTCCTCATTCACTTGCCCGCAACTGTGTAGCCGCCGGCGGGTAGCTCATAGTGTCAACGTCGCGGCCGCTACGCTTCGTTTTGGGCGGGCCTGGCCCGCAGCCTCCAGCAGCAGTCGCGCCGTGATTCGCGCTGACTCGAAGATCACCGGCAGGCCGCTGCCCGGATGGGTGCCTCCGCCGACCAGGTACATGCCCTTAAATTCCTCGAAGCGATTTTGCGGCCGCCGATGCAGCATCTGCCCGAGATTGTGGGCCAGATTGAAGGTGGCGCCGCGGTAGCAGCCAACCTGGTGTTCCCACTGCTCCGGGGTGATGATGCGCTCAAAGCGGATGCGCCCCTCAATGTCGTTCAGGCCGATTTTGCCCAGTTGCCGCAAGACCATTTGGCGATACCCGTCCCGCCGGCTTTTCCAGTCAATGCCGGCGTGTTGATGGGTTACCGGAACCAGCACATACATCGCGCTATGGCCGGCGGGGGCCATGCTGGGGTCGATGCCGCAAGGGTTGGCCACATAAAAGGACGGGTCTTCCGACAGCACGTGCAGTTTTTCGATCTCGTCCAGATTTTTTCGGTAGTCGGCGGCGATGTAAATGTTGTGGTGGGGCAGGTGGTCGCAGCGTCCCTCAAGGCCCAGATAGAGCATGAAGGTGGAGCAGGAGAATTTTTTGCCAATGATTTTGGCATCGGTCCACTTGCGCCGCAGCCGGTTGGGAACCAGTGTGGTCATGGCGTGGCCAAAGTCGGCGTTGACGACCACGGCGTCGGCCCTCAACTCGCCGCCGGCGGTTGGGCGCAACCGTGCTGCCGTCAGAGCCTTTGCCCGAGGGCTGGCGGGGCAAAACCTGGGCATGCTGGCAGGGGGCGCAAGCGGCCGCGGGCAGTCTGCTGCTTTTTCTGGATGCCGACACCTGGTTTGAACCTGACGGACTGCGCCGACTTTTGGCCAGCCATAGCGGCGGGGCCTTGTCGGTGGGGCCGTACCACGCCATGGAAAAACCGTACGAGCAGTTTTCGGCGTTTTTCAATTTGCTCATGGCCGGCGGCACCATCGCCTTTGCGCTGGGGGCGCGCGCACCGCGCGGCCTTTTCGGTCAGGTGCTGTTCGTCAGCGCCGCCGATTACCGGCGCGTCGATGGGCACAAAGCGGTAAAAGGGCGAATCTTGGAAAACTTTTATCTGGCCGAACGCTTTGGCCGCAATCACGTTCCCATGCGCTGCATCGTCGGCCAAGGCCTATGCGCTTTTCGCATGTACCCCAGCGGCCTGGGCGCATTGATCGACGGATGGACCAAAGGTTTTGCTTCCGGCGCGGCCCGCACGTCCCGGCTGGTGCTGCGGCTGCTGGCTCGAATGAGCGGCGTGGGGGATGCCCCTGGC
>JBBQBE010000138.1:0-4712 GCA_038317225.1 Tepidisphaerales bacterium | reverse complement strand
CTACTTCACCTGATCGGTCTGCACGACTTACAGCGCCGTGTTTATTGCCGCAATTCCGGCAATTCTCCCTGGCCCGCCAGATACGCCGAGGTTTCCCGCAGGCGCGTCAGCGCTAAAGCCAGAGATTGGCCGTAACCGCCGAGATTGGCGCGCGGCGAGATGGCTGCGGTGATGCGGTCGGTAATCGACTGCGGCTGCTGAATCCCCTGGCGCAACTGCTCGGCCAGTTGCACCGCCGGATCCTCCGGGCGGTAAAATTCGTCGGTCTCAAGCTGTTTGCGCAATTGCGGATCGGGATGGGTAAAGACCTCCACATAGCGACGGATATCAATATACAATGGCTGCACGCCGTCCAGCAGATTATCCAGCCACTGATCCACATCCGCCTCATCGGGGCTGAGCGTGTGGCAGGCCAATAAGGCCCGCTGAAACATTCCGCCGATCAAATCCTCCAGCACCTTGGCCTCCGGCTCGGTGTGGTCGGCCATAAAATACTGGTTAAACGGCTCGACCTTGCCGCCTAAGTACACGCGGCGCAAAACCTCAATGTCGTAATACGTGGACACATATTTCTGCAATCGGGTCTTTTCGGCATCATCCTTGCCGATTTGTTGCATAAAATGGGCCTGATGCCAGTCCATTTTGGCGATGCGCGACATGATCGGCTTGGTGATTTTGTCGGCCGCGTAATGGGTGATTCCCCCCAGGGCAAAGGCCAGTCGCCCGGCCGGCCGCTGCTCGGCGGCCACCTGCTCGGCCCCGCCGGCACCAGCGCGCGATTGTTCCAAAACCCGCGTCGCCCAGCGGTGTGCCCCGCGCGTCAGGGCACCCAGGCGAGCCACCTGTCTTTGCCGATCCATCAAGCCGCTCAGCCACGGCGCGACCAGTTCATCACGCAAGGCAATGCGCCGGCTGTCATCAAAAACGCCAAAGTGAACCAGTAAATCCGCCATGCTGTTGGTTTTAGAATAAGTACACGATATGTCAACACGGTGCCCCACGGTTTGCGAACCGGCCAGCGCCGCCCTGCCGGCCGCCGCCACGTTGCTCATGCGGCGCACACGACTGCCGGGCAAGAGTCATTAAATGCGGGGGGTGGCAATAACTTCGCTGTAGCCGCGATGGTTGCCAAGCAATCCAGCGGCTCTACAATTCCGCTCCATGATGGTTGGCGCCAGTGAACCTGTTCCCACGCGCCGGCGGATCGGGGATGATCCGCCGGAGAGTCCCTCTTCGGTCGGCTGGACCCGGCCGCGGCAGATGACGCTGTTTGATTCTGGCCATCCCTTTGAACTGGAGCGCGGTGGGACGCTGGGGCCGATCAGTGTGGAATATGAGTGTTACGGCACGCTCAATGCCGCAAAGGATAACGTGATTCTGGTGGCCCACGCGCTCTCCGGCGACGCCCATGTTGCCGGGTGGGACCAGCAGGCCGAACACGTTCAGCGCGGATATCGCAAGAAACATCCCGGCTGGTGGGACACGGTCATCGGCCCCGGCAAGGCGATGGACACGCGGCGCTATTTTGTCATTTGCACCAACGTGCTGGGCAGTTGCTACGGCACCACCGGCCCGGCCAGCATTAACCCCGCAACCGCCAAGCCCTGGGGGCTGGGTTTTCCGGTGGTTACCGTGGGCGACTGGGTACGGTTGCAAAGCAAACTGCTCGATGAACTGGGCATCGAAAAGATTCACACCGTCGTGGGCGGCTCGCTGGGCGGCCAGCAGGCTTTGGAATGGGCCTTGGCATATCCCGATCGCGTGCAGCGCTCGATTATCCTGGCGGCCAGCCCGCGCTTGTCGGCGCAGGGGCTGGCGTTTAACGCGGTGGGCCGACAGGCGATATTGAACGACCCCAACTTTGCCGGCGGCGACTACTACCAAAACACGCCGCCCAATCACGGTCTGGCGGTGGCGCGGATGATGGCGCACATCACCTATTTGTCCGAAGAGGGGATGCACGAGAAATTCGGGCGGCGACTGCGGCAGCAAAACGCCCCCGCCGCCGGACATGGCTTTGGCATTCAATTCGAGGTCGAAAGCTATCTGGACTATCAAGGCCGCTCGTTCGTGGAACGTTTTGACGCCAACAGCTATTTATATATTACCCGCGCCATGGATTATTACGACGCGGCCCACCGCTGGGGGGAGGGGGACTTGGTGCAGGCGTGCCGGCGCATTCAATCGCGGGTGATGGTGGTCAGTTTCAGCTCCGATTGGCTTTATCCGCCGGATCAGTGCCGGGAATTTGCCTTGGCGTTGTGCCGGGCGGGCCGACCGGCGACGTATGTACAAGTGCCCAGCCTGTATGGCCACGACGCCTTTTTGGTGGAAACCGATCCGGTCTCGCGGCTGCTGAGCGGCTTTTTAGAAAATGGCTGAGCCAATAGCAGCGTGGTTCACCCGGGCTTGGGAACCCGCATTGCCCGCAAGCTGAGTACGGCCAGTGTCAGGACCGTCAGCGGGATGGCAAACCAGAGCATTACCGCGTTAAAAACCAGCAAGGCGTCGTGTTGTTGACCATTTAAAACCAGGTAGCAGACATAGGCGATGTAGTAGCCTAAAAAGCCCACCAGCAACGGGGAAATCCCAAACATCAGCGCCAAACGCGACGCGCCGCGCACCAGCAACTCGGCACCGCCGACCAATATCGCCAAGCCAACGATAAAGAGGATGAATGTCATAACTCCTCCATCAACAAAATAGTATTTAGACCGCTTTACATTGCCCCATTTTTTAGGCCCAATCGGCTAATAGAGCAATTTAACCGGCGCAGTTGCCGCGCCCTCTACACTTTGGCCGCCGTGGCGTATACCATTGGCCTTGTATGGCCAAGATCACCGTTGACGGAAAAGTGATTGAATGCAAAGACCGGCAGATGATCCTCCAGGCGTGTTTGGACGCCGGCATCAGCGTGCCGTATTATTGCTATCATCCCGGCCTCTCCATCGTCGCGTCCTGCCGCATTTGCCTGGTGGAAGTGGAAGGAATACCCAAGCTGGTTCCGGCTTGTCAAACGCCGGTGCGCGAGGGGATGGTGGTTCACGCCGCCAGTTCCAAAGCCATCGCCAACCAGAAGCAGGTGATGGAATATCTGCTGGTGAACCATCCGCTGGACTGTCCGGTATGCGATCAGGCCGGCGAGTGCGGGTTGCAGGACTATTCCTATGAGTATGGCCGTTCGCAAAGCCGCTTCGAGGAGGAAAAAGCCAAGAAACCCAAGAAGGATGTGGGCGAGCATGTGCTGCTCTATGGCGATCGGTGCATCATGTGCACGCGCTGCGTGCGGTTTACGCGCGAGATCACCGGGACCAACGAATTATATGTGGACGGGCGCGGGGTTCGCGAGCAGATCAATATTTTCCCCGGCAAGCCGCTGAATAATCCGCTGGCCGGAAACGTGGTGGACATTTGCCCGGTGGGCGCGCTATTGGATAAGGAATTTTTGTTTAAACAGCGCGTTTGGCTGCTCAGCGGCGCACCATCGATCAGCCCGATCGATGCCGGCGGGGAAAACATCTGGCTGGATCACAATCAGGGAAAAATTTATCGCATCCGTCCGCGGGTCAATCCGCAGGTCAACGGGTGGTGGATTAGCGATGCCACGCGCTATAGCTGGAAAGCGGCGGCGGGCGCGGATCGACTGGTCGGGCTGCGCAAGATGCAATATGGCACGGCGGTGGACCTGCCGCTGGTCAGCGCCTTGGAACAGGTTGCCGCCGATTTAAAAAACCTGGTGGCCGCCAACGGGGCCGGCAGTTTATATGCGATGCTTTCGCCGATGATGAGCTGCGAGGAAGCCTGGCTGCTGGGCAAGCTGATTCGTAAGTATGACGCGCAGGCCATGTTAGTCATGGGGCCGATTCCGGCCGAGGAAACGCGCACGTTCAGCAACCCGCAAACCGGCAAGCAGACATTTGTGATTCAAGGTGAAAAAGTTCCCAACGCCGCCGGCGTGCGGCGGGTGATGCAAATGCTGGGAGGAGCGTCGGCCACGTGGGAGGAATTTGCCGCCCAGGAATCAGCGGAATTGAAAAAGCTCAAGGGCGGGTGGATTGTGGGAGGCTACCTGTCCGCTTGGCTGCCCAAGGATTTGCCGATGCTTCTGAAGCGCGGTTATCGGGTGGTGCAGGATATTTTGCCCAACGCCTTGACGGCGGCGGCGGATGTGCTGTTACCAGGCGCGGCTTGGTGTGAAAAGGACGGATGCTGGGAGAATTACGCCGGGGTGATGCAGCCATTTGCGGCGGCGGTGGCCCCGCCGGAAGGCACGATCAGCGAGGCGGAAGTGTATTTGCGCCTGCTGGACCAGGCGGCCGGCGACTGGCGCTACGACGCGGCGGCGGTGCGGCGGCAAATGGGTGAGCCGTTTGCGGCGGCGGCGCTTCCGCTGGCCGATGAACCGGAACCGATTTTTGAATTTTCTGATATTTAAAACTGGGGCGGAGGGATTGTATGGGTGCGGTCAGGGGGTTGCTCCGGTTGGCATGGATGGTGAAAAGGGAATAAGGATGCCCCCACCCCGGCCCTCCCCCGGAGTACCGGGAGAGGGAGATTTAGGTTGGTTTGGTTTGGTTTGGTTTGGGTTGGGCGGGGCGCGGGTTATGTACTTGGTAAGGTATGGCGGGGAAGGGAATTTGCAGGGATGATGCGACGTCAAACGCTTAACTTCGTTCTGGCCTGCTGCGTTGCGGCCAGCGCCGGCAGCGCCC
>JBBQBE010000137.1:0-4802 GCA_038317225.1 Tepidisphaerales bacterium | reverse complement strand
TGAGCTTCGGCAACGTGCTGGTACGCAACCTGATGCTTTGGACAGATTGCCAACGTCTGAAATCCACGGCCGATTGGGATCCGCGACATTACACCACCGAACGCAATTTGACTTGGAAAGAAGGCGTTGGCGGCATCCCGTGGTTTCGGGGCTCACTGGCCAATGAGAACGCCGCCGGAAGATGGACCGGATCAGTCGAGGCCGACCCGCTATTTGCCGACGCGCGCAGCGGCGATTTTTGCTTACGCGCCGATTCACCCGCCCTGGCCCTTGGTTTTAAACCCTTCGACTGGCGCAAGGCCGGCGTGCGCGCCCGCGGAATTCAACCCACTACCTGGAATGACTATCAGCTTCCACCAGCCAAGCCCAAGGCGGTGGCCGTGGCTCAAATCACGCCGGGCAATCTGACCATCTCCGGGAACCAAGCCCAGCTTCCCATGCGCGTTACACTGGTCAATCCCTCGGGCGCGCGCGTCAAGGGCAGATGGACCGTGCGCATGAATGATGGTTCGCTGGCCGTGGTGCAACCAGGTCCATATTTGACGGCGGATTTGGCCCCCGGCGCGTCGGTGGTCCACGAACTGCGCGTACAGATCAAGGCCGCGCTGGGCCGACAGTGGGTGCAGGTGCGCGGTGATGAAAAAACGTGCTTTTCCGCCGCTGTCGCGGCGATGGTGCCGCCATCGGTAACCATGCCGAGGTTGCCCGAAGGCGGGGATTTGTCGCTCAACGATGGGCTGGACGTCAGTATTGTCCATGCCGGTGTTCCCGTACTCAGCGGCCGGGCGGCGGTGGTCGGCGAGTTCATCGCCCTTGATCTGACGGTACGCGACACGGTGATGCGCGTCGATCACAAACTTTTCTGGCAGGGAACCTCCCTGGAGATCTTCGCCGACGCCGAGCCGGTTCCCGGGACGATCTCCATCCCCAGGCAGTGGAGCATTATCCCCTCCGACGCCCAAGGCCCGGCCGAGATGCAAGTGGCGCACAAGCCGTCCGACCGGCCGGCAAAATGGGATGTGCAACTGGTTCCCGGCGGCTGGCGGGCGCGTTTGCGCCTGCCGCTGGCGGATCTGGGTCTTGCTCCCCAGGCCCGGGGCTTTCGTTTTGATGTGATAGCCAATGTGATGTCGCCGATTCAAGGCCAAAATCTGCTCCGGCTGCCACGTTGGGGCGTACCCAACAACTGGTCCAGCTCAGCCAACCTGGTCCGCGTCGTGGTTGCTGAAGCATGATGAAATTTTATTTGTACGGCGGGATAGTTCCGCGGAGATGGGCCGTGAAGATTTCAGCGCGCCTTTGTTTCACAATACTGGCTTTGGCATCCTGTCGTTTGCTGGCGGCCGAGGACGCCGGCAATCTCCAGCCCCAAGAGGTGCTGGTCATCGCCAATCGGGCCTCGGCGGACTCCCTGGCGGTGGCCCGCCATTACATGGAAAAGCGGGCCATCCCCCAAAGTAATCTTTTCATTCTGGATTTCCCACAATACAAGAAAACCGATGCGTTGGACGACAACCCCGCATGGTTGTCCCATGGCGAATTCCGCGACCGGATGGCTGGCCCCCTCAAGCGCTTTCTGGAGACCAACGCCCTGCGCGACAAGATTCTCTGTTTCGTAACCACCTTTGACACGCCGTACCGCGTTGGCGGTTTTGAACTGACCGCGTCGGAGTTGGCCGACCCAACCGCCACGCCACCCACTTCGCCGCCGGCCTCGCGACCCACCCAGCAGGATATGGATTTTCGCCGGGCCAACGCCTCTTTCGACAGCGAATTGGCATGGCTCTATCGTCCCGATGTGGATCAAGCCGGCCTCAGCGAACTGCAACGCAAGCGCCTCTACCGAGGCGACAGCCCCAACCCCTTCCGGGGTAACAACAGCGATTTTCGCGCTTTCCGTAAGCACCAATTGGCCCATCCCGACGGCGGGCTGATGTATATGGTCTGTCGTCTGGATGGGCCGACGGCTCAGATCGCCCAAAACCTGGTTGACAAAGCCATACGGGCCGAGGTCAACGGCGTTGTCGGCAAGGCGTATTTCGACGCTAGCGGGCCGGGAGACAGCCGCGGGGGAATGGGACTGGGCAACTGGTGGATCCATCGCGCCTATGAGCAGACCCGCCGGGCGGGACTGGACGCGGTGTTGGACACCCGCCCGGAGCTGTTCGGGCCGGGTCAATGCCCCAACGCCCTGTTGTACTGGGGCTGGTATAAGGTGTTTGACTATACCGACGCTTTCAATGGCACCTTTCCCGATGGCGCCATCGCCTGCCATATCGCCAGCTTTGAGGCGGCCAATCTCCGCTGGAAACCCGCCGACAACCCGGGCAATGGCCCTAAGCAAAACGGGCCGTGGTGTACGGGGTTGCTTCACGCCGGCGTAACGGTAACCCTGGGGCCGGTCTCCGAGCCGTATCTGCATGCTTTTCCCGATACAACCATCTTCTTCCCACGCCTGTTTGCAGGCCGGTCGGTGGCCGAGGCTTACTGGGCGGCCGTGCCCCATACGAGCTGGATGATGGTCCTGATCGGCGATCCGCTCTATGCCCCCTTTGCCGGCAAGAATAAGCTGCCGGGCTACGTGGCCAAAAAGCCCCTGCCCTAACCCGACACTGTGCGGATTTTGAAACGAATCTGGCCGCGCCGGCATGGGACGGCGCGCTTTTTGGCGGAATAACAGGGCCGTAAAGCACTGGAGACGTTTAACCAAACGCTAAAGAATTGGATGGATAAGTTCGCCAATGACTTGGCCGCGCGTTGGAGCAACGGGCGGACGGCGGGGTTCAACCGTGGCTTGCGGACGATCCCTTGGCGGGCCGGCGGCATGACCCACTTCGGCCACTTCGGCCACTTCCGCCATTTCCGCCACTTCCGCCTGCGGATTCTGCATATCTTCGGATGACATCTATACAAGGATCAGGGTGTTCCGCAGAGTGCTAGAAAAACGAGCTGCGCCCCCGTTGCCCGTCCCTTTTCAGATTCGCTACCACAAGAAAAATCCCGATCCCGGCCGTCGAAAATGGCGACCGGGGTCGGAAAGAGTGCGCATCAAGCTTTGCGGCGGCGGGCCAGCGCCGTCAGACTTGCCAGGCCCAGTAACGAAAGTGCCATGGGCTCAGGAACAGTGGCTGTTCCAAACGCATCCACCTCACGAATAATTGACGTTACGTCCTGAGGATTCAAGCTGCCTTTAGGAGGGACGGCGAACGAGAACGTCAACGAATTGACGCCGGTCACCACATCTGTGCCACTCAACTCCACCAAAGTTTTGGACGAAACATTCTCGCCGGTGGTGGAGGGACCGCTTATCGGGTCATTGACGTAGTTGCCAATCGTCCCGGGAGCGCCAACTACTTTAGTATAAGAGACCGTAAAATCTACCCCAACGCGATTTCTATCGTCGCTGCTTACCCATCCAGTGTATGTGGCAAACGAGGTGATGTCGTAACCGGCAGTATTCACCGTGGTATTGAGGTTGTAGGTCACGATGTAGGCGCCATCACCATGCGTGGAACTACCATCACCATACTCAAAAGTACCTGTGCTCATAGAAGTTGTGCCAACCGAGCCGTCATTCAGGACGGTCGTGGCACCCGCTCCGCCTGGGGTAAACGGTGTGTAGCCGCTATCCGACTGCGACGCCAGCGTCGTCTGACTTTGATCGATCAGATCCGTACTCGAGACGGCGAAATACGTCATTGACGTCTTGTCCAGGGAGGGGGTCGTAACGATCGCCGCTTGGACACCCAACACTGGCAGCAGTGACGCCACTGCCCCCGCCAGAATCGCCGCATGTTTCACTGTCCGTACCATAACAAGCCTCCTTTGAGAGGTTTGGCGTTGTCACCGCACCACGCGGCGAGGCGAAAACGCCGGATTTAAATACCGTTGCCAACTAGTCCGACTCACACGAGCCGGCCGAGCTACGGTTTTTTTAGTGTTCTGTATCCATTCCGATCCGACCTTAAAACCTTTCATTTTCACACTCTCGGTCATTCAGAATTTCGGTATACCAATTTGCTTCTTCCACTTGAGTTGCTTGACGTTCCATAATATAAACCCTACTTTTGCAATGTCAAACTATTTTTTGCGAGATTGAACAATTTTAAGCGACCGCCCGATATGGTATACCAATTATACAGAGACAGGCCATAGAGCTTCCTCCGTTGCACTCACCACGGGCCGCGAGGATAGAGGGTATCCAACCGTGCCGTTTGTGTCGGCGAGGGCAACGCATTTAGAGGGAATGGCGGGCGGCCAAAGGTGTCACGGGCCGCGTTGAGATAGCCGAAACGCCAACCCGCGCACGGCAACATGCAGTGGCCTTCACCAAACTCGTTCCAATTGTCGAGCATGACGACCCGACTGGAAATCGCGCCGGGAGCGGACGCCGCCATGTAGTCGTCTCTGGCCCAGGCACATAACCCACGGAATTCGGCGGGTGAGAGCCATATGCCTTTCTCCCCGCCCCAGGGGCGCGTATCCCAGCCCATCGACAGCGTGGGCAAAATGTCGATAACGCCATGTGCCCGATGGATCTGCAACTGCTGTTGCTGCTGGGCGGCATTGCGGGCGTACCACGTATAGGCATAGACCGAATCGAAACCCCAGCGGGCGAAGTCGGCCAGCTTGTCAGCCTCATTTTCGCGGTGCTGTCCTACCAGCCAGCAACCGGCGAAACCCGCCTCAACGCAGGCGGCGCGCAGATACGCCAGAGCCGCACCGGTATCGCCGGTGTTGCGGTCCAGCCAGTGCGGATCGTATATCCCGATAAAGGGTTTGCCGTCAATCACCAGATAACG
>JBBQBE010000136.1:0-4849 GCA_038317225.1 Tepidisphaerales bacterium | reverse complement strand
CTACAGCACTACGGGTAATGATTCGATTACGATGTGGACGGGGTCGAATCTGGACCTGACATCGCAACCCAGCGAAGCTAGCGCGAAGGGGACCATTACCTATACCAGTTCCGATATGCCATCATTCAATCAAGTGCAACTTCACCATGGGTACGGGTCGAATGCGGTATTTGATGAAGTCCGCGTCGCTACCACATTTGAGGATGCCATCAGCGGAACAAGCATCCCTGAGCCTGCGACGATGGGCCTGCTGGGCCTGGGCGGCCTCGGTCTGCTGACGCGGCGTCGTCGGGCGAAGTGATTGATCATGCGGCAAACCCGGGCGGCCTGCGCCGCTCGGGTTTGGCCGATGTCGTGATGAGGTTTGGTCGCTGACCGGGTGCATCGGCAAACTGGCGGGACGACCGTTGCGTAGTGCGCCGTTTGGGCCTGCTTTGGTGGCAGCGGCGGAGTCTGGTTGAGAAGAAAGTCGAGGTGCTTATGCGTCGGTTCAAGACGGGTTTCACCTTGGTTGAGTTGCTGGTGGTGATAGGCATCATCGCTGTGCTGATCTCGATCCTGTTGCCGGCGCTGAACAAAGCCCGGCGGGCGGCGCAGGCAATTCAATGCAGTAGCACCATGCGGCAGATGGGTATGCTGGTATTCCAATATGCCGTCGATTACAGAGGGAAATTGCCGTTGGGAGTGTTTTGGAACTGTCCGGCCCCATCAGTGATGGGTCTGCTGCCCCAACTCTATTTGAACCAGGGCGCGGAATTGGGTTCCAATGGCTATAGACCACCGAGTTGGGGGCCAACCGAGCCTTCGAGCAAAATGCTCTGCCCGGTAAGTGACCGGGATGTTCGGACGGACAGTTGGCAGGAAGAACGATATGGTTATTCATTCCTGGTGCAGAATTCATGGGGCGATTACCGAGGCCCCTGGGTGGTTGACGGCACCTATGGGAAGTATGAGTGTATTGACTGGAATGAGTGGAGCAGGCGACGGCACTGGAAATCGCTCGGGAGATACGGCGCTTCCACGTGCATGTTCATCGAAGGATCAAATGTATTTCTTGATCGAAGGGAAATCCAGGGCATTGGGATGAACAACCTGTCGTGGGGAAACCATCACGTTAAGTTTAATCACGACAAACGGGCCGGCGTGGTCTATTTCGATGGTCACGTTGAGATGCTGCTGGACACTTACTTTGTGAACATGACAGACGCGGAGGGGAACCTTTTCACTCGGAACAATCAGAACGACTGAGCCGCAACTAAAGAGTCTATTTAAGCAGAAGAGAAGCCACCGATAAACACCAATGGGAAGCGGCAGTATCTGTGGTCAAGACCAGGGCGGGGCGGGTGGCCTCCATTGTGTTTGTCCTGAACAAGTTTGATTGACGTCAGCGTGCGTTGGCGGTGACGCTGCATTCCCCCATTAAGGCAAATTGATCCGTTATGAAATTGGGAAGCTCCTATTACCCTGATATTACTGCTGAAGCCGAGTGGGCAGGCGACCTTGCGAACATGGGCAAGGCATGTCTCTCGCTGTTGCGAATCTGCGATTTTGCCTGGACGGCGATGGAGCCGCGTGAGGGGTGTTATCAGTTTGACTGGCTGGATCGGTTCCTGAATCTGGCGCAGGAACATGGGATGCAGGTGATCCTTTGTACCCCCACCGCTGGTCCGCCGGCCTGGCTCTGCACGCAATATCCGCAGGTGATGGTACAGCAGCGGGATGGGACTCGCCGGGCGTTTGGGGGGCGGCGGGATGTGGACATGGACTCGCCGATCTTCAGGCACTTCGCATCGGCGATTGCGACAGAGATGGGCAAGCGCTACGGGCATCACCCGGCCGTGATCGGCTGGCAGATAGACAACGAACTGATCGGCCCGGAGGGCGCGCCGCCGGAATCGCACACCCTGGAAGGGACATTTGGATTTCGCCAATGGCTCAAGGCACGCTATGGAACCATCGAGGCACTGAACCATGCCTGGGGGACCAAGTTCTGGAGCCAGGAATATTCCGACTGGGGCGAGGTGGGCGTGCCGCTGAATCCACGGGCGGTGGCCGGACAAGTCATTGATTATTCCCGCTATTTCACCCACAGCCAGGTGCAGTTCATCATCTCGCAGCGGGAAGCGCTGCGGGCAGTGGTAGGCAAGCAGCAGTGGATTTCGACCAATTCGACAGCGGTGTTTGATCGCGGGATTGACCACCTTGAATATGCCAAAGCCATAGACGAGACTGGCTGGGATGCCTACCCCGGCGCTGCGGGCAATCCGTATCCCGAGGCGTTTGCGGGATTGGCGCACGATCTGTTTCGGTCGGCGCTGGGTAAGCCGTTCTGGATCTTCGAGGCCGACTCGGCATTACCTGACAGCCATGTGAGTTTTCTGGCCGAAATGCGGGCACGCGGTGCCAAGGCTATCCTCTTCTGGCACTGGCGGAACCATCCCTATAACGCGGAGAACGAAAGCGACACGATCTGCGACAATGCCGGCCGGCCTGACCCGCGACGGGTGCAACTGCTTCAGCAACTGGCCGGGCGCAAAGAGCTGGCCGCTGAGTTGCCCCCAGCCCTGCCGCGGCGGAAAGCCGCGATTCTCTACAGCCCCGATTGCGTTCGCCCGGAACTGAGCCACGACCCGTATCGAGGCAAAACGTTTCGGTATCTGGATGGCTTGATACGAATGTACCAGCCGGCCAGACAGTTGGGGCTGGGACTGGATGTGGCCCGGCCGGAGGACCGCTGGGAGGACAACAAGTTGCTGCTGGTGCCGTCCATGCGTTTGATGGATGCGGAAGTGGCCAGGCGGCTCAGCCGCTTTGTGTATGAGGGAGGCACGGTGGTGGCGTGCGCCAAGACGGCGCAGCAGAACGCCACGGGTGTCTACTACCTGACTCCCGGCGAGGTGCTGGCCGAGTCGTTCGGATTTGTGCAGCATCGAAACGTCAATGTGGGACCGGGACTGGTCGCCGAACTGGATGGCAGGAATTATTCGTGCGACTGCTGGGCCGAGCGTCTGGTGCCGGGCACCGCACGGGTGCTGGGGCGATTCACTGGTGGCGCCCTGCTGGGAGAAGCGGCCGTGATGGTCAACGAGTTTGGAAAAGGCCGCGTCTGGTATGCCGCAGCCTGCTGCCGCGAATTGAACCTGGAAATAATTCGCCGCGCGGCAACGGAGTGCGGGTTGAAGTGGTATGAGAATACGGACCTGGAGATCGGCATCGTGCCCGATTTGTGTGGAGAATCGGCATGGGTCTGCAACTATTCGGCCCAGGTGAAGGTGTTTGCCGGGCAAACAATCGCACCGTGGAATTTTATTGTGGCCTGATCGCAGGCGAAGGATGGAATGATGGCTATGAGCACAATGAGCGTAAAACTGGCATGGGCGCTGCTGCTGCTGCTGTGCGGGGTGATGTGGACGGCCCCGGCGCGGTCGGCCCCAGAGGCCGCCGCCGCTGTCGTCGGTGCGGTGGATGACATCATGTTCATCCCGGCCGACGCGGGCGTGGTGAACGTCAAGACGGAGTTTGGCGCCAAGGGCGATGGCGTGACCGATGACACGCAGGCGATTCGCAAAGCGATTGTGCGCGGCATGGAGAAGAGCAGTCGCTACACCAGCCCGGCGTTTGTCTATTTTCCCAGGGGAACGTACCTGGTCAGCGATACGCTGTGGAGCCGCAAAGGTGAGAGCGGCTGGAGCGCGGGCTGGCTGGCCGGGATGCTGCTGGTTGGAGAGAGCCGTTCGGGGAGCGTGATCCGTCTGAAGGATGGTCTGCCGGCGTATGCGGATCCTGCCAAGCCGCGGGCCCTGATCGCGACCGGCTCGGAAGGCGATAACGACAACAACCAGGCTGGCGGCGGCAACCGTGCGTTTCGCCACAGCGTTATCAATATGACGCTGGACTGCGGCAAGAACCCCGGCGCGGTGGGCATTGATTATGTCGCCAACAACCGGGGCACCATCGAAAACGTAACTATTCTGGGAACCGGCGGTGCGTATTGCGGGCTGGGCCTGGAGCGATGGTGGCCGGGCCCGGCGCTGGTGAAGAATGTGGAGATCGTGGGATTTGACTATGGCATCCGCGCCGGGCACGCGCAGTACAGCATGACCTTCGAGAATCTGGAACTCAAAGGGCAGAAAATCGCCGGACTGCTCAACGAAAACAACATCCTGAATATTCGCCGTCTCAAGAGCCTCAATAGCGTTCCGGCAATCGTGTGCAAAGGTCCGTATCCAATCCTGACGCTGCTGGACGCAACACTGCTGGGCGGGGCAAAAGATCAGACCGCCATTGCCTGCGAAGGCAAACTGATGGCTCGGAATCTGATCTTCGGCGGATATGGCAAGGCGATAGAAAATCAAGGAAAGACGCCCAAGGTCAAGGCGTCGGGGATGGGCGGGAAGGTGGAACTGTTTTTCACAGACCAGGCTTCGCTGAATGATCCCGCCGCGCCGCCGCTGAACCTGCCGGTGGAGGAGACCCCGACCTATACCGACAACGATCCGTCGCACTGGGCCAATGTCACCGCATTTGGAGCAACCCCTGACAAACGGGGCAACGATGACTCGGTGGGCATTCAGGCGGCGATTGATTCGGGCAAGCCCGTGGTCTATCTGCCCAACGGCAGTTATGAGATTCGCAACACCATCATCGTACGCGGCACGGTACGCAAGATCATCGGGATGCAATCGGCGATTGTGCCGGCCAAGACGGCCAAACTGACCGAACTGATCCGCTGCGAAGGCCCCGGTAATCAGCCGGTGGTGCTGGAACATCTTTCCGTGGAAGGTGCCGTGGTGCAGGCGTCGTCGCGCCCGGTGGCGTTCCGGCATTTTGATCTCGGCGGATATCGCAA
>JBBQBE010000135.1:0-5061 GCA_038317225.1 Tepidisphaerales bacterium | reverse complement strand
TGGAACAGGGAATGTGAATAAGTGGACACTAGCATAGAGTGTTCAGACAATATATTTTTTATTTCGACATACATAAAGGCGACGCGATTGCCCTGTCTCGATCCCATCCAGCGGCGGTTGCATCCGGCGATCGCGCCCGCTAATTTTCTTTAAGCTTTGGGTACTGCCCGGCCCGACTCGCTCCGGTGAACGAGGGCCGCGACAGGGCAGGACGCGAGCCTTTTATTTTTGCGCCAGGTGGAAAATTAATGTCTAGTGTCCCCTTTTTTGCTTTGGAAAATTAATGTCTAGTGTCCCCTTTTTTGCTTTAATCCGATCAGCGGTCGTGCCGGACTCAAGTTGCCGCAAATTCGTGATGCCCGCATGCCACGTCAAGTTCGCCAGAGGCAATCGGGCGACCATCGGCGCTGAAGCGGTAGGATCGGTCCGGTGAGGGTGTCGGGATGGTTACCGTGGCATGCGCGCCTGGCGGCACGTCCACGCTCAGCGCGAGGTTATCGCCCTGGCGCTGCCAGCGAACGGAAATGAGGCCGCGGACGGTTTCCAATTGCACCGAGGCATGAGCCAGATCCCCCATGATATGGGGATGGACCGAGAAATGCTCAAAGCCGGGGCTTAGCGGGGCGATGCCTCCAATAGCCCGGAAGAGCCACGCGCCCACAGAGGCGTACATGGGATGATTGTGGGAGTTCATGCCGCCTCCGGTTTCGTTTTCCCATCGCTCCCAGATGGTAGTAGCCCCATTGGCGATCATATAGCCCCAGCTTGGATAGGTGGTTTGGGTGGCCAGGCGATAGGCCACGTCCGCATGTCCGTGGGTGGTCAGCACCTCCAGCAGATACTTGGTGCAGAGATTTCCCGTGGTCAGATGATAATCCCGTTGCCGCACATCGCGGACCAGTGCATCGACGACCGCGCTGATCCGCGGCTGGGGCACCAGGCCCAGGTACGCCGCGATGGCGTTGCAAGCCTGGTTGCCCGTTCCATAGCCACCGTGCCGCTTGTTCCAGAATCTGCCGTCAAAGGCGTCGGCGATATCGCTGGCCAACGAGGCATAGTGCCGCCCATCGTCGCTCCGGCCCAGGATACCGGCGTGTTGGGATAAGAGCTTGGCGCTGTAGTAATAATACGCGGTGGAAATCAACTCGCCGGGGGTGTCCTTGGAAAGGGGCGAGTTGGGTATGCACTGCGCGGCCGGGGGGGCCCAATCGCCGTAGTAGCTGTATTGCAGGATATGCCCCTCAGCCCGCCCGCGCAGATACTGCACCCAGGCCTTCATGCCCTGGTAGTTTTCCTCGATAGCCTGAGTGTCGCCGTAGTGCATGTAAAGCAGCCATGGGAGCAGCAGATAGCAGACGCTGACTGGATCGGCGGGGCGCGAACCCAGCCGAAAAGGAGCGGTATCGGTAATGGCGCCGGCGGTATCCCGCGTATCACCTATGTCGCGCAGCCATTTGAGGTGGAAGCGGGAGAGGTCGAAGTTGTAGACGGACTGTTCAGCCCGGGCGGCGATATCATTGAGCCAGCCCATGCGTTCGTCGCGCTGCGGGCAATCGGTGGGCAAGCCGTGCTGGTTGCTAGCCTCCGTCCACCAGATCATCCGATGGATGCGGTTGAGTATCTGGTTGCCGCATTCAAACCGACCAATGGGTTTGACATCGGAGCGGACAATGCGTTGCTCGAGCATCTGCGGCGTTGCGGGCATGGATAAGCCCTCAACCTGGACGAATCGAAAGCCGTGGTAGGTAAAATGGGGTTCCCACTGCTCCGGGCCGTCGGTGGCGCAAACGTAGACATCGCGGGCCGCGGCAGTTCGCAGGTTTTCCTGGTTGACCGTGCCATCCGCCCCCAGCGTCTCGGCGTATTGCAGCGTAATGCGTTCACCGGGTTGTCCCTGGACGCGCAGCCGTGCCCAACCGGCGGCATTTTGTCCCATATCAAAGACATAAACGCCGGGTTTGGGCTGGTTCATGCTCACGGCACTGCGGGTGTCGGTAACACGTATAGGTTCGCAGGGCATGGCTTGGAGTATGCCGCCGGGCGCTTCGACCGGCGCGGCGACAAACCACCCCTCGGTGCGGCTCGTCGAGGAATTGCCCGGTGCCGTATCCCAGCCTGTCTTGGCCAGCCGAGCGTCATAGGTTTCGCCATCGTAGATACCATTGGCGAGAATCGGCCCGCCCGTGACGGACCACTGATGGCCCCACAACGTGCAGATGCGCACGTCGTCGCCTTGTTCGAGCTGGATTTCCAGTTGGGCAATGAGTTTGGGAACGCCGTGCCAGCCGTTGCCCACCATCGCGGCCACGCAGTTGCCGCCACAGGTCAGCCGATCGGTCAGGTCATAGGTGGTGTAATAGATACGTTTGGAGAAATCGGTCCAAGCTGGCTCCAGCACCCGATCGCCGATGACCTGGCCGTTGACGTGCGTTTCGCAAAGGCCAAGGCCGGCGATGTACAGCCGGGCGCGGATAGGTCGGCAAGCCAGATCAAAAACGCGGCGGAACAGCAGCGCCCGCCCGCAAAATCCACCGGCGAAGCCAATCCATGTGGCTTGCCAGTCCGAGGGTTGAAGCAGCCCCATCTCGAATGAGGCGGGCGACGACCAGGGACCGGGGTTGTCGGCCCCATCCCAAACACGCGCGGTCCAGTAGCATCGTTGACGGCTCATGAGCGCTTTGCCCGCGTATCGGCAACTGACGGCGTTGGTCTGCTTCACTATCCCCGAGTTCCACAAGTCGGCGTTGCCCTCGACCAACAGGGCCGAATCGCAAGCCGCGAGAATTTGGAAGGCCCGGGACTGGCCCTGACCCAATTTCCAAGAGAGCAGTGGAGTCGGCGAGTCGATGCCGATGGGGGAAATCGCGTGCTGGCATCGAGTGTCAATAATGCTAATCATGGTACCGCGGTAAGGGACAACAAGCTCGATCGTCAGAAAAACCGGATTGATGCAATCGCCGTTATTTGAGCAACATATTACGCACTAAAATGCTGGCGGCAACGGCATCGCCCGATCCGACCAGCCGGTCGATGGCCTGTCGATTCTTGGAGACCAACTTTTCGAATCCCTTGAGCCATTGAATGCTTTCTCCGATGGCCCCGGCCGCATCTTCGCGATAAGGATACTGATCCATACTCAGCCACCCCTTATAGCCGGTGCGATCCAGCCAGTAGAGGATTTCGATGTAGGTGGTATGATGCGTGCTGGCGACGATCATGTCATCATCCCACGTGCCGTGATTGTCGTTGAAGTGCATGTGAAACAGGCGCTCGCCGCAGCGTTTGGCCAGAACAATGGCCTCGGCGACGGACTCCCCGGCCACGAAAGAATGGCCGGTGTCGATGCATACGCCCACATTCCCGCAGCCGATTTCCTGGCACATCAACAATGTGTCGGCCATGCGGGCAAGCAGGCTGAAGCATCGCGGTTCCTTGGGCTTGTATTCCAGGGCCAGGCGAATATCAGGGTTTTGCTGCGCAACGGCCGCAATGCAATCGCGGAAGTGGCCGCGATAGGCGTCGTAATCGCAGGTGAGCAGGTAGTCATACCCGTCTTGCCCGGGCCAGAGGTCCAGCAGATCGCAGGACAACTCCCGAGCGACGTCGCACATCGCCAGGGTGTAGTCGACGGCCTTCTGACGCACCTTCTTGTCCATGCTGCAATAGGAGCCTTTCCAGTAGTCGCGGTCGGCAAACAAATCGGGGATAATACTGACGCATTTTAGATGCAGGTCTTGCATGGCTTTGGCCATTTTCCGGGCGTTCTTTGGCGTAACATCCCAGGTGCCGACCAGTTCAATGCCCCGCACGTGAGGTATCCGGGCCGCACGTTTGAGCATCTGCATGGATGTGGGATTGTCTTTGTAACCACTGCAAAAACGGTCCCGAGTGTTTCCGAGATTACCGAGGATGACGCTATAGCGATTGGACATTCAAGAACCTCTGTAAGCAGCCACAATGACGGCATTGTCGGCAAACACCTCCGAAAAGGCAATCCAGTCGCTTCCCACCGGCAAACCAAACCCAATCATGCGCAATGGTTCCATGAACACCCTTGCCGAACCTGTTCCACAAACCGTTCACGGGGCGCGGCTCGGCCGCTTCCATCGAAAACTCCCACTCGTCACCAGCCTGCGCCGCCGCCGGTTGAAAATCTTCGGCCCCATACCATCCCGCCACCGGAAAATGAACCGGAAAACGGGACAGGATTCAAAACACCCGAATCTGCAAGATTGAGCGTTGATTGGCGCGTGTTTAACTAGAAATGATGCCGCACCAGCGCTGTCATGCTCCCGGAGGCTTGGGTTAGCGCGTGATCAATCGTGGTCGGGTGAAGGGGCGTGGGCTACTCCTGCTGGCCGACTGGCCGGTACAGCGGCCGGCCGACTGGGTCTAGCTCGGCGGTGTGGAAAAGGGGACGCTTGACAATAACACTAAAACAACGCTTTCTTGTGGGAAACCCGCATACGGGTGGCTCTGGTCAGACTGAACCGCAGAGAGAATAGCCCAGCAATCCTCAATATTTTCGCGGGGAACCTTGGCCACGGCTTTGGACGATAAGGCGCATAACCACCTGTTATTAAACGAGTAACGATTGTTATAGTGCCATTGGGGACACTTGACTTTACTGGTCGGACAATATAGCTTTTCTCCCGACATACTTAAGGTGACGCGCGCCTTTCATTTTTCCGCCAGGTGGAAAATTAATGTCTAGTGTCCCCTTTTTTCCTTCCGTGGAGTTTGGGGCACTGGCCAGCCCCGACTCGCCCCCGAGAATGAGGGTCGAGACAGAGCACTGCCGGCCCCTTTGATTTCGACCCATTTGATTACCTCGTTCGCGACGTTGGCGAATTGTTGAAAAAGGGGAGTGGTCGGCGGCGAATTCCGGTTACAATGCTGGCTTGCATTTGGGGGCGTGAAGTCAACCGAACTGGGAGCCGATGCGACTTTATCTGATTAATCCGTTCAATCCGCTTGTGAGTCTGGCCCAAATCAAGAAAAGCCGCTGGAATCGATATCGGGTTTGGAAGCCCCTGGGTTTGCAGATACTGGCGGCCCTGA
>JBBQBE010000134.1:0-5129 GCA_038317225.1 Tepidisphaerales bacterium | reverse complement strand
GCTTCGCTTTGTAGTCAGGTCTTGGCATTAATTTTGACCCACCGGGACGATTCAACTCACTATGGCGATTGTTCCCTACGCGGTCGGGAAGCACGAATACGCCGGAAGTACCTTTTTATCGGATATCTACCCGTATAAATTGCTATGGCAAATTGCCGCAGCAAAAAAGCAACAATATGTCGCTGCGACATGTATGCACCCATTGGACAGGCCGATCAGTCGCGTTCCGCCGCATTCTGGCGCGTCCGATGCCCAGGCCGACGGGCGAGCCGTCCCGATGCCTTTGCGGTCCTTGGTGACGCCGTTCCGTTCGATTCTCATGCCTTGGCCAGCGGGTCTGGATCATTGCCATTGCCAAGTTGATGCTGGGCCGCTCACCGCCCGGCCAACATTCGCCGCACCGCAGCGGCCTTTTCAGCGTTGCTCATCGGCAAGGCCAGGATTGCCGCAATCGTGGCCGCAAAGTCTGAATCGCCGCCAAGTGTCCCTGATTGCGCCCCTTGTTGCTCATCGACAGGGGCTTTTTGTGGGCAATTCGCAACATGTTCTAATCCCCTCGGGGTCAATCCCCTTTTGCATGGGGACGCAACTTGTAGAATCGCCCGGTATATCCGGGCGATTTTGCTTTTACCCGGCAATACAATCGCCCCCGGCCACCGTTGCGCTGGACGCCACTTGTCGTGGGACCAAATCCGCCGTATCGCCACATCGGCCAACTTATGGCGCTTGCGCAGCAGAATCGCAAGATCGACCTTGCGTTCCGCCAGCAACGTATCCATCACGCGCAGCAGCCAAGCTCGCGTTGCGCGTTTGGTCTCGGATCATGGCGGAAGGCGTCCCCCACAGACACAAAAGTCGATCCATAAACCCCAGCCGCTTGGCAATCACGCCCACCGCATGCGCCCCAATCAACGTCTTGCCGCCGCCCGTCGGGACGCGCAGGCAGACGTAAGGCACGTTCGGAAGCTGGGGCACTTGGTTGAAGTCCCGGCGGTTTTGGGCGTAATAGGCATCATGCACGAGGCGCAGCGCCTTCGCACCCACCGCCGCGCGCACGCCGTCGCAGAATCGCCCGATGGCGTCCAGGGATTCGCGCTGCTATTCCTTGAGGGCGTGGCTGTCCATCGTTCTGCTGCGCTCATTACCTGCCTGACAGCCGCGCAGAAGCGTACAGGTCCAGCAACTTGCCCATCAGCCGACCGGCATCGGAGGGGCTTTGGCCGGCCTGCGTCTGGAACATCTGCGCGGTGGGTGCCTCCACCTCGACCGTAACCCTCACCTTTTTCAGCGATTTGCGCAGCACCTCGGGAGGGGGCAAAAAGTCTTTGATGATAGTGAATTCCATTGGCTCATCCGTGTATTTGATTCGCTTTTTCATATGCCTTGCGTCCTTTTCGCCAGTATCCGGCCCCGAAAATCCTGATCCGCTCCCCCCGCATAGTATATCGCACCGTCAACACGCTCCCGCGGAGCTTGCCAAAACAGAACAGCCGCCGCTCACTCTGGCTGTGGCCATTATCCCCGGCAATCACACGGCGAGTGTCCAAAAAAGCCAACTGCGCTTCTCCGAATCCGACCCCATGCCGCAACTGGTTCTGTTGGTCCTTGGCGTCATCCCATTCAAACAACTCGTCGTGCATACGGAATCCACCGTCATTTCCAAGGCGCTGCATCAGTGATAGTCTCTCATGCCATTGCCACGTCCAGTTGCACCGTTCGCGTCTGGTCCACCCGCTTCGAGGCGTCCAGAACCTCCAGCCCCAGCAGATCGCCGTGCTCATCGAAATCCAGAATCACACTCGGGTTGGATTCATCGCTCTCGGCCACCTTGCCGGCCTTCAATTCAATGGTCAGTGTATCCTTTAGCGGGTCATAGTTCACCTTCAGGGCTTGCGGCTGTACGTGCTGATCTTACTCATCATGTAGGCCATTACCACTCCCGGCCGCTCGCGGTCCACGTCCACGAATACCCGCAGCAATCGCCCGTCTTCTTTCCGCTACGCCACCACTCGGCCGGGCCGAACATCCTGCACCGCGTGGGGCTGGGCCAGCACCGCCCGCACGTCGACTTTCGGGATGCCGCGCTTGCCCATCTGCACCGCCGCGTGGGCTGTGATTGTTGCCACTTTCAGGTTCATCAATCCACCTTCAATTCGAAGGGAATCTGCCGAAAAGTGATGCCGTAATGCGCCAAAGACTATGGCCCCAGCCGGCAGGCCTCGCCGTACACCACGCGCGGCCCCTTGCCGGCCGGATTCGCCGGCAAATTCGTCGCCACCGCATGGCACAGCACGTTGCCGCCCGCGGGGCGCTTGTCGCCCAGCACGCCATTGAACAGCAGATAGACCGCCGTGCCGTTGTAGACACCCAGCAGCGGCGTTTTGCCCTTCCGCCACCTTCGCCCCCCGCCGCCTATGCCGCATCCACTTTGCTGAGTTTGCCTTCGGTCAGCACCAGGATGCGGTCGGCCTCGCGGGCCAGGGTGCGGTCGTGGGTTACCATCAGCACGGTTTGTTTTTGATCGCGGTGAATCTGTTCCAGCAAGTCCATGATCTGCCGACCGGTCTGGGCGTCGAGGTTGCCGGTGGGTTCGTCGGCGAAGAGCACTTGCGGGCGGTTCATCAAGGCCCGGGCGATGGCCACGCGTTGCCGCTCGCCGCCGGAAAGCTGTGAGGATTTGTGGCGCAGGCGCTTGCCCAGTCCCAGTTGATCCAAGAGTTCCCGCGCCCGCAGGCGCAGTTCCGCCCGCCGCTTGCTCCAGGAAAAGACCGAATGCTCGATCATCGGCCCCAGCAAGGTGTTTTCCAGCACGTTCAATTCAGGCAGCAGGTGATAAAACTGAAAGACAAATCCAAACTGTCGATTGCGCAGGCGGCTGCGCTGGGCGGCGCTCATGGTGGCCAGATCATCGCCGCGATAAAAAATGCTGCCTTGGTCGGGCACATCCAGCGCTCCCAGCAGGTGCAGCAGCGTACTTTTCCCCGAACCACTGCGTCCCTCAATGGCGATAAATTCACCCTCGGCGACGCGCAAATCCACCTCACTTAAGACGCGCAGGCGGCTGTCGCCCATGACAAAGGTGCGGCCCACGTTGCTGGCGCGGAGGATAAATTGCGAAGATTCGTCGGCGGATGGACCGCCCGGTAGTTTGCGGCTCATCAGCAATAACCCTCGCCCCCCCCGCCGCCGCGGGCGGCGCGGCCGGCTTCGCGATCTTTGGCGGCCCGGACCTCATAGCCACTGGCGCGAAAAGCCAGCAGCGGGTCGGCTTCCAATCCTTTTTTTTGCCGCCACTTGGCCAAAAGCGGGCGCACATCGGTGAAAAAGGCGTCGCGCAGGCAGGTTTCGGCCTCCACGATATCCATACGACTCTGGGCGTCGCGCAGTTTATCGCGGTCCACCAGGCAGGCCTTGGCGAACATTTCCTGGGCGGTGCAGACGGTTTGGATGGTCGCTTGGATTTTGGGCTTGAGGTTGTGGCTTTGATCGATCATATAGGCAATCTGGCTGACATCGCGGCCGTGCCACTCGGCGGCATTGCGGATTTCGTGGAAGATGCGGAAAACCGCATAGGGGTCGATGCTACCCAGGGTCAGGTCGTCATCGGCGTATTTGCGGTCATTAAAATGAAAACCGCCGAGCATCTGCTCATCGAGCAAAAAGGCGACGATGTGTTCGATGTTGGTGCCGGTCAGATGGTGGCCGGTGTCCACCAGCACCTTAGCGTTGGCCCCGGCGTCTTTAGCAAATACGTAGCTCATGCCCCAGTCGGCGATATCGGTGTGATAAAACGCCGGTTCAAAGGGTTTATATTCCAGCAGCATGGTCATATCGGCGGGCATGGCGTCGTGCCAGCGGCGCAAAGCGCCATGCAGGCGATGCTTGCGGGTAACGATATCATCCTGGCCGGGATAGTTGGTGCCATCGGCGAACCAGAAGCTGAGCATTTTACTGCCTACGGCCTGGGCAATCTGGATGGAATCCATCACGTGGCGGCCGGCGCGTTCCTGGGCGTTTTCGTCGGGGCTGGCCGCCGAGCCGAATTTGTAAAGCTGATCCTGGAACAAATTGGGATTGACCGCGCCGATTTTCACCCCATTTTTTTGGGCGATTTTGGCCGTTTCATCGGCGCTGACGCCCATGGAAAAGTCCCACAGCACGTGTACGGCCACCGTCGGACAGCAGCCGGTGAATTTGTGCACGCAGCCGGCGTCCTGCAATTTTTCCTCGATGGTTCCGGCGGCGGCCGCCTGGCGGAATTTGCCGAAGCGCGTGCCGGTGTCGGCGAAGCCCCAACTAGGGACTTCGATGTTGAACTGGTCCAAAAGCGGGAAGATTTTTCCCATTTCCATGGCGCATTCTCCTGTAAAACGGGTAATATAGCCGACCCGTGCGGGGATTTCACCTGTGTTATCTCAAGGCGCGCCGCGAATTGGTCCGATGAATGGATGGATACCAAGGATTATCATGGGTTGTTGGGTTGTGCCAACTATTGCCGCGGAACTGTGGGGCGTGCCCCTGAGCCACGTTTTGGAATGTCTGCGCCAAGGCAGGCTGACCAGCAAAATTGATGAGGGGTTTGTGTTGATTGACGCCGACCCGCGCGGCATCGCGGTGCGTCAACCCGCCCAATACACCGCGGCGGAACATCCGGCTACGTATGAAGCTTTGAGCCAGGAGGAACTGGACGGTTTATCCGAACCATCCGCCGGCGGCGAAGCGGCCCTGGCTGTGGGCACGGTCGCCAGCGCCGATGAACTGGATTGTGCGGAACTGGAGCAGGAGAACGCTTCGCCGCTGAACTGGCGACAGGTGCGCCAGCGCGTCAGCCGGTTGCGCAAAAAAGCGATGGTGCATTAGTCGCTGGGCAACATCGAAGCCGCCGCGCCAGATTCGGTTGCGCAAAAAGGCGAGGGTGCATTAGTCGCTGGACGACATGGCAGCCGCCGGGCCTGATCCGGTTGCTTGACAGCACAATCGCATGGGGCGGATTGCCCCCTGGCCAGCCCTCCCGCGCCAGCGCAAGCGACAGGAAGTCATAATCGCCAAATAACAATGCCCCGCACCCCTTGATTGGTTTACATCGCGTTTTTTTTCATGTTCGATCACCTGCATCATTTTCTGCAAAA
>JBBQBE010000133.1:0-5316 GCA_038317225.1 Tepidisphaerales bacterium | reverse complement strand
TCGAATGCGGCCAACCGGTTCTGGACCAACCCTCGCGCCATTGCGCGCGATGGCAGGTCGTACTCGATGACGTCGTCAAAGCGACGAAAGAGCGCCTGATCGAGCATCCCGACGAAATTTGTTGCGCAGACTACGATGCTGTCCGAGTCGTCCCTTTCGAGGAACTGCAAAAACGAGTTGAGCACGCGCCGGATTTCTCCGATGTCGTTGCCCATGTGACGCTTCGCGCCAATCGCATCGAACTCGTCAAACAGGTAGACGCCGCGAGTCTGGCCCATTGCATCGAACACCAAGTGCAGCTTCGCCGCCGTCTCCCCCATGAACTTTGTGATCAGCGTGTGGAGTTGGACGAACATCAACGGCAGCCCACATTCCCCCGCCAACGCCGATGCCGACATGGTTTTACCGCAACCTGGTGGACCGACGAGCAAGAGCTTACGTTTCGGCGAGAGCCCGTTGGATCTGAGCAGATCGCGTTGCCGGTATTGACGGACGATGTCACCGAGGTGTTCTGCAACCTTAGCATCCACGACCATGTTTGAAAGCCTTGTACTCGGATAACTAGCGAGGACAAGCCCCGCCAATTCGCCAGCTGGCCGCGTAATCGGCACCGCACGTCGGGACGTAACCGGTTGCTGCACCGCCGCACGCGCCTTGTCGATTAACTCCCGCAGTTCCTGCGCTAAGCGAGCATTCCCAAACTTGGCAGAATGCGCCGCGATCTGCATCGCGACGGCGCGAAAATGCTCCTCATCCCCCGCGACGTGGCTTCGCAACAACGCCTTGATCTGCTCGGCGGTCGCCATATTAAGCTCCACTCCGTATTAAACGCCCTGCATCGGCACGAGTACGGTGCCGGAGCTGCATTATAGGCGTCCCCAGTCGCGCGTAAAACCTACGGGCCTTGTTACCAACGGCAACGACTAGCCGCAACTCGACATTGTACTTTACTGCGGACATCTGGTTGGGCCGCATCATCAAAGGTTTCGGCTCGCCGGCAACTGGTAGGCAATGATGGCAGTTGTCGGTGTTGATGGGGAACTGCCGGGCGGCCTCGAATGTGTTTTTGCACCAGTATTTGATGTTGACCAGCGTGCAGTTGAGGGGTTTGCCGTCGTCGCGCAAGAAGCTGTTGATGGTGCGGAGTGTTTTGCTGGCGGGGTAGACATCCGGCGTGATGATCTCGTCGAACAGACGCTGCAACTCGGCGTCATTCAGGCTGACGCGGTTCAGCGCTTCGAATTTGGTGCGGAAGTTCTTCTCCAGCACATCGCGGTCCCGGACCTCCGGGCGATATTCATACTTCAAGCCGACAAGTTTGCTGATGAACTCCTGCTCAAGCTGGCATTCGGGGGAGGGCATCGCTAGTTGCGGGTCGAGGGCGGGGCTTGTGGTGATGGGCATGCGGTCCACTCCCATGATCCGGCGGGGGGCGGTGATTAGCCCCCGGCCGATTTGTGCTGTTCCCCGATGGAACGCAAGACAGATTAACCGGTCGGAAGGAAGGTGGAAAGGCTGGGGCCGGGTTTTTGGATTTGCCCTATTCCCCGCGGGCATACAGGGATAGAATATGCAGCGCATGGACCAGCCAAATGCCATTTCCAAAGGCGAATTGCGTAAACGTTTGCGGCAATTGCGCCAATCGCTCAGCGCGGCCTGGTGTCATGACACCTCGGCGACGGCGTGCGGGTTTTTAACCGGCAGCGCCGAGTGGAACGCGGCGCAAGTGGTCATGGTATTTTTGTCCATGCCCGGCGAAGTGGAGAGCGCCCCGCTGGCTTTACGCGGCTGGCAGCAGGGCAAAACCATGGTGGTGCCCAAGGTTTCCTGGGAGCAAAAGCGCATGTTGCCGGTGGAGATTCACAGCCTGACCGATTCGATCACGCAAAACGCCGGCGTGCCCGAACCGATCAGCGGCAACCCTGTGCCGATTAATCTGATTGACCTGGTGGTGGTGCCGGGTCTGGGCTTTACCGCCGATGGCCACCGCATCGGGCGCGGCATGGGATTTTATGATCGCTTTCTGGGACAGCCGGAATTTCTCGGCCTGGCGTGCGGGCTGGCTTTTGAATGTCAGATCGTCGCGTCCCTGCCTGTGCAGGATCATGACATCCCCTTGTCCATGCTGGTTACCGACATGGGCGTGCGGCGATTTGCCGGCACGCTGATTCGCCAGACGTGAGAAGCTGTGAATAAAGGCTCTCTGCGGAACCCGCTGATGGATGCCAAACTGAGAGGCTCGGACCTGCGATATTTCGCCCAGAACGTGGTTTCTAGGACATGGCAGGTATGTTTACCAGCGTCTTTCGCAAAGAGCCTGAATAAATTGATGCTGACCCTCGATATTTCCCAACAAACACCATTATTTGATTGCAAGTCGTGATTCTTTCACAAACTGTGAGCTTTATGCTTTTTCCCGCCGCGCTGCTTCAATATCCGCAAATCGATCCGGTGGCGCTGCAACTGGGGCCGCTGCAGGTGCGGTGGTATGGGCTGGCGTATGTCAGTGGGTTTTTGCTGGCGTATGGGTGGCTGCGGGTGATGGTTCGCCGGGGAATGTTGCGCTTGACTATGGCGCAACTGGCGGACCTGGTGGGCTGGCTGGTGGTGGGCGTGGTGATCGGCGGGCGGGCCGGGTGGTGGCTTTTTTATCACCGCTCGATCCCCGGTTGGCCGGAGCCGTGGTATGAACCGCTGGCGGTCTGGCATGGCGGAATGAGTTTCCACGGCGGGCTGCTGGGCGTATTGGCTGTGATGTTCTTATGGTCGCGGCGGCAGCGCGTGCGGCCGGCGAATCTGATGGACTGTGCCGCCTTGGTCGCCCCGGTGGGACTTTTTTTCGGACGCCTGGCCAATTTTATCAATGGGGAACTGGTCGGCCGGCCGACTTCGCTGCCGTGGGCGATGATCTTCCCCAACGATCCGCTGCCGCGGCATCCGTCACAATTGTACGAAGCGTTTTTGGAAGGGCCGCTGCTGCTGGGGGTGCTGTGGCTTTTGTGGCGAACCATGCCGCTGGTTCGGCGGCGCAACGGCGTGATCGCTTCGCTATTTTTACTTTTTTACGGCTTGTTTCGCTTCATGGTGGAGTTTACCCGCCAGCCCGATCCGCAGTTGGGATTTATCGCCTTCGGGTGGCTGACGATGGGACAATTGCTCTCCCTGGCGATTGCCCTGGCCGGCGCGGTAATGGCCATTTTAGCGGCGCGGCACCAAGAGCAGCCCCCCGCCGCTAACGCCACTGCAGCGTCTTGAAAAATCCCAACGCCGCGGCGATGTGGCGCGGCTGGGGGGCATCGATCAGGGCAAAACCGCTCCAGCCGGCTTGTTCCAGACTTTGGTATAATTGCCGCCAGTTAATCTGACCTTGGCCCGCCGGTTGCGGGCGCACCCGTCCGCCCTGGCCGCGCTGGCCGTCGCTCAAGCGCAGATGATACAAAGCCTCGCCGGCCGCCGAGAGTGCCCGGTCGCTCTCAAGGTCGTCCTGGAGCAAGCTGAGGGTATCGACTTCAAAACCAATCAGCGGGGCATCGGTCGCGGCCAGCAATTGCCGCAGGGATTCAAAGCAGGCCAGCGTGGCCCGGCAGGCGATTTTCACGCCGTAGACATCGGCCCGGGCGGCCATTCCCCGCAGTAGTTGGGCCAGGGGGATAAACGCGGCGGCATCGCCGGCGGCTTGCCGCTGCTGAGCTGGCGGCACGGGCGGCGTGGGAATAATCAATAACCCGCCCAACAGCGGCGCCGGCAGCGGCGCGGGCGCGGCCAGCACCGGCGGTGGCAGCGGCCCCAAATCCACCGAGAGCACCTGGCCACCCAGGCGGGCGGCGGCGCGCAAGGCCGCCTCGACGCGATCCACCGCCAATTGCTCATCACCCACAAGACCTTGGCCGGCCAAGATCAGTTCCACCGCGTCCAGCGCCAGCCGCCGCGAGCTGAGCAGGTGGCGCAGCTCGCGCACGCCGCTGTCGGAAAGTTGTTCCAGTGCCAAAACCGGCGTGAACAGCGGCAGGCCCACGCCGTCCAGACCCAGCGACGCGGCGGCCTCGATCGCCTCCCGCGGGTCGGGAGCCAAATGAAAAAGGGATGCTGAATAGTGAACCATGATATAAGAGCCAGGCCGCCGGCGGGACGGCTTAGAGTTTGCGACAGAATCACGAATTTCGAGAAAATAAATAACGGCGCTTTTGCGCAAATATCGAGGGCCAAAACAAATGTATTTACACCCTCTTAGTCCTCCTCTTCGGGCAAGACGGGGATGCTCACGCCGCGCGGCGTGGGGATGGCATCGGGCAACTGCACCACGGGCAAATCCTCCAGCAGGTGGATCATGGCGATTTCATCGCAATCCTCGCGCTTGGGACAGCGCACGCAATCGCTCCAGACCTTCAGCGGCAGGGTTTGCTTTTCGACGACCACAAACCCCATTTTCTCAAAAAACGATTGCTCATAGGTTAAAGACATGACGCGGCGGATATGCAGCCGCCGCGCTTCCTGGATGGTCCACTGGACCAGTTGGCGGCCGATACCCTGGCCGAGGTATGTGCCATCAACCGCCAGGGAGCGCACCTCGGCCAGATCGGCCCAGATAATCGTCAGACCCACGCAGCCGCGGATTTGCCCGTCTTGCTCCAAGACCGCAAAGTCGCGCAAATCCTCATACAGTTGGGCATAGCTCTTAAAGAGCATCTTTCCCAGCTCGGCATGGCTATTGATGATCTGGGCGATACGCGGCACATCATGCACGGTGGCGGGTCGCAGCATGAGGGGGATTGTACAATTTTTTCGCGCAAGCTCCCAATGCCGCTTTTGAATCTTCTGCCACAGACGACGGAGAGATCACAGAAAAAGGCGGTGTTCTGGCAACTTTTTTCTTCTGTTCCCTCTGTGCCCTCGGTGCCCTCTGTGGCTCTGAAATCTAAGGGCTTGGGTTCGATATTCTGTCGAAATTGGCCTTTTCTTGGCGTCTTGGCTCCTGGGCGGTTGATTATCATTGAATTGCACCGCCAACACGCCAGGGAGCCAAGAAGATTGGACTGGAGATCGGCCAGCACGCAATGATTTTTGCCATAACCCCATTGCAAACCGATCTCGCCGAGCTTCAAAGCATCCGCGGTACCGGGGCGGCGGCGGCGGAGAGTTCGTACTATGGGCCGCGGCCATGTGGCTATGGGCCGCTGGGGCCACGTGGGCAAAGAAAGCATCATCATGCCCGGCGGCGACAAAGTGTTTCGCCCCATTACCCCCCCGCCGCCGCCAGGGCATCATGCCGCCGGGATCGGAGAAAAAAATCCCCGCCGCGCATTTTTTTTATTGACA
>JBBQBE010000132.1:0-5592 GCA_038317225.1 Tepidisphaerales bacterium | reverse complement strand
GGCTGGCAATACTCCGGTAGGTCTGGTTTACCATGTGTTGAACCGTGGGGTGGCGATGTTGAGCGACTGGCCTGTCCAACGGCCGACCGACTGGGTAGACTTTGTGAACGAGCCGAAGACCCAGGAAGAACTGGACGCCCTGCGCCGTTACGTGAAGCGGGGGCTGTCCATTCGGCCAAGACCAGTGGAGGCAGGCGACGGTGGCCCGACTTGGATTGGAAAGGACGCTGCGCCCCTAGGCAGACCGGGGAAAATAGAACGAATGAAGGGGACGTAGCTCTTCACGGCGGGAACGAATGAAGAACGAATGAAGGGGACGTAGCTCTTCACGGCGGGAACGAATGAAGGGGACGTAGCTCTTCACGGCGGAACGAATGGAACGAATGAAGGGGTCGTAGCTCTTCATGGAGGATACGCTGCGTGGTATGAAAGAAAACGGGATATGGTTCAATGCTGCCCAGCCCCGACGCTGATCGACAGTATTGGGACAAGGCCGTAGAGATTGCATTCATGCCGCGTCGGGCTGGCAATACTCTGGTAGGGAGCCAGGAAAGGGCACCCTAAACATTGCCAGATCGCCGTATTTTCCAGTGTCTACTTAACCCATCCCCTCCACACAGTGGAGTAGCACACGTCTCAACCCCGGACATTTCTACTTGTCTACTTGGATAAGACCAGACATTACCACTTGGTATGCCACCGCAATCGGCTCTTTGCGTTTTTTGCGTGGCGCGGGGCACGCTACCGCGGGGGGGATGTGGTCTGGACTCGGTATAAGCGGGGGGAGAAGATCAAAATGCGTTCCTGCAATTCCGCCGGGGCGTTTTGCAGCAAAAATCGGCTGCCCAGGCTGGTTTCCCAGTGCACGGCTTCCGGGGAGGGAGCGACCACCAGGAAACTGCCCAGCGGCAGGTCCACCGACAGGCCGGCGTCGTAAATGTGTTCGGGGGTTACGAAAGCCAATTCCCGCTCCTCGCTGTTGAGGGAATACTCCAAGCGCTGACGCAGCGTGCGCACCACCGGGCAGAGCGTCAGCCGCGTAGTGCCCAGTTGCCGGGGGGCGGGTGTGAAGGCCAGCGACCAGTAATTGCGGCAGCGGTCATAGGTGCGGCCGATCATGCGGTTGGAGCGATTGAAGAAAAAAATATCCTGGCCGGGGATTTCCTTGGAAATTTCGATTTCGCCGTTGCGATCAGAAGCGTTTTGAAAGGTAAATTGTGAACTGGTGGCGGGATTCTGCTGGAAAATTTTCTTGAAATAATCCCATTCACCCGCCGGTGCCACGCCGACGCGAATACCGTTTTTGTACAGCAAATCGTACTGGGCCACATCCAGGGCCGATTCATCAATGCGCCGCCAAAAAGCGTCGTTGCGGCTGATGCTGCCGGCGGGGACAAGGATTTGCCACACATCCAGGTAAATCGCCAGCGGCACATCCGGTTGGGCATCCAGCGACGGCTGTGTTAAGGCGGTGAGCGTGCGCGTGGGCAGCGCCGCGGTGGCCGCGGCGCGTCCTGATTTGTCGCCACAGCCGCATTGCGCCAGGGCGGCGGCGGCCGCGATGCACCAAGCCAGCGTTGTTAAGACTCGCAAATCAATTCCTTGACCAGGTTGAGACCCCGCGCCCAGTCCGTGGGGTTGATGTTCAAGGCGGGGGCCAGTCGCACCACTTTTTGCGCCGTTACGTTGATGATCAGCCCCCGCTGCAGCGCTCGTTCGACCAGTTGATTGGGGGCGTCTTTCAATTCCACGCCCAAAAACAGTCCATGCCCGCGCACTTGGGCGATGCGCCCGCTTAGGCCGCTGTGATTGGCCAGCACTTCCATCGCCATTTGTTCCATTTGCAGCGCATGGCGTAATAGTCCCTGACTTTCGATTTGGTCGAAAATAGTTTTGGCCACGGCCATGCAAATGGGGTTGCCGCCCAGGGTGCTGCCATGCTTGCCGGCATTGAGCAGCGCCGCGGCATGGGGACGGGCGAGCATGACGCCCACCGGCAACCCGCCGCCCACCGCTTTGCCCAGGGTCATGATATCCGGCAGTACGGCGGTGCCACTGGCGGCGGTGAAATATTGATGGCCGAACCATTTACCGGTGCGCCCGCAGCCGGTCCACACTTCATCAAAAATGAGCGTAAGCTGATGGCGGTCGCACAATTGGCGAACTTGCGCCGGATACCCGGCCGGCCACACGTTCATGCCCCCTTCGCCCTGGATCGGCTCCATCAGCACGCCGCAGGTTTCGTCATCAATCGCCGCTTCCAGAGCCGCGATATCGCCGCCTTCCACGTGGACAAACCCAGGCACATCGGGAGCAAAACCATCGCGCACTTTGGGGTTGCCGGTGGCGGCGATCATGGCCAGCGTGCGCCCGTGGAAACTGCGATGCAGGGTAATGATCTTCCATTTTCGCGGAC
Source organism: Tepidisphaerales bacterium (assembly GCA_038317225.1). Taxonomy (GTDB): domain Bacteria; phylum Planctomycetota; class Phycisphaerae; order Tepidisphaerales; family Tepidisphaeraceae; genus JBBQBE01. The sequence continues at coordinate 3,176 of JBBQBE010000132.1, read as the reverse complement.
AAGCGCTCTGGCCGGCCAGCCGCGCCAGCTTACAGGCCGCTTCGTTGGCTTCAGCGCCGCTATGGCAGAAAAACGCCTGGCCCGCAAAGGCGAAGCGCTGGAGCCGCTCGGCAAATTCAATTTGCGGCTCGGTGTAGAAGGTGTTGCCGACGTGCCACAATTTTTGAGCCTGTTGCGTGGCGGCCTCCACCAGTGCCGGATGGCAATGGCCGAGAATGGCCCCGCCAAAACCGGCGAACAGGTCGAGATATTCCTTGCCGTCGGCGTCCCACAATCGCGAGCCTTCGCCCCGGCTCATGCAAATGGGAGAGCGCGCATAATTCTGAATTAAAGCCGCCTGCCCACGCTGCACCCACTGATTCATCTGACTCATCATTCTCCTTCATTTTTTGAAGAAATTGAGAATACCACACCCCGCCGTCGCCGCAACGGCTTAAGCTGGCGGCGACCAGGTGAGAATCGGATTTCGCGCCGCGGCCACTTCGTCCAAGCGGCGAACCGGGGCTTTTTGCGGCGCTTGCTTGAGGGCCGCGGGGTCGGTTTGACTTTGTTGGGCAATGTCGAGCAGGGCCTCGGCGAAGGCGTCGAGCGTGGCCAGGCTTTCGGTTTCCGTCGGTTCGATCATCAGGCAGTCGTGAACGGGGAAATGCACCGTCGGCGGATGAAAACCCCGATCGATCAGGCCCTTGGCGATATCCAGGATGCTTACGCCGCGATCGATGATTTGCCGGGGCACGGTAATAAATTCATGGGCGCAGGGATTGGCGGCCATCGGTTCTCCGGCGGCGGGGCCGAAGGGCAGCGGATAGGTGTCTTTGATTTTTTGCGCCAGGTAATTGGCATTGAGAATCGCCGTCTGCGAAACGCGGCACAAACCGTCCGGCCCGCAGGCGGCGATATAGGCGTAAGCGCGCAGTAATACGCCCACTTGTCCCCAAAAAGCGCGTACCTGCCCGATACTTTTGGGCCGGTCATATTCCCAATCATAGCCCTGGTCGGTCTTGATGACCTGTGGCACCGGCAGGTAGGGCGCCAAGGCACTATTGGCGGCGATGGGGCCGGCACCCGGTCCGCCGCAGCCGTGGGGGGTGGAAAAAGTTTTATGAGTGTTGAAGTGCATAATGTCCACGCCGAAATCGCCGGGGCGGGTGATGCCCAGAATGGCGTTCATGTTGGCGCCGTCGAGGTAAAGAAACGCGCCGGCATCGTGGACCATTTTGGCCATTTGCGCGATGTGGGCGTCGAATTTGCCCACGGTGTTGGGATTGGTCACCATGACGGCGGCCACCTGCTCGTTGAGGTGTGCTGCCAGGTCGTCCAGATCGGTCAGTCCATCGGGGCGCGACTTGATGGTTACCACGCCCGCGCCGCACAAAGCGCAACTGGCGGGATTGGTGCCGTGCGCGGTGTCAGGGGCCAGCACCACGCGCCGCTGTGGCTGGCCGTGGTCTTTGAAATAAGCGCGGATGACTTTGAGGCTGGTCCATTCGCCGTGAGCGCCGGCGCAAGGCTGCAACGACACTTCCGCCAGCCCGCTGATTTCCTGCAACTGCGTGCGCAGATCAAACAGCATTTGCAGCATTCCCTGGCAATCGCGCGGCGACTGCATGGGATGCAAGTCCGCCAGCCCCGGCAACTGCGCGGCCCACTCGTTGACCTTGGGGTTGTATTTCATGGTGCATGAGCCGAGGGGATAGAAATTGCGATCAACGGAAAAATTAAGGCTTGCCAGGCGCGTGTAATGTCGCACCAGGTCCAGTTGGCCAACCTGCGGCAGCGCGCTTGGGGTTTGCGTGGCAAAGTGGGGGTCCATTTCCACCGTCGGCACATCGCACGCCGGCAGGTCCACGGCGCGCAGGCCAGGGGTGGATAATTCAAAAATCAAAGGGGTTGTGTTGGATGTCAGGGTCATAAGCTAACTCGCAAATTCGGCCTTTTGCCGCCAATCGCCTATGATACGACTGGGAGATCAGGAAACCCAATGTCGTCAATGCTGCAACCAACTTCGATTACCCAATGCCCCTCTTGTGGCCAGGCGCTGCGTGGCGGGGAACTGGCCTGTCCGCAATGCCAGTGGCTTTTGCATGCGCCGCGTTTGCGCGAAATTGCCCAGGAAGCATCGCAACTGGAGGTCTACCAGCCACTGGCGGCGGCCGAGGCCTGGGCGCGGTGTTTGCCACTGCTGCCGCCGCAAAGCACGCAGGCGGAACAGATCCGCGGGCGCATCGATTTGCTGGTGGCGCGGCAGGCGGGAGCGGCGCCGGGTTTGCCCGGCGGCTCCAGCCAGGCGGATACCTGGAAGTCGGTGCTATGGAAAACCGGCGGGTCGATGCTGCTGAGTATCGTCATATACGCCCAGCAGTGGGGCGGGGTGTTTGCCACCGGGTTTGTGCTGCTGATTCTCATCCACGAACTGGGACATGTGCTGGCGATGCGACGATTTGGCCTCAAGGCCGGGCCGCCGGTGTTTATTCCCTTCATGGGCGCGATCATCAACCTGAAGCAGATGCCGCGCAATGCCGCCGAGGAGGCGATTGTGGGGATCGGCGGGCCGCTAACCGGCACGATCGGCGCGTTGGCGTGTTTTGGCTTGTACTGGGGGATTCGCTGGCGGCCGGGAATGGGCGACAGCGCGGAGCTGGCGCTGGAACTGGCGTATTTCGGATTCTTGCTGAACTTGTTCAATTTGTTACCGGTTCCGCCGCTGGATGGTGGCCGGGTAACGGCGGCGGTCAGTCCGTGGATTTGGATGCTGGGCGTCCCGGCGGCGGGAGCGATGTGGGTTTATCAATGGCTGCACTACGGGCGGCTGGATGTCATTTTGACGCTCTTACTCATTTTTGCCCTCCCGCGCGTGTGGAACACATTGAGACATCGCCAAAACCAAGGCGCGTATTATCAAGTTTCGCGTCGGGCCAGCCGCGGCATCGGCGCGGTGTATTTTGGGTTGGGCCTGGCCTTGACGGGACTGTTTGTGTGGTGCCACCTGTTGCTGAGCGCAACGTAAGTGTCGGCTGCAAAATAGTATAAAAAAACGGCTCTCCGCCAAAACCGCTGATTCTTGATATAGTCGCGTTTCGCATGCGGAATAAGATTACGACGTAAGTTATTGTGAATAAACAGCTTGTAGATTTATTGCCAACTTGGAGAGCTACTACAGGTTGTGGTGCGTGGCG
>JBBQBE010000131.1:0-5651 GCA_038317225.1 Tepidisphaerales bacterium | reverse complement strand
CAAGGCCGCCAAGGCGGCGGTGGCGGGGGAGGTGGATCGGGGCAAAAGCCGCCGCAATTGCCGGCGCAAGTGGAATTGCAGTTGCTCAAGCAGTTGCAGCGCTTGGTCAACGATGCCACCGCCGCCGGGCCGGATGATTCGTCCAAGGACGTTTTGGGCCAGCGGCAGGGAGAACTGCGAACGCTGCTGGATCAATTGCTGCGCAAAGCCAGCGAGGGGAAAATGGGTTTGCCCGCTGAGCAATCCGGGCCGCTGCCGGAAGAGGCCGACGCCGTGGAGATGGAACGCACGGACTTGGAAAATGATCTGCTAAATGTATCTCCCACGGCCGAGAAGATCGAAAAGAGCGCGGATCGACTTGGCGACCGCATGACCCGCTCGCGGCGGCGGCTGAGCGAAAACCACGACGCCGGAAAAGTTACGCAATTGATTCAAAAACGTGTCCTGGATGGTTTGGATGAATTGATTGCTATGGCCTCCAAGCAGCAACAACAAAACTCCTCCTCCAGTTCCTCCTCCTCCGGTGGCCAGCAGCAATCCAAGCCCACGCCCGGCGGCGATCCCAATAATGCCGGCCAGGGGACCAATCCCAATCCCGGCCACAGCGGCACCCCCGCGGCCAATTCCAACGGCGGCGGCGGGGGCAACGGCGCTGCGGGGCCTTTGGGCGGCGCTATTGAGCAAACCATGCGCGAGTGGGGCGGCTTGTCCCAGCGGCAGCGTCAGGCGGTACTGGAGAGCGCCGGTGAAAATGTGCTGGAAAAATATCGTAGCCTGGTGGAAGATTATTACCGCGCTTTGGCAGCGCAGAAGTGATGTGATGAATCCCATGCCACGCCTGGTTGTAATGCTTTTGGCCGCGGCGACCGCCGCCACGCCCGGCTTGCTGGCTGGCCAGGACCGCGCCGCTGAACTAGGCATAGCGGCTCTCCCGGGGCAGATGCGCGGCGATGAGATCACTGCCCGCCAACAGGAAGCGGTGCGCCGCGGCCTGGCTTACCTGGCCTCGCGGCAGACGCCGGAGGGAAGCTGGGGACAGGGCGGCTACCACGCCGTCAGCGGCATCACCGCTTTAGCGGCTTTGTCATTCATGAGTGCCGGCAACCTGCCCAATCGCGGCAGGTATGAGGCCAATGTGCGCAAGGCCGCGGATTTTATTTTGTCCCATAGCCTGGAATCGGGATTGCTGGCCCCGCAGGTTACCCATGGGGTGATGTATTCGCATGGATTTGCCACGCTCTTTATCGCCGAGTTGTATGGCATGGGCGGCGATGACGCATTGCGCGAAAAATTGCAGCGGGCGGTGCGGCTGATCGAAAAAACACAGAACACCGAAGGCGGCTGGCGCTATTTGCCGGTGGCCGACGACGCCGATATTTCCGTTACCATCTGCCAGGTGATGGCCTTGCGGGCGGCGCGCGACGCGGGGATCAAGGTGGATAAAAATGTGATCGACCGCGCCATCGGCTACGTGCGCCGTTGTCAGAACGCCGACGGCGGATTCAGCTACACCCTCGGCTACGGCGGCGGCGGGGGCAGCGGGTTTGAGCGCTCGGCCGCGGGTGTGGCCGCCTTGTACTACGCCGGCGTTTTTGAAGGGGATGAGCTGCGCCGCGGGCTGACCTATATCAGCCAGTTCCAACCCGGCCGGCCCGGTGTGCAGCAAATCGGGCACTATTTTTACGGCCAGTACTATGCCGCCCAGGCGATGTTTCTGGCCGGCGGCGACTGGTGGAAAAACTGGTATCCGGCCATTCGCAACGAGTTGATCACCCGGCAAAACGCCGCCACCGGCGGCTGGAGCGGCGAGCAAAGCGAAGACTACTGCACCGCCTGCGCGCTGATCGTGTTGCAGATGCCCAACCGCTACCTGCCGGTCTTCAATGGAAAGGGGCCGGGCAATTGAAAAACTTTCTTCCCTGGCTGCTGGTTTTTGTGATAACTCCCTGGGCGGCGGCCAAAAATTCCTGGACGCTTACCGACGCGACGTTGCGTCTTGAGAATATCACCCAGTGGCGCGTCGATTCGCGCGGCATTGCTTTTTCCCACGCGGATGCGGCCGCCGGGTTGCTACCTTGGGATCAATTTGTGTCATTGCACGATGCGGCACCGTCGCTACCGACCCCAACCGCATCCACCTGGCGACTTTTCCTGCGCGACGGCCAACGCCTTGCCGGCTTGCCGGCGGGATTGTCTGGCGGCGAAACTCTCCGATGGAACAGCCCGCCGCTGGGTGTGTTGGCCGTGCCGCTGAGCCGCGTGGAGCGGATAGCGCGGGTATCGACTTCCCTGAAGGCCTCGGCCCCGCAAGCATCGGCCGAGGATGTGATCATGCTGGCTAACGGCGATTCGCTGTCGGGTATTGTGCTGGCCCTGGGCGATCAGCAAGTGCAAGTGCAAACGTCTGGTGCCACGCGCGATATCCCGCTGGATTCTGTGGCCGCGATTTATTTTGCCCAGGCCCCGGCCGCCGCCGCGCCGGTGAGTCAACCAGCAACCGCACCGTCCACGGCAATATTTCGCCTGCGCTTACGCGACGACGGCACGCTTATCATTTCCCAACCCGCCGGCGACGAGACACAACTTCGCTTTATTTGGAACTCCGCGTCCTGTGCCATCAGCGGCGATGCGATCGTCAGTATCGAGCATCTCAACGGCCCGATCATGCGGCTCAGCGATATGCCGCCAGCGACGCAACAAGAGCGTCCATTTTTCGGCCCGCCCTGGCCGGCGCAAATGAATCTGGCGGTAACCGGTGAACCGATCTTGCTGGCCGGGCAAGTTCAAGAGCATGGCATCGGCGTACACGCCTACAGCAAACTCACCTGGCTCCTGCCGCCGGGCTATCGCTCCTTTCGTACCCGTGGCGCACTGCAAACCGATAGTCTTTACGCGGATGTTACCGTGCGGCTCTGGCTCGATGGAAGGCTGGCGTATGAGCAAAAGCACGTCCGCGCTGCCGAGGTGGTCCAGCCTCCGCCCTTGTCGCTGCAAAATGCCGTCACGATTACCCTGGAGGTCGATTACGGCGACAATGAGGATGTCGCCGACCGCTTCAACTGGATTGACCCGCTTTTGCTAAAAAACTGATTTCGCCAGCCGCTCCGAGGCGGAGTAAAATTCAACAATCAACATTCCGCAATCCACATTCATATTTGCCACTAACACTTTTAGTCCGCCGTCTGTAGTACGGCGGGAGCACCCGGCGTTGGTCCGTGGCAAAATGCGTGGGAATTCCTGTATTTACTACTGACAACTGACTGCGGTCTACGGACAAAAGCATGCCCCTACCTTGGTTGTCATACATGAGTACATGGGACAGGAAGTAGAAAATCGCCAAATACTTTTGCATTGGGCGTGTGCGGGTTGCGGCGTATTATGGGTCAATATTTTTACCCCGCTTGCTTTCGGCTATACTCGGTTTGTGCTACCCAATTTGGCTGATTATCAAGCGATTTTACTGGACCTGGACGGTACGCTTTATCACGACGAGCATTCGTTACCGGGTGCGGTGGAATTGCTGCTGCACTTAAGCCAGCGGCGACTGGCCTTTGCGTGTTTGTCCAATTCCACCAGCAGCCCCTTGCGGGTGATGCAGAGACTGGAGCGCATGGGCGTGGCGGTGGATCCCGATCACATTTACACCGCCGCGGCCGCCGCCGCCGATTACGTGCTGGAAAATTACGGCCCCCAGCCGCGCATTTTCAACTTATCCACCGAGGGCATTCACGAGCTGCTGGATCAAAAGGTGCAGTGGGTGGCGACCGACGCCGAGCCGTGTCACGCCATGATCGTCGGCACGCCAACCAACGTTTACGCCACCGAGGAGCGGCGGCGCACGGCATTGATGCTAGCCCGCCATGGCGCGGCCATCGTGGGCATTTGCGCCGATCGGGTGTATCCATCCATTCGCGGTCTGGAGTTTGGGGCCGGGGCGCACAGTTGGATGATCGCCTACGCTTCCGGCGGCACCCCGATCTTCGTCGGCAAGCCCAAAAAAATCTTCTTTCACAATCTTTGCAAAAGGTTGAATGTTCAGCCGGAGCGCTGCCTGCTCATCGGCGACAACCTGGAATCCGACATCCTGGGGGCCAAGGCGGTGAGTATGAAAACCGTTCTGACGCTCACCGGTGTTACCCGCCGCCGCGATTTGCTGGGCGCTAAACCGCAGTGGCAGCCGGATTTTATCGTGGAGGATTTAAGTGAACTGCTCAGCGCGGGTGGCTAATTCTAAGTAGCGATCAAGATGAGACTAATGATCGGGGATTCCATTCTCAAATCTGAGACTCAAAGATTCCATTCTCAAATCTGATATCTCCAATCTCCAATCTCCAATCTCCAATTCCGCACAGTCAGGCTCATCTTGAAAGCCAGTTGGAATAAGATGCCCCGCCCATGCCGCCGGTTCACTATCGGCCGCGGCGCTCCTATCATCCACGCAAGGAGTTGCCAACATGGAATATCGCGCACTGGGAACGACGCCCTTAAAACTCTCGGCTATCGGCATGGGATGCTGGTTTGCCGGGGTTGACTGGTGGGGACACTTTACCGACGAGCAAGCCGTGCGGCTGATGCGGGTGGCGCTGGATCAAGGGATCACTTTTTTCGACAATGGCGATGCCTACGGCAACGGCCGGGCCGAATCGGTGATGGCGCAATTCCTCGAGCAGGTGCCGCGCGATAGCGTGCAAATCGGCGGCAAATTTGGCTATGACTTTTACACCGATCCCGGCACGCCCGGCTCCCATCGCGAGCGCCAGCAGGATTTTTCCCCGTCGTTTCTTCGCCTGGCGCTTGAGCGCTCGCTGGGCCGCTTGAAGGTGGACTGTATCGATCTATATATGGCCCATAACATCAAGTTGCCGCAGTTTGGCGATGACGTGTTCGCCGAGTTGGAAAAGGTCCGCCAGGAGGGGAAGATTCGCCAGTGGGGCGTCTCGCTGGGTCCGGCCATCGGCTGGCGCGAGGAGGGGATCGAGGCCATGATGCGCTATGATGCCCGGGGCGTGCAGAGCGTCTTTAATATGTTTGAGCAGGATCCCGGCCGGGAACTGTGCCAAACCGCAGTCTCCCAGGGCGCGGGAGTCATTGCCCGCGTGCATGACAACAGCTCGATTTTGAAAGACACCGTGCGGCTGGATACCCAAATCGGGCCGGACGATCACCGCAAATTCCGCGACCAGGCATGGAAACTCTATGGCCTCAAGAAACTCGAAGCGGTGCGGCCCATCGCCGCCCGCTATGGCATGAGCGTGCATCAACTGGCCTGCAAGTGGCTCTTGCAGCAGGCCGGGTTGACCAGCATCACGGCAACGCTGCTCAACGAGCGCGAGATCATCGAAGCGGCCCAGTCGGTGGACAAGCCCGATGTGTCCACCGAAGACCTGACCTGGCTGGCGATGCAATACGCCCATGATTTCCACCTGGGCGACCCAGCGCATCCATGTGATCTAAAAAGCAGCACCGCTGCGTCAGGGCACGTGCGCAGCGGCTACGTCCCGCCGCCGGTGCTATGGGCGTAAGCGGCCGCGCCGCCACCAATTAACAATGCATCACGCGACGCTGGCCGCTCATCCTTCCGCATGATCCCGCACGCCCGATCAATAGCTTTTGTCGCTGGCCAGCAGGGTCAGGCTATATCCCGGCACGCT
>JBBQBE010000130.1:0-5651 GCA_038317225.1 Tepidisphaerales bacterium | reverse complement strand
TACAATCGTGTGCTTAGCCATAACAAAAACCTTCCCTGTTGTGCAAGACACGATTGTAGCCTCCCTTCCTCCAAATGTGCATCCACCCTGCAACCGCCCGGTTGAATGTAGAGCGTAGAATTTATAACCCTCCTCCCTCTCCCATGTACTCATGGGGGAGGGCCGGGCATAAGCGTTAACTTAACAGTGTGATATTCTTGCGGTGTCGCGGGTTATCGGCGAGTTTCTGCCGACATGTGGGCCACGTCTCAATCGTTGTAGTGAGGCCTTGCGGCGGGATCAACACGCTCACCAACTCACGAAACAGGTAGGTTTGCTCACGCCAGCGGCTACGCCGGTTGCTGCAAGTCGTATCCCCAGGGGGAAAAATGCTCGGCGTGTTGCCAGAGCTTTTCAACCAACATGGCCACCAGCAACTTGCCGGTGAGCCAAGCCCGCGAACTGGCATCGGAGTACTTGGGCAACTGCCCCAGCCCCATGATCGATTTGGCCCGCTTGAAGACCAGTTCCAGTTGCCAGCGATGCCGGTAGGCATTGAGCGCCCGCCGGCCAGTCATCTCGGTGCCCGCCAGGCTGGTCCACACCAGAACGTAGCCGGCAAATCTGTGGGCACGCTTGCCCAACTTGCGTTCCCGGCTCTTGGCGGCTTTGCGGCGGCGACGGATTTCACGACGCGTCGCCGCCACGCTCCGCTTCACCGCCACCAGCCGGCCCCGATGCCAGCGACCTTCGTTGCCCTTTACCCAAGCCGCAAACTCCAGCACCTGACCCACCTTCATGCCTTTGAGTTTGGCCAAAACGTTTAGCCTCTTGCCCTCGCGCCCGTCATGCACCGGTAATGACATCGGATTGGCCCGCATTAGCACATGTCCACCGTTGCGGCGTACATAATCCACCCCATTGGCATTGCTGTAGCCGCGATCGCCCATGATCAAGTCCCCTTTGGCAATCGGGAATCGGGCGAACTTCTCCCCGCCATGCACATCCGTCAGTTCCATGAACTCGCATTGCAGGTTGGCCAGATTTACGCACCAATGCACGCGGTACACGCTACCGGTCTGGCCGTGTTCGCAAACGGTCGTCGCATCCACCGCCACGCAATGCCGCCTTGTCGCCACAGCCCGCTTCTGGCCCCAGAGGCCCCTGGCCATCCACGCCAGCCAAGGTCCGGCCGTACGCAGACGCTTGAAGATACCCACCGCCGAGATCATTCCCATACCCGACTGGCACACACGCAGCGACGTCTCCTTCAGCGAGCAGCCGTCGGCCAGATGCACCAGAAGAATCCGCAGCAACGCTTCCACGCTGTCCACGCCGCGTAAACGCCGCACCGCTCCCAGGGGCTTGGCCTGATCTTGCCATCCGCCAGGCAATAGTCCCTTGACCAGTTCCCACTCCGCATCAACGTCGAATAAACGCTTCTTGGCAATGGTATCCATAGCCGACAGTATAACAGCTAACAAAAATCCCGACATGTTAGGTTAACGCTTATGCCCAACCCTCCCCCGCGAGTACGCAGGAGGGGGAAAACAAAAATCCCCTCGCCCATGCACGCATGGGAGAGGGCATATCAAAAATTTCCTCGCCCATGTACTCATGGGCGAGGGCTGGGGTTTGCTTACTGCATTTCAGCGCAGCGTTTTTCGATTTCTTTCCAGTTGATTACGTTCCACCAAGCGGCGATATATTCCGCTCGGCGGTTTTGATACTTCAGATAGTAAGCATGTTCCCATACGTCCAGCCCCAGTACCGGGGTTTTGCCTTCCATCAATGGGCTGTCTTGGTTGGCGGTGGAGATAATTTCCAGTTTGCCATTGGCGGCAGTGAGCCACGCCCAGCCGGAGCCGAACCGGCTCATGGCCGCGGCGGTGAATTTTTCTTTGAAGGAATCAATGGAACCGAAAGTAGCGCTCAGTGCCTGGCTGACCAGTGGGCCGGGATTGCCGCCGGCGCTGGGGGCCATCAGGTTCCAGAAAAAACTATGGTTGGCATGGCCGCCGCCGTTGTTGCGGACGGCGGTGCGGATCGCTTCGGGCACCGCTTGCAAATTTGCCGCCAAAAGCTGCTGGATACTTTTTCCCGCCAGGTCGGGCGCGCTCTCCAAGGCCTTATTCAAATTGGCCACGTAAGCGGCATGGTGCTTGCCGTGATGAATCTCCATCGTCTGGCGGTCGATGCTCGGTTCCAGGGCATCGGGGGCGTAGGGAAGCAGCGGTAGGGTGAAAGCCATGTAAAATCTCCAAATAAATCGTCTGGCCCTGGCGGTGTAGATCCGACGGATCAATGCATCCCGCTTCGGGGCCGGTGTGCAACGGTAGGAGCCGTCGGCTTGCTAAATCAACCCGCCGGCGGGTTTTGTGCGGACGGCGCGCTACAGCGCAGCGCACGTTTCGCATAAACTGGCAAACGTTGAGGACTCTTTACCTGCGGAGTTGGATAATGCGACGATGGATCGGCGGACTACTGATTGTGCTGGGGATGGCGCTGGCCGGGTGCGGCAACAAAAAGCCGCCGGCGATTGATTTTAGCCAGGAACTTGCCCCCGGACAGGTTGCCCTGCGTAAACTTTCCTTAACCGAGTATCCCGATTTTTCGGGCAACATGACCGATCCGGCTGCCTTGAGCGCAGCGCTGGATAACAGCCTGCTCTATTTGAGCGCTCCCTCCAGCCGCCAATATTATCCATACCTGGATATCACCCATGCCCAGGCCGTTGCCACATGCCATGCTCTCAAGGCCCTCAGCGCGCAGCAGCCGCGCGATCCGCGGCGTTTGAACCAGCAATTACGACAATATTTTGATGTGTACAAAAGTATCGGCGCCCCCTCGCCCCAGGGCGGGTACAGCGAGCGGGTTTTATTCACAGGATATTTTACTCCCATTTACGACGCCGCGCTCACCCGCCAAGGCCCATTCCAGTTTCCGCTGTACAAGCGTCCGGCCGACCTGGCGGTGGACCCGGCCACGCTGGAAGCGACCGGGCGGCAAACTCCCGGCGGCATTGTGCCTTATTACACCCGCGGCGAAATCGAAGGTTCCGGTGTATTGGCCGGCTCTGAACTAATCTGGCTCAAGAGCCGCTGGGATGCGTATGTCATCACCATCCAGGGCAGCGCCCGCCTGCGACTGGTCGATGGCCGCACTTACGAGATCGGCTACGCCGGTACCAACGGCCATGCCTACGAATCGCCCGGCAGAAAAATGCTGGCCGATGGCGTGATCAGCCGTGATCAACTCACGCTGCATGGACTGGCGGCATATTTCACCTCCCATCCCGAGAAGATGAATCAATATCTGTGGCTGAACAATCGTTACGTGTTTTTTGCCGAGCGCCCCGGCGGCCCCTTCGGCAGCTTGAATGTGCCGGTTACGCCCATGGCCAGCATCGCCACCGACAAAAACTTTGATCACAACAAGAATATTTATCCCCGCGCCATGCCGGCGTTTTTGGTTACCCCGCTGCCCAGCGGCGACGGGCAGGCGATTGGGGATTTTCGCGGGTTTATGATGGATCAGGACACCGGCGGAGCGATCCGCGCCGCCGGCCGCTGCGACATTTACATGGGTGTCGGTCTGGCCGCCCAGCGGCTTGCCGGCCGTCAATTGCACGAAGGGGAACTGTACTACGTGGCGTTGAAGAGCCAGTATGTTTCGCACTATGCGCCGGCCTCCCAACCGGCTGGGCGCTAGGCGATTCGCTATCATTACCAAGGCCAAACGTGTCCAACCTCTGTGCACCAGATCACAGCGCCGCGGTCGTTTCCATGCGACAGGTGGATTTCGCCTATGGCGACCGCCTGGCGCTCAAGGGGATCGACATGGATGTGGCCGAGGGATCGATCCTGGGAATCATCGGTCCCAATGGCGGAGGAAAAAGCACGCTGCTGAAAATTCTCATCGGCCGGCTCACCGCCACGCGCGGCCAGGCGCAGGTGGCGGGCTTGTCGCCCCGACAGGCCGTGCGCCGCGGCGGAGTGGTGGGCTATGTGCCGCAAAACCTGCCGACCAGGCAGAGTTTCCCGCTGACGGTGGCCCAGTGGGTGCGGCTGGGGCTGGCGGGCAAGGCCGGACTTTTCAGCTCCTACGCGCCCGATGACCTGGCGTTTGTGCCGCAAATATTGAGCTGGACGGGGCTGGCGGAACTAGCCGATTGCCCGGTGGCCGAATTGTCCGGCGGACAATTGCAGCGCGCCGCCATCGCCCGGGCGCTGGTGCCCCGGCCCCGAGTGCTGCTGCTGGATGAGCCGACCACCGGCATCGATCCGGCCGGCCAGGAGCAATTTGACCGTTTTTTGCGCGATTTGCGCGATCGGCTGGGACTGACGGTGCTGCTGGTTAGCCATGACCTGCCCACCGTGCGACGGCTCTGCTCCCGGCTGGCGTGCCTGAATCTGACTTTGCATTTTCACGATAATCCCCATGATTTTAATGATGATCTGGCCCGCCACCTTTTTGGCGGCCCGGCGCCTGCCAACCAGGGAGCGGCCTGATGAATCCGCACAATCGCCCGATCTTCTGCCTGGGACCCACGCCCGCCTGGCAGCGCGCCATGATCTTTGACACACTGACGCTGGACCAGGTGAATCGCGCTGCGTTCGTTGTCGAGGCCGCCAGTGGCAAGAGTATTAACGCGGCCCGCGTGCTGCGCACGCTGGGTTGCGCGGTGCGCGTCGGCGGCTTTTTAGGCGGTCCCGCCGGGCGATGCATCGCCGAACAACTGACCGAATTGGCCATAGACAATCGCTGCCTTAACGTTGCCGCGGCCACGCGCACTTGCGTTAGCGTGATCGATCGCGCCGCTTCCACGGCCACGGAATTGGTGGAGGAATCCTCGCCGCTGGATGATAGTGATTACACCCGCTTGTACGATGAGCTGCCCCAGTCGTTGCGCGGTTGCGGCATCGCCCTGTTGACCGGATCGCTGCCGCCGGGCGCGCCGGTTGATTTTTACGCCCGTTGCACGGCTATCGCACACGAGCAGGGCATCGCATGCGTGATCGACGCCCACGGCCAGCCGCTACGCCAATGTTTGCCGCTCAAGCCATTTTTGGTCAAGCCGAATCAAAGCGAACTGGCCGAAACCGTGGGACGCTCTTTGTCCGATCAACAAAGCGTGGCCGAGGCGATGAAGCAGCTTGCCGCCGCCGGGCCGAAATGGGTGCTGACGACTCTGGGTGCCGAGGGAGCGCTACTGACCGATGGCGCTTCCACCTGGCACGCCGCGGCACCGCGGGTGCCGCTGGTCAGCGCGATCGGCAGCGGCGATTCGCTGGCCGCGGGCTTGTGCGCCGCCTTGGCGGCCGGCCAGTCGCCGCCCCAAGCCCTGGCCCAGGCCATTGCCTGCGGCGCCGCCAACGCCATGCGGGCCGGAGCCGGCTTCCTCAGCGGCCAGGATGTGCGGGTGCTTTTGCCACAGATTCGCATTGGGCTGCTGGATTGATCCGCTGATACCTCAAGCCGCGGCGCACACCGCAGGTTGCAACGCAGGTTAAAACGGGCGTACAGATATATTTTGCACTCTACCGTTTCTAACGGAAACCATGGTTTCTGACTGGCCATGAAGGCTGATTTCCTTAACTTGTGCAAAAATCCGTGGGCACGCCCGTTTAAAACCACACGGCGCAAGCGGCATCTTTTTTCATCGCAGCGCC
>JBBQBE010000129.1:0-5965 GCA_038317225.1 Tepidisphaerales bacterium | reverse complement strand
ATCGAAGTGGGTGATCTTCTCGCGCAGGACGAAGTCTTCCAGAAGCGCTGGGCCGCGCGGATTGGCCTTGAGCGAGTTCTGATTATCCGAAAGCGCAACGCCCTGGTTGGTCGTCAGTGGGGGATGCTCTCCACCCGCGGTCTGGTGCAACTCCCCGCCGGCCGCCAGTTGTGCCTCAGCACTGGGCGTCGGGCCTTTTGCCTGTTTGCGTGGTCCAGAATCGTTCATCGTTTTCTTTTGTGCCATCATCAATCTCCTTAATATCCAATGCCTCGCTTCAGCTTCATGTTCTTTTCCTATAGCGCTCGCAGAAACGCCACTAAGTCTGTCTTCTCCTCCGCCGTCAGGTGGAGCTGCTGCACCAGGTTGAAGTACTCGATGGTGTCCTCCAGCGTGAAGCAGCGGCCGTCGTGCATGTACGGCGGCGAATCCTTAATTCCCCGCAGTGGAAAGGTCTTGATCTTGCCGTCGTGGGCCATCATCATGCCGTTGACCAGTTCCTTCTTGTAGAAGCGCTCGGCCTGAAGATCGTGCATGTTGTTGTCGGTGTAGTAGGGAGCGGGATGGCAGGTGGCGCACAGCGCCTTGCCGTTGAATATCGCCTCGCCGCGAGACTCGGCGGGAGAGGCCTTGGCGGGGTCCAGCCGGCCGTAAATATTGAGCTTGGGAGCGGGAGGAAAATCCAGGATGGCCATGAACTCGGCCATGAAGTGTACCTGTGAGCCTCGCTCCAGCGGGTTGACGCCCTTCTTGGTGGCCATACACATGTCGCCATCGAAGTACGCCGCCCTTTGTTCGAATTCGGTAAAGTCTTCCACCGTCTTGAGCGCCCGCTGCGAGCCGAAAAGACGCTGAATGTTGACGCCGCGCAGCGATGGGGTGTCGAGGCGATGGCGGAATTCCTGCGGTCGAATGTCGCCAACCAGGTGGTTGGCCCCGTTGGAATGGCCATTGGCGTGGCAATCAAAACACGTCACACCAAGGCTGGGCCGATCGGTTCGCCGATCTTCGGTGGCGTTGAACTGTTGCTGCGGAAACTGGGTCACCAGCAGCCGCAGACCTTCCAGTTGCTTGGGGTTCAGGATGCCGTTGAAGATCTCGTAATAGTTGTCAATGGTGATCAGCCTTCCCTTGGCGACATCGCCGAGGTCGGGCCGAGTGGTTAGGAAGATCGCGGGCGCGGCATCGGGAAGAATGTGCTCGGGCAAATCGAAATCCAGATCGAAGCGAACCAGCCGGGGCAATAGCTTGGTGATCATCTCGGGAAACAGCATGCCCCCTTCGGTATGATCGGCGAAGGGCAGGGGCTTGTACGGAAACACCCCTCTTTCCTTGATCTGCTCGGGTGTCATTTTGTCCAGTTGCTCCCAGGACACACCCTGAAGGTTCGCGGTGGGTCCCAGAGGAATGGGTTTGCCGCCCGACATCGTGATCGCGTCGGCCGTTTTCTTCGCCAGGTCATAGCGGTCGTTGAGCAGCTTGGTGTGTTCCTGGGCTCGCTCCGGTTTGACCTGGAGGCGCGCGGCCTTGATCTGATCGAATGTCATGTCCTGATTGATCGGCCCATAGCTGGAGATGACCTTCCCTTCCTGCGCCAGGACAACGGCAGCAAAGGTTCCAGCGATCAACACAAGGCAAACTCCCGGCAGACGCGTGAGACGATGTTGTTTCATATTCATGAGGCAATCCCTTTCTGGCATATCCTTATCCGATTAGTAGGGATGCTATAGCTGATGAATGGTTATTGGAACGGACAATCTGCTGGGTTAGCTCAATGTGGTGTCGCGGCCACAACTCTGGCTCCAGGCACGGTATTTCTGACGCCTATATTTCACGCCCTGAGGGCGTCGATCTGCGGCCGAAGTTCATCAATGACAGTTCGCTACGGCGACAGAACCGGCACCCGCGAACCAAGCCACTGCTCCCAGGTCTTCTTGACGCAGGCCCGCATCCTGGCCTGGAAGAAATCTCCCGATTCCGCAACCCAGACGTGGCGCACGGCGCACTTCTCCCTGACAAACGCCGCCAAGCCCGTCAGTTTCATCTGGCCGTGAGAGGTGCCCAGCACGCGCCACAGGTCGCAATAGTCGCCGGCACGCCATCCACCGTCCGCAATGGCGACAGGTGTGCCGGCGCAGCAGGCGGCCACCGCACCCCCGACCAGGCAATTGAGCCAGTGGTTGTCGCTTCCGGGGGCACGGAGTTTCCATTCGCCGAGTTCCCGGCGGCGGCCAAGCATGCGCCGCACCACGCCCCGGGCGCGGAACTGGGCGCCGCGCTGGGCAACGCGCTCGTATCGCTGCTGATCATCGGAATGGACGAGGCGGGCGCGCAATGATGCCATGACGGCTCCCTGGCCTGCGCACATCGGAGTGGCCGCCAGCGACGGGCTTTGCTAGAAAGGGACATCCCTGCAAACCGACGCGGCTGTTAACCACATCAGCGGCGCGGTTCGAGGTCTTACGCAGGGGGCGGTACGAAATCAGGTACGTTCACCAGCCTGGGGTAACTCTTGACATAGTGCGGAAACTGGCTATATTTATTCCCAGTTTGGCACAAGACTAGAAACATTTGTTGCCGGAGTTGAACTATGCTGGAAACGCTTAAGGCCATGATCCTGGACTTCCATGAAAGTCCGCTTGAAGTTGGGGTGCCCCGTCGCATGGCGCTCCAGGCCGTCCCCGGCAAGGCGTCGGTTTGTATCGGCGTCCGCCGCAGCGGCAAGTCGACCTACATGTTCCAGATCATGCAGCGGCTTCTGGACCGCAAGGTGCCGCGCCAGAACATCCTGTATTTGAACTTCTTCGACGACCGTCTGCACGGATTGCAGCAGGCGGGCATTGGGTTGGTGGCCGAGGCATACTATGCGCTCTTCCCGGAGAAAAAGGGCACCGAGACGGTCTACTGCTTCTTTGACGAGATTCAAACCTTCGCCGGGTGGGAACCCTTCGTGGATCGACTGATGCGCACCGAGAAATGCGAGGTTTACCTGACCGGCTCGTCGGCACGCATGCTGTCCAAAGAGATCGCCACGCAGATGCGGGGGCGGGCCTTGTCCTGGGAGATGTTCCCGTTTTCGTTCCGGGAGTTTCTGGATTACAAGGGAATCGATAGTAGCGGCGCGCTCTCGACCAAGCGGCGGCTACACATACAAAAGGCGTTCAGCGAGTACTGGGAGACCGGAGGATTCCCGGAAATACTGGGGCTGACGCGCCAACTTCGGGTCAAGACGCATCAGGAGTACTTTCACGCGGTGCTCTTCCGTGACCTGGTGGAGCGGCACGACGTGGCTCATCCCAAGGCTGTGGATGATCTGGCCCATTGGCTGGTGGACAACATCGCATCGCCCTATTCCGTCAACCGCTTGACCGGGTATTTGAAAGCACTGGGGCACAACGCCCCCAAGTCGGCGGTGTCCAACTACCTGGCGTGGTTCGAGGATGCCTATTTTATCTTCAGCGTGCGGGTCTTCGACGCCTCACTTGCCCGCAGCCACACCAATCCCAAGAAGGCCTACTGCGTCGATCATGCCATGATCACGTCGCTGTCGTCGGGGATTCTGGTCAACTCCGGACATCTCTTGGAAAACCTGGTGTTCGCGGCGCTGCGACGGGCATTCCCCGAGGTCTTTTACTACAAGACGGCCACCGGCCGGGAGGTCGATTTCGTCGTGCCGTCACGCTCTGGGCCCCCCATCCTGTTTCAGGTCTGCGAATCCCTCGCCGCAACACAGACACGCAAGCGCGAGATGGCGGCATTGAGTGAGTCCATGACTGAGTTGAAGGTCAAGACTGCAACCATTGTAACTCGGGCCGATGACGAACGGATCGAAACCGATGCGGGAACCATCGCTGTCGTTCCGATCTGGAGGTTCTTGCTGGAATTGCCGGAAGCGAAGGAATAGCCCCATGCGATTTCCTCCCGGCCCCGAGGCCAAAGAAGGAGTTGCCGTTCCAGTGCGAGCAGGTGATCGACTTGGCGACCGCCGAGAGGCTGCCGTACACCTCGCCCGAGTACTCAAAGCCGTTGTCCCGCACGGTCACCTGGATCGTCTGGCCCTTGTACTGTCGGGTCAGGATCGTGCCTGGCATCGGCTGGCCGGCGCGGTCGCCAAACGCAACCTTGGCCGTCCGCGTGGTGGACGCGGGCGATGGCGCGGGTGCGTCGGGGGGCCGGCGCATCCGCAGGTCGGCGTCGTTGGCCAGTTCTTCGGCCCGGCGGCGGGCGCGCTCGGTCAGGTCGCCATCGACCTTGGCCTGCATCCGCCAGGCGATGCGTTTGACCATGTATTCTTTGTGGCCGGCCCGCGTCCGCTCCCCGAAGACCGCGATGTGCTTGGTGCGGAGTTCCTTGACCGTCATCCGGTCCAGGGCGGCGATCTCTCCGGCAATGTTCGTTCCCATGCTCTTGGCCTCCTTTCATGTTCTCGTTGTGGCTATCGAGCGAGCACATGAGGGCTTCTTTCCGGCCCCTCATCAAGGCCATTTCGTCTCTGTTCCGCGAGATTTTCGGAGGCGCGGGAGGGACGCGAACCCGGCGGCATGGGGGCGGTTTTCCGCAGCCGCAGCACGCCCCGGGCGAGGATGGCGGCAATCTCCCGGCGGCGCTGTTCCGGGGTCATAGCGGCCGGATCGTTGCGCAGTTCTTCCATTGCGGGCTCCTTGCGGATGTGCCCACAACGGCCTTCGCTTGGCGACCGGCGCGATGCCTGGCAACTGGATGCGGGAGACCGGCACGTTGCCGATCCCTCTACCTGTTAACTACCGGGTTCGCGCGAGAAATGGTTGTAGAGCCGACGAAAAACACTGGAAGTCGTTTGACGCCGTGGTCAAGGAACATTCTAATACTCGAATACTGGAAGGGACTGCCCATGAACTCCCTGCGTGAAAATGCCGATCTGCTACGTCTTCTGGGTCATCCGACCCGACTGGCTATCATCCAGCGCCTGGCCAAGGGGCCGCAGTGCGTAACGGATATCCAGGAACTGCTGGACGTGCCGCAGGCCAACGTCTCGCAGCATCTGATGGCCCTGCGCAGCCGTCGCATTGTGGACTATTGCGAGCACGGCAACTTGCGATGTTATTACATCGCCCGCCCGAATCTGGCCAAACTGGTGATGAAGTTCTTGGTCGAGGAATGCCCGGTAGTCGAGCGGTCGCCGGCGGAGATCAAGCGCCTGGGCAGTCGGGCGCGTCCAGTCGTGCCTGCTTGAAACGCGTGAACACCAACCATCGGAGTGATCGCCATGAAACAGTCCGTGTTGATCGTCTTGGCCCGGCAGCCCTATGACGGCACCGATGTATCGTGGAATGCGCTTCGTCTTGCAGGGCAGTTGAGCCAGGACGGTGCGGAGGTCCGCATTTTTCTGGTCAACGATTCGGTGGACCTGGCTCGTGACACCACGAAGACTCCGGAAGGCTTCTTCGATCTGGTGCAGATGCTCAAAGATCTGCTTGCCAAGGGGGTGGTGGTGAAAGCCTGCGGGAGCTGTCAGGCTCGGTGCGGGATCAACAAAGGCGATCCGTACTTCCATCCCGACTTGAAATCGAACATGGCGCAGTTCTCCGAGTGGGTTCGGACCAGCGACAAGGTTTTGTCCTTCTGAGGCATACTGGCATGAAGACACGCGAGAGCGGAATGCCGGACGAATCGATGTGGCAGGGGTTCTTCGATCCCCAGACCACGTTGCGGAAGCTCGGGTTGCATGCCGACAGCGGGGATGTATTGGATTTCGGCTGCGGCTACGGGACGTTCACCATAGCCGCCGCCAAGATCGCCCGTCGCACCGTTCACGCCATCGACATCGAGCCGGCGATGGTGGAGACCACGCGTGCCAAGGCCGAATCGGAGCAGTTGTCCAACGTGCGGGTTACCAGCCGCGATTTTGTCGAGGTCGGCACGGGGCTGCCCGACAACAGCATCGGGTACGCGATGCTCTTCAACATTCTTCACTGCGAACAGCCGG
>JBBQBE010000128.1:0-6402 GCA_038317225.1 Tepidisphaerales bacterium | reverse complement strand
TCTCGCCGGGCGAATGGGCGTCCTGCGACTCCAGTGGGAGCTGGTTGATGCTTTCGGCGGGCAGATTGCCGGAGAGAATCGCCTGGCCATCATGGTGCCGGCCGGACCGGAGATCTCACATCGCAAATACTTCCTTTTCGGCAACGGGGGCTCCCGGCAGCCCGGCATGCTCTCGCAGATCGGCATAGACGTTATCCGCATGAGCGACAACTGGTGCTACGGTGCAAGTCCCGACGGCAAGTTCGACTGGAGCGATTTTGATCGCCAGATCGAGCAGGCCGACCGGTATGGTTTCCGCAAGCAGTGGCTGATGACCTATACGCCGGTATGGGGCATTCGCAAGGATTTCATAAAACCCAAGGGCGAATGGTACAGCGGCGGAGCGCCGGTTGAGCCGGAAGTGTATCGAATGTATGCGCGTGACCTGGCGACACACTTCAAAGGAAAGATTGACTACTACGAAGTGCGCAATGAGGTGGATCTGGACCACTACTGGCGCGGCACGGTCGATCAGTATATTGAAATTCTGAAGGATGCGTTTGGGGAGATCCGCAAGGCCGACCCCAACGCCAAAGTGCTGACCAGCGGCTTTGCGCTCTTGGGCGCGCATGGAGGACGAAATTTGAACCCGGATATTCAGGAGCGAACGATCCGCGAGGCCCAGGATTATTTCGACTTCCACGCCTTCCACGGACATGGCGAATTTTTCGGCATCTTTCAGCCGCAGGTGGATGGTGAACTGGCACGCATCCGCCAATCGCTTAAATCGCCCAAACCTTTGTTCTACACGGAGACGTCCGTCATATCGGATGCCAGTTGGCCAAGCCAGGTGGCCCAGGGTGATGAACTGATCAAGAAAGTCGTCTTCGCCTGGGCACGTGGCGCCTACGCCTATGAGTGGTTTGCCGACTTGGATTGGAAGAACAGCGAAATGTGGGGGCTGTGCACTTGGGATTATCAGGCCAAGCCCGCCTATGTGGCGTACAACACGTTGATCAAGACCCTGCGCGGGCTGACGCCCCAGCGCCAACTTGAGCTTGGCACGGATCAGTGGGCCTTTGTCTTTGCTGATCCCGAAGGTAAGTCCACGCGACAGGTGGTTGTCTTCTGGCGTGAGAATAGCCGCCTGCCTGATGCCGATGTACGTCTTGCCGTGGGCGGTAAAGCTTCCTGCAAACGGATGGATCAGTATGGCAACCAGACCGACGAGGTGGTGGTCGGCGGCCAGGTTTTGGCTGCCTTGCGCGGCCACCCGGTCTACTTGCTGGTCGAGGGTGGCGAGCCGATTACCAAGGCCCTGCCCATGGCGGTGCCGGCGTCGGTGTCGGCGTTTGATACTGGCTCGGTTTTGCGTTTGGCGGCCGATGTCGGCAACCCCTCAGACAGTGAGACCACGATCCGCATCGCCTGGAAACTCCCGCCGGAGTTCAAAGGGGTGGCGGATGTACCAGAGCAGTTGGTCAAACTCGGCGGCGGTGTCGCACGGCGGATTGTTACTGAAGTGCCGATACCGGCCGACCTGCGCATGCCATCGTTTGGCACCCTCAACGCCCAGCTTGACTATTCCCTGGTGGGCGTCGACTCGTGGAAAGGCAAGCTCAACGTGCCGCTGCAACTCACGCGGATGATTCCCGATGGTGCGGCGAGCACTCGGATGGCCGATTTCACGCTCGACACCGGCGACTCGGTCGTCAACTTCTTCAATGCCGATCCCGGCAATGCCGACAAGGTTTGGAAAGGCTCGGCCGACCTAAGCGCCAAAGCATGGCTGAGCCGCGATGGTCAGAATCTGGTTTTCCGCTGCGATGTCACTGACGACATCCACGATCAGCCATTCATGGGCGGCGATAGCTGGAAGGCCGACGGCATTCAGGTTGCCTTCACAATTCCCGGCCAGAAAGGCAACTGGGAATTGGGTCTGTATCGAACCAACGATGGCAAGGTGCTGGCGCACGTGTTTTCCATGCCTGTCGACACCGGCCTGGAGAACCCCTGGGACAAGACGCCGTTGAAGATCACTCGCGAGAATGGGAAGACCCTGTACGAGGCAAGGTTCCCCTATGCCCGCTACGGCATCACCGACGAACTGCTGTCCCAGGGTATGCGATTTGCCTTCATCGTGAACGATTCCGACGGAAAAGGAATCCGCGAGGGATACATCCGCCTGGCCGAGGGCATCGGCGAAGGCAAGAGCACCGAAAAATTCCCCGTGGTTCGGTTTAAGGCAAGATAGGACCGATCCGCTATTTCGCCTGACGTAACTGCCATGTGGCCGCCCCGATGCGGACGCCACCTGGGTAAAAAAGATAAGGACGTCATATGAACAAGCTGCTACCCCGTTCCTGGACCCTGAAATCAAAAAGTCTATCCGCCGCTTCCTCTCTGCGGGTCATGTTGCGCGGGGTGGTACTGGGAGCCAGTTTCATCACCATTCTTTCAGCGCCCGCGATCCTGGCCGCGGAATCACCGTCGAAATCCCTGAATGACGTCGCGGTACGGCTTGAGCCGATTGTCGAAGGTATTCCACAAATCGAACCGGGCGAGAAGGGCAAGGCGTCCTTTCTGTTCACCAATACGGCAACCCGCGAGTTGCTGTTGACCTGGAAAGTGCAGATTGACCTGCCGGGCAACACGCCTGGGGTCCGGCGGCCCCGCCCTTGCGAAAAACGCCGGATTCTCGGCATTTCTGGTAATTCGTTCTGCGCAGCAAACTGGAGGGATCAATTATGAAGGTGGTAGCTATCACAGGAAAGCGAGCGTGCAGCATTGTCGAACGCCCCAATCCTGCTATTCATGGCGAGTTCGCAACAATAAAAATTCACTCTGCTCCGATGTGCACGGAAGTCTCCGCATATCGTGATGGGCAGATGAGCGATTGTCTTGGCCACGAGGCGGCCGGAGAGGTGGTTGAGGTTGACCATACGACCCGAGTTACCGTGGGAGACCGTGTGGTTGTAATGCCGCAATATGCCTGCGGCACATGCAGCCTCTGTCTGTCAGGAGAGCACATCCATTGTCAGCACCCGGTCGATCCTTATGCTCTCTGTAAAACACAGACAGGTCGTGCAACCTACGCGCAGTATTGCATTAAGCAGGACTGGCTGTTGCTTCCGATTCCGGATGGCATATCATACGACCACGCCAGTATGGCCTGCTGCGGTCTAGGCCCCACGTTCAATGCCATGCAAAAGATGAATGTGAATGCCTCTGACTGTGTGCTGATCTCTGGGCTTGGAGCTGTTGGTCTGGGTGGGGTCGTCAATGCCCGGATTCGTGGCGCCCGCGTTTTGGCCCTCGAAAGCAATCCCTATCGTGCATCCCTGGCAAAATCAATCGGTGCTGAAGCCGTGATGGATCCGAACGACAAGGATGCGCTGAAAAGAATTCGCGATCTGACGGAAGGCCGCGGAGCAGACAAATCCGTGGAGACCAGTAGTGCCGAAGAGGCCCCTGCACTTCTCATTGAGGCCACAAGGCCAAAAGGCCAAGTCGCTTCCGTTGGTTGGGGCGGTCCGATGATGGCTAAGAGGATCGTTGCCCGCGGACTTACCGTTCACGGAATATGGCACTGGAACCACTTCCAGGACCAGGATGCCATGTGGAGCACAATACGACAAGCGCAGCCGTTGTTGGACAAGCTGATAACCCATCTCTTTCCCATGGAGAGAGTAAAGGACGCCTGGGAACTTCAGATCCGTGGCGAGTGCGGAAAAATCATCCTTCATCCATGGGAATGACAAGGAGCACATCATGAAACATGTAGCCTTCGTTATCGGAGAGCCGGAATACTCATCGCATCTAACGATGCCGGGTATCGCGGATGAACTGAACGTGCGCCTCGGATACAAAACAACTCTCTGTGTGACGAGTTCCGTGCCAGATGAACCCCATTTCGCTGTATCCGAATTTTCGCACCTCGACGCCTTGTCTGATGCCGATCTCATGGTCATCTTCACGCGTTTTCGCGTCTTGCCGGATCGCCAGATGGAACAACTCAAGGATTTCATGGATTCTGGGCGGCCGATCGTCGGGCTGCGCACGGCTACGCACAGTTTCCACTTTCCTCAAGGATCTGCATGGCATTCATGGAATGACGGTTTCGGCCGGGACGTATTCGGGACACCCTGGATATCCCACCATGGTCACAGCTCTCGCACCGATGTTTCGATCATCAGCGAAGCCGAGGCGCATCCTATACTAAGAGGTGTAAGCGCCAACTTCCGCACACGTTCCTGGCTGTACCATGTGTTGCCTCTGTCCAAGCCGTGCGCGCAATTGCTTTGGGGTAAGTCGGTTGAACCGGAATGCAAGCCGAAGGAGAATCCCGTTGCTTGGACAACAACGCACAACAAGGCCCGAGTGTTTTTCACAAGCCTCGGACACCCCGAGGATTTCACGGTGCCTGCATTTCGAACTCTTCTTATCAACGGCATCCGTTGGGCGCTCGGTGATCTCGAGTGATTCATGGCGTACGAACTTGAACGCAAATGGAAATGCAGGAGGCGGGAAACTGGCACGCACCTAGTTTCATCGATCCGTCAATACTAGGTCCGTCCCCGTTTTGGGATCAAAAGCCGTAATATTGTATTGCCACAGAGGACACAGAGGACATAGAGAAAGGCGCAATTCATACATCTCTTTTTCCTCTGTGTCCTCGGAGTCCTCTGTGGCTAAATCTCCGCGCGTTAAATCAGCGGGCACCAGATATTGTTAGGCCGCCATATTATCGAGTGTACCCCTTATTCAAGCAGTTATAATGGTTTCTGCCACAGAGGTCACAGAGATCACAGAGAAAGGCGCTTGATGCCAGCTATGAGACGCGATTGGCCAAAATTGAGCGGCATCCTGCGCTGCAGCCCCGGAATGTAATACAGGCCCGCTCCCCAGTTTCATCGGGCCGTCGCCGTTTTACGTTGCCAAAGTCGCCAACTGCCCGAAAAATGGGCGCTTGGTAAAATGGCGCGGCGGCAGGATGGTTACGGGATGTGATACTTGGACGTACATATTTTCATTGATCCGTCAATACTAGGTCCGTCCTCGTTTTGCGTGTTTTGTGCGGCATGTAGTGCCTAGCATTTTTGGAAATAGGCCTAATTTCGGGGAAATATGCCAATGAGCGGCGAAGTCGGGAGGCCCCAGAATGTTGGCTTTTCAGCGAGCGCGTAGGATGCCGATGGCTCTGTGGTCCAAGGGACGCGATAGGCCGGCGACGCCGCCAGATTGTTGGAGTATGTGGACGCGAAGACTCACCTACCAGGCGCCGGGATAGTAGAACAGGCAGACGCCGTTGGTGCGGGGAGGATCATTCCACGTTAGCGGGCCGACTTCAACATGCCAGTCTGAAAACAGAATCGCGTTGCCGCCGGGATGGATCGCACTTTGCAGCCCGCCGAATGACCACGGCGAACAAATCATCCCATGGGGCCACCCGTGGTTCTCCACCAAGACAGGAAATGCTCGCCTGGATCTGTTGAGAAAGCACTCCGGATTATCATTCCAGGCGGGCATGTCCATCAGCCGAACGCCTTTCCAATAGCCCGCGTCGTCCCATATCCATCCGAATACTTCCAATGCTTTATAGCTGCTGTAATAGGGGTTTGTCGCAGTGTAATCCTGCGGCCGTCCATCCTCATCGATGGGGCAGGAGAAAATATCGCGCTTGGTTCGGTTTAGCTCGGTAGTGGTGAGGACGTACTTGCGTTCGGCCAGGCGGCTCACCCAGCCGCTTCCGTAGATGCCCAGCCAGTAGGAGGGTTCGCTGGTCGACACTTGGACATCGGCCAAAGGCAGACTGTTGCGGTTGTCGAATGTGTACTGCATCATGCCCATGCCAACCTGCCGCAGATTGGACATGCAGGCGACCTTTTGGGCAGCTTTTCGCGCCTTATTCAGGGCTGGCAGCAACATTGCGATAAGAACGGCGATGATTCCTATTACCACCAGCAGCTCCACCAGGGTAAACGCCTTGCCGTTGGCGAACGGTCGTTGAGCTTGCTTGGAATTGCGATTGCGATGAATGTCCAGTGCCATAAAAGCCTCCGGATTGGTTGAACTCTTGTCCATTCGACCCCGCCCGTGCTTGAAACTGAAAACGGACGATACGGATTAACTCCGTATCGTCCGAAAGCGTTGGCACTCGATCAATGGCGTCGGCGACGCAGTGCGAACAGGGCGCTGGCACCCAAAAGGCCCAGCGAAGCCGGCTCGGGGACGGCGGTGTAGCTGATCACCGGACGATCGGCCTCGGTGGCGTTGTCCGCGGTCGCCAAGGGCCAAAACGTATCGCCGCTGTTACCGGGCCTGATTGAGAAGAAGACATATTGCCCTGCACCCGCGCCGCTGCTGTACTGAGTGTTAAGGAAACTCAGGAGGCTCGCATCGTTTGTAGAATGCACGCCGGCG
>JBBQBE010000127.1:0-6444 GCA_038317225.1 Tepidisphaerales bacterium | reverse complement strand
ATAGACCACAAACAGGGTAATATCTCCCACAAAGGCTTTGCCGATGAGCGGCGGCACTTTCATGATCGCCAGGCATTGCCGATCACGTTCCATGCGCAGAGCGGGTTTGCCGCCGATGGCGTCTTTGACCCACACCGGGCGCTTGGCCACATCGGGTTGCACCACGGTGAGCGCGGGCGTGCCCAAGCTTTTCCACGCCGACACCTTCCCTGACGCGTCTTTGGTAACCCCCCTGTCGGCCGACAGCCACAGCAGCAATCCCTCGCTGGTGGGCTTGGCCATCGACAAGTCCGCCGGCATCACCACTGGCGCACCTGTCTTAGTCTCGGTATAAGTGCTGCCTTGCGGATCGAGATGCACCAGGGTTACTTTGCCATCGGCCAGGGTGGCGCGGTAGACGCTGCCGCAGACGCGCGCCTGCAACTTCAGCCGGCCCAGTTCGGGGATGACCACGTTGACGGCTCGGTCAGCGCCATCCGACGCCCAGGCGGTGATCAGCCAGGTGGGGGTGGTGCGCTGTTTGCGCGCCAGCACGCGGGCGGTGGCGTCGCCGGTGGGAAATTCGTAGGCCGGCGAATCCGGGGAAATGGCGTGCTTCATCGGCCCGGGCAGCAGGTCGCCTTGGCGGATCAAATCTTCATAATTGGAAAACAGGGCATGGACATAGGAGGAGGCGACCATCTGCTGTAGCCAGATGGGCGGCGCATTGGCGGGAAATTCAGCGCTGAATCCGCCGGGTGGCAGTTCGTAGTAGCCGACGTTGGCCCCTATCATGCCTGCGGTGTAGTAGCACTTCAGGAAGCCGGTCCAGCGATCGTTATCGGCCACATACGCATCGGCATTGCCGCGCGTCCAGCCGGCGCAGATAAAATTGTAAGAGAGCGGATCGCCGGTGGCGATCTCCGCGGATACGGCGTTGAGTACCAGTGACAATAGATTCTCTCGCCCGGTGAAGCCGTTGTTGAAATGCTTGTAGTAGACTTCGCTGCTGGGAATGTCGCTGATGCCGCGCGAGTGCTTCCACTGCGCTCCCCAGTCCTTGATGGCCCAATCCTTGTTGCGCAGCGTACCGCCGCCGGAGGCGTAGTAGACATACAAGCTGCGATCCGGCACCGCTTGGTGAATGGCATCGGTGATGATCTTTTCCGACTTGGATTTCTTATCCGAGGCGTAATCTTGCCAATTGCCGTTGTAAGGCGGGGCCGCCACGGCGGCGACGATTTTTGGATCCTTTTCCCAGATCGGCTTGGCAAATCCCAACACGCCCAAACCATATTCGCCGCCATTGAGTACGATATTGATGGGAATGCCGCGTTTGAGCAATTCCCGCATTGGTTCGGCGCGATATTTACCCGCCAAGGCCCAGACGGAATCGGGGGCCTCCGGGCTCCAGACCGCGCCTTTGCCTTCGCTCCACTGGGTTCCGTCCATGCTTTTGGCTTGACCGTTGAGCACTTTACCGTCACTGTCGTGCGTCCAGGCAGCGGGATCGGCTTCCTCTTCGGGCATCTGGCGGCTGCAGAGGGCCACCGCCGGGTAACGCTTGGGGTCTTGCTTCACCACCGCCGCCAGGCGGGATTCCTCGCTGTTGGGATCGTCAAAACGCTTCACGGTGTCATAGCCTAGATAACCACTCAATTGAATGGCATAGCCCCAGTTGTCGGCTTGCTCGATTTGCGTCTCCGGCGACAGCATCCAGCCGTAGCGGGTCAGCCGCGGCAAGGTATGATCGGGGCGAAAAGCCGGCTTGGCCTGGGCTTTGAGCCACTGGTCAGCCGTTACCTTCGCCGCCGCCGAAGCCGGCGCGGTGGCCGGGTCGGCCGCCGGGGCGGCGGTGGCCAAAAACAAAGCGCCGGCCATTGCCAATAAAATACTGTGTATCTGCATCGCAAAACCTTTCTAAAAAAAGCGCGGCTGCCAAGCGTCCGTTAGCGGACGGCTCACGCCACTGATGTCTGGTGTTTCATTCCAAAGTTTCCGGCCAAGGCTTGACGCAACGCCGGTAAATCTCCCCACCCCGGGCACATGCCCAGCCAATAGCGCGCCGCGGCGCAGGGCTTGTTGGCCAGGCTGTTCATCAAGTCGGCCAGTTGTGGAAATTCCGCAGCGCCCGTAGGCGCGACATAGGGGGTATATACAACATCATCTCCAAAGATTTCGTACACCTGCTCCACGCGCGTACAGGGGTGATGCATCTCCAAACCCATGATGCGGATGCCCGAAGCGCGCAGCGCCGGCAGATGCCTGGCGTATTCTCCGCAGCAATGAATCCATACGCCGCCGAATGCCTCACTGATTCGCTTTAATCGCGGCAGTTCAAATTCCGCATAGGCCTCAGCGCTCAGTAGCGGCATGTAATCCTGGGTTATGGCTATGCCCTGATTATCAGGCAGCACCACGTAAGGCCAGCTATTGCCGATCACTTTGCCAAGACCGGCTTCTTGACGATAGCGGCCCACACAGTCGATCAACACGTCGGTTATGTGATCCAGCGCCGCCGACACCACCTGGGGGGCTTCATAGAGGGCGCACATCAATTCGGTCTGATCCATCACCAGCGCCAGCGTGTTCATCGGGCCTTGCAAATCGGGAGTTCGCAAAAAAATCTCGTCGCTTTCCAATCGCTGACAGACCTCTCGATAGAGTCGCAACCCCAGGGCAAAATCGGATTCTGCAAAACTTTGCCGGACGCTTAGTTTTTCCAGTTCCCCTATCGAGCGAATCGTCGGCTCGATATGAACCCCGCCGCCGTGGCTGGCCATCAGGCGCTTTCCGCCCCACATCGCCGCGGTGGAGATGGTGCCGAAATCCGGCCAAAAGGTGGGCAGGATGTTCTCCTGGCCGCCAGCACCGTCGGCGGCAATGGCGGCGCAAGCCCGCCGCACCATGCTTTGCGGATCGGGATCCTGCCGGTAATCCGGCTGGGTATAGACGCTCAGCAGGGGCGTCTGCCGCCGTCCGGCCAGAAAGTCGCGAAACGTTTGCAACGTGGCGGCGATTTGTGCCGAACTGAAACCCGTTCCCATAGTCGGTAACTCCACAAAAAACGGCGCGTCCCCGGAGGCTATTCCTGGAAGGTCAAGGGCGCAAAATCGTTCAGGTTGGAATTAAAACCCCCGGTTTTGGCGTTGAGTTTCTGGTTTTCCCGGATGCTGTCGGGCGCGGTGCCGTTGTCGCTGATGCGATTGCGGGTTACCTGCGTCATCCAGGTTACGCCGGTGCCGCCGCGGGCCGAATCGCCCAGGGCCGCAAAGGGCACGAACACTTCCATACTCCAGAAGCCATCGCCCAATTTGGAGGCGACTTTCAGTCCCGGACAGTTCCACGAGGCCTCGCCGTTATTGAAATCCTGGACCGCGCCGTTGGCGTTAATAATAAATTGCGCGAACTTGCCAAGATTCTTGCCGGATGGATCCAGGTATAACTCTACGCAATCATCCCAGTAGGTCATGCCGTGATCGTTGGTTTTGATTTCGCGCTTGAGTTTTTCAGGGTTCGGCTCGGTCATCTTCAGGCCGAAGGTGATACCCTGGAGGGTAAAGACGGCGCGCACCTGCGTGGGGTACTTGCAGGCCACCTCGCCGGCATCGGAATTTTTCATCAGCAAAACCGGCTCGGCCTTGGACCACACTGCGTCGTCCAGACTGCCGTCCACCACCGGGTTGGCCGCCACCTTATAGGCCACCATTTTGTGCTGGCCGGCGTTTTCCATTACCGCGGCGTATTCATTGTAGGCCGCGTCAAAGCTGTAGGAGAAATAGGCCAGGCGCCGGGTGGCCAAATCGTCCGCGGCCGCCTCTTTTTTGGCCTGCGAAATCAGGGCGCGGAATTGGTCCATGGTCGCTTTGGGATAGGAGAGGGTGTAGATCGACTTGGGCGCCAGGGCCGCCTCCGGCCAGCAGCTCTTTTCCCAACCGTCCATCTGCAACTGCACGATTTGCCGCACCGTCGCGGCCGCCGGGCCGTACATGCGCTTGCAATATTCATCCACCGCCGCGTCCACGTCAAAATCCGGATTCCACAGCACCTTCATCCAGGTGTACAGCGAAATATGGAACCGCGGCCACTCGTCCGGCTCACCGCCGTTGATGAAACTTCCCACGGTTTTATTGCGATTGGCCTGGTAATAATCCTTCAGCACATGCGGATAGGCGTAAGGGGCCTGGGTGCGATCCGCCGGCCAGCAGGAATAGTGCCAGTCCTGCATTTTCTGCCCGCTGGCGGCGATCCAACTATCGATATTCGCCTGCTCGGCCTGGGCGATCGCCGGCTCCTTATACTGGGCGATTCCCGGCATGCCGCAGATTTGCACCTGCACATTATCGGGCAACTTAGCCCCGGCCGGGGCGCGGGTGTAATTCATATAGGCCAGAAACAGCACCGTCTTGCCGGGATAGCGGGCCTTGACCTCGTTGGCCAGCCGAGTAACGAAATCGACCATGATTGCCGAGGCCGAGCCGAGATCGCCGGCCTTGGCATCAAAGAGCTTGCGGCAATCGGCGCATTGACAGTTGATGCCGATATCCCGTGGCGAAACCGTGATGCAATCGCCCGCGATAAACGAAGCGGCTTTCTTTGCCGAATAGTGGTCGGCGATGTTTTCCAGATACGTCGCCAGGGTTTTGGGATTGGAATAGCAGTAGGCCGAGTGATCGCGCGTGCCGTCGGGGTTGAGCTGGAAAATTTCCGGGCGATTTTTCAGATAGTCTTGGTTGCGCGTCCAGTCGTCGGGTTGATGCACGCGCAATTCATTAGGCCAGGAGCTGCCGGCGCGCAGCGTATGGGTCAGCCGCGTCAAATTCTGGTTGGCTCCGCCAATGGGCCCGGAGGGAGCGAAGGGCGGGTGGTATTGCCGCTTGCGAAACACCGGCGCATCGGTG
Source organism: Tepidisphaerales bacterium (assembly GCA_038317225.1). Taxonomy (GTDB): domain Bacteria; phylum Planctomycetota; class Phycisphaerae; order Tepidisphaerales; family Tepidisphaeraceae; genus JBBQBE01. The sequence continues at coordinate 1,564 of JBBQBE010000127.1, read as the reverse complement.
ATCCACAGCGGCTGTATCCGCAGTGTGGTCTGCTTGATAATCGAGCGCCCATCGCGGTCGGTGGGCCAGTACCAGCGCACGCCGACGTAGCGTTCCAGAAAATCGTAGACACCCCATTGGCTGCCGACGATGAAGACCCCCTGGGGGCCGGTCTTGATCTGGAAACCCTCGGGTGGCAGACCCGAACCGCTCACGCCGACGGCTTTGGCCTGCGGGCAGTCGCCCAACACTATGGCGGGAAACGCAGTCTTGCCGGTTAGCAGCGGCAGTTTCACGCCGCTGGTGGCCTCGATGCACTCCTGCAACTCCGTGGCGGCCTCGGCAAAGGCCGGGTCCATCACGCAGATGCTGAACTGCGACTTACCATTTTGGGCCAGCAGCAGCGCCGGGTGATTCGGAGCCTGCTTAACAGTAACCGGGGTCAGGTCTTTCCAGGCCGTGTCCGCAAATATAGGCGTAATGAGGGCCAATACCATTGCCATAAATAGATACGATTTCATAATTGCGTTTCCTTGGATGTCGAGTCATTCATTGGGGTTGCATAGGCGGCTGACCATTGACAACGCAGCGGAATCCCACGGGTGTCCAGTCGCGCACCTGGGCCGGATTGATCATCCGGGCGGTGGTTCGACTGAAGCGCTCGTCGTATAAACTGCATCCGCCGCGCATGACCTTAAACGAACCCTTGGCCGGGCCGGACGGATTTTTGTCCGGGGCGGTGCGGTAGTATTCGTACTCGTACCAGTCGGCCACCCATTCCCAGGTGCCGCCGGCCATATCCAGAATGCCGTAAGAGCTGGCGCCGGCGGGATAAGAGCCGACCGGTCGGAAGCCAGGACTGAACTTGTTGACCGTCTCCTCGAGACTGGCGCACTTGGTTGCATCCCAATCGTTGCCCCAGGGGTACTGGCGGCCGTCGGTGCCGCGGGCGGCCTTCTCCCATTGGGCTTCGGTCGGTAGGGCGGCCGCTGCCCACTTGGCGTAATTCTCAGCATCATACCAGTTGGTCTGCACGGCATAGGTGTCGTCCGGACCTTTGGGATTGGTATGCATCGTCTGGCCCCAGTTAGGCTCGAATTTCTTGCCGCTGGCGGCGCAGAACTTCAAGTACTGGGCAACGGTGACCGGGGTTTTATACGTCCAGTATCCATCGAGTTCGATCTGTTTTTGTGGGCGTTCATCGCCGCCACCTTTACCGTCGGGGCTGCCGCGCAGGAACTTGCCAGCGGGAATCCAGACCAGCTCAGCGCCATCGATTTCGTTGATGGCGGTGGTCGGGCCGGTGATTTTGATCTTGGGTGTGGGAGCTGCGGCAACAGGCTCGGCGACCTCGGCCGGTGCCTTAACAACAGCCACGGTCTTGGAGCTTAGAGTCTGCACCGGCAAGGCCATATCGGTTGCTTGTGGCATGCCCTGGATGGGGGTACCGATGAAAGTTACCTGAAGGTAATTTTGATCCACGACCGGCTTGACCTCCACGGCCTCCCAGCCACCGGCTGGCGTGGTGATAATGGCCGCCAGGCCGTCGCCACGATCCAGTTGGATGACGATCTCGCCATTGCTG
>JBBQBE010000126.1:0-6831 GCA_038317225.1 Tepidisphaerales bacterium | reverse complement strand
CGGGCAGTGCCAGGTGGTGCCGCAGTTTACCAGCTACAACTCCAAGCCGGCCGTGCGTCTGACGCGGGGCCAGTTCAACAGCCGGTTTTATTTTGTCAGCGGCTCGTGCCTGTTCCACGTGGAACGTTTTTCGCACATTATTAATCTGGATTTGACCCGTGAGCGGGAGGTCAATCACCAGTTGACGTTACAGTTCACCTTGGCCACCGATCCCAAGCTGCCGCTATTGGCCATTGGCAATATGATCCAGGTAAACGAGGCTGTGGACGAGCAAGGCAATTCCCTGCTATTGCCGCCGAGCGACAGCCTCGGCATGTTGAATGGTAACTCCTGGCCCTACACACTCAATGCACAGTTAGGCTGGCCGGCCAAGGCGGGGAATCTGCTGGCCAGTTTCAAAGCTCAAAGCAGTTTGCTGTTAAACGGTGAAAGCCGGGAAATGGAAATCGCCGATCCGGCCAAGGCCACGGGCGTGAATATGGATAACGCGCTGGTTCCCATCAAGCTATTGCGGCTAACCCGCCGTGGGCAGGGATGGAACGCGGAATTTGAATGCTTTGTCGATAATTCCAGCCGGCGGCGCGAATATGTAGGCACGGTCTTTGCACGCTTTGCGGTTCTCAAAGACGCCGCCGGGCGAAGCTGGCGCGGCCAGCTCAACAGCACCAGTTCCAGCGGCACTCGCCTGCTCTTCAACCAGCAATTCGACGGCCCGCGCGATGTGCCGATCAAAATGATCTGCACCTTGCCCAAGGAGATCAAGCAGGTGACGATTCCCGTAAAAATGTCCAACCTGCCTTTGCCACAGTAAATAAAAACGTAGAACGGCGGGAGTACCCGCCTTTAGTCCGTAGTCAATAGCATTTGCTACGGACAACTGACTACTGACAACTGACTACTGACTACTGACTCTTAATAATTGCTTTTGCTCTCCGCTAACATACATTCTTCACCATGAATCACCCCCTGACTCTTCAGCGCTGGATTTGGCCCGAAGGTTACATGTATTTATACAACCATTTCGCGCAGTTTCGGCGCGATTTGGTATTGGCCGCTGACGATCCCAAGGCGCTGCTGCACATCACCGCCGACAAAAGTTATAAACTATTTATTAACGGCCAATACGTTTGCCGCGGCCCGGCCCGCGGCTACCAGGAGCACTGGCCCTTTGACACCGTGCCCGTCGGCCACCTGCTGCGTAAAGGGCACAACTGGATCAGCGTCGAAGCATATAACCCCGGCATCAGCACCTTTTGCTATCTGCACCTCACCCGCGCCGGGCTTTTGTGCGCCCCCCAGGGAAAGCAATTGGAAAAGGCGTGGGAAAAGAGCCAGTGGCAATTCCGCCGCTCGCCGGCACATGCCACCCAAACCGCCCGTTTGTCGCTGCAAATCGATTTTCAGGAACACGTGGACATGAATCAGGATGACCGGTCCTGGATCCGCTCCGCCGACGCCCCGGCCGGATGGGATGGGCGCATTTTCGATCCGCAAAACGGCATGCACTATCTTTCCCAGCCCTTCGGCACGCCGCCTTATGCCAACATCGAGCCGCGCGGCATCCCACTCTTGCGCGAGTGGATTCGCGGCCCGCGGCGCATCCTGCGCGCCGCCGGCGGCCCAAGCGCTGGCGGCTGGCGCGATACGCAAAATGTCTCATGGCACTGGGACACGGAATTGCTGGCCATCGGCGAAAACTGGCGCGACGGCGCACAAATCCCCCACAAACTGCTGGACGACGGCTTGGAACTGACCTTGCCACCAACCGGGGCGGGAAAATTTTGTGCAGTCGGTATTGATGTGGGCGACTTTGCCGCGGCCAATCTTATTGTGGAAGCCGACGGCGCCACCGGCGGCGAAGTGCTGGATTTTCAATACGATCAGGCAGACGCTAAGCATTTGCCGCGATCAATGCGCCCCGGCCAGGGGTGCAACGCGGCGATGAGTTCGCGGTTGCGTTTGGCTCCCGGCGACAATCGCCATGAGTTTTATCAATTGCTCGGGTTCCAACATTTGACGATCATCGCCCGCGAGTTATCCGCACCGCTGACCGTGCGCCTCAAGCTGCGCTGCGCCGGTTATCCGTTCACCTTCAACGGCCAGTTCACCAGTTCCGACCAGGAACTGGACGAGATACGCCGAGCCTGCCAGAGAACCCAGCAGCTATGCGCGTGGGATGCCTACGTGGACACTCCCTGGCGCGAACAGGCCCAGTGGTGGGGCGATGCGCGGGTGCAGGCGTGCAATACCTTCCACATGGACGGCGATGCGCGGCTGCTGGCCCGCGGCATCCGCTCGCTGGCCGGCCAGATCTGCCCGCAAGGCCTGACCTACGGACATGCGCCCACCAGCAGTGATTGGTGCATCCTGCCGGATTTTTCCCTCACCTGGGTGCTGACGATTTGGGATTACTATTTCCAAACCGGCGATGCGGATTTGTTTGTCGAGCAGTATCCCGCCGTGCGCCGGGTGATGGACTATTTCCGTTCGCCGGCGACGCTGGCGGCCAACGGACTGCTCCAATACGATCCGCGCTTCTGGCTGTTTGAGGACTGGTCCACCTTGCCCAAGGAAACTTATCCCTGCTTCTTGAATCTATGGTATCTGCTGACGCTGCGGCATGTGGAAAAACTGTGCCGCGTGGCGGGGATGAAAGGGGAAATCGCCCACTGGAAAAAACTGGCCGACGATTTGCGACAAAAAATCCTCGGCCATTTCCTGGATCGCAAGAGCGGACTGTTGCGGCCGGCCTTGGACCAGCGCGGCAAGCCAACCGGCGAGCCTTCGGTACACGACCAAACTTTGGCGCTGATGCTCGATTTATTGCCGGATTCACAAATGGCGATACTTGATAAGGTGCTGCTGCCTTTCGTGCGCGGCCAGGAGATCGCCGGGGCCAAAGCCTCGGCGTTTTGGAGCTTTTACACCCTGCGAGAGCTGGGAAAACTGGGCTTTGCGCGTGAGGCGATTGATTTTATCCGCCGCGGCTGGGGGCCAATGCTCCCCAACGGAACCACCTGGGAGGGTTTTGACTCCGGTCTGAACAGCGGCAGTTCCACCTGCCATGCCTGGACCAGTCACCCGGCGGTGCATTTCAATGAACTACTCGGCGGGATCAGGCAAGCCGCCCCGGCGTGGCGGCAAGTGGATTTCGCGCCGGTCTTCGTCAGCGGCATCGATCACTGCGACGTGAGCATCCCCACCCCCCAGGGCATGATTCGCTCCACCTGGCGGCGGGACGGAGCAGGCATTCAGGGTGAATTGAGCGTGCCCAAGGGAGTCAAAGCCTCCATCCGGCTGCCGGGTCAAAAACCGCGCACCCATAGCGGCGGAAAATTCGCGTGGAAAGTGGATCAGTCCTCCGGCGCATCGGGCGAATAACCGGCCGGCGGGGCATCCCCATCGTCCACCGGGTCAACCGGAATCTGATATTTGTCCCCCAGCCAGCGGCCCAGGTCGATCAATTTGCAGCGCGGCCCGCAAAACGGATAGGCGGGGTTGTTTTCCGCCGCCGCCGCCGGCTTTTTGCAAATGGGACACTGTGAAATCTGTGAATCGGCCATGTGATTCTGTGTTGATTGTCAGGGGCAGGCAATTGCCCGCCGCGTGGGACACAGCCAAGTTTTTCGGCAAACCCAGCGCTGTTGTCAGGGGCAGGCAATTGCCCGCCGCGTGGGACCATGAACAGCGCGCGCCCGCGGCACCGCCGCGATTTGTCGTCTGGAACTTATAACCCCAGCCGCTTTTTCCAGGTGGCCAGTTGCGCTTGCAGCGGCCGGCCGCCGGCGGCGCCGGGGCTTTGATAACGTTTGACCACATTGGCCGCGCCCAGGGCCTCAAACACATCCTGCTTGATCGCCGCCGCCGTCGCGCCGCGCTCCTGGGCTTCTTGCTGAAAATCATGGAGTGTCAATTGCGACAAAGCGGTTTTGCCCTCTTTTTCACAGCGGGCCACCAGTGAGCCGACAATCTGGTGGGCGGTGCGAAACGGCACGCCGGCGGTAACCAGATATTCGGCCAGGCTGGTGGCGTCGAGAAAACCGCGATCCAGGGTCGGCTCGATCTTCTGGTTCACAAACGACGCCCCATCCACAATCGCCGCGGCCATCGCCACGCATCCCATCGTCGTGTCGTAGGCGCGGAATAAAATGCGCTTGTCTTCCTGTAAATCGCGGTTGTAGCCGATGGGCAAGCCCTTGAGGATCGTCAACAGCGCCACCAAATCGCCGTGTACCGCGGCGCAGCGCCCGCGAATCAGCTCCAGCAGATCGGGGTTGCGCTTCTGCGGCATCATGCTGCTGCCGGTGGTGTGGCGGTCGGCTATTTTTAGAAAGGAAAATTCCGTGCTGCAATAGATGATCCACTGCTCGGCCAGGCGCGATAAATGCTGGGCGATCATGGTCAGCGAAAACAGCATATCGCAAGCCTGATCGCGCGAGGCCGTGCGCTCGATGCTGTTGCCCGGCGGCAGGTCGATGCCCAGTTCCCTGGCCGTCATCTCCGGGCGCAGGGGCAGCGAGCAGCCGGCGATCGCGCCGCTGCCCAGCGGGCTTTGCAGCCCATCTTGCTGATAACCCTGGCCGGCTTGAAACAGCCGCCGCTGGTCCTGGTTGAACATCTCAATCCACGCCAGACACTCGGCCGCGGCGCTGATCGGCTGGGCGCGCTGCAAATGCGTATAGGAGGGCATCACCACCTCCACGCTGCGCCCGGCCAGCGTCCACAGGGCCCGCTGCAAATCCAGCAGCCGATCCTGAGCGGCACCGTAACATTCCTGGCGGATCCACAGTTGCAGGTCCAGCGCCACTTGATCGTTGCGGCTGCGCCCGGTGTGCAATTTCTGGCCCGGCTGGCCGATGCGCTGGATCAAGGCCGCTTCCACGACCATGTGGATATCTTCCAAACTTTCGTCGAAGGTGAATTGTCCGGCTTCGATGTCGCGCTCGATGTCATGCAGGCCCTGGATAATGGCATCGCGTTCGGCAACGCTGATCAAACTGGCCGACGCCAGCATGCGCGCATGGGCGATACTGCCGGCGATGTCCTGCTTGTACAAACGCCGATCGTAGCTGATCGATTCGACAAAGGATTGCGACAGGGCGTCGGCCGCCTCGGCAATCCGCGCCTGCCACGATTTGGAAGCACTCATGAATGATCCCGACAATGTTGGCGGGCAATGGCGGAAAATAAATCTTCCACCATTGCCCGTACAGTTTCCGCTCGCCTGCTACTTGATGCCCGCGGCCTTGCGCAATTTGTCGGCCATATCGGTTTTTTCCCAGGTGAAGCCGCCATTGGCGTGCGAGCGGCCGAAATGGCCGTGGCGGGCGGTCTGCTGGTAAATCGGCCGCAACAAGTCCAAATGCTTGATGATGCCCCGCGGGGTCAGCGGGAACATATCCTCCACCAGTTTGGCAATTTGGTCTTCGGGAATAATCGCCGTGTTTTCCGTGGTAACGGTAACCGACACCGGATGGGCCACGCCGATGGCGTAGGCCAATTGCACTTCGCAATTGCGCGCCAGGCCGGCGGCCACCACATTTTTGGCGATATAGCGGGCCATGTAGCTGGCCGAGCGATCCACCTTGGAGGGATCCTTGCCGCTGAAGGCCCCGCCGCCGTGGGCACCGCGGCCGCCATAGGTGTCCACAATGATTTTGCGTCCGGTCAGGCCGCTGTCGCCGTGGGGGCCGCCGACCACGAATTTGCCCGTGGGGTTGATGTGGAAAATAATATCGTCATTCCACAATTTGCGGGGGATCACCGGGCGGATGACCTCTTGGATAATCTGCTCTTTGGCCTTTTCGCTGATGGCGTCTTTTTTCAGCACGCTTTCGTCATGCTGCGTGGAGACCACCACGGTATGCACGCGCACCGGCCGTTCGTTTTCATATTCGATGGTTACCTGGCTCTTGCCATCGGGACGCAGCCACGGCAGCTTGCGCTTTTGCCGCACGTCGGCCAGTTTTTCCACAATGCGATGCGCCAGGTGGATCGGCAGCGGCATCAGCACGTCGGTTTCATTGCTGGCGTAGCCAAACATCAACCCCTGGTCGCCGGCACCTTGCTCGCGGCGATTGTCCTCGGCGCTTTTGACGCCGCGGGCGATATCCGGCGATTGGGAGTGAATGGCCGTCAGCACGCCGCAGCTTTGGTAGTCAAAGCCCAGTTCCGGGTGGGTGTAGCCGATCTCCTTGATCGTTGCCCGCGCCACTTCCGCGGCGTCCACGTAGGCGTCGGTGGTTACTTCCCCGGCGATAACCACCTGCCCGGTGGTTACCAGGGTTTCGCAGGCCACGTGGGCGTTGGGATCCTGTTTAATAATGGCGTCGAGAATGGCGTCGGAAATTTGATCGGCCACCTTGTCAGGATGGCCCATGGTTACCGACTCACTGGTGAACAGATGCTTGGTGCGGCGAAACTGGGGGGTCATGATGCGGGCTCCTGTGCCAATAAAAAGTAAGCTCTCGCCCGTGCGCAGATACGCCGCGCCGGCGGGGGCAATGTTGTTTGCAGCGGTGCAGAGTAATCGACCGCGCCGCAGCGCACAAGCATTTTATGCGGCCGCTATCCTACCCAAGTAGTCATATCCGGCCTTATCCCAGCAGAAATGTCCGGGTTTGGACGGGCTGTACTCCACTGTTTGCATGGGCTGGGATTGGGAGACGCTCGACAATACGGCGGTCTGACGATGTTTAGCGTCCCTTTTCCTGGCTCCCTAACAGAGTATTGCGAACCCGATGCGGCAGGAATTCTATCTCTACGGCCTTAGCCCAATGCCATCAAATTGTGCCGGGTTTGGGCAGTATTGAACCCTGTCCCGTTTTATTT
>JBBQBE010000125.1:0-6945 GCA_038317225.1 Tepidisphaerales bacterium | reverse complement strand
GCTCTGTGGCCTCGGTGGCCTCTGTGGCCTAAATCGAATTTGTCGCCATAGGGATGTGAAACTGGGGCGCATCTCGTTTCAGTGTCTGTCCATAGAAAACCCCAGAGGCAAGCCATATTGGCTTATGACCCTTTTTCCTCTCCGCATTGTAATGCCCTCTCCTACGTACTCGTGGGGGAGGGTTGGGTGGGGGCTTCCTTTTTGGCCTTTTCCCCTGCCAATATGCACTATCGACCTGCCGTGGCGGCCGCATGTGCTCCCACCGCAGGTTTTTCCGCCGCCGCGTCGGGCCGCGGTTGGCTGCCCAGGGGCGAGCGAAATTCCAACAGAGCGCCAGCCAGTAAATTCGTCAGTTCCGCCGGCCACGCAGCTCCCGCGCCCGCCCACGCGGCGTTGACGCGATAGTCGCCGTGGGCCGGGTCCACAAATTCCGGGCGCTGCTGCACCGCCGCGACATGCGCCAGTCCCAGCGATGCCGGGGGTGCGACGCTTCTCGCCCCGCCGCGCCGTCCGCCCGCCGCCGGAGGTTGGTCGCTTGCGGCAAAACCGGCCGTAACCCAGTTGCCCCTCCCGCCGGCGGCGTCGGCGGCCGCGCCCGCCAGTTCCACCAGCGTCTGGCTCCTGGCCGCTCCGGTGGGATCGACGATAAGATTGTTAATCAATTGCGTCCGCGATTGGCTTGACGAGAGGGTTACCACCGCCGAGAAAAAAGGCGTGATGATCGTATTATGGGCCAGCCACAGCACCCCATCGCGCTGCCCGCCGCCGTCCTGGCCAAAATGGATCACCGCCCGGTTGCCCGCGCATTTTGCCGCCTTGACGATGACGCAACCGGCCACCACCGCATCGGCCCCGGGCGCGTCGGTCCACCCCTTGGCGTCAACCAGGTCCAGTTCCCGGTTGGCCGAATCGTGAATATAACATCCCAGCACCCGCGTCAGCCGCGCCCGGCTTTTGAGATTGTGCCCGGTAACACTGCCGTAAATCTCGCAGCCGCGCAGCGTAACCGAGGCGCCGCCGAGGTATAGATTGTGGTTGTAACCCGCCTGCCGCGCGGTGCCATTGGCGTAAATGCGGCAATCCTCGATCAATTGATCGCGGGCGGCGCTCTCCCCGTCCGCCTCACCCTGGCCATTGGACATGATCCCCATGTCGTTGTCATGAATGACGCACTGGCGAACGCTGACGCCGTTGGCCTGGTTGATGCGTACGCCGGCCCCGTTGCACGATTCGTTCCGGGCACCGGACAGTTCAAAATTCTCCAAACTGCAACCGTCGGCGCCGCGGTTGAATTGCACAATCGCCCGCGGCGTGCGCCCGCGCCCGCTGTAATCAAACCCCTGACCGCGCAAAGCCACCGGCCGATCCCCCATGCCGCGCAAGGTTATTTTCGGCGTATCCACCGCCAGGGCCACCCGTTCATACGCCGCTTGGCCCGCCGGCGGGTATATGCGGATCACATCCCCGCTTTTGGCCGCCGCCAAAGCCGCCTCCGGCCGATCAAACCGCCGCCCCGGCCCCACGCTCAAATCCGCCGCCCAAGCCGCCGAGCCAGCCGCCACCACCAGCCACGCCGCCGCAGTCCAGAGTTTCTTCATGGTTGCTGCATCATATCAACGCTTGGTCCGCCGGCCGCCATCGGCGGCCACCAGCCAATTGGCCGCGATTGACGAACGCGCGCTGGTTCCCTCCAGCAGGTGAAAACGGTGGGGCGTCCGGGCATGAAAACAAGCGAAGACCCCCGTTATGTAGTGCCTGGCATTTTGAGAAATAGGCCGATTTTCGGGGAAATATGCAAATGAGCGCCGAAGTCGGGTTTTCGACCCTGTTGAATTTCACTATCACTAGGAGCGACCCCCATCCTAGCTCCCCAGCCATCGACCCTTTTATCCCGTCCTCAATGAACGCGAAAAATCCCGGGTTTGGCCGGCGCGGGGGTTTGGGTTGGCTCCACCGCCTTCACGGGCAGCACCGGTTCATCGGCGGGCTGGTTTTTTTCGTCCAGACAGACGCCGCCGCTCTCTTTGGAGAGTTGCCAGAGGAAATGTTGCATCTGAACCGAAGGGGAAAATTTCAAGCACGTGTCAATGGGGATGGGATGGGCGCCATTCGCCTGGCGCAGCATCTTCAGGGTGGCCTCCATTTCCTTGACCTCGCCTTTGGTGGCCACGCAAATCAGGTCGGGACGATAGTTGATGGCCGCTTTGAGGGCGTCTTCAAGATGCCCCTCATAAAAGCGATGTCGCGCCAGCAGCTTGCCCGCCCGGCGCTTGTTCTCCGGGGTGGCCAGAACAAAGAAACCCTTTTGCAGGGCATCAACTCCGTCACGGTAAGGGATAAACAGATTAAACGATTGATCGGCTTGCAGATCATTGATTGACTGACCAATCGTGGCGACCTCGGCGTAGTCCGGTGTGGGGGCATAACTGACAAAGATCACTTTATTGTATTTGCGCACCGGCGCGGAGGTGGGGCGCTTGCCTTCCAGTTCGGCGATCCGATTGCGTAGCTCCTCATTCTCGCCCCACAGGCGGGCATTTTCCACATTGAGATCTTCAATGGCCGCTTGCGCATCGGAGCGTTGCGTCGTCGGCGCACTTGGCGAGCCAGCCTGCACATGGCCCACCAGCAAGCCCAGCAGAATCCCGATTATGACCCATACCTTCATGAGGACTTCTCCCTAGCAAATGTCGCAATCACCTTATCGTCCTGTTTGAAAAATACCAAACATCGCTGGATGGTTCCACAGCCTCCCCACGAGACCTTGCAAGTTTTTTTCTGTAAATTGCTCGATGTCATCAAGGCGGAGCAGAAATACGTTCATAAGTGCTCTGTCTCGACCCAACCAGCGGCGATTGAATCCAGCGACCGAGCCCGCTCTGTGGCCTCGGTGGCCTCGGTGGCCAAAATCGAATTTGTCGCCACAGAGAGGGGCGGAGGTCGCAGAGTCAGAATGATACAAGGAGGCAATCGCTCCATCTCGATCTTCTCCAGCGGCGGTTGAATGCGGCGACCGCGCCCGCTGACTTCCCTGGAGTTTCAGGCACTGGGCAGCCCAGGCTCGCCCTCGAGAATTAGGGTCGAGACAGAGCAGATCATAAGCCTTTATCCCCTGCTTGCCGCAAATCCGGGGGCATTTATGCTGCGACGGGCGAAAATGGCTTTTGACCCTTTTAGGCCATCCGCGCCATGCCGCCGTTATGGGTGTCTGTGCGGCAAGCTCAACGTGATCGATTGCGCCCGCCGGGTACAGCTTATCGGGGCGAAGAAAAAGGGTCATCAGCCTTTATCCCCTGATTGCCGCAAATCCGGGGGCATTTGCGCCGCGACCGACGAAAAAGGCTTTTGACCCTTTTAGGCTCTCCCAACGTGATCGATTGCGCCCGCCAAGTACAGCTTATCGGAAGGCGCGCGTGGCCATTTTGCCCCACTGAAGGCTTTTGCCGCTCTGGCGGTTATTGTCGAATATTGTAATATCATGGCTATGACATCGAATCAGCGTTTGCGGTCGGCGTTGTTGGGTTTACAGACTGATCGGGTGCCCTTTAGCCCGTTTTTGGCCTATGTGTGGGAATATTTCCCCAAAGAAATCCAGCGGCAGGGGCAATTGGTATTTTACCAAAAAATCGGGGCCGATCCGTTATGGCGCGGCTGTGCTTGTCCCACGTGCGCGCCGCTGCCGCAAGGGTGTGAGACGCGCACGACCGAATCGGGTGATGAATCGCATACCTACATCACCACACCCGTGGGCACACTGCACAGCATGGCCAAGCGCAGCTCCGAAGGTAACACCTGGTTTTTGATCGAGCATCCGCTCAAAACCCGCGAGGATTTTCTCATCCAGATCTGGATCGAACGGCACACCGAGGTGCAATATGATCCGGCCGGCGTGCTGGCTCATTTAAATGGCGAAGGTCAGGAGGGCTTGTCGGTTGGCATGCTCACGCCGCGGTGCAAAAGCGCGTTTCAAAGTCTGGTCGAACATCACGTGGGAACCGAGGAACTGGCCTATGCCCTGGCCGACTTCCCGGAGGCGGTGGAGGAACTACTGGCGGCGATGGTGCGGGTGGACCAAAAAGCGGTGGAATTGGCCGTCCAATGTCCGCTGGAGTTTTATCTCACCTGGGAGGACAGCTCCACGCAGAATTATTCGCCGACGCAGTACCACCAATACATTTTTCCGCAGATTTCCCAGTGGTGTCAAACGCTCAATGTGGCCGGCAAGCATTATCTGCAACATGCCTGCGGCCATGTCAAAGACCTCTTGAGCGACATGATGGGCCAGGGGAATTTGGGGATTGAAAGCATCTCGCCTTTGCCGACCGGAAACGTGAGCATCGCGCAAACGCGAAAGGTGGTGGGCGAAAAATTCGCCATCGTCGGCGGCATCGAGCCGACGCACCTGCTGCGACTGCAAGGCGGGGCGTTTGACGACTATGTGGAGCGGGTATTACAGGAAGGTGCCGGCGGGGCTTTTGTGTTGGCCAACTCCGATTCCTGCCCGCCGGGAGTTAGCCCGGAAAAATTCGCCCGTGCGGCACAGATCGCCCGCGGCTGGCGGCGCTAAAAAGAAGATGCCAACAGGTTGCCGCGAAAAAAGCCAGGGCAAAGCGTTACCTGCTAGCGCATTTCCAAGCCGTTGGTAGCGGTGGGCAAAGAGCCGCGCGCGTCAGCACGTGGAAAACTCTTAGCTTGCTCACGGGTGCGGCAATTATTCACGCCACGGTTGGTTTGAGAATGCTCTAGCGCTGGGCTTGGCGGCGGCGCTGATGCCGGACGGACCAAGCTGGTGCATGCCGCTGCCAGACTCGCCAACTTGGATACTCGGCGACCCCGCCATGGCGACGGGTGGCCGGCGTTCACCACATGCAAGCGGCGGTCTTGGCTGCCTGACGCCGGTTTCGCTTTCTTCTATCCCAAATTCACTGGCATGATCACGTAGAGGAAGTTGCTGCCGCTGCGGAGCAGGCCGGGGCGGTTGGCGCTGATCATTTCCAGCGAAACTTCGTCGTTGTCCGCCACGCGCAGAGCTTCCATCAGGTATTGCGGATTAAAGCCGATTTCCAGGTCGGCCCCTTCGTATTTGCAGGGGAAATTCACGGTAGCCTCGCCGGATTCGGCCGAGCGGGTGGAGATCACCAGCCCGCTTGCCGAAAGCGCGAAGCGCACGCCTTTGCTATCCTCGCCGGTCAAAAGCGATGCGCGGCGCGTGGCCGAAAGCAGGTCGGCGGTGCCGGCCGTGAGTTTCTTGTCGGCGTCCTTGGGCAACACATCCTCATACGGCGGGAACTGGCCCTCGACGCGGTTGCTCGAAAGCGTGACGCCGGCGGTTTGGAAGATGACCTGATTCTCGGAGATTTTCACCTTCACTGTCTCTTGCGGGTCCATCAGAATTTTTTCCAGCAGTTGCATGGCCTTGGCCGGCAAAATGGCCGATAAGCCGTCGCGCTCCTGCAAGGCGGCGGCGCTGCCGGCCGACAGATCGCCCTTGGCCAAAGCCAGGCGGCGGCCGTCAGTCCCCACCAGCACCAGCTTCTTGCCTTTAGCGCTGACCAGGATGCCGTTAAAGGCGTAACGGGTCGATTCCTTGGCGATGGCAAAGACGGTCTGACCGATCATCTGCTTGAGCAGTCCGGCGGCCACTTCAAAATCGGCTTGGCCGTCAAAGGGCGGCAAAGCGGGGAAATCATCCACCGGCTGGGTGAACAGGTGGAAATGCGAATCCTGGCCGCGAATGTCGGCCCCCATGCCCTCCACTTGCAGTGAGAGGGTGTCGTCAACGCTTTCGCGCACGATGTCGCGCAGCTTGTCGGCCGGCAGCAGGGCGTTGCCCGGCTCGTCGATCTGCACCTGCTGATCAACGCAGCGCACGGCCACTTCCAAATCGGTGGCGCTGATGGTCAACTGATCATCGGCGGCCGAGAGTTTGACGCAAAGCAAAGACGGCTTGGGCGTACGCGAAGCCACCACGTTGCCGGCCAGGTTCAGCGCTTCCAACAGCGCTCCACGATTGCATATGACTTTCATGAGCGATCCCTTTCCCGATTAGCGCCTCCACCTTGGAGGCTGACACATCTTACCGGCAACCCGCCGCCAAACCAATAACCACGGCGGCCGCATGACATTTTCTTGCCTGGGGGGGGTATTGGCGCGTAAACACATGAACCCGCGTTGCCCCGCCCAAGGCAGGGTTGCAATCAGCCTCCCAGGAACCTGGCCATTTTGCCGCGCAACTTCAAAGCGTGCCGCAACTCACATTCCCATACCAAAAGCACACGCCAGCCCAGTCGGCGCAGCTCGGCAACCACCCGCTGGTCGCGCAGAACATTTCCCCGCAACTTGGTCCGCCAGAACCGCAGCCGCGACTTGGGGATACGGTCACCGGCTGGGCAGGAATGTTGATGCCAAAAGCAACCATGAACAAATACCACTTTCCGCAGCCGAGGAAAAACCAAATCAGGCACGCCCGGCAGATCGCGGCGATGCAGCCGAAAGCGAAACCCCAGCGCGTGGACTATGCGGCGCACCTGCAGCTCCGGGCCGGTGTCCTTGCACCGCACGCGGGCCATGACGCGGCTGCGCTCATTTGACGAAATCGTGTCCATGCGATTACCTTGCCCATCATGGTGCAAGAGTCCGATCCGCACAAATTCCAGTTCGATCTGGACAAGGGCATCCGTGATCAGGTCGTCCAGAAGATGGAGGCCAGTCCAGTATATCTCTTGGCGCGCCAGGTGGGCCCGCCAAACAGTGGCATCTACGCGCTCTACTATCACGGCCAACTGGTCTACATAGGCAAGGCCACGCGCGGGTTGACCAAGAGCAAACGCACGCTCCGGGCCAGGTTGAATGAACACGTCGGAAAGATTGTGGGGCGACGGAACATCACACTGGAGGATGTTCAGTGTCGATATCTGACTTTTGAAAGTGAGTGGTGGGTGATCG
>JBBQBE010000124.1:0-6962 GCA_038317225.1 Tepidisphaerales bacterium | reverse complement strand
GTCAACCGAACTGGGAGCCGATGCGACTTTATCTGATTAATCCGTTCAATCCGCTTGTGAGTCTGGCCCAAATCAAGAAAAGCCGCTGGAATCGATATCGGGTTTGGAAGCCCCTGGGTTTGCAGATACTGGCGGCCCTGACTCCCCCGGAGTGGGAGGTCACGATTATCGACGAGAACCTGGGCGTGCCGGACTATGCCGCCCTGCCGCGGCCGGATCTGGTGGGGATCACCGCGTTCACCTCGCAGGCCCCGCGGGCGTATGAACTGGCCACCGCATTTCGCAGCCAGCACATCAGCGTGGTCATGGGTGGAATTCATGCCACGATGTGTCGCCAGGAAGCGGTGCAACATGCCGACTCGGTGGTAACCGGCGAGGCCGAGGGAATCTGGAAGGGCGTGCTGGAGGATGCCAAGGCCGGCCGGCTCCAGAGGATCTACAGCGGCGAGCTGGTGGACATGGCCAGCGTACCTCTCGCCCGGCACGATCTGCTCAGCACAGGTTACGCCTTCGGCTCGATCCAGACGACGCGCGGCTGCCCGCTGGACTGCACCTTTTGCAGCGTGTCGGCCTTCAATGGCCGGCGCTACCGTCATCGGCCGATCGAAAACGTGATCGAGGAAATGCGATGCATTCAGGAAAAATGGGTGCTGGTCGTCGATGACAACCTCATCGGCACCAGCAAGGCGCACATCCAACGGGCCAAGCAACTGCTTAACGCGATCATTGCTGCCGATCTCCGCAAGAACTGGATCGCCCAGGTGACCATCAACATGGCCGACGACGAAGAGCTGCTGAGCCTGGCCGCCAAGGCCGGCTGCCGAGGCGTTTTCATCGGGTTTGAATCTCCCACCGCCGAGGGCCTGGCGGAGCTTGGCAAGAAGTTCAACCTGATGCGCGGCCGGGATTTCCGCAAGTCGGTCAAGCAGATCCGACGGCACAAGATCCTCGTCGTAGGCTCGTTCATCATGGGCCTGGATTCGGATCAGCCCGGAATCGGCCAGCGAATCGCCAAGGCGGCGCGGGCCTATGGCGTGGACTTCCTCAACGCGCTGTTCCTCACGCCGCTGCCGGGGACGCGCCTGTGGGACCGTATGTTGGCCGAGAATCGCATCGCGGCCGATGAATTCCCGCAGGATTGGCGCTACTACACTCTGGGTTTTCCCACGGCGCGCTATACCAACTTCTCCTGGGCCCAGATTGTGGAAGAAATGAAGTCGTGCGACCTGCGGTTCTACTCGCGCTGGCAGATATTCCGGCACGTGGCCGGCAATTTTCTCACGTGGCGCCGGCCGATGATCGCGCTGGTGACCAACCTGTCCTATCGGAACAACGCCCGGTTGAACCATCGCAGTTATGGCCAGATGGACCTGCGACGGGGTGCCAGCCAGGGCGATGGCAAATAGCCCGGTTGCGTCTGTCGTCTTGGGACGGACCATGGCCGCGCGCCTAAGATAATTCGGGCTGGAATATGATGTTCTCTGGTTCCGTAGTAAAGCGGCAGTGGTAGCCAGAACGGACTCGACGAGCACGAGTAGTCCGACGGTGCGGTTCCTATGGCCTCCTTGAAGCTTGGTGCTGGCTAACGACCTGCCGCCCAGTTGCGAGCCGTTTGCGGGGAAGAAAAGCACAAGGCTCGATGAAAACTTCCAACGCACGCGTGCTCGTCAACTGCAGCGGGTGGTTAGAGCGCCGGAAAACGGGACAGGATTCGAAACACCCGAATCAGCAAGATTGAGCGTTGATTGGCGCGTGTTTAACTTGAAATGATGCCGCGCCAGCGCCGTCATGCTCCCGGAGGCTTGGGTTACCATGTGATCAATCTTGGTTGGGTGAAGGGGCGTGGGCTACTCCTGCTGGCCGACTGGCCGGTACAGCGGCCGGCCGACTGGGTCTAGCTCATCAACGAGCCGCGGTCGGCGGAGCAACGGGAGGCCATCCGGCCCAGCGTGAACCGTGGCCGCCGGCTTTGGCGATAACCACTTTCGGGATCAGGCGGTTAGGCCCCTTAGCCTGGAATCAACCATGCGCGATCCGGGCCGACCCACCAAGGGTGCGCAAACGTCTTGCAACGGCTGATCGATTCCTGTCATGTTTTCTGGTATGTGTCGTGTTTTCTGGTTTGAATGCTCGAATCCTGCCCGGAGGTAAAATATCGGCATGGGACAGAGGATGCTTTTCACCGTGGGCCATTCGACGCGCACATGGAGCGCGTTTGTCGCGCTGCTTAAGGCGTGGAAGATCGAAGAACTGCTGGACGTTAGAACGGTTCGGCGCTCGCGCGCGTTTCCGTGGTTTAGCCAGAGTCGGATGAAAACGGCACTGGCACGGGCCGGAATCCAGTACGCGATCTTGCCCGCATTGGGAGGGTTTCGCCAGCCCACTCCGGGTTCGCCGAACGAGGGTTGGCATAACGCGCGATTTCGCGCCTACGCGGATTACATGCAGACCGACAGCTTCAACAAAGGAATTGAAGAATTGAACGAGCGGCGAAAGAAGCGAAGGGTGTGCGTGATGTGCTCCGAAGCGGTCTGGTGGCGTTGCCATCGCCGAATGATTGCCGACACGGAGGCGGCTTACGCGATCCCCGTGAAACACATTATGAGTGAGACCAGCGCCACACGGCACGAGCTGACGGAGTTTGCGGTCGTGCGGAAGAGCCGCGGCCGCGCGCCAGTAATAACCTATCCGGAACCTGACGAGCGCGCTGCGGTTGCAGCGAAAGCCAAGCCCTTGCCTGGCCGATCAAGCAAGGCGAGATTTGCCTGACTTCTGGATATTCGTCAGCGCCGAGCCTTTGTGCATGGCCAGGTGGTCGGTCTTGTCGCTCTTGATCAAATACCGCGGCTCTTCTTTCGAGGCGTGAACCGTGTATCCCTTGAAGGAAATCTCGGAGGTGATTTTCTTTTTGATGGTTCCCGAGACCCGGCCGGCTTCGGAGTTCCAGCGCACATGATCGCCTACTTTGAATGGGTGTGTTGTTGCCATGGCTTGCTCACCCGCCGAAGACTTTCTTGAGGACCGCCCGCGTCGTCTGCCGGCCAATGGTTGCGATGGAATTGAGGTTGGGTCAATCCTTTTGACAGACCACCACGCAATTGCCGGCCTTGCTGCAATCAGCGATGCCGCCCTCGGCCATCATCACCTCCAGCCGCTGGTCCTTGAGCGCTTGGCCGGTAGGATGGATGTTGAACAATTTCACCGGACTGAAGAGCGCCGCTCCGACGGGAGACAAAAAAGCGTCGTAAGCCTTTATCCCCTGATTGCCGCGGATCCGGGGGTATTTATGCTGCGACGGGCGAAAATGGCTTTTGACCCTTTTAGCCTCCCCTTTGATCTCGCCCGACCCCTGTGATCTCGTGAGCGCATTACGGTGCCGATTGCCCGCGAAGATCGGGACCTGAGCAAGCCGCCAACTCGTTCAGACGGTTACATCGTGACCGAGCGACGTTCGTCCCTTGGGATCGTGGAGTTTACTGAACGTGTCGTTCAAGAGCCTCTCGAGCCTTTCGGCGGCCCCATCAAGGGCTTCATCAATAGTCGCGCCCACGTGCGTTACGACGATGGGTTGCATGCCCGCGGGGCGCGCCTCGATCAGACATCGTTTGTCGTCGCCGTGGGATTTGTCGCCATTGTCATCGCTGAGGTGAACTTCCACATGCGTGATGTGCTCGCCGAATCGGCCGAGCGACGCCTCGATCGTGGATTGAACGTAACCGTCCAGCTCCTCGCTGCCTTTGATATTGTGGCCAGTATTCACTTGAATGAGCATGGTGGTTTCTTTCTTTGTTTCTTTCGTTGAGTGTTAGTGTTTCGAGTCGCGCTTGCCTTGGGCGCGCTGAGTACTTGCCGAGGCCTTTCCGATTCGCCGGCTCAGCAGGCCAGCTTCCTTTTGCCGCGAACGCTTAACGGCGGTCTGGGCGCGCAATTGCTGAAGCGACCCCACCGGCGAGGGCGTCGCCGGGGTTGACGATTTCTTGCCGGTGTTGCTGCCGCGAGGTCGAGTTGGCGTGGCCGAAGGTTTGGATTTCGAAGCGGCCGTTTCGATCTCGCCACCTTCATTCTCCCATCGGGTCAATGCGCGGGTATTGGTTTTCTGAGCCATTGTGTATTCCTTTCCTGTAAAGGGTATTGCTTCCCCGTACACGCTAGCAGAGTGCCGGGTGCAGGTCATCCGATGAAATTGCTGGTTCCGGCGCGGTCGGGCGCGGCAGAAGGCAGCGCGGCTGTTGAAGGGAGCGGAAAACGGGACAGGATTCGAAACCCCCGAATCTGCAAGATTGAGCGTTGATTGGCGCGGGTTTAACTTGTGTAATAAAAGGGGATGGCATTCGGGTCGCAAGCCTTTATCACCTGATTGCCGCGGATCCGGGGGCATTTATGCTGCGACGGGTGAAAATGGCTTTTGATCTTTTTAGCCCCCCCCCATAATACGAGTTTTAACCAGTAGTTACGGCAAGTAATGTGCGTTTCCCACTTTGAGATCTCTCAATCATGGATAGGCGCATCCAAATTAAGCCCAAATGAAAAAAATCGCAATTAATTGAAAGAAATGGCAAACAAATTTATATTTAATTTGACACGGGCACAAATAGGTGGCATAATGGGTCTTGTATGGGTTCGTCACTCTTGGAAATTTCCATAGAAAAACCATCGGCGGTGCTGTATCCACAGGCCGCATCGGCGGTTGTTGCGGTGGAGGTGCCTAGGTTACGCGTCGCCAATACGCTCAGGCAGTGGATCAGAGATGGCAGTTTGCCGGTGGGGCGTCGCTTGCCGGCGGAGAGAAGGCTGTCTTCACAACTCAATGTGGACCGTTCGACGGTTCGTCGGGTACTCAGTGAATTAACCGATGAGGGCTGGCTGCAGCAGATCAGTCCTCGGGCTCGAGTGGTGACATCTCCGGCACCGGCGATGATGCGAAGTCTGATGATGACCAACACCGTGGCTGTAGTTGCACCGGCTTTGGACCAATTGGAAACCGTTCATGAACATGGCGGTTGGCTGGAGTTTATAAGTCAAGGAGCCATGGAGGCCGTGCAAACGGCAGGATTGAACACCCTGCGCGTCCATTCCAAACAGTTGGAAGCGGGCGGAATCAATCATCTGGTTACCGACCAGCCCAAAGGATTAATCATTCCCGAAGCGCCCAGCGAGTATGGGATGGCTCCCAAGCTGGTAGCGGCGGCTCGGCGTGGCGGTTTGCCGGTAGTGGTTTATGGCGATGGCGAAGGACTGACGGAAGTGGATCGGGTTGTTTCCGACCACGAGCAGGGGAATTATGAATTGACCCGCTGGTTAATCAGTCAAAACAGGAAACGGATTGTGTGCGTTTATCCGCGGGGAAGCCAGGAAATGTATTGGGTTGAAAATCGTCTGGCCGGGTATCAGCGGGCCATGAGGGAAGCCGGTTTGGACATTTTGCCGCCGTTGTTGATACCGCAGGTCCCCGAGGATGATGGGAATGAACAGGTATTCCGGGATGGAGCGCATCATTTGGCCGGTTTCCTGGTTCCCTGGCTCACGGGAGCTAATCCGGTGGATGGCTTGATGGTCGTTTCTGATCGTGAAACGTATACCGCCGCGGCGGCTTGTCGGCTATTTGGCCGAATACCTCACAAGGATATCGGTCTGGTTGGTTATGACAATTACTGGGCGGACTGCCTGGCCGAACAGAAGTTCGAGCCGGCCGGGCCGCAGGCGACGGTTGATAAGCAAAACAAGTACATGGGCGAAGAGATGGTCAAGCTGCTGTTGGCGAGAGTTGACGGAAAGTTACCCCAGCCGCCGCAGTGCGTAAAGGTTAAGCCTCAGTTGATCATTGTCGGCGGTTCGGGGATGGCGTCGGATGGAATGGAAAGTGAGTCGTGTTTGGTCAGGTAGCAAGTATCCTCATAAAAGGAGTTGGTCATGGGTAAAAGAAAATCCGGTTTTACGTTGGTGGAATTGCTGGTCGTGATCGGCATTATCGCCCTTCTGATCGGGATACTTTTGCCAAGCCTCTTACGGGCGAGGGAGCACGCCAGTCGCATCTCCTGTGCGAATAATCTGCGCCAGCTTGCCCTGGGTGCGATCATGTATTCCAACGAGAATCGCGGAATATTTCCAATCGAAGAACGTGATCAGGTGGTTAACGCCATTTCCTACTTTATGTTCCGAGGGGATATGGCGCAGCAGATGAAACTCTGGGACCCCGCTGCCTATTGGAGCAACGGGCAGCATTCCAAGGTCTGGGAATGTCCGTCCAGTCCGTCCTTTGTGGTTACTCAGGGAACCAATTGTGTTGGTCAATGGCAGTGGGCTCACACCTATAACAAATTTGATCTTCTGTCTACTTCCTATTTTTACCTGGGCGATGGGAGCGGAAAACGCTACGGGGAATGGTGCGTTGACTGGACCAAGGTTGCCGTGAAGTTTTCGGATAAAAATCCATATCCATTATTCAGCGACTATGTGATGGGTTTCGGCTCGGGAGCTGGTTCGTCGGCGGGGACGTGGACATTCAACCATCGGCCGGCCGGCTCGCTCAAGGCCGGGGCCAACCAGGTATTTACCGATGGCCACGGTGAATGGAAGACGTTTGATCTTCCGGCGGGAACTGTTCCCTCAAGAAGCACGCCGGGAGTGATGGGTGAGCATGGCTGGTGGAATATTTATTTTATCTGGTGGTAATACACATGTCACAACGTAACGGCAAGAATATTTTCGTTCGCTTGGTGCAGCCCTTGGCGCTATTGGCGATGGTCTTTTCAGCCAGTCTGGCATTGGCCGATGAGCCGAAGGATGCGGCCGGGGCGGCAACCGCCGTGCGGCCGGACTCGTTCTTCGCCTCCAATGTGGCCGAGGTCAAGACGGGTAAAGCCGGGGAATTTCTCCAGGATATCGGTCTGAAGGTTCAGCGGGCGCATTTCCAGCCTCAGATCATCGTACCGGCTGGCGTGGATTTTCGCACGCCCAACCCC
>JBBQBE010000123.1:0-7136 GCA_038317225.1 Tepidisphaerales bacterium | reverse complement strand
CCCCAGTGCATCCCCACCCCCATCCCCGGCGGCGAAGCCCACCAGATCATCAAAATCATCCGCAAAGGCGCTTGACGCTAAAACAGGGCAATCCGCCAAAACGCTTGACGAAAAAACAGGGCAATCTCGTTTGCTCAGCAGACAAAAATTCTCCTCTCCTATGTACTCATGGGAGAGGCCGGGTGAGGGCTTCCTTATTCCGTTTTACCAGTCCCCACGGCCCCCCCGAGCCGCCCGCCCGCTCAGTGCCATCACCCCGTTACCTTAAAAAATCATCGCCGTTTTTTTATTGCCAATCCCCGCCGCCACGCTATGATGCGCCATTGACGTTTCGCGCCACCGCGCCCTTGCGCGGTGGTTATTGTTTTGTCTGAGCCTTAGGGCTGCCGGCTGGTTTGGCCGGACCTGTCAGGAGTTGTTATGCAGATGGTCAGCGCCGAAGAAAAAGCCGCCCTGGAGCAAAAGCGCCAGCAGCTTTACATAATGCAACTGGATGTGCAGGAACGCATCCGCAAAGCCGCCGCCTTGGGCGATTTATCCGAAAACGCCGAATATCATTTCGCCAAGGAGGAAAACCGCGATATCCAATTGAAAATCGCCGAGCTGGAACTCAAGCTCAAAAGCGTCGCGGTGGTCAGCAATGAGGATGTGCCTGAAGACATGGTATTTCTCGGCCACACCGTCAAACTCCTGGACCTCGATGACGATTCGGAGCAATTGGTCCGAATCGTGGGCGAAGCCGCTCCCGCCGGCGCCGATAGCGATGTGATGCCCGTCAGCGCTTCCAGCCCTATGGGCGAGGCTCTGATGAAGGCGCGGGTCGGCGACACCGTCAAGGTCAAAGCCCCGCGCGGGACCGTGGAATTTAAGATTCTGGCCATCCTCTGATCCAACCGAGGCTCCTATGGGATATCCCGTTGTTTATGCCCAGTGGCTCGCCCCGCAGGTCCGCCGCCTCCGCGTCAGCGCCCCCCACGTTACCCGCCATTGCGGGCCGGGCCAGTTTGTCATTGTCCGCAGCGACAACAACGCCGAACGCATCCCCCTGACCATCGCCTCGGCCGATCGGGCCGCCGGCACCATCGAACTGATCGTCCAGCAGGTTGGGGCCGCCACCGCCGCCATCTGCGCCATCGAACCCGGCGGCGAGCTGCACGATGTTGCCGGGCCGCTGGGCCGCCAAACCGACATCCAAAACGTCGGCCATGCCGTCATCGTCGGCGGCGGCGTCGGCACCGCCGTCATCTACCCCCAGGCCCAGGGCCTCAAGGCCAAGGGAAACTATGTCTCAGCCATTATCGGCGGACGCAGCAAGCCCTATGTCATCCTCGAAGAAGAACTCAAAGCCCTCTGCGACGGCGTCTACCCCTGCACCGACGACGGCAGCTATGGCTATCACGGTTTTGTTACCAATCGACTCAGGCAGCTCATCGAAGAAAGCCAGGCCGCCAATCCCGTTCGCGAGGTCATCTGCGCCGGCCCCGTCCCGATGATGCGCGCCGTCGCCCAGACCACCCTCCCCTTTGCCATTCACACCGTTGCCTCCCTGAACCCCATCATGGTCGATGGAACCGGCATGTGCGGCGGCTGTCGCGTGCAAGTGGATGGAAAAGTCAAATTCGCCTGCGTCGATGGCCCAGAATTTGACGCCCACCAGGTCGATTTCCGTGAACTCATCGACCGCCTGACGGCGTATAAACCCCAGGAAGCGGCCTTGAAGAGCAAACACCAGTGCCGCATGCCGGGCATGGGCTAAAATTTTTTGGAAATCATGGGTGGTGCAAAAAATAGAACTTGCGCCAACCGCCCAACCGCGTAATTTTTAATCGAGCAACTTATGGCTGAGCCGGCAAAAATGAAACCCGCCGAACGCATGAAAATCCAGCGCCAGTCCATGCCCATGCGCGACCCTCAACAGCGTTCCAGTAATTTTGGGGAAGTCAACCTTGGCTTGGAAATGCACCTGGCTGTCCTCGAAGCCCAACGCTGCCTCGGCTGCAAAGAGGCCAAGTGCGTCTCGGCCTGCCCCGTCCGCATCGACATCCCTCAATTCATCGACCGCCTGGCCAATGGCGATCTGCCCGCGGCCGCTCAAGTGCTGCTTAATGACAATGCTCTGCCCGGCATCTCCGGGCGGGTATGCCCTCAGGAACGCCAGTGCGAATCGCTCTGCATTCGCGGCATCAAGGGCCAGTCCGTCGCCATCGGCTATCTCGAACGCTTCGTCGCCGATTGGGCGCGCACCCACCGCGACGACGCCGCCTTTTCCGCCACGCCTCGTCCGCCCAGCGGCAAAAAAGTCGCCATCGTCGGCTCCGGCCCCGCCGGTCTCAGCGCCGCCGGCGAACTGGCCCGCCGCGGCCACGATGTAACCATCTTTGAAGCCCTCCACGAACCCGGCGGCGTTCTGGTCTACGGCATCCCCGAATTTCGACTCCCCAAGCAGATCGTCCGCGATGAGGTCGCGCAACTGCAAAAAGCCGGCGTCAAAATTCAAACCAATGTTATCATCGGCCGCACCTGGACTATCGACGAATTGATGCGCGAAGAAGGCTTCCACGCCGTCTTTATCGCCAACGGTGCCGGACTGCCGCAGTTCATGAACATTCCCGGCGAAAATCTCAAGGGCGTCTACAGCGCCAACGAATATCTCACCCGCGTCAATCTCATGCGCGCTTACGATCCCGAAGCCCAAACTCCTGTGCTGCAGGCCGCCCAGGCCGCGGTTATCGGCGGGGGCAATACCGCTATGGACGCCGTCCGCGTCGCCCGACGCCTCGGCGCTGACCCGGCCACACTCGTCTACCGCCGCTCGCGTAAGGAAATGCCCGCGCGCATCGAGGAAGTCGAACACGCCGAACAGGAAGGCGTCGTGTTTCAAATGCTCACCAACCCCATCGCCATCCTCGGCGACGAAAATGGCTGGGTGCGCGCCTTGCGCTGTCAGAAAATGGAATTGGGCGAACCGGACAAAAGCGGTCGCCGCAAACCCGTCCCGCTTCCCGGCAGCGAATTTGAAATACTCTGCCAGGTCGTTGTCCAGGCTATCGGCACCCAGGCCAACCCGCTCTTAACCAGCGGCACCCCCGACCTGAAGGTTAATGCCAAAGGCTATATCGAGGTGGACGCCAACCACATGACCAGTAAGCCCGGCGTCTTCGCTGGCGGCGACATCGTCCGCGGCGCCGCCACCGTGATCCTGGCTATGGGCGACGGGAAAACCGCCGCCGCCGCCATTGACCGTTACCTTCATCAAAACGTCCGGCTATAATCAAGGCCCTTGTCAACAGGAATTAACCATGAGCGAACCCCTTGGCAGTCTGTGCGTACTGCGCGACGATGACTTAAGCGGCTGGACCGTCTACGTCTGCCACGGCGTCGGCAAACGCGAATTGGTCGCCCGCTTTGCCACCAAGGGCGAAGCCGACACCCGCGCCCTCGCCGAACGCGACCGCCGCCGAGCCGCTAACCTGGGCGACTATCGCCTGTGCATCCAGTCTCCCGAAGACTGCCCCTGCAATGGACAGGAAATACCGTAGAGGGTCCGTGGGCAGTTGTCCGTAGTCAGTGGTCCGTAGTCCGTAGTCAGTGGCGAAGATGAGTGTTGAGCGTGGAGGGTGGAATGTTGAGGGTGGAATGTTGATTGTTGATTGTTGAATGTTGATTGTTGAGCGTGGAATGTGGAATGTAATCCCCTCTCCTGGTACTCCGGGGGAGGGCAGGGTGGGGGCTTCCTTTCCCGGATGAATGTGGAAGGTGGCTCCACGCCTTGTATTTTTTTCAACAATCAACAATCCACAATCCACAATCAATAGTGCGTACTCCGCCCGATCCACAATCAACAATCCACAATCATCTTAACTACTGACTACTGACTACGGACTACGGACTCCGCATCACTGACCCCTGCTTTTTTTTGTTTCCCGTCCCCCTTTGAATTACCTTGTCGGTGCATGAACCGTGTGTGGCGACAATTGGCGATGACCGGCAACTGGCCCATCCTGGCGGCCATCGCCATGCTCGCCAGCCTCGGCATCGTCTCCATCTGGGCCGACCAGCCCCAGGAGGCCAAGCGCCAGATACTCTTCCTGGCCGCCAGTTTCGTCGTCATGCTGGCCATGCAACTACTCAGCTACCAAGCCATCGGCCGCCTCGCCTGGTTCTATTACCTGGCCGCCCTGGGCCTGGTGATCTACACCATCATCCCCGGCGCTCCCCGCGTCCCGCTGATCAATGGCGCCCGCGCCTGGATCGATTTTGGCCTCTTACGCCTCGAACCGGCCGAATTTCTCAAACTCGCTTTCTGTATCCTCCTGGCACGCTATCTGCGTTTCCGTTCCAACTATCGCTACGTTACCGGCCTGCTTCCACCCTTTTTGCTGGCGCTGGTCCCCGTCTTTTTCATTCTCAGGCAGCCCGACCTGGGCATGGCCCTGCTCTTTTTCCCGGCACTGTTCGCCATGCTCTTTGCCGCCGGCGCCAAAGGCAAACACCTGCTGGCCATCCTCCTGCTGGGCGCGGCACTGATCCCCACCGCCTGGTTCGTCGGCAACCCCGATATTCCCTTCGTCCGCCATTTCCCCAGCCTGCTCAAAAATTACCAGCGCGAGCGGATCAAATCCCTCTTCTCCAACGACCAGCGCAACCTCCGCGAAGTCGGCTTTCAAGTCGATCGCGCCCTGACGGCCCTTGGCTCCGGCGGCGTGGCCGGAAAAGGTGCCATGCAAGTCCCCGTCGGCGGCCATATCCCCGAAGCCCATAACGACATGATCTTCGCTCTCATCGGCGAACAGTTCGGCCTTTTCGGCGCCGCCGTCGTCCTGGGCGCTTACGCCATCCTCTTTGCCGCCGGCCTGGAAATCGCCGCCGCCACCCGCGAACCCTTCGGCCGACTGATCGCCGTCGGCGTCGTCGCCATCCTCGCCGCCCAAACCTTCATCAACCTCGGCGTCTGCCTGCGCCTGCTCCCGGTAACCGGCATCACCCTCCCCTTTGTCAGCTATGGCGGCAGCAGCCTCCTGGCCAGTTTCCTGGCCGCCGGACTCCTTCTCAACGTCGGCCAAAACCGCCCCCTGGTCATGGCCCGCAATTCTTTTGAATTTTGAAGTGGGATGTATTACTGGAACGGATGTGATACTGGGACGCACCTAACTCCAGCGACTATTTTCATTGATTTCTCAAAAATAGGTCCGTCCCAGTTTTACACTCTGTCCCTGTGCCACGCCCGAAAAACTAGAGCGAAGGCGCGCCGAGCGATCTTCGAAAGGCCTCGGGCAACATGCCGGTCTGTTTACGAAATACCTTAGCGATGTGACGCGGATCAATACAGCATTGCACTGCGATGTCGGCGACACGCATATCGGTCCCCAGCAGCAGGCGTTTGGCGGTTTCAATTCTCAGGCGAAGTAGTTCCTGATGAGGCGTACGCCCCAGAATCTTCTTGCAACCAAGCTCGAACACGCGGCGATCCATCGGATGCTCTCGAAGAATCTCACTAATGCTAACCGCCTTCAAGGCGCGGGTACGCAGATAGCGTAAAGCCGCCACGATCTCCCGATTTTCTCCGTGAATACCGCTGGTCGAGTAGCGCACCGCAACCCCCTCGGGTGGCACGTGAACTACCCGCTGCTTGCCTGGCGTTTCAATTTGGAATTGGATCGCCAGATCCGCTGCGGCAATGCCCAATTTATGCCAGGAAATTCGCACGCTGGAAATCGCCGGACTTCCCAGGTCACAGTAGAGATCATCATCGTCCGCCCCGATCACCATCATGTCATCAGTCACCTTGATATCGCAGGTCTGGCAGCAATCAAGCGTGTATCGTGCCCAGGCGTCGTTGACAACGAAAATCCCGCAGGGCCTGGGCAGCCCCATGAGCCAGTCGGTGAAGCTTGAATCCACGCTGATAAAATGCCCTGTCAGTCGATTGGCCTCACACCTGTGGGGAATCCCATATTCCCTGGTTGCGTGACCGGCCTTACGCAGCGTGTCACCGAAGCCCTTGACGCGCCCGGCCGACCAGGTGGATTCGTCAATGCCCACAACCGCGAACGAGGTTAACCCCGTCGTCAACAAATGCCCGGCGGCGACTCGGCCCACTTCGACGTTATCCACCTGAATCTGGCCTTCTGTCCAAGGCAAGTCGTCTAAAAGCGCAATGCGAATGCCTGCTTGCTGTTTGATCGCCTCACAGTGTTCCGACGATTCACCAAATGTATGGAAAAATATCCACTGGCATCGCAAAACGTTGACAAGCTGTATCGGAGAGAGTGCCGGGGGAAAAAAGTGGGCAAAATGCCCAAGCCCCGCCAAACGCATGCCGATCCCGTGTATAATACCACGGTTAAAGGCGTGGTCACTGTTCATCACAATGGCGGCGTTATAGGAGCTGGCGCGGATGGTTGGTTGGATTTCCGGGGTCATAAGAGTCAATTTAGCCATTTCAAGCCATGTACTATACGATATTGTGCTATACAATCAACAAAAAAAGGGTTGCACGGGCTGGATAGATGGGCTAGAGTTATCTTGTGTCATACGGAGCATCAGTTTTTTACTTGTAGGAGTGTGAGTTATGCGAAAGCCAATAGGTTTGTTTGCGGTTCTGGGGTTGGGGATAATGGTGATACCTGCGTCGGGTTCAATCATCACCACCAAAACGACCACTTCGTCGGTCGCGTTCGAAGGCACGGCGAGTACGCCATCCGCCGCGACCGTGAGCAGCACGGATCTGATCAACACCGGCCAGTCTACCTTGCAGTCCGCATCCCTAGTTTCCGGAGCAACGGATCAAGGCACAATAACAGGACTCAATGACGGCTTTGGTGGTAATGCGGCCGAGAGCCCTGGCTACGGCTATGCCCCATACACCGTGCAGTACGATCTCAATGTCAGTGCGAATACCGCTGGCTACGACATCTCCGGCATCAACGCTGTCTCGTTTAGTGGGGGTGATTCTCGCGTGAACCAGCGCTGGGTACTCGAATATAGCGTGGTGGGCAGCCCCAGCTTTACCTCGCTCGGTGAATTTACCTACGAGGTCCGTAGTACCAATGCCGGCAGCGGGGAAAATCCGGTTTACGCCAAGCTGGCGCTGACCGATTCCACCGGCACGATTGTGAGCGGGGTTGATGCTCTCA
>JBBQBE010000122.1:0-7155 GCA_038317225.1 Tepidisphaerales bacterium | reverse complement strand
GTGGAAGGGTTTCGGGCGGCTCGTCCGCGGGAAGGTACCGCGGGATTTGTATCTTTGGCGCTGGCACCACGTCCCGGGGAACAGGGCGATTTACGCCCGGAGGTGATCAGCGATCTGGAATTGGCGACGCGCTCCTTGAGTGAACAGCGCGCGGTGGCATTGGTGAATGTGGCCGGCGTGGCCGAGGCCCAGGCGGATCAATTGGCGGCGTATGTGAAAGGGGGCGGGGCGCTGTTGATCTTCGCCGGCCCGCGCGTGGACGGCCAAGCGTATAACGCGGTGCTGGGGCCGCGCGGCCTGTTGCCGGGAAAGCTTTCGCGCGTGGTTTCGGCCGGGCCGGAGCAGCCGGGATTTGGTTTTGATTTTAATCCGCAGGGAGAGATTCATCCCTTGCTCAAGGTGTTTGCCGGCGAGCAAAAATCGGGTTTGGATACGGCGCGGATATTCAGCTACTGGCGGCTGGAAATGCCGCCGACGGCGACGGCGCGGCGCGTGCTGAATTACCGCGCTGCGGCAGCCACCAGTGAACCGGCCAAGCCAGCCGCGGTGGAAGGCTCCGATGCGGACCCGGCGATTACCATATCGGAACTGGGCGCCGGCCGGGTGATTTTTGTGTCCACCAGCGCTGATGCGCAGTGGACCAGCCTGCCGGCCAAGCCCGCATATGTTCCGCTGATGCAGGAACTATTTCGCGGAGCGATGGGGCGGCGGGACCAGTGGCTGAACCTGGAGGTTGGCCAATCGTTGCAACTGCCGGGATGGCTGAAGTTGCCCGCCGCGCCGCTATTGAGCGGGCCGAATCGAAAGCCCGCGCCTTTGCCCAGCGTGGGCGCCAGCGGCACGGAGAATTGGCAAAGCGAGCCGCTTACCGAGCCGGGGGTTTATACGCTTACTTCCGCGCAACAAAGCTGGCCGATCGTGGTCAATGCCCCGGCGGCGCAATCGGACGTGCGCACGCTGGATGGCCCGGCTTTGCGTCAAGCACTGGGCGGCGTGGCGATCGAACTGCATGACGACAAGCTGCCCTCCTCCATCGCCGAGTTCGAAAGTGCGGCGGGGGACTGGAGTTGGAGCCTGCTGCTGGCGGCGCTGGGGCTGGTGGGCATTGAGTCGTTGCTGGCGCAGCGCTGGGGACACCATTCCGTGGCCGCGACCGATGAACGCTCTTAGTCGGTGTAAGAAACGAAGAAACGAAGTAAAAATGATGGAGGAAATGAAGTAATAATGCCGCGATGGATGCAACAAATTCTAGGACTCAAAGCCGAACTGTTCAGCCAGGAGGCGGAGTGGTCGCTGCGCTTTGCCCCGCCGTGGTCGCCGGCGTTGTTGTGGAATCTGCTGATTGCGGCGGCGATCGGGCTGGGCGTGTGGGCGATTTATCGCAAAGAAAAATTCACGCCCTGGCGGCGCTGGACGCTGGCGGGGCTGCGGGTGCTGCTGGGTTTGTGGCTGCTGGTGCTTTTGAATCGCCCCAACCTCACGCTAACGCGCCAGCGGGTTGAACCGTCGGTGGTGGCGGTGCTGGTGGATCAGAGCATGAGCATGGGTCTGGCGGATGTGGGTGAACAGGGCGAGTCTCGGCTGGAGGCGGTGCGAAAGCTGCTGGGCCAGACGGATCAATCGCTTCTGGATCAACTGGCCAAGCGCCACGACGTGCGCTTGTATGGATTTGATGAGTCGCCCCGCCAACTGCCGACGACCCGGCCATTGGCCGGCTGGACGGCAACGGGTCGCCAGTCGCATATTGAGCGGGCGTTGCGGGAGGTCATGGCGCAACTGCGGGGGAAACGATTGGCCGGTGTGGTGCTGCTCAGCGACGGTCGCCAGACGCCGCCGGCGGCCGACAGCCAGACGATGGACCTGTTGCGGCGCGAGGGAGTGAAGATATTCCCCGTGGCCGTGGGAGCGGATCGCGCCCCGCGGAATGTGGAACTGGCGGCCGTCAGTGGCGAGGAAGCGGTTTTTCAAGGAGATTTGGCCAGTTTTACCGCCACGATTAATACCGGCGGGCTGGAGCCGGGCACGCAATTGACGGTGCAACTGAAAGACGCCGACAGCGGCGCGGCACTGGCCGGACCGGACGGCAAGGCGGCTGTGCGGCAAATCAGCGTACCGCCGGAAGGCTCGGTGCAAACGCAAATCGCCTTTGCGCCCGGACAACTGGGAAAGATGCGTGTGCGCCTGGAGGTAACTCCGCTGGCTGGAGAGATCGACACGCGCGACAACGCGCGGGTGCTGCCGCTGGAGGTACTCAATTCGCAACTGACTATTTTGTATGTGGAGGGCTTGCCCCGGTGGGAATATCGCTATGTGAAAAATGAGATGATGCGCGACAAGTCGATGCGGCTCAGTTGCCTGCTGACCAGCGCCGACCCCAATTTCGCGCAGGAGGGAACACTGCCGATTCGGCATTTTCCCGAAACGATGGAGCAGTTGCAGGAGTATGACGCGCTGGTGCTGGGGGATGTGGACCCGCGGCAGTTTACCGACGGGCAGTTGCGGTTGATCGCCGATTTTGTGTCGCAAAAGGGCGGCGGGCTGGAGATGGTGGCCGGCACGCATTATTCGCCATGGGCGTGGCGAAACAGCGCCATCGAGCCGCTGTTGCCGGTGAGCCTGGTGCGCCCGCCGGAGGACGTGGCGGCGGGAACGGCCGAGGGATTTCGGCCGCGGTTGACGGCGGCGGGAGAGGCTTCGCCGATCTTTCGATTTTTTGCCGATCCGCTGCAAACCAAAAGTTACCTTGCGGAAAAATTGCCGCCGTTGTTTTGGTTTTGCCGCGGCGTGGAGGCTAAGAGCGGCGTGGGGGAAGTATTCGCCGAGCATCCAACGGAGACCGGCCCGGACGGGCACCCGGCGCCGCTGCTGGTGGCGGGACGATATGGAGCGGGCCGCACGCTGTTTAGCGCGATTGACGACTCGTGGCGTTGGCGTTTTTACACCGGCGAGAGCCTGTTCAACACCTATTGGGTGCAGCAGTTGCGCTATCTGGCGCGCGGGCATCGGATGGGGCAAAACCGCGCGGCCCTGGCTGTCGAAAGGCCGGTGTACGAACTGGGCGAGATGATGCGGCTGACGTTGCGCGTGCTGGATGGACAATTATCCGGGCAACTTCCCGACCGCCTGGGCGTCCAATTGGTGGATGAGCATGGGGCCGTGATAAACAGCGCCACACTGCGTCGCGGCCCGGAGCATCCGGAGCGCTACGAAGTTTCAGTGCCGGCGCAACAGCTTGGACGATTCACCGCGCAAGTGGCCGGTGTGGACGCGACCAATGTGCTGACGGCTCAGGTGGAGGTGGCGGCGCCGCGTTTGGAAATGCGCAATCCGCGGCCGGATATCGCCTGGCTTGAGCAACTAGCGCAAATCAGCGGCGGGCGCTATTTCACGCTCCAGCAGGCCGGCGGGTCGCTGGTGCCGGCGATAACCAGCGCGGCCATGATCGTGCCGGTGGAATCGTCCACGGCGCTATGGGATACGCCGGCGGCGCTGCTGATGATTATTCTGCTGATTGGCGCGGAATGGATCGGACGAAAACGCTCCGGCGGCGTATGATTCACCGGACGGCCAAGGAAGATCGATATGATCGCCACCCCTCCCGAACCTCTGCTCAAACGGCTCAATGAACTTGGGCGGCGCTGGCGCATGGTGCGCCTGGCCGAGGGACTGCTGCGCTGGCTGGCGGCGCTTTTGGCCGGGGCGCTGGTTATTGGACTGATTGATTGGATTAGCATCGCCTCGGCTTCGGCACGGCTGGCGATGTTGGCGGGGCTGGGGGCGGCGCTGGCGATCCTCGCGGTGAAGTGGGCGCTGCCGGCTTGGCGCGGGCCGGGGGCAAGAGGGATGGCCTCGCTGTTGGAGGGGCTGTTTCCGCAATTTGAAGACCGTGTGCGCAGCGCCGTGGATTTTTTAGACGGCCATGTGCCCGGTTCGCCGCAGATGCAGCAGCAAGTCATCGCGCAATCGCACGAGCTGATTCAATTGGCTGACAACCGCAAGGTGGTGCCGCTGTCGCGGTTGCGCCCGGCGACGCGGTGGCTGAGCGCGGCCTTGGTTCCGCTGCTGGTGCTGGCGCTGTGGACGCCTCAATCGCTGCGCACGGGATTTTTGCGCTTGGCCATGCCCTACGGCCAGGCAGCTTGGCCGCGTTGGGTGCAGTTGCAACTGCTGGATGCGGTGCCGACGCGACTGGCCGGCGGGCAAAAACTGGAATTGCGCGTGCGCTTGGCCCGCGGCGACAAGCCCTCGCGCATCGTTGAATTATTGACCCGCCGCGGCAACTTGCCCCCGCAGCGCCAGCGACTGGTGCGCGGCGACGACGGGGTGTATCCGCTGCGCGTGGAAGCGCCCAGCGACGGCGGCTCGATCCACCTGCAACTGCGCAGCGGCGACGATCAATTGCAGCTTTCGCCGATTCAGGTGGTGCCGCGATTGACGCTGACCGCTCTCACGCTGGATGTTACGCCGCCGCCCTATGCCCAGATGCCCGCATCGCGCATGGCACTGGACGGTGGGCCGCTCAGCGTGGTGGAAGGTTCGACGCTGGCGCTGCGCCTCTCATTCAACAAGCCGCTGGCGGCTGATCATCCGCCGCAATTACTCGTGCGGGATGAGCAGGGCCAAGCCGCCCCGCTGGCGGTGCGCTGGACTAAGCTGGAGAACAACCAGTGGCTGGGAACGTGGACGGCGGCGGTTGCGGCGGCAGCGCAACCCACGACGCAAAACGCCGGCGGGCAGGCACCCGCAAGCGGCTCGCTGGCAAGCAAAGCATCGCGCCTGAGTCTAAAGGCGACGGATATCGACGGCCTGGTCGAATCGCCCGGCGGCGAATATGAATTGACGGTGTTGCCCGATCGCTTGCCCACGGTGCGATTGGAGTCGCCCGCGGCGTCCGAGGAGCGCACGGCCGAGGCGCTGGTGGAAGTAACCGGCGGCGCGGAGGATGATTTTGGTTTGCTGGAGGGGCAACTGGTTGGGCGACAGGTCAATCCCACCACGCAGCCGGCCGCTACGGCACCGGGGCAGTGGATGATGCCGTGGCTGCGACAAGCCCAGGCGGTGGCGCCGGCGACTTGGCTTGCCGAGGAGGCCGAGCCGCTGCGCCGCCGCTTCCGGGCGCGGGGAACATGGGACTTGCGCCAGTGGCCCGGCGGGGACTTGCGGCCGGGGCAAATGGTCGAATATTGGCTGCGCGTGCGCGATAACTTTCTTTTAAACGGCAAGACGCATGCGGCGGTGGATTCGGCGCCGCATCGGCTGTTGATTATCAGCCAGGAGGAATTGACCGACCGCACCACCGAGCAAATGCGCGGGCTGGCGCGATCGGCCGCCTCGCTGCGAAATGAGCAGACGCGCTTGCGCCAGGAGACGGGGCAGTTGGCCGAGCGGTTGAAAAACGCCATGAGCGAGGCCGATCGCGCGGCGCTGGAACGTTTGGCCGGCAGGCAATTCGCCGTGGCGTCGCAAGTCAAGCAGATGGGTCAGCGGCTGGAGGCAATTGGTCGAAGGCTGGAGGAAAATCGCTCGCCGCAAAAGGCACTTAAGGAACTGGCCGGTGAGGTGCGCGACATTTTGAACCAGGCGGCGGAGCAACCGATGAAGCGCGCGGGGGAGGACTTGTCCGCCGCCCCGAACCAAGAGCCTGCCAAGCGATCCCAGCAAATGCAAAGCGCTGCCGCCGGCCAGCAACGCGCCGAGGCAATGCTGAACCAGGCCATTGATAAACTCCAGAGCGTCGGCACGTTGTCTCGGGCCATGGAACAGGTGCGCGACCTGCTCAAGCGCCAGCGCGAATTGACCGCCCAGACCGGAGAGCTTGGCAAACAGACGCTTGGCAAATCTCCAGAGCAGTTGAGCGAATCGGAGAAAAAAGCGCTGGATGAACTGGCAGATCGTCAGCACAAACTCTCCGAGCAGACCGACGCGACGACCGAGGAGATGGAGAAGCTGTCGCGGCAATTAAAAAATTCAGATCCGCAGTCTTCCGAAGCTTTAGCGAAAGCGGCCAAGGCCGCCAGGCAGCAGTCGGTGGCGTCCAGTCAATCGCAAGCCGGCAAGCAGATGCGTGCCAATCAGCAAAGCCAGGCTCAAACCAACCAGCAACAAGCGGAACTCGGTTTAGAAACCATGCTGGGTGAACTGGCCGCGGCGCAGGCGCATAAACTGGAGGAATTGAGCCGACAACTGGCGGACTTGCGGCAACAGGTGGCCCTGCTATTGCGTCGCCAGGCGGGCCATACGCTGGACAATGTGCTGTTACAACCCCAAGCCGCCACGCGACCGATTACGCAAGAGCAAATGCAGCAGTTGCCGGCCGATGCCCAGCGCAAAATGGAAGATGGGCCGTCGGCGGCCAACCGGGCGGCATTGTCGGCGGAGCAGGAATTGACTCATCGCAATACAGCGAGCTTGTCCAAAAGCGCCCAGGAAGTGGATCAGGCCATGGAGACGGCCATCACGCTGGCCGCCGCGACCCAGGCGATGGAACAGGCGGCCGGGCGTCTGCGTCAGGATGATCTTGTCGGCGCGCTGGCTCCCCATCAGCTTGCCGCCTGGCAAGCCCTGCGCCAGGCCTTGGAGCAGGTGGCCGCCGCCCAGGCCAAGGTGGACCAGGAACTTCGCCGCCAGCAAAAAGATTCGATCCGCCAGGCGTATGAAAAGATTCGCGCTGAACAAAAACGTGTAAATGATTCGACCATTCAACTGGATGCCGCGCCGCCGCTGGTCGATGGCTCGGCGTCGCGCCCAACGCGCTTGCGCATGGCCCAGGAGGGTCAGGTGCAGGAAAAATTGGCTGGGCGGATGGATGAATTATCCGAACCGCTGTCGGCGATGGGTGGGGTGGTGTATACCTGGCTCAATCGCCACGCGTCCGATGCCATGAAAAAAGTGGCCGGAGAATTGTCAGGCGCGCAGGCGGGCAAGCCGACCCAGGCGCGGCAAGCCGCGATCTTGGCGCAACTGGATGCTTTGATCGACAACCTCAAGATCGAACCACCGCCGCAAACTTTTGAACAAGGCCGCCAAGGCGGCGGTGGCGGGGGAGGTGGATCGGGGCAAAAGCCGCCGCAATTGCCGGCGCAAGTGGAATTGCAGTTGCTCAAGCAGTTGCAGCGCTTGGTCAACGATGCCACCGCCGCCGGGCCGGATGATTCG
>JBBQBE010000121.1:0-7243 GCA_038317225.1 Tepidisphaerales bacterium | reverse complement strand
GCTGTTGGTCGGGTAAAACCCGCGCGAAAAAACTTTTCCCGCGGGGTTGGCGGGGTCCAGCGGCCGAAAAGGCATCTCACGCAGAGCCGCAGAGGAGAATGTTGAGCGCTGAGCGCTGAGGGTTGAGTGTTGAATGTTGAGTGTTGAATTTACATTTTTCAACAATCCACAATCTACAGTCCACAATCAACAATCAAAAGGGCCGTACTCGGCCCGTGCCACTGACCAATGTATGTTCGGGGGAAAGATGAGGCGCGGGCGTTGCCCGGCGGGGTTTTCATCGTTACTCTTGGGGGATGCTGGATCCCAATGTAAAAGTTCCGGTAACGGTGATCGTGCCCACCAAGAACGAGGCGGCCAATCTGCCGCGTTGTCTGGACCATTTGCGCTGGGCCGACGAGGTGGTGATCATCGATTCCAACTCCACCGACGACACGCAAAAGATCGCCCGGGCCTACGGGGCGCGGGTGATCGGCTTCACCTGGAACGGCCAGTGGCCCAAAAAGCGCGGCTGGGCCTTGAAGGAGGCGGACTTAAAACACCCGTGGGTGCTGATGGTGGACGCCGATGAGTGGATCATCCCCGAGCTGGCCGCGGAGATCGCCGAGGCGATCCAAAGCCCGACCCTCGTCGGCTTCTGGATCAACCGCAAATTCATTTTTATGGGCGGCTGGCTGCGGCACTGTGGATATTATCCAAGCTGGAACCTGCGGCTGCTGAAGCGCGACTGCGGCGAGTTTGAACAATTGACCGACGTGGGGGACACCAAGAGCGGGGACAATGAAATCCACGAGCATATCCTCCTCAACGGCCAAGCCGGGCACCTGCGGCACGACATGCTGCACCTGGCCTTTCCCGACATCAACACCTTCATGGAAAAGCACAACCGCTACAGTAATTGGGAGGCGGCGGTGCAGTTTAAGCACCAAAAGCAGCGGGTCTTCCGCATCACCGACGCCGACATCACCCGCCGCCGCCACTTAAAGGCACTGTCGCGCAGGCTGCCATTGCGTCCGCTGTTACGGTTTTTATACAGTTATATCTGGCGGCGCGGTTTTCTGGACGGCTACCGGGGTCTGGTCTTCTGCCGGCTGTTGGGGATTTACGAGTTTATGTCGGTGGCCAAGTACCGCGAGATGAAACAGGCGGTGGCCGACCGCGAGGCCGAGCGGCACCTGAGCGCGGTGCCCCAATACGACTGGAAAGCGGCGGGGGCGGCGGCGGCGGCGCAGTCCTCCCAAAGCTAACGATGTCCATCCCCGCCAACAACCTCAGTCCCTGGACCCGGCGGCAAAAAATCTTGCGGGCCCTGTGGGCGGTGATGACAAAGGCGATGGGGGCGGTAGTCATGGACGGCTAGTATAACTGGTCAGCGGAGTTGTCAAAGCGTTGCACTGGCGTGTGCTTGCGCCAATCAAACATTGGCATGCTCAGCCGTTCCCTATCGCCTTGGCTTTAGCACCGTAATTTGATTATGGTAGGTACGCGATGCGAATCAACATTGTTACGGGTCCGTTCTTTTCCGTTCCGCCCGCTCCTGCGGGTGCCGTCGAATGGGTTTGGTTTCTGCTGGGCAAGGAATTGGCCAAGCGGGGCCATCACGTAACACTTCTGGCACGCAAAAGCGTAGCTTATCACCAAGACGTGGAAACGCCCAACCTAGCGATCCTTCGGAGAGGCGGCTTCGCACAGACGAATAATATTTGGATTGATCTTGGAAAGGATATGGTCTACTCCTTCAGTCAGATGCTACAATTGCCCCCAGCCGACTTTACCATAACGAATGCTTTCTGGCTGCCGCCAGTCCTACTAATGCGCCGCTCAGTTGGCTACATCGTGCCAAGCATAAATCGCTACCCTAAGGGCCAAATGGGTCTGTACAAGCACTGTGCCTTCATAGCGCCCTGTTCGGGAGCTATTGCTAGAGCTATCGAGGAACAGTATCCCGCACTTAAGCCGAAGATTCGCTTAATACCCAACGTGATTGATACCCAAGCGTTTATCCCACCGAAGAAAGCCAGATGTTACTCCGGTGTCAAGACGATACTCTTCACGGGTCGCATTCACCCTGAAAAAGGCCTGCATGTACTCGTGGATGCCTTCAATTTATTGTGTCAACAAACCAGTGATCTGCGTTTAAAGATCGTGGGTCCATGGCAGACGGATCGAGGGGGTGGTGGGGATGAGTACCTCGGCAAATTACGGCGTATCGCCGGAACCCTCCCAGTAGAGTTCTATAACTCCATCTCAGATAGGCACAAACTAGCGGAATTATGCCAATCCGCCCACTTCTATTGCTATCCGTCACTAGCAGCTAAAGGTGAAGCTTTGCCCGTAGCGCCTATCGAGGCAATGGCTACGGGACTGATACCAATCGTGTCGAATCTTGCTTGCTTCGACGACTATATTACAGACGAAACCGGCATTCGATTTGAACGCGGAGCCGATCCCGCAAAGAATCTTCGCGATGCTCTCGAGCGCGCGATCCGGTACCCCAACCTTCAGAGCATGTCTGAGGCCGCAGCAAAAATGGCAAGGCGATTTTCCCCTGAGGTGGTGGCATCCACTCTCGAAGCCGCGTGCCTTCAGGCGCTACATACGGCGCGAGCTTAAATTAGGCAGTTTGTTGAAGTTTGCGCGCGGTTAGCAGGATATTAGTGGGGAAAAGTTTATCGCGCACACCTAATTGTGATCCGCACACTGTTATGTGTTCCATCGCCAAACCGGCAACTGCCGTAATCCTGGCGAGCGTCCGCTTTGTAAAAAAGCGAATGTGGGGATAAGTCGGATCGTAGTGACGGTCAAAGGCAAAGGCTGCAATGGCCAAGTTCTTCAGTAAACCATGGTAAGGCACAGTTGCAAGCAGTACACCACCAGGCCGTAGAACGCGAAATGCCTCTTGCAAAACGAAAAGCGGTGAAAAAAGATGTTCGAGAACCTCGGACGACCAAATACCGTCAAAGTAATTCGCATCGAACGGTAGAGGCTGACCGAGGTCGTGTTTCACGAACTTCCCTGCGGGACACTTCGCCTTGGCGGATGATAAGCCAACCTCGGATATGTCTACTGCCGTAAGGAGATGGCCAAGCGAAGCGATTTTTTCGGAGAAAAAGCCATTTCCACACCCTATTTCGAGTATCTGACTTTTCTGTGGCAAGGAACCAAAACCTTGAGCCATGAAATTAAGGAAAGCCGGGGTATAACCTATCTGGTCCGCAGAATAACAATCTTCTCGGGACCATCTCGCGTCGTACTCGATCTGCTCTTGAGTTTTCATGCAAGGTATCCAGTTTTGGCATTCACTTTATAACACTGTATACTATAATGTAATGCTTTTTAGCCTGCTACCCACTATACAATGCCAAAACAAAATTTGCGATGCTGTCGACAAAATGACCGATTCTCCTCACCTTGGACTCTCACCCATCGACTCTGCGCGGGTCTGTGGACTATCACCTGGTTGCTCCTGTTTCGCCCGACGCCAAAGCCTCTATCTCGCTGGCGGGTTCTCTTGCTGCGCATATTCGGGTGCCATGTGACGGGTAGGCCTTTTGTGGACGCATCGGCCATCGTCAAATATCCTTGGAAATTAACTTTGGAGGATAAGGCCTGCATCGGTCCCCATGCCGAGCTATACAACCTTGGGCTGGTCAAGCTGGGTAGAAACGCGGTAGTGGCCCAGCACGCGTATCTCTGCGGCGGAACGCATAATTTTACTTCTGAAAAGATGGAGTTGATGGTCGGGGACATCCAGATTGATGAAGATGCGTTTGTGGGCGCAAAGGCGATCGTGCTACCCGGAGTCCGCGTGGGCGTAAGGGCCATCGTCGGGGCGGGATCAGTTGTTACAAAAGATGTCCCGGACGGTCAGATTTGGGCGGGCAATCCGGCCAAATTCGTCAAGCCGCGGCAATTGCTGGATTGAAAGCTCTCGCCGCGTAAACCTTGGCGCGGTATAGTCCGCCGTGCCCGTGAAGCCGCTGGTTTTCATCATTCCGGAATTGGCGCCCTATCGTCTGCACACGCTGGGGCTGTTTCGCCGTCACCTGGCCGGCCCGATGCACCTGGCGCTGACTTGCGCCGCCGGCGGATTCGCCTGGCGGCAGGATATTCCCGGCGGGTTTGAGGTTCACGATTTTTCCCGCGGCGCGGCGGTGAATCGCATCGGCCACCTGGCGCAGCGCGGGGCGGAGTGGGCCAAGGGGCGGGCGATTTGCGCCCGGCTGGACCGGCTGCGTCCCGCGGCGGTGGTGGTCTGCGGCTACGCCGACGCCGCCCATCGGCTGGTGATCGGCCATTGCCGCAGCCGGGGCGTTGCGGCCCTGTTGTGGGCCGACTCCAATATTTTGTCCGAACATTCGCGTTCCTCGCCGCTGCGGGCGGCGGTTAAAATGCTGCTCCTGCCGCGGCTGGTGCGAAAATGCGCCGCCGTTTTGCCATGGGGCACGCTGGGCAAACAATACTTTCTCAAATATGGCGTGCCGGAGGCCAAGATTTTCATCGTGTCCCCTGAACCCGATTACCGTTCCATCGAGCATACCCCGCCGCCGGTCATCGCCGCGGCAGGCGGTGCCCTGGGACTGGATGAGGGCCGCAAGCGCATTTTATACGTCGGACGCCTGGCGGCGGAAAAGCGTGTGGATCTGTTAATCAGCGCCTTTGCCACATTGGCCCCGCAGCGGCCCAACTGGGATTTACTGATCGTCGGCGACGGGCCGCTGCGTCCGGCACTGCAAAAACGGGTGCCCGAGGCGTGGCGGCGGCGGGTTATCTTCGCCGGGGCAAAAACCACGGCCGTGGAACTGGCCCCGCTTTACCATTTAGGGCACTTGTTTGTGCTGCCCTCGGACCACGAGCCGTGGGGCATGGTGGTCAACGAGGCGGCGGCGGCGGGGCTGCCGCTGCTACTATCGGATATCGTCGGGGCCGGGGCCGATCTGCTGCGCGACGGTGAGAACGGCCGGACTTTTCGGCACAACGACCTGGAACACCTGACGCAAACGTTGGCGGAATTGACCGCATCGCCTAAGCTGGCGGACATGGGCGAGCGCAGCCGTGAAATTCTGGCGCAATGGCGTACAATGCACCCTCCGGTCGCCGGCCTGCGGCGGGCCTTGGGCATTTGCGGAGTTACGTTTATCCATGCAACCGACGGATGAAAAACCCTTGCGCGTCGTGCACGTGATCAGCGGGCTGGACGCCCGCTCGGGCGGCACCGTCGCCGCCGCCGCCGGGTGGGCCGCGGCTTTGGTTCGGGCCGGGGTGAAGGTGGATATGGTCTCCACCTATCAGAAGGGGGATGATGACTACTTTGTGCAAACCCTGCGCGCCGCCGGGGTGGGCGTGCATATGATCGGCCCGACCTGGGGGCGATTTTTAAGCTGGCACTGGCGAATCGGAAGTGTACTCAAACCCCTCATCGCCCAGGCGGATGCGGTGCATATCCACGCGCTGTGGGAAGAAATTCAATATCGCGCCGCCCGCATCGCCCATAAGCTGGGCAAGCCGTATGTCATCAGTCCGCACGGCATGGCCGACCCCTGGAGCATGGCCCAAAGTCGGTTCAAGAAGCGCGCGTACTTGAAACTGCGCCTGCAAAAATGTTTGGATCGGGCTGGAGCCATCGCCTATACCTGCGCCGAGGAGCGCGACTTGGCGCTGCCGCTGGGCATCTGCGCTCCGGCCATTGTGGAGACTCTGGGCCTGGATTTAAGCGAATTTCAGCATTTGCCCGCCGGCGGTGAACTGCGCTGCCGCTATGAGCGGATTGGCTCGCGGCCGATCATTTTGTTTCTGGCCCGGCTGCATCCGAAAAAAGGAGCGGATTTGCTGATGCGCGGCTTTGCCCAGGCTTTTGCCGATGGTCCGCAAAGCCCGGTGCTGGTGATCGCCGGGCCTGACTCCCAGGGCACGCGGGCGGCGCTGGAGGCGCTGGCCAGGGAACTTCACCTGGAAGATCGGGTGATTTTCACCGGCATGTTACGCGGGCGCGACCGCGTGGCGGCGATGGTGGATGCGGAGTTGTTCGCCCTCACCAGCCATCAGGAGAACTTCGGCATCGCCGTGGCCGAGGCTCTGGCGGCCGGCACGCCGACACTGGTTTCCGACAAGGTGAATATTTACCGGGAAATTGTGGAAGCGGGGGTGGGCGGTTGCACCACGCTGGAGGTGGCGGATATCGCCCAACAGCTTCGGGCGTGGATGGACGATACCCCCCGGCGCCAGGCCGCCGCCGTCGCCGCCCGGCCCTGGGCGCTGCAAACCTGCGATTGGAATAACATCGCCGAAAAGTGGAAAAAGCATTACCGGCAACTGGCCGCGCCGCCGACGGTAGAAAAAAAGTTGCCGCGCGTGTTGCATGTGATCTCCAGTCTGGAGCGCAAATC
Source organism: Tepidisphaerales bacterium (assembly GCA_038317225.1). Lineage (GTDB taxonomy): Bacteria > Planctomycetota > Phycisphaerae > Tepidisphaerales > Tepidisphaeraceae > JBBQBE01. Next base: position 857 of record JBBQBE010000121.1, on the reverse strand, counting down.
CGGCGGCCCGGTGGCGGCGTTGCAGGGCTTGGTCAGCGCCCAGCGGGGATTGGGCCAGCCGATTTCGGTTTTCGCCACCTGGGACAAGACCTCGGGACAAAACATCGGCCCCGATCTGCTCAAGACCGGAGCGCAGGTAACCTATCTCGGCCCAACCCGATTTGTCTATAAATGGCATGGGCGACTGTATCGCAGCTTGCGCAGACTGGTGGCCGAAGCGGATATCGTGCATATCCATGGCCTGTGGGAAGCGGCCCAGCACGCCGCCGCCCGGGCCGCCGTTCAACTGGGCAAGCCGTATATCATTCGCCCCTGCGGCATGCTCGATCCCTGGAGCCTGGGCCAGAGCAAACTGAAAAAAAGGCTTTACCTGGCCTGGCGGATGCGGCGGGATTTGGATCAGGCGGCGGCCATCCATTTCACCGCCGAACTGGAACGGAATTTGACGGCGCCGCTGAAACTCCAAGCCCCGGCGATTATTGAGCCGAACGGCATCGATCTCTCGGAGTTTGAAAACCTGCCGCCCAAGGGCACCTTTCGGGCCCGCTGCCGAGAGTTTGACCGCCGGCCCATGCTGCTGTTTTTATCGCGCATCCATCCGAAAAAAGGGCTGGATATTCTGGTTCCCGCCTTCGAGCAGGTTTTAGCCCGGTGCCGAGCGTCGGCCCCGGATCAGCCGCTACCGTTTCTAGTGATCGCTGGGCCGGATTCCGATGGCTACGAAAGCCAGGTGCGCCAGATGGTGCGGCGGGGCGGCATGGAGGAGGATGTCTATTTCGCCGGCCCGCTATTCGCCGCCGACAAACTGGCGGCGTATACGGACGCGGACTTATTCGTGCTGCCCAGCTATCAGGAGA
>JBBQBE010000120.1:0-7250 GCA_038317225.1 Tepidisphaerales bacterium | reverse complement strand
GTTGCCGGGCTTCAAAAAGTCGGCTCTCCGCGGAAGCCGCTGGCAAACCTACCTGCCATGCCCTACAAACCACGTTCTGGGCGAAATATCGCAGGTCCGAGCCTGTCAGCTCGGCAGCCATCAGCGGGTTCCGCGGAGAGCCATAAAGTCTTAATGCTCCCTTCGCAGTTGGCGGTTTTGTTGGTGGCGCAATAAAGCCAGTTCGATCAGCCGCGTGAGCAACTGGTCGTAGGCCACGCCGCTGGCGGCGATGAGTTTGGGGTACATGCTGATAGAGGTGAAGCCCGGCAGCGTGTTCATTTCGTTGAAGTAAAAACACCCCTGGCGGCGGTCCAGGAAAAAATCGCAGCGCGTCAATCCCTGGCAGCAAAGCGCTGCAAAAGCCCGCTCGGCCAAGTCGCGCACTTGGTGGCTCTGGGCTGGCTCAAGCGGTGCGGGGATGCTTAAAACCGCCCCCTGGTTGTCCTGGTATTTGGCCTGATAGGAATAAAACTCGTGCCGCGGCGTGATTTCGCCCACCACGCTCACCAGCGGCGGGCCATCGATATTCTCCAGCACCGCCACTTCGATTTCCCGCCCGTCAATCGCCTTTTCCGCCAGTACCCTGCGGTCATATAAAAAGGCCTGCTCCAGTGCCGGACCAAGTTGCTCGGCCCGCTTGACCTTCATCACCCCCACGCTGGAACCCAGGTTCGACGGCTTGATAAACAATGGCAACCCCAGCTCGTCGGCGATGCGCCGGTGCCAGTGTTGCCGATCGCGCAGATATTCCTGGGCCTGCACCAGCACCCAAGGCACCACGGGTATTCCCGCCGCCTGGGCCAGGCGCTTGGCGGTATCCTTGTCCATCGCCACCGCCGAGGCCAGCACGCCGCAGCCCACGTAGGGAATATCAGCCAGTTCAAACAGTCCCTGTAGCGTGCCATCTTCACACAAAGGCCCGTGCATAACCGGAAAGGCCACATCAAATTCAAGTGTTTTTTGGGAGCCATCCAATGCCGCCAGCGCCGGCCGCGCTTGTGGCCTAGCCGGTGCCGCCGGCAACGTCCAGGGGCAATCTTCCGTCGACATGGGCAAGGATGCGACATCGGGGGCTAACGCGGCCGCATCCGCAAGTCGCCACACTCCGCGTTTATCGATGCCCACCAGAACCGGCTCAAAGCGCCTGCGGTCCAAGTTGCGAAAAACTGAGGCGGCGCTGACCAGCGACACTTCATGTTCGCCGGAGCGACCGCCGTAGAGAATCAGTACACGCAATGTATCAGCCACGCGCAACCTCCTTGTTGGACAGGGCGATTATATCCATTGTGGCCCCAATGATAAGCCTGCGCCTGCCAACAATAGCGCCCGGCAAGTGCGGGGGGGTGCCCAACCATTTTGGCACTGCCTGGTTGTTGAGCTGCAAAAACGCCTTGCGTCTGGCCCGGACGGCGAATTGTTTCAACCCGTGCGGGAAACCGGGAACCCGTCCGGCGTAGTCGATAACACTTTACGCAATTGACGAATCGGCCCAGGCCCGATAAAACAATTAAAGCGTATAGATCGACCAACGGGCCGCGGAAACATGAAATTTTGTTGCCGCCGGCTCAATGGAGCCGCCTGACGCGGAATATTGGGGTATAGTCCCCTTGCCAGGTTGCCAACGTTGATCGCGCGATAAAGGTTTACGCTATGACTCGACGGATTCGTCCACTGTTGCAGCAAGGCCCCGCACGCTGGCTGGCGCTGGGATTGGTGGCGGCGCTGGGACTGGCCGGCGCATCCCGCCCCGGCAGGGTGGAGGCGGAAAACCGCCAACATGAGCAGGATCATGCCTTGCTTTTAGCCAATGGCGTGGAAACCTCGCCGCCAATGTCGCAAAACGTGCCTGTAACCCCCGCGCTGGAGCCTGCGGCCACACTGGCTTCGGCTCTTTTGAACCCGACTGCGCTGGCTAGGGCAGTGCCCCCGGCGGCGGCATCGGTTGCGGCTCTCTTGCCGCCGGCCCGCAAGGCCACGCCCGCGGTGGCCTCGCCCACTGCGCCCGCCCACCCAGCCAAACGGATCTCACGTCGTTCTGTGGCCCCGGCCGCGGCCCCGGCGTACCAAATTGTCTGGATGGAAGTAACCGCCTACTGCCCGTGCAAAAAATGCTGTGGTCGCCGCGCCAGTGGGAAAACCGCCAGCGGCAAAACCGTGGAGTACAACAGCGGCCGCTTTGTCGCCGCCGATACCGACCTGCTGCAATTTGGAACCCGCGTGCAAATCCCCGGCTACCACGGCGGGCGGATCGTGGAAGTGATCGATCGCGGCGGCGATATCAAGGGCCGGCGCCTGGACGTATTTTTCCCCACCCACGCCCAGGCCGAGGAGTGGGGCCGCCAGTGGATCGCCGTGAAAGTCTGGCGCTAGCGCATTCTCAAAGCAAACGTGGCGTGAACAAGAGCCGCACCGCTGCGTAAGCGGAGGGTTTTCCACAGGCTGACGCGAACGGCTCTTTGCCAGACGCTACGAATGGCTTGGAAACGCCGTAGCGGCTTTAGTTTAGCTCGGTCAATTAAAACCAAGCACGGCTTGGCAACGCCGTAGCGGCTTTGGTTTTGATCGGTCAATTAAAACCAAGCATGGCTTCGAAACGCCGTAGCGGCTTTGGTTTAGCTCGGTCAATTAAAACCAAGCATGGCTTCGAAACGCCGTAGCGGCTTTGGTTTAGCTTGGTCAGTTAAAACCAAGCACGGGGCGGCAACGCTGTAGCGGCTTTAGTTTAACTCGGTTAATTAAAACCAACTGCTCGTTCGATCTCCTCGAACGTGGTAATTCCCTCGGCCACCAGTTGTAATCCGCCATCCAGTAAATGAATAAACGGCGTGCCCGCCAGGGATTTTTCGATTTCGCCGGGGGTGGGGTTTTTCAAGATCGCCTCGCGCAGCGCGGGCGTGGCCGAGAGCATTTCAAACACGCCGCGACGCCCGGTAAACCCGCTGCCCATGCAGCGTGGGCAGCCGCGGGATTCATAAATGGTCTTGGGCCGCAACCCGGTGCGTTCCAGTTTAGTCCGCTGATCCTCGCTAAGCCCAACCGGCCGCTTGCAGGCCGGACATAGCAGCCGCACCAGGCGCTGGCTCAGCACCAGGTGCAACCCTTGTGCGACCATAAACGGCTCTACTCCCAAATCCAGCAGTCGAAAAATGGTACCGATGGTGTCGCGGGTGTGGACGGTGGAAAAGACCAGGTGCCCGGTATTGGCCGCTTGCAGCGCGGTACGGGCGGTCTCCGGATCACGGATTTCCCCGACCAGTATCGCGTCGGGATCCTGCCGCAACAAAGAGCGCAGCAGCACCGGAAACGTATTGCCCTGGGCCTCGTTGACGGGAATCTGCGTAACACCCTCCAACTCAATTTCCACCGGGTCTTCGATGGTTACGACGTTACGCTGGGCCACATCCAGGCTGCGCACCAGGGCATACAACGTGGTGGTCTTGCCACTGCCGGTTGGCCCGCAGACCAGCACCATGCCGGCGTCGGCGGCGATGGCCCGCATTAATTCCTTGCGCATCCACTCCGGCAATTTCAAATCCGTCGCGGTCATCGGGGCGTTGGAGGTGTCGAAAATGCGCACCACCAATTTTTGCCCCTGCACGCTGGGAGCGAAACTGACACGGTAGTCCACACGCCGACCTTCCAGCCGCGCCGAAAAATGCCCTTCCTGCACGATCGAGCGCTGGGCGATGTCGATATTGCCCAGCACTTTTACCAGCGACGTGAGCTTCAGCGCCGTCTCGCGCGGCAGCCGCGCCGCCTCCAACATCGCGCCATCCACGCGGATGCGTAGCAGTTGGTACTCATTTTTCGGCTCCACATGAATGTCCGTGGCCCGCGAGCGAAAGCAGATCAGCAAGATGAGCCGCAGCAGCGTTACCGCTTCGGCCTCACTGTCACCCTCGGCCTGCTCGCCGTGGCTGATCTGGCCACGGGCGTTGACCAAGGCGATCTGCCGCTCATTGAAGCGGCGATCCGGCAGCGATTCGGCCATGGCCATCAGCCGCGTCAGTGGATCGGCGTCCACCGGCGGCATCGCCGCGGCGGGAGGGAGAATCTCCTCGTCAACCAACGCCGCCTCATCCAGCGGTTCGGGTTGATCCAGATCCCCAAGCCCCGTCGCATCCGCCGCCACCAGCGTCAGGGTGGTCTTGCCAATCCGCAGCACATCGCCGCTATTCAGTTTAGCCCGCCGCACCGGCTGGCCCTTGAGAAACGTGCCGTTGCTGCTTTGCAAATCGCGCAGCAAAAGCCCGTCGCCGCCGCGATCGATCTGGCAGTGCTTGCGGCTGGCCAATTGATCGTCCAGCACCAGGTCGCAATCCTTGTGGCGGCCAATGGTGAAGGGGAAATGTTCCAGCGCCACCGCCGTGGTGATGCCGCCAGACTCGCATCGCAGAACATAATCGCTCATATTTTTGTCGCCTGTCGGCTTAAAGCAGATTTTGGGGATTCAAGGCTTGTAATTGCTCGGGAACAAATAGTCCGTCGCGGCGCACCAGCAGATCATCGAAAAACATCTGCCCGCCGCCCGCCTCAGGCGTCTGCCGCATCACCAGATCCCAGTGAATATCACTGTGATTGCCGTTGGGCGCTTCATCGTAACATGCCCCCGGCGTCAGGTGAATGGAACCGGCGATCTTCTCATCGAACAAAATGTCCTTCATCGGCCGCGTGCAGTAGGGATTAAACCCGATGGCAAACTCCCCGACATAGCGCGCCCCTTCATCGGTGTCCAACACTTCCAGCAGCTTTGGGGTATTGCTGCTGAAGGCCTCGACGATTTTGCCTTGCTTAAACACCAGTCGCACATCCTGGTGGGTTACCCCGCGATACATGGTGGGGCAGTTGAAGTGGATCACTCCTTCGATGCTGTCGCGCACCGGCGCGGTAAAAACTTCGCCATCGGGAATATTGAGCTTTCCATCGCAGCAAATCGCCGGAATATTTTTGATACTAAAGGAGATATCCGTTTCTCCCGGCCCCAGCAGGCGCACGCGGTCGGTCTTTTCCATCAGGGCTTGCAGGGGCCGCATCGCCCGGCCCATTTTCGCGTAATCCAGTGTGCAGACGTTGAAATAAAAATCCTCAAACGCCTGCGTGCTCATCTCGGCCATCTGGGCCATCGACGCCGTGGGCCAGCGCAACACCACCCAGCGCGTGCGCTTGACACGCACCTCATGATGCACTTTTTTCCACACCGTCGATTCGTACAGCTTTTGTTTTTCCGAAGTAATATCCGACAGTTCCGAAACGTTGTGGCTGCCGCGAGCGCCAATGTAGCAGGCCATTTGCTCCATCTGCGCCCGCTCAACCGCCGCGATGCTCTCCCACTGCTCTTTGGTCCCGCCGGCCAGCAGCGCCCGGTGAATGACATTGTTTTTCAGCAGCACATGCGGCCGCCCGCCGGCCTTGGCCGCCGCGTTGACCAGCGCCACCACAAACGATTCGGGAACGTCAATCGCCTCGATTAAAATATTCTCACCGGCTTTGACGGCGCAGGAATAGTTAATCAGCAAATCGGCCAAGCGGGCCACACGCGGATCGGTCAAGGCACTCCTCGGTTAAGACCGCGTTTAGTATCGACCCGCCGGCCAATTGTACAAGGGGGAAAAAGCCGGTTAAGCGGCTTGAGGCAAAAATCGCTTCAGCGGTTCGGGAACTTGCTTGATGCCCCGACGCAGCGCCTTGCCCACGGCGTACTGCATCGACAGGGTAAATCGCCGCCGCACCCGATCATCAATCGGCACACCCATCTTTTCCATTTGCGCGATCGCCCACTGCCAGGCGTGAAATTCCTCCTCGCAGCGCACCCGATAGCGGCGAAACCCGATGACGTGATGGCCCACTTCATGCAGAAAAATCGCCAAACTGATTGGCGTCCGCGGCACCGGCGACTCGATCCAGTTGATCACGCGCCCATCGTGGTAATAAACGCGCCAGGCGCAGCCACTCATGTTTTTTCGCCAGCGGCGAATGCGCAGCTCATAACGCTGTTTCATCTGATCCACGATTGCGGAATAGTCGGCCATGCCACGCTCCTATCGGCAACATCGCATCAATCCTTCAAGTCCGCCAGAGGCCCGCGGGTCAATAGCGCGATTGCCCTAGGTTATTTACGTGTTTTGCCAGCCGAGGGCCTAAACAAAATGTGTTATCAGACCTTGCCTTGGCCGTCCGCTTCGATTCTCATCTCTGGTGCTATATGCGCTGGTTTTTGAAGATGCTCATCCTGTTTTATCGCGCCACCCTCGGACGTTTTCTAGGCGGCCACTGCCGCTTTTATCCCTCGTGCAGCCAATATGCCCAGGAAGCGATTGATTTATATGGCCCGTGGCGCGGCGGCTGGCGCGCTTTGCGGCGCATTTGCCGCTGCCGCCCGGGAGGCGGCGGGGGATTCGATCCGCCGTGAGCGCCCAAGGCTTGCTATCAGCGGTTAAAAAATATGGTAAAAATCTTGGTAAAAAAATTGCCGCGGGCGAATTTGAATCGTACATCTTATCCGTCAGGCACACGCAACCCGACGATGATTCATGGTGAGTCATCCGATGGGGCCTGACGCGACGTTTCCTCCTTCTGGCAGTGCCGGCCGCGAACCACTCGCGGCCGGCATTTTGCTTTTTTCCCGCCCGCCAATCCCTACAATAACCGGCCATGAGCGACTTGGCCGTCGGTATTGATCTGGGCACCACGCATTCCCTGGTGGCGTATTGCGACCAGGAAGGTCCGCGCATCATCCCGTCCCCCATGGGCCAAACCCTGCTCCCCTCGGTGGTGCGCATCGGTCCTGCACATCAGCTTCCCGTCGTGGGCCATCAGGCCGCGCAGCAAGCCGGCGACTATGCCGAGCAAACCATCTTTTCCATCAAACGCCTCATGGGCCGTTCTTTTGCCGAGGCCCAGACCCTGGCGGGTTTGCTGCCCTATGCACTGGTGGATTACCAAGGTGCCGCCGCCGTGCGCGCCGGGGGCGCGACGCTCATGCCCCAGCAGATTTCCGCGCAGATATTGCTGGAGCTGAAGCGCTGGGCCGAAGCCCATTTTCGCAAGCCGGTCCACCAGGCCGTCATTACCGTCCCGGCCTATTTCGATGATGCCCAGCGCCAAGCTACGCGCGATGCGGCCCAACTGGCCGGCTGGCAAACCCTGAGGCTGGTCAACGAACCGACCGCCGCCGCCCTGGCTTATGGCATCGATCAGCAAAAGACCGCCACCGTCGCGGTCTATGACCT
>JBBQBE010000119.1:0-7288 GCA_038317225.1 Tepidisphaerales bacterium | reverse complement strand
TGTCAAGCGACAATTATTCTTACCCGCCGACGACAATTATAATTCCCCATGACCATGGTGGTTCATTCTTCCGCCGCTGCTGCTCCTGTTGAGCGTAGCGAAACAGGAGCAGCAGCGGCGAGCCGGAACGTCCGGCTGCTTTTTCTTACTTCTCGCCTGGAAAATCAGGCATTTGGCAAGGATTGTCCTAGTCTGTCCGACGTTCTAAAGAAAGCGGGCGAAGGGAGTCGAACCCTCAACAGCGGGCTTGGAAAGCCCGTACTCTGCCAATTGAGTTACGCCCGCAAAGTGCCAGTAGTATACACCATGCAGGCCGGTTGGCTCAAGGGCACGTCTCGCAAAACGGTGGTGGGGATTTAGCTCCTGGGCTGAATCGTCGCATTTGCAGTCATGCATGCATCCATCCGCCTGTGGCTGCACCGGGGCGCTGCGCGCCGGGGGCACTGTGTGCCGGGGGCGCTGTGCGCCGGGGGCACTGTGCGCTGGGGGCGCTGCGCGCCGGGGGCGCTGGCGGCGTAGCGCGCCGGTGGGGCGGGCGCGTGAGGGTGGCATCAAGTTCGAAATAGCTCCCTGGCTGGGATTGTTTTCCGCTTGACGGTTGGAGAAAAATCAGTAATATGCTTCGCTCCCGACGGCGGTCTGCGCTGTGCGGGGTCGAATGGCCGTCGATTGACGACGGCGTTCGGCGTGCGGACGCCCGCCTTTGGGGCCGTCGGGCTTCTCCGGCGGCGCTGTCCCACTGATGGAATACAAAGCCCACGCGACGATGGTGCAGGCCGCGGCCGCGATCGTCGGCGGGATCGTTGCTTTTAACCGACGGCCTGAGGAGTTTTTATGGATCGTGATCTGAACAAAGTGCGCAATCTGGGCATCTGTGCCCATATCGACGCGGGTAAAACCACCGTATCGGAGCGCGTGCTCTATTACACCGGCAAGATTCACAAGATGGGTGAGGTCCATGAAGGGACCGCCACCATGGACTTTCTGGAAGAAGAGCAGAAGCGCGGCATCACCATCCAGTCGGCGGCCACCACCTGCCCGTGGGATCGGTTTGGCGAACGCTACACCATCAATCTCATTGATACTCCCGGCCACGTGGACTTCACAGTGGAAGTCGAGCGCTCGCTGCGCGTGCTGGACGGGGCCGTGGCCGTGTTTGACGGTAAGGAAGGCGTGGAGGCCCAGAGCGAAACCGTCTGGCGGCAGGCCGCCAAATATTGCGTGCCGCGATTATGCTTCATCAACAAGATGGACAAGATGGGTGCGGACTTTGATTTTTCCTTCAACTCCATCCGCGAGCGTCTGGGCGCGCCGGCGATTGCCGTACAGATTCCCATTGGCCAGTCCAGTACCTTCAAGGGGATTATCGACCTGATTCGTGGCGTGGAAGTGTATTACAACCTCTCGGACGATAAGGACAAAGGTAAAACCCAGGTCGAAAAGCCCATTAGTGAAGAGAACCGCGAGCGCTATGAAAAATGGCGCCGTGAAATGATCGAGAAGGTGGCGGAACTGGACGATCACCTGACGGAAAAATACCTCACCGGCGAGGAGATCACCGAGCAGGAAATTCGCGCGGCTTTGCGCAAGGGGACGATTAGTTTTGCCTGTCATCCGGTGTTTTGCGGCTCGGCCCTGAAATACGTGGGTGTGCAGCGCTTGCTGGATGGGGTGATCGATTTTCTGCCCTGCCCGCTGGAAATGCCCCCGATCAAAGGCCATGACGTGCGCGATGAGAAGGTTCTCATTGAGCGTCATCCCACGATTAGCGACCCGTTCTGCGCTCTGGCATTCAAAATTGTTTCCGACCAACACGGCGACTTGACTTACGTGCGGGTTTATTCCGGCCAGTTGCCCAAGGGCAGCCGGGTGCTCAATGCCAACCGCGACAAGCGGGAAAACATCAGCCGCATGTTCCAGATGCATGCCCAGGATCGTATCCCGCTGGAAGTGGCGCAGGTCGGCGATATCGTCGCTTGCATCGGCATCAAGGACGCCTTGACCGGCGATACCTTGTGCGATCCGGATTACCCGATCATCCTGGAGCGCCCGACCTTTCCTGAGCCGGTTATTAGCATGTCGATCGAGCCTAAGACGGCCGCCGACAAGCAGAAGCTCGGCGAGGCCCTGACGGTGCTGAAGCGCGAAGACCCGACGTTCCAGGCCAACTATGACGAAGAGACCGGCCAGACGATCATCGCCGGCATGGGCGAGCTACACCTGGAAATCCTGCGTAACAAGCTGACGCGCGATATGAAGGTGGAAGTGCTGGTGGGCAAGCCCAAAGTGGCCTACAAGGAGACCATCAGCGGCAGCGCCCGCGATATTCGCGGCAAGCATGTCAAGCAGTCCGGCGGTCGCGGCCAGTTTGGCGATTGCACCATCAACATCGAGCCGTTTAACGGCGCGGGGATGGATCCAGATGACCTTAAGAAGCTGGGCTGGAAGGACGGCGTGGCCTTTGAGAATAAGGTGTTCGGCGGGACCATTCCCAAGGAATATATTCCGTCGGTGGAATATGGCGTGCGCATGGCGGCCAAAACCGGCGTGCTGGCCAACTATCCGCTGATTAACGTGAAAATAACGCTCACCGACGGCAGCTACCATCCGGTGGACAGCTCGCAGATCGCCTTCGAGCTGGCCGGGCAGATCGCGTTTAAAGAGGCCTGCCGCAAGGCGGGGATGACTCTGCTGGAACCGATCATGAAAGTGGTGGTTACCACGCCGGAGGATTTTGTGGGCAACGTAACCGGCGACTTGAACCGCCGTCGCGGGCTGATCAACAACTCCGAGGCCCGGGCCAATACCCGTATCGTGGAGGCCGAAGTGCCGCTGAGCGAGATGTTCGGCTACACCACGGAACTGCGCTCGATGAGCCAGGGCCGGGCCAGCAGCGTGATGGAGCCGCTGAAGTATTCTCCGGTGCCCACACAGGTGAAAAACGCGATTTTAGAAGAGCTGAAGTAAGCGGACAATTGAGCCTCAAGCCCGGTAGTCCGTTGTCAGTGGCAAACTTGTTTGCACGGACAACGGACTATCGGCGTTTAATAAAATAGTGTAGATTTATTTGGTAAATGGATGCGTATATATATCATTCGCCACGCCGATCCCGATTACGCTAACGATACCATCACTGCAGCCGGCCATCGCGAGGCCGAGGCGCTGGCGGGGCGGCTTACAACGATTGGCCTGACGCATTTATACACTTCGCCATTGCGGCGCGCCCGCCATACCGCCCAGTACACCGAGCGGGCCACGGGTCAAACGGCGCGGGTCCAGCCGTGGACCGCGGAGTTGTCCGACTGCCACGTGGAGATTGCGCCTTGGGGCAAGTTGTGCATGTGGGATGCGCCGGGGGAATTGATCCGCCAGGGCGACGGGGAGGTAACGGCGCGGAATTGGACCAGCCGCCCGCCGTTTACCGATCCGGTATTTGCCCAGCGCATTGATGCGATCGCGCGGGGGAGTGATGAATTTTTGGCTCGACATGGCTACCAGCGTGAAAACGGGCGCTACCGGATCGTCCAGGCCAATACCGACAAACTGGCGATTTTTTGTCATGGGGGATTCGGGCTGTGCTGGCTGGCACATCTGCTGGCAATTCCCTTGCCGCTGATGTGGTCCAGTTTTTGGTTGGCACCCAGTTCGGTAACGACGGTGCTGATGGATGAGCGCTCCAACCGGTGGGCCGTGCCGCGGGCGCTGGGCGTGGCGGATGTGTCGCATTTATTCCAGGCGGGCTTGGCGGTCCAGCCACATGGGATTAAAGCCAATTTTGAGTAATTTTTAGTAACTGATTCATTGGGTAAACCGCTGGCCGGGCGTGCGATTCGCCTGCAATCAAATGATTGATACGCATTGTCATTTAACCGATCCCCGATTGGCCGGGCAACTGCCCCAGGTTTTGCAGCGCGCGCGGCAGGCGGGCGTGTCGCTGATGGTCAGCATTGGCACGGATGTGGCCGACAGCGCCGCGGCATTGGAACTGTGCAGTGCCAACCGGGATGTGCTGCGCTGCGCCGTGGGGGTGCATCCCAACGAAACCCCGCAGGCGGAAGCGGCGGGGGGCTTATCGGAATCACAGAACCGGCTGAACGACATGCTGGCCAATCCGCTGGTGGTGGCGGTGGGGGAGATCGGGTTGGATTATTCCTACGGTGCCGATGCGGCACAGAAAGCCGTGCAGGGAAAATGGCTGCGCATGCAGATGCAACTGGCGCGACAGCACCGCAAGCCCGTGGTGATTCATAGTCGCCAGGCGGTGGAGGATTGCCTGGGTATTTTGGAGCAGTTCGCCGAGGTGCCCGGCGTGTTTCACTGCTTTACCGGCACGGCGGCCGAAGCGACTAATATACTTCAGCGCGGGTATTATTTGAGCTTCACCGGCGTGGTAACGTTCAAAAATGGCGACGCCTTGCGGGAAATAGCGCGGGATACGCCGCTGGACCGATTGCTGCTGGAAACCGACGCGCCCTATCTTTCCCCCGAACCGCTGCGGCGGCAAAAAATCAACGAGCCATCCCTGCTGCCGCACACGGCGGCGGTGGTGGCTGACTTGCACGGCATCGACGTGGCCGAACTGTCGGCCGTTACCGACGCCAATGCCCGCCGCCTGCTTCATATCGGCTAAATTGCCCAGTCGTTTGACCCGATAAAGTCGATATGCCTGTCAGTGTGGAGCGATACAACCAGGTGGGAGTACTAACTGTCGGCGGCGAATTGGATCATGACGCCGCCGAGGCCATGCGCGCACTGTTGCGCGAGCAGGTGGATCAAAATCACTTGGCCGATTTTGTGGTGGAACTGAGCGCTTGTCCATTTATCAACAGCCAGGGTTTGGAAGCGCTGCTGGAATTGAAAAAAACCACCGAGGATTTGTTCGGGCAGCTCAAACTGGTAGGGCTGGATGAAAATTGCCGTCAAATTCTGGAGATCACGCGCCTGGCCCACCGCTTCCAGTGCCAGGCGGATTTGGAGTCAGCGCTGAAAACCATGCGCTAAGCGGGCGCACTTTGCCCGGATGCCAATCATGCACGCGACGCTGGAAAAAAAACCTCTCGGGCAGCTATTGCTGGGCAAGGGTCTGCTCAAGGCCGAGCAGTTGCAGCGCGCGCTGGATGAGCAGAAGCGGTCCAATCACCAGAAATTGCTCGGCGAGATTCTGGTTGATCTGAAGATTTGCACCGAGGAGCAGATCGCCGAGACGCTGGCAGAGGTGTACGGCGTGCCCTTTGCGCGCATTCATCCGCGCCTGGCCGATCCACAGGTGGTCGCATCCCTGCCCAAAGAATTTTTAGAAAAACACCAGGTTCTGCCGCTGTTTCTAGTGCAGGGAACGCTCACGGTCGCGGTGCCGGAGCCGGCCAACGTCTTTCTGCTTGAGGAAATCGAGCGGATGAGCGGCCACGCCGTGCAGGTGGTGGCCGCCACGGCGCGCGACATCAAAGCCACGCTGCAAGGCTACCTGCCCAACGACAAAGTTTTCGTCATCGATGAACTGATTGAGGAGGTGCGGCCCGAGGAATTTACGCTCATCGAGCAGCCGGTGCAGGACCTGTCCAACCTGGAGCAGGCGGCCGGCGATTCGCCGGTGGTGAAACTGGTCAACTACTGCATTTACAATGCCGTCAAGGAAGGCGCCAGCGACATCCACATCGAGCCGGGGGAAAATACCTTGCGTATTCGCTACCGCATCGACGGACGGCTGGTGGAGCGCTTGCGTCCGCCGTTTCATATGCACGCCGCCGTCGCCAGCCGCATCAAGATCATGGCGGCGCTGGATATCGCCGAGCGACGCCTGCCGCAGGATGGCGGCATTCACGTAATGATGGACAAGCGTCCGATTGATTTGCGCGTCAGCACCATGCCGGCGCGCTCGGGCGAAAAAGTGGTCATCCGTATCCTGGATAACGATCGCTCGACAACCAATCTGGAAAAGGTGGGGTTTGGTTACGAGACGCTCAAGCACTGGCGCAAACTGATCAGCGCCCCCAACGGAATCGTGCTGGTTACCGGCCCGACCGGAAGCGGCAAAAGCACCACATTGTACGCCACGCTGGCGGAATTGAATCATGACGAGGTCAATATCTGCACCGTAGAAGATCCCGTGGAATACAGCCTGGCGGGCATCAACCAGTTTCAGGTCAATGAAAAGACCGGCTTTACCTTCGCCACGGCCTTGCGTTCACTGCTGCGGCAGGATCCGGACATTTTGATGATCGGCGAAATCCGCGACCTGGAGACAGCCAAGATCGCGACGCAGGCCGCGCTGACCGGGCACCTGGTCTTTGCCACCTTGCACACCAACGACGCTCCCAGTGCCGTAACCCGCTTATTCAATATCGGCATCGAGCCATACCTGGTGGGCGCGTCGCTGGGCGGGGTGATGGGCCAGCGTTTGGTACGCAAGTTGTGCCAGCATTGCAAGGAAGCGTATGAGCCGAGCCTGGCCGAAGTGCGGCAGATCGAGCGACTGGCCGGCCCGGTGCAGACGCTTTACCGGCCCATTGGATGTCCCAAGTGCCGCAATCTGGGCTACTCCGGGCGCATCGGCATTTACGAACTGTTTATTCCTGACGAAATGGCGTTGGAGAAAATCAACCAGGGCGGCAACCTCAACGAACTGCGCCAGGAAGCGACGCGCATGGCCATGACCAGCCTCCGCGCCGACGGCCTGGAAAAAGTCCGCGCCGGTTTGACCACACTGGAAGAAGTCTACCGTGTAACGGCTTAAAAATGGCCAATGCGCCCGCTTGGCCATATCCACCGACCCAAAAAATCGCTTTGAGCCGGTGCATGAAAAATGCCCTCACCCGGTGCGCTGGGCGAGGGCATATCAATAATCCCCTCACCAAAGAACGTCGTGAAGAGGGCATATCAATAATCCCCTCTCCTATGTACTCATGGGAGAGGGTTAGGGTGAGGGCCTCCTTATTCGCCCCACGCACACGGAAAAAGGAAGCCCCCACCCAACCCTCCCCCGCGAGTACGCAGGAGAGGGCAAAGAAAAATCCCCTCGCCTAAGTACGCATAGGAAAGGGCATAACAATAATCCCCTCACCAAAGTACGTAGTGGAGAGGGCATGTCACTAATCCCCTCTCCTATGTACTCATGGGAGAGGGTTAGGGTGAGGGCCTCCTTATCCGCCCAGCGCACACGGAATAAGGAAGCCCCCACCCCACCCTACCCCCCGAGTAAGCAGGTGGGGGAAAAAAAAAATCCCCACGCCCATTCACGCCGGGGGGAGGGCCTATAAAAAATTTGCTAGCCCATGTACAAATGGGCCCG
>JBBQBE010000118.1:0-7293 GCA_038317225.1 Tepidisphaerales bacterium | reverse complement strand
AAGCGCCCCTAGAAAGGAACCGCCATGACCGCGATTATTACGCCCATTGTCCTTTTTTTCGCCGTTCTCTTTCCACAAAAAGCATGGTTTACACCCGCCCAGCCGTGGGATGTGAAAATCAAATCAACCCAGCAGATGAGCCTGCGCATGATCGATTTTGCCGGCAAGCCGCTGGAAGCCAAAGGGAAAACCGAGGTGCAAGACGGGCAGGTGGTTAACGTCAAAGCCCTCTTCCCCGACGTGGCGCAACTGGGCACCTATGTGCTACTAGCGGTGCCGGCCGGCAAAGAGGCCGCTGAGTTTGTCGGCACCCCGGTGGTCATCGAGGTGCGGGCCAACAAACGCCGGGGCGCGCCCCCGGAACCGATGGTGGTGCACATGGTCCCGCTGCAATACGCCGTCATGAAAACCGATCAAGGCTCGATGAAAATGATCTTTTTCTATGACGTTGCGCCCAATACGGTGGAAAATTTCCTCAACTTGTCGCTGGCGAAATTTTACGACGGCCTGACTTTTCACCGCATTGTCAAAGGATTTGTCATCCAGGGCGGCGATCCCACCGGCAACGGCAGCGGCGGGCCGGGATATAACATCGTCGCCGAGTTCAGTGATCGCCCGCATCAAGCCGGCGTTTTATCCATGGCCCGCAACGGCGATCCGGCTGAATCGGCCGCAGCCATGCCCCGCGCCGAATTTGCCAATTCCGCCGGCAGCCAGTTTTTCATCTGCCTGGACTACGCCAACACCAAGCAGCTCGATAATCGCTACACCGCCTTTGGCACGGTGGTCGATGGGATGGACGTGGTGAAAAAAATTGCCTCGGTGCCGCTGGGCGCGGGGGAAAAGCCGCAAAACCCGCTGGTGATTGAATCGGTGGAGGTTCTGGCGGTTACCGCGGCGGACAACCCCTATGCCGCGCTGCTCAAACTAAGCGGCCCGGAGAAGTAAGCCCGCGCGGTTAAGACCAACGCCATGAATCCAGCCGTCAGCATCCTGATGCCGGTGTACAACAGCGCCCGCTATATTAAGCCGGCGGTGCAAAGTGTGCTGGAGCAAACCTTTGGCGACTTTGAATTAATCGTGGTGGATGACGGATCGACCGACGCCACCGGGAGCATTTTAACCCGTCTGGCCGGCAAGGATCGGCGCATCAAGCTGATCCGTCGCCCCAATACCGGCATCGTCGGTGCTCTCAATGATGCCCTGGCCGAGGCCCGCGGTGAGCTGCTGGGGCGAATGGATGGGGATGATATTTGCCTGCCCGATCGGCTGCAAAAACAAGTGGACTGGATGTGCCGCCACCCGCAAATCGTCGCGCTGGGCGGACAGGTGGAGATTATCGCTCCCGACGGCGGGCTGCTGATGCGCAGCGATTTGCCCTTACAGCACGAGTCGATCGACCGGCAACTTTTGGCCGGCATCGGCGGGTCGATCATTCACCCGGCGGCGATGCTCCGGGCCGAGCCGGTGCGCCGACTGGGTGGCTATCGCCGGGAATTTCAATATGTGGAAGACCTGGACCTTTTTCTGCGCCTGGCGGAGATCGGACAATTGGCCAATTTGCCCGATACGCTCCTGAAATATCGCCAGCATCTTGGCAGCATCAACCGCAACCGCTTTGAGCAGCAAAAACATTTGATGCGGCTGACGGTGGCCGATGCCCACCACCGCCGCGGCACGCTCATGCCCCCCGACTGGCAAGCCCCGCTCACCGAGCCGCAAACGTCGGCGCAACTTCTCAATACTTGGGGCTGGTGGGCCTTAAAGTGCGACAATGTGTCCACAGCACGGCATTGCGCCATGGAATCCGTACGAAAATCGCCGGGGACATGGGCCAACTGGAAGCTGCTGATGTGCGCGTTGCGGGGTCGATAAGTCCCGAAAATCGCACAATTTAGGCAAAATGTCATCCACTTGGCGACATAATTTGCGGAGTGCGTCAAGTTGACAGTACTGCGTCATAGTGTCGCCGCTACTGTCGCGATTTTTCTATCCTCCAGAGTCAAACGTCGCGATTATTGGGCATTGTTGAGCTTCCCTGCTTGCGAAAGCTTTCTGGCATCCCGATTGCACTTATCACATCGGAACTGATACGCCTTGACGGGCTTGGCCTTTTGAAAATAGGAGTTTTTCATGAGCATCGGAATGGAACAATTCGGTTCGCACGGGCGATTTTTAACCTACGATCCCTATCAAGCCGCGCCGCAGCGGGTAAAAGTTTTCCAATTGCAGTGCCGCCAGTGCGGTTTTGAGCCGGATGATCCGGTAACCACGCCCAAGCTGTGCCCCAAGTGCCACAGCCAAAGCTGGGAACGCTTTACCCGGCCGGGCAGTATTTTGAATAACGCCGAGCGCTATTGAAGCGTAAGGCGACAGGCTGTGATAGACAAAATGCCGCGACGGGATGAGTCATCCTGTCGGCGGCATTTTTTTGGCCCGGCATGTGCCGAGCGACTGACTGCCAATGCCGTGGCCAAAAAACTTAAAATCGCCCTTTGCCGCGCATTTGCACTTTTTCCATCAGCTTTTCCAGTGTATCACACACCTTTTCAACTTGCTGCAAACTCATGCGCGTGAAAAAAGGCAGCGCGATCGTCCGGGCGGCGATGTATTCGGTAACCGGATATTCTCCGGCCCGCGTACCCAGCATCTGCTGAATATACGGCTGAAGATGGATCGGCGGGAAATAGTTGTTGCACCCGATCCCCGCCGCCCGCAGTTCGGCCAGCAGATAATCGCGGTCGGCGCCGTTGAATAAATCGCTCAGGCGCACCACAAAGACAAACCAGCTCATCCCCCCCGCCTCTTCGATGGTCGGCAAAATCAAAAACGGGCAGGTCATCAAGCGCTCGATATACGCTTGGGCCACACGCCGGCGATTTTCCAGAATTTCATCCAGCCTGCGCACCTGGGCGATGCCCAATGCCGCGTTGATCTCGCTGAGCCGGTAGTTGTATCCCAAGCGCTGATGCGCCAGCCACCCCATCCCTTCGCGGCCCTGGTTGCGCAAGGCCCGGCAGGTTTCGGCCAGCGTATCATCGTCGGTAATAATCATCCCGCCTTCGCCGGTGGTGATCTGCTTATTGGGATAAAACGCCAGCACCGAAGCCCGGCCGAAGGAGCCGATGGCCCGCTGGCCGGTTTTGCCCCCGAAGCCTTCGCAAGCGTCTTCAATCAAAACCAGTTCATGGCGGCGGGCGATCGCTTCCAATTGCTCCATGCCGCAGGGATTGCCAAAAACATCGATGGCGACGATCGCACGGGTTTGTGGGGTAATCGCCGCTTCCACTTTCGCCGGGTCCAGGTTCAGGCACTTGGGATCGATGTCCACAAAAATCGGCTTGCCGCCGGCGTACAAAATGCAATTGGTTGAGGCGACAAAGGAGAATGGCGAAGTAATCACTTCATCGCCGGGACCAATGCCGCCGGCCAGCACCGCGCAGTGCAGCCCGGCGGTGCCACTGGAGACCCCGACGGCGTGGCGGCGCCCGCATACCTGGGCGCAACCCCGTTCAAATTCCTCCACTTTGGGGCCGATGGAAAGCGTGGGCGTGTTCAATACCTCCACCACCGCTTCGATATCGCTGGGAAGAATATCCGGTTGGGAAAGGGGAATGTTCATGGCGGTTATGCCCGGCGGTAAAAGGGAAGGGCCACCACTTGCGCTTGGGCCGGGTGGTCTTTGAATTGCACGCTCAATTGGGTGCCCGGCTGGGCATGTTCCGCGGCCACATACGCCAAAGCGATGCTCTTTTGCAACGTCGGGGCGAAGGTACCGCTGGTGACGCGGCCGATGGGATTTTGTTGATGCAACACGGGCGTATCCTGCCGCGCAATCCGCGGACCTTGCAGTTCCAGGCCCACCAATTTTTCTTTAACCCCATCGGCCTGAATTTTCCGCAGCGCCTGGCAACCCATAAACTCTTTGGATAGATCCACCGCCCACTGTAGCCCCGCCGACAAGGGATCGGTTTGTTCAGTCAGTTCATGGCCGTACAACGGCAACCCCGCCTCCAGCCGCAGCGTATCGCGCGCTCCCAGGCCAGCGGGCTTGATGGTGGCGTCGGGTTTGTCGGTGCGCCCGGCCAGCATTTTAATGGCCATCGGGCCCATCTTGGCCGGCAGGATCAGTTCGATGCCGTCCTCGCCGCTGTAGCCGCTGCGAAAGAGGGTGAAGCGCACCAGCATGTAACTGGTGGAAATAAAGTGGTAGCGCTTGAGGCTTTTGATATCCACCGGCAGCGACCCGCTGAGTCGCTCGATGACCTTAGGCCCTTGAATGGCGACCATGGCGGTGCTTTGCGTCTGGTCGGCGATGTCCACATCCGCATCCCACTGCTTACGGCATTGCCCCAGGTGGCGCACGATCTTTTCGCGGTTAGAGCCGTTGCAGACAATCAGCCAGTTTTTGCTGTCGCGGCTGACGATCACATCATCCAGCACGCCGCCGGTTTCGTTGCAGATCAAGCTGTAGCGGCTTTGGCCGATCGCCTGATCGGCGATTTGCCGGCTCAGCACACGATTGAGAAATTCCCCGGCGTCCTTGCCGGTGAGGTAAATGCGGCCCATGTGCGAAACATCGAAAATCGATCCGCTGTGGCGGGTCTGCTCATGCTCCTGGACAATGCCGCCATAGAGCAATGGCAATTCCCAACCGGCGAATTCCACCATTTTAGCGCCTTGCGAGACATGGAAATCGTAAAAGGGAGTTTTCAGCGGCATGAAAGTGAAGCTATCGGCGTAGAGGAATATCGTCAAGCGGGAAGTTGTCGGCGTGTCAAACCAAAATAGAAATGTCCGGTGGTTCTCCAAAGTTAAAATGTCCGGTTTCGGCCACCCGCGGCCCGGCGCCAGGGATGGGTTGACACTGCACGCCAGGGGTTGCTTGGGCTGGCGCCATTGACACCGCGTAGACGCCGCCAAGAGGACAGGGCTGCGTAGGAGTACGGCGCGGGAGCGATTGTCCCCTCAACACTGAGCATCCACCCACGTCACCGTGCCGTACGGTTGAGAGCTCCTATTGCTTGCGCCGTCGGCGCAGCAGCGTCAGGCCACCAAGGAATCTTGAAAAAGGGGACACTAAACAATTTCGCAGTTTAACAATGTCTAATGTCCCCCTTACTGCCCCTGGAAAGAAACGATACAACCGTTAACGCTTACGACGGGCAAGGACCGCGCCCACGCCACCAAGGAGGAGGCTGAGGGAGGTCGGTTCGGGAATGGCATTCACCTGCAGTTGGAACGGGAACGTTCGACTGTCGCCACTTTCTCCCACACCCGGTATGTAGTAGTTAGGGAAGCTGGTGTTTGACGTCATGAAAACATTCGCATTTAACGTGCCCGTCGTGGCATAACTAAATGAGTAGGTCTGCAACTCTGGCGCGGTATCGGATGCAAGCCCATTAAATGCCTTCGTGGTATCAAGGGGTGCGGCGAGCGTGCCGGAGACGTATGTAAAGTCAATTGTCAGGGTGTCAGAAGTACCATTGTGACTGTACCGTTCCCAAGACAGGATAATCGGCGTGCCAGTGGTGGTAACAACCAGCGGGTTTGTAAATCCTGCTGTGGTCTCCAAGCTGACACCATTCAGTTTCACGTTCTCAAAAAAGATATGACTCGCCGATGCCCCTGAGCAGGCCCCCATCACGACCAAACCACCCAACACAATTGATCCAAAACGACGACTAACCATGATAAACCTTTCTTTCTTCCCCATAATGAGGAATTGGGCAACCCAACCACCCAACCCACCCGGGCTGAATAATTCGGTCGCGAACGTTTTTGGATGGGTTAATTAGCACGACTAGTAAGTACCAATCTTCCATCCTGTGGTAGCGTAGTAGTGTGCATTTCGCGTCGTCTATCCCCTATTTCCGGGGGGTAGAAAGAAATAGCATGACCACCAGTGCGTAAGCGTTTGCTAAGTAGATGATGGAGGCGGGGGTGGTGGTGGAAAGCAAAAATGGCTCTCCGCGAAAGGCGCTGGCAAACCTACCTGCCATGCCTTGCAAACCACGTTCGGGGCGAAATGTCGCAGGTCCAAGCCTGTCAGCTCGGCAGCCATCAGCGAGTTCCGCGGAGAGCCGCAAAAATATTCCCGGTTTTTGCTGCCCCAACCCTACCGTTCCGCCAGCGTCAACTTCATGCCGCCCGTGCTGACCTTCTCTCCGTGGAGAAAGCGGTATGTGCGTTGGCCAATCACTAAGTTAACACTTATGAGAGGGGGAGGTGAGGGGGCGCCGGTCAGGGGTTTGGCCCGCGCGTGCCGTGCAGGCGGGCTATCAATTCGCTGCTGGAGTTGACGCCAAAGCGGTGGCAGAGGTCTTTGAAGTAGTCGTTGATGGTGTGGCGGCTGAGTTGGAGTTTGGCGGCGATTTGCTTGCGACTGTCGCCCTCCAGCAACAGCATCAGCACCTGGCGGCCGCGCGGGCTGGTGTGGATGAGGGGGCCGGGCACTTCGCTCCGCGCTTCACCCAGCAGCGGGCCGACAGCGCACAAGACCAGATGGGCGACACGCACCTCGGCCGGCCGGTACGGCGACTTATCCGCGCGGCGGTGCAGGCCCACGCCAATGTGCTGGCAGTCGTTCAAGGGCAGCACATGCACCATCAGATGTGCCAGATGGGTTTCGCGCTGCAAGCGATGGCGCAGGCCCGCGCGCTGGACGGCCTCCAGGTCGGCATAGTCTTCCAACAGGACGGTGCACGGCCCACGCTGCGCCAGCTTCAGCGCGGGCAGGCGCACCAGCCGCACCATGTCCGGGTCCATACTGAAGCGCACCCAGCCGGCCCATTCCTCGGAAGTAAAGCCGTCTTGCATAAGCGCCAGGCAGACCGGCGGCTGAGGCGGCGGGGTGTTTTGGCCATGTGTCCATATCCACACATCGGCCTGTATCAGCCAGCACACGTGGGTTATTAGACTGCGCAGCCGCTGCTGCGGCTCCTCGGCATTGAGGGCGATACTGCCCAGCAAGGCAATGGCCTGATCGCGCAGCAAATCTATTTGTTCATCCGACATGATGCCCAGAGTCTAGGCCGACAGCGCGGCCAAAGTGAAATAAACCGGCACGGGCGGGCCAGCGACGGGCGCGGCATGAGCCAATAAAGAGAGGCCATGACAGGGCACAAAAATCATAAAAAGATCGCACAAATGTGGAACAGGGAATGTGAATAAGTGGACACTAGCATAGAGTGTTCAGACAATATATTTTTTATTTCGACATACATAAAGGCGACGCGATTGCCCTGTCTCGATCCCATCCAGCGGCGGTTGCATCCGGCGATCGCGCCCGCT
>JBBQBE010000117.1:0-7410 GCA_038317225.1 Tepidisphaerales bacterium | reverse complement strand
CTGTTGCCGCGGATGTGGGGGCATTTATGCTGCGATGGGCGAAAATGGCTTATGACCCTTTTAGACCGCGCCGGTAGGCCACTCGCCCTCGAGTGGCTTTTGCCGTCACCGATAAACTCCCCGGAATTGCTGTAGAACTGTTGTGCGGGGAATCGAAAATCCATGGTATGGGACGATATGCCACCCGGGGGTGGGTGGCATACTTAAATTGGGAAAGTGCACTAAAAGGGTCATAACCGAATGCCATTCGCTTCTGACCCTTTTATCGCCCCAACAATCAACAATCCAAAGTGCGGTCCTCCGCCCGTTTGACAATCCACAATCAACATTCAACAATCGCTATTCGCCACACTCGCCATTCAAAGTCTCCCGACCCTTTTAGGCCTGCCGCCATATTTTACTTGCCTTCCAGTCGTTTGATTTGGTGGTCAAAGTCCGAGATGAATTGTTGATCCTGTTTTTTCCGGAAGACCTCGTATTCCCCCTCGGCTTTGAGTTTGGCCTCAAGCGCGCTGACTTTGCCGCTGTCCTTGAGGATCGGATAGTTCGATAGTTCAAGAAAGCCGTGCAGGAAGCTGACCCAGTCCCGCATCTTCATGAGGATGCCGCGATCGGCCCGGCTTTCCGCCAGGTCCAGATAGGCCGATACGATCCGGTTCAGCGCTTTGACATGCGCCTCATTGAGATAATTCTTCGCCACCGCAATGTCGCTCTTGAGCACCTTGCCCTCCGGCGCCTGCTTCCACGTCGTCAGCCCCATATGCGGCAGCGAGGCATCCGCTTTGGAGTAGATGGTTTCCGCCGCCGTTTGGCCGGTGATGGCCCAGTGGAGTTTATTCTGCACCGTGGCAAAAAACTCGCGGGTGATCGGGGCCTCTTTGTCATAGTCCGCCGCCAGGGCATAGATATCGGTGATTTTCTGATAAAACCGCCGCTCGCTGGCTCGTATATCGCGGATACGCTCTAGCAGTTGCTCAAAATAATCCTTGCCGAACAGGGTCTTGCCCTGCTTGAGCCGCTCATCATCCAGAACAAAACCCTTGATGACAAACTCGCGCAACGTCTTTGTCGCCCAGATGCGAAACTGCGTCGCCTGATAGCTGTTGACGCGGTAGCCCACGGCGATAATGGCGTCGAGGTTGAAGTATCTCGTCTTGTAGGTTTTGCCGTCTGCAGCAGTTGTTTCCAAAATGGAAACAACTGAATTTTCTGGCAGTTCACCCGATTCGAATATGTTTTTCAGATGCTTGCTGATGGCCGGAATTTCCACGCCGAATAACTCGGCAATCAATTTTTGCGTCATCCAGAGGGTTTCGTCCTGAAGCAGACATTGCACCTGCACCGCACCATCCGTCGAGCGGTACAGCGTGATCTCGCCCTTGAACGGTGGCTGGGCATCGTCTTGCGGTCGGCGTTTGTCGGTCATCTTATGCTCCCTCCGTGTCGAGTAGCGTGCGTTGGGAAGTACGGTCCAGACGGGTGCTGATTTTGGCCATGGGTTGCAACCGGTTAACGCGCCGCCATTTTACCCGGCGGGCATTTTTCGGCCAGTCGGCGGGAGAAGGGGGATTGTAGATTTTAGATTGTAGATTGTTGAATGTTGAATGTTGAATGTTGAATGTTGAATTTGCATTTTCAACAATCCACAATCGACATTCCAAAGGGCCGTCCTCCGCCCGTTGAAGTTCCACAACGTACCAGGGTTCGGCAGTCTTTGATTGGGGCGGTTGTGATGGCGTCTCCGGCACTTTTTTAATCACGCCGTCAAAATCGGGAATTTGCTTGAGGAGATCGGCAGCATGGTGTATTCCTCCACCAGGCGGCGAAATTCGCGGGCCACTTTGCGCTGTTTGCGCGCCAGCGTATACAAGCCCACGGTATTGACGTTGCCCTGCATTTTCGTCAAGGCCGAATCCCAGTCCTTCATGTCCAGAAGCCCAAACCAGGTAAACCCGATGATCGGCACGCCGTCCTCGCGCAGCCGCAGCAGATTCACCCACTCTTTCCATAGCCATTCAGTGGCGTGCTTGGCGGCGCGGTTGGTTTCGGTATGCATCACCGGCATGCGGTAGCGATCGTAGTACTGGCGGGTAATCACGTAATAGCCATAAATATCTCCGGCGGTGATGCTCTTGCCGGTCGGCTGAATAACATGTTCGTTGGTTACGTAATAGTCGGTCCCCATGATGCAGTGGCGGCGCAGGTCGCGCTGATTCATGTACCAGAGGTATTCCTCCAGCGTCATGCCGCTGGCCAGCAGGTAGCGGTACATTGTGGCCGTTACATCGTGCCCGAACAGAAGGTCCAGCGATAAAAATCGCCGCTCGTTCATGAAGTGGGCCTGCTGAACCAACTGCGGGCTGCCCGCATGCACATACTCGGTGCTTTCGCTGAAGATAAAGATGGCATCGGGACGCAGCTCCAAAATGGCCCGCATGCACAACATCGACGCCTTGACGCAATGCTTGACGTTGTTGATAAACGCCACATCGCTCATCAGTCGCTCATTCCACCAGCCGAAGGCCGCGGAAAATTGCGCCGTAACATAAATCTCGTTCACCGGCGTGTAATAGCGCACCCACGGATAGCGCTGGGCAAACGCCGCGGCGTATTCGGCGAAATACATCGGCCACTGCGGATTTTGAAAATTTTCCAGCCAGTCCGGCAGGCCGAAGTGGCACAGGTCGATGATGGGAATGATCCCCAGCTTTTGCATGTGGGCCATGACCGGGTCCATGAACGACCAGTCATACTCTCCGGGGCCTTTGAAGATGCGGTAAATCGGCGGCCCGTAGCGCAAATAGCGCAGGCCCAGATCGCGCACCAGCCGCAGATCGGTCTTCCACAATTCATAGTGCCCCGTGTCGCGCAATTGATCCACGCGACGATTCTCGCTGATGGTGGGACAGGAACACTCGATACCCACCGCGAACATAAATCGCAGGGCATCGGTCGGTTCACTTTTACTAACGCCGTTTTCCGCCACGAACTCCTTCCTCTAACGGGCCAAGGATAACCGTTTTACCGCCGGTTGCGTAAGGGGAAAAGGGGAAGGGGGTGATGGTTCATTGTAGATTGTAAATTGTAAATTGTAGATTGTAGATTGTAGATTGTAGATTGTTAAACGGGCGGAGGACCGCCCTTTGGATTGTGGATTGTTGACTGTGGATTGTTGAAAAATGCAAATGCAAATTCAACGCTCAACGCTCAACGCTCAACATTCAACAATCAACACTCCACAATCAACCCTGTAATTTCGCCATTTCCGCGAATCGGTCTTTTAAATCCCCGTAGAGCTTTTGATAGACCGTGTGATGGCGGTCGTAGAGCTGCGCGGTTTTACGATTGGGCTTGGTGCGGCTTTGGGTTTTGATGGCCGCGGCGCACGCCTGGGGCACGCTGCTCCAAACGCCGGTGCCGACACCGGCCAAAAGGGCCACGCCATAGGCCGGACCTTCGGCGGCGTTGGTCATCACCAAGGGGGCGTTGTAAATGTCGGCCTGCAATTGCCGCCAGAAGGCGCTGCGCGAGCCGCCGCCGCTGGGGCGAATTTCCGTGATGGCGATATTCATCGAGCGCATGATGTCCAAGGCGTCGCGCATGCCGTAGGTAACGCCTTCCAGCAGTGAGCGGATCATCATGTCGCGCGTGCTGCGGTTGGTCAGGCCGATCCATCCGCCGCGGGCCGCCGGGTCCGGGTGCGGGCAGCGTTCGCCGGTGAGGTAGGGTAAAAAGAAAAGCCCTTCACAACCGGCCGGGGCCATTTGGGCTTCTTCGATCAGCAGGTCATAGGCTTCGATTTGCTCGCCCTTTTTTTCACTTTGCATCTTAGCCACCGCTTCCTCCAGATATCCCAGTTCATTGCGGAACCACTGGAAGCTGCCGCCGGCGGCGAGCATACAGCCAAAGACGCACCATTTTCCCGGCACGGCGTGGCACATGGTATGCACGCGGCCTAGCGGATCGCGCGTCGGCTCATCGGCATGGGCAAAGACCACTCCGCTGGTGCCGAGGGTGGCGCTGACAATCCCCCCGCGCACGATGCCGTTGCCCACCGCGCCGGCCGCCTGGTCGCCGGCGCCGCCGACCACGGGGGTGCCCTCCAGTAATCCCATCGCCTTGGCCGCCGCCGCGTGCAGAGTGCCGGTAATTTCCGGCGACTCATGCAATCGAGGCATCAATTCCGCATCAATTTGCAGCAGGCTCAAAAGTTTTTTGGACCATTGGCGCTTAGCCACATCCAGCAGCAGCGTGCCGCTGGCGTCGGAGACTTCGGTGGCATACTGGCCGGTCAGGCAGTAGCGGATGTAATCCTTGGGTAGCAGAATGTGCTTGGTTTTTTCGTAAATTTTCGGCTCATGTTGGCGCACCCAGAGAATCTTGGGCGCGGTGAAGCCGGTCAGGGCGGGATTGGCCACCAGGTCGATGAGTTTTTTTCGTCCGCCGGCTTTCTCGGTGATCTGTTGGCACTGCTCGCTGGTGCGCTGATCGTTCCAGAGTAGTGCCGGGCGCAGCGGCTGCTCGCCGTCGGCTAAAAAGACGCTGCCGTGCATCTGGCCCGACAAGCCGATGGCCTTGATGTCAATCGCCTTGACGTCGGCCTTTTTCATCACCGCCTTGGTCGCGGCGCACACCGCTTTCCACCAGTCGCGCGGGTTTTGCTCGCTCCAGCCGGGCTTGGGGCTGCTGATGGGGTGTTCGCTCATGGCCGTGGCCAGCACCTTGCCTTTTTGATCGCACAAAAGGGTCTTGGTGCCGCTGGTGCCGATATCAATTCCGAGTAAATAGGACATCGCTCATACTCCTGGGTAAGGTAACTCGTCAGGCCGTGTGGCCGGGCGATTGGGGTTGATCCCTCATTAAAAATCAATAAGCCATCCCGCTGACGTTGTTGAGCAGGAAGGAATCGAACTGCCAGCGGTCCTCGTCGCGCGGGCGGCGGACGCCGAATGTTTCATACAAGTGGCTCCAATTTTTCAGCGGGTTCCACTCCGCGGCCTGGCTGATAAACGGCCCCAGGTAAGGCTTGGCGATTTTCAACACATACTCATGCGGCAACTCATCGGGCAGACGCACGCCCTGGCTGGGATTTTCGATCATCCACATCAGCGCCCCCAGCAGCGAGCAGGCCACTTGCAGCGTGGTGGCATTCTGATGCGGTGCCAGGCGGCGGGCTTCCTTGATGTCCAATAGCGAGCCGATCCACCAGCTTTGGTAATCATGGCCCATCAGCAGGCAACCAAGGATATCGGCACCGCTGACAATATCATCCGCCATGATGCGCAGCCGCGGCTGCAAATTGTAATTGCGCATGGTCAATTCATGCATACTGGCGATGGCGCTGTCGCAGGGGCAATAAGCATAGTGAACGGTGGGGCGGTAAACCGGGCGGCCATTTTCACTGACGGTCAAATGTTCGCTGATGGAAAACGCCTCGCCGTGGCGGATGACCATTCCCACGATCTCGCAGTGAGGCACCCAGGAGCGCACCAGCGTGCGGCAACCCATCTGCGCCATGCAAATCTGATTCAGCGGACCATCCATATGCGTGCAGGCCCGCGGCGGCAAGTTGCGCTCATGGGTTCCCCAGCCCATTTCCGCCGGTGCCACTCCCTCTTCGCGGAATCCCTCGATCGACCAGGTGTTGACAAATTCGTCCACTTCCTTGGGCTGATTGGTAATCTGCGTGTCGCGCTCGGAAATATGGATTACCTTCACGCCCAGTTGCCAGGCCAGGTGGTTATAGCGGCGGCGCATCAGGGCGTCTTGAATCAGCTCGTGGCGCTGGCTGCGATGGGGATAATCCATCAGCCACTTGCGGGCCATGTCCTCCAGCGCTTCCTTGGTAAAATGCTGCACCAGGCCGGGATTGGCCCCGTGGTCCAGCACCGCGGTGGGGCCGCGGTTGTCTCCCCAGGCCGCGAACATGCGCCGCAGCTCCATGTGCCGCCAGTACAGGGTGCGCTCAATGGGGGATTTATCGGCGGCCCCTTCATACGGATCCCACACTTCCACCGAGGTGTTGATGTAGCGCACGCCATGATCGCGGCACCATTGCAGCAGATCGGCGCAGCCGATGTTCCAGGCCAGGTCGATGATGATGTCGCCGGCCCCGACATACTTGGCCAGTTGCGCCCCCATGGTGTCGCGCTGGATTTTTTCTTTCACAAATCGGCAGCCGGCCTCGCTCACGGCGCGGGCTGCCTGCTCTTGCGGATCAAAATCCATGACGGTGATCTGATCCCGGTCCATCTCCAGGTGCTTGAGCAGCAGCGGAAATGCGCAGCGGCTGACCGCGCCCAGACCGATGATTAGAATCTTGCCGTCAAATTTCATCATGGCTCCGTAAAAACCAATGAAGCAAACACCTCTCGCCGCCGCGCGGCCGGTGCATCTTCATGGGCTTGGCAAAGGGTGTCAAGTCGCCTTGCGGACCAGTCGATATGCTCAATAGTTTCACAGCGTCCTAATTTTTGCTCAAGGCGCCGCGGCCATGCAAGACAACGACCTGACCATGCTTCACGACGCCATCGAGCGCAACGCCTCGGTGGTGCTCTCACTGCCCAGCGCCGGCATTTTGCGCCACTGCAAAAGCCGCTTTTTACAACAAAGCGACGAGGGGTTCTGGATGGAAGGGGCGCCGGATCAAATGCCTTTGATTCAGGAATTGATCCAAAGCCGCGTCGCCGCCGGCGTCAGCTTCAAAACCGCGGAGATGCGCGGGGTCTTTACCACTCCGATTATCCGCCACTGCCCGGATTACCATCTCAACGACCAAACCACCGTCGATGCCTTGCTGCTGCAGATGCCTACCGCCATTAAAACCTTGCAGCGGCGGGAAAACTATCGCGTCGGAATTTCCAGCGGCGCGGAACTGAGCTTGCGCATGTGGCGTATCGGGCCGGGGGTGTATATCAAGGATCGACCGCCGTCGGCGTCTGAAGTCTCCGTGCAGTTGCGCGACTTGAGCGTCGGCGGGCTGGGAGCCACATTATCGCCGCGAAATGGCGAGCCATTGCGCTTAAGCGAAGAGGACCGCCTGCGCATCGAACTGGTTCACGAGCAGGGCAAGTTGCTTCTGGAAGGGCACTTATGCTATCCCACCACCATTCCCCCCGACGCTGATCGCGTGCGCATCGGCGTGCAATTCAAACCGCTGGAAAATGATTTGGAGGGCCGTAAATCGCTGGCCCGCCTGACCCGCCTGGTCGGCGACCTGCAACGCCAGGAAGTCCGCCGATACTGCCTGGGAACAAATTAGGAGAAGTCAGAAGTCAGAAGTCAGAAGTAAGTAGTCAGTAGTCAGTAGTCAGTAGTCAGTAGCCAAATTCTTTGCTACGGACAACGGACTACGGACAACGGACTAAAGGCGGGTACTCTCGCCGTACAACGGACTACTGACTCATCCTG
>JBBQBE010000116.1:0-7574 GCA_038317225.1 Tepidisphaerales bacterium | reverse complement strand
TAGACCGCATCATGCGAACGGTTGAATATCACGCCGGCCAGTTCGCTCAGAAGAAACACTTCCGGCTTTACCGCTTTGATAGCGGTTCTCACTTCTTCGCCAAGTTTCGCGCCGCCAAGAGTGGTATGCCATGCAGGCCGGAGATTATCCAGTGAAAGATTTGGCTCCTTCCAGTGCAGTGCATCGCTGCGAAAGCCATCAATATCAAACTCCTGGACATTCCACACCGCCCAATCAACAATAAATTTGCGATATTCGGGATTGCCCCAATCCATACTATACGTATGTCCGTCATAGGGGGCACCGGCACGCGGACCCCAACCATGCGACCCGAAAGGCCGGCTTAGTTCATCGCGCACCAGCCAGTCCGGGTGGTCACGGACAATTGGATTATCCCCTCCGCAACCCTGGGGAATCAGGTCGAATATCACCCGTATCCCGCACTCGTGGGCCTGGGCGACAAATCGCTTCAGTTCCTCGGCCGTACCCACCTGATGCTGAATCTGAAAATGGTCATCCAACACATACCATCGCCCTTTCCAGACGGGAGTAAGGTACAGCAGATTAAAACCCATCTCCCGCAATTCCTTCAGCCGCTCAAACCAGGGAGCCAGCGGATAAGGAGCGATTTGAAACAGGCGAATATCGTCCACCCAATCCGGAGTATCGCCGGCGGCCTGAAGTCGCTGCCCGTAACATATTTTTCGATACTCTGTTAGATGCTCTTCCAGCGTTCCCTTTGTTGCCAGAAGGCAACATCCATCGGACTCAACCACATCTCCCGGCCGTAACCAGGCATAGAATTTGTGCTGGAACTCCACGTCCAGCAATCCATCACGGCCATCGAGTGTGACAAAGGTATTGGCCTTTTCACAATAGAGCCATGCGGAGGCAACCTGCCCGATATTTGGATTTTCAACAATAATCAGTCCCGGTCCTTCATCCGGAGCGCTGCGAAGCCAACCCTGCGGATATCCTGGCAGCGGTTGATCAACGCGCCGATCCAGCGCCAGCGCCGCTGCCTGTTCATACGGCATATCCGGCGCAATGTGTTGACTTGGAGCCTGCACTCTACACTGCCCCGGCTGACCAAGCACAAACCCCGGCAGGAAGTAATGAATCCCCGAAAGAAGCCTGGGCCCGGTTCCTGCCAGGCATTCAATGCGAACCGACTGGCGAAGAGCGGCCAATTTGGCGTCCAAGACTATCGTCTGGGTCACCCGCAGCCCTTCCAACTCGAATATCATCCGGCAACCCCGGCCATCCTCCGTAAGCTCGCATTGCGACAATTTCCGCTGCCTCTGATCGGGGAATGGGCTGGCGGGAAACGGCTGGCGGTCAATGAACACCTGGCAGGAAGGCCCCGGTCTGCCCAGCAATTGCGTACCATCCGCTAGGCGCAAAGATATCCAGTCGCCACTTTTCGTGTCAAACGAAGCTGTCACAAAACCATTACAAATTGAAATCATATTGGACTCTAACGTCATTATAGACAAAATGGTGTTGAATGTAAGTGATACTGCCCTCCACAAGCCGGGCTTAAGTTCCCAAAATAGCGATTCAACAACTATTTCATTTCTGCGGATCGCCTCTTTCTAAACTACGACTATCTGGGGCTCCCGCTCAGTGATTCGGCAATTGCCTTGGCCCAGTCGGCGGCTTCACCCTGGGTCATCCACAGGTCCATAGCGCCGGTCGAACCTATGGCATACGGTTGCAGGGCTGAAAACGTCCGCCGGGCCTCATCGGCGCTGGCGCGGCCGACTTGCAGGGTCAGGAACAGCGCTTCTTGAGGTACAAAAGGTGAGGTACAAAAGGTGACATCCCAAATTTATGGAGGTATTGGGATGATGGAACAATGTAGGATGTCACCTTTTACCTTTCCAACCCCCCAAAGCCCGATGGCTGCTTTGCGTTCTTCACCATCGGTATAGGCTTCAGCCACTCTGGAGGCCTGGCCACTTTCAATTGCGGAACGAGGCCAAAGTGGGTTCACAGCTTACGCGTTACGGCTCGCACCTTCGTCCCGCCGAATGCTTCGCCGGGCGGATTACTCCGCCGCAACGTCCGGCAGACTACAGGGTTGACGGATCATTCCATGGTGAACTCCTTTCAGTTCACAAGACAAACACTGGTTTCACTGACGCACCAGAGGCACTGAAGCAGGGCGAACTCCGGTTGGGGAACATCCTGCTGGACCAACCTTGAGGCGATGGCGGCAACTGTCATATCGCGGAAACTCGTGTATCGGCACTGAGGCCATGGGAAGGCGAAGGCGACTTGGTCAGCGACCGGCCGACGCGCGACCGGATTCCCCGATTGTTTAAGTACTAGGTCAGCAGAACCTGATACGATGTTCTGGATGAGAACCGTGAATATGAGAAACATGACGATTGCGGTGGTGGGGTTGGGTGGTTTCGGGCACCGTTACGTCGATGCCCTGCTGAATAAGAGTAGCGAACATCACGTGCAGATGATTGCAGGAATTGACCCGCAACCGGAAAGATGTGAAGCGATTGCCGAAATCCGCCGGCGTCAGATCCCGGTTTATCCCAACCTCGCCGCGTTCCTAGCGGATGGCCATAATCGACCGAATCTCATTGCCCTGGCGTCACCCATCCAACTTCACTGTGAGCAGGTGATTCAATCCCTGGCCTGCGGGTGTCACGTCATTTGCGAGAAACCCCTTGGGGCCTCACCAGCGCAGACTCATCAGATGATCGAGGCGCGTGACAAGTCTGGCATGACTGTTGCCATTGCATACCAGTGGGCTTTCGCCTCCGCAACGCAGCGATTGAAACGGGATATTCTCGCCGGTCGATTTGGCGCTCCGCGTCGCTTTGCGACAACCACCGCCTGGCCTCGCAATTATGAGTATTATTCTCGCAACCGATGGGCCGGTAGAATTTGTTGTGATGATGGTCGGCTGGTGCTTGATAGTCCGGCCAACAATGCCTGTGCCCACTACCTGCACTATATGTTTTACCTGCTCGGGGATACCGCCCAGACCAGTGCACAGCCTGCGCGGGTGTCTGCCGAGTTGTACCGCGCCAATCGGATTGAGAATTACGATACTGCCGCCATCTCGTGTACGACGACATCGGGGGTGGAACTGCTGTTTCTCGCTTCGCACGTCACTGAACGCATATGCAATCCCCAATGTCGTTTTGAATTCGAGAACGCCACTATTGTCTTTGGCGAACACACCCATTCCGAGCTTCGCGTCTGCCACCGTGATGGGCACGAAGAAAGCTACGGGACTCTTCCAGAGGGCGGTGAAATGGAAAAACTGTGGGCCACGATTGATGCCATCCGTGACGGCAGCCCCACTCTCTGTGGCCTGGAGGCCGCGTCGGCCCAGACATTGTGCATGTACGCAGCACAGCATTCGGTTAAGAGGATTGCCACGTTCCCGGGTCCTATTGTGCGCCGCGAGGAAATGAATGGCCCCCATCGCTTCGTGGTTGAAGGGCTTAATGAAGTTCTTGACCGCTGTTATGATCGGTTCAAGATGCCTTCTGAGATTGGCGCGCCATGGGCCATAAAAGGCGAGTGCGTTGATGCGTCCAAGATAGACCGTACGGTGGAGGATTTGTCTCAACTGGCAAGGTAGAGGATCACCATGGAACCATTACGCGTTGCAGTTATCGGTTCGTGGGGGCATGTGGCCATTCCGCTGGATGCATGCCAGCGAGTCGATGGTGTGCGGATTGTCGGTCTTGCGCCCGCCGCCCCTGATGACAATCCTGATAACGTTCGGCGGCAGATCGCGAAGGCTGTCGAGGCACCGGTATTTTCAGACTATCACCAACTGCTTACTCAGACTCGTCCTGATCTGGCGATCATCGCGACACGCCTTGATCGCATTGCACCCGTGGCGATCGAAGCCGCGGGGAAAGGCTGCCATCTGATCTGCGAAAAGCCGCTCTCCATCGAACACGCGTTGCTTGGCGAACTGTTTCAGGTTGTTACGTCCCGCTGCCTGCATTGCCTGCCGATTCTGACAAATAGACAGCACCCCGTTCTGCATGCCGCTGTAACTGCGGTTAGAGCCGGCCGGATCGGACAGGTCGTGCTGGCTAATGCGCG
The DNA here is from genome assembly GCA_038317225.1 of Tepidisphaerales bacterium. Classification (GTDB taxonomy): domain Bacteria; phylum Planctomycetota; class Phycisphaerae; order Tepidisphaerales; family Tepidisphaeraceae; genus JBBQBE01. The sequence goes on along the minus strand of JBBQBE010000116.1, from coordinate 3,485 downwards.
CAAGTCCTACAAGTGGGGAACTCGTCCCGAATGGTTCGGTGACCGCCGTCGCTATGGTGGGACGATCCCCTGGATTGGTATTCATGCGCTCGACTTTGTTCATGCCGTGGTTGACCGGCCATTTACGGCGGTCGCCGCCATGCAATCCAATGCAGCGCACCCGCAACGTCACGATTGTGAGGACAACTGTACGCTGTTGCTTGAAATGGAGGGCGGGGCGCATGCGACAATCAGTATTGATTACTTCCGCCCTGAAAATGCCACAACCTGGGGCGATGATTGGCTCCGCGTCGTCGGAACAAAAGGGACTATCGAGGCCTGCATGGACAGGGGCGTCTGTCTCCTTCAAGCTGAGGATACCCCCCAGATGGAGTTACATTTGCCAATGGGCGTCCCGGCATTCGACACTTTTCTCGAAGCGATCAAGCAAGAGCAGCCCTATCCGCCCGAGCAGACCCGCAACGGCTTCATTCTGACACACGTGGCGCTGTGCGCTCGCGATGCGGCCGACCAAAGCCAACTGCTTCATATTCCAGCATGGGATTAGACTTTCACAGTGCTGGCGGCATCAGATGAGGCCAGTCGTAAGCATTCCCCGACGACGCTGTTCACCCGGGATGAAGCGTTCGCCGCGAAGTCAACAATATTTTACGGCCAACAGGTACTTACCCCATGTAATCCATCGCATGCGGCAGCCTTCACGTTACGCTCTCAGGCTGGCCCGAGGCTTGCTGTCGAAATTGCGAGGGGGCGATTCCGGTGAGCTGTTTGAAGCGACGGGAAAAGTGAAACTCGGTTACGAAACCGCACTTGACGGCGATCTGTTTGTTGGAGAGAGAACGGTCCTGTTGCATGAGGTCGCAAGCGCGGGCGATGGTTTGGCGGGGAGCCCGACGGGGACGCAGCTAGGGGGAACCCGACGGGGACGCAACTAGTGATATGAGCACCACTAGCTGCGTCCCCGTAGGCTTCCCCTTTCCGGAAATGGGGGGCCGGCAGAACCGGGAAATACCAACTGTTCAGGCGCTCCCCCGGGGCGGCAATCCATCTGGCTTTACAATCGTTTCTCACAAGACACTTTCCTTTCGCCGCTTACGCGTCGTCACCCTTCAGCACGATATTCAGGGCCAGAGTTGCACAAGAAAGTCCACGAGGCAAGCCCATCAGTCTACAGCCTAATCACCTTTTTGGGTTCATCTTTAACAGACATTATGCCGCCCATGTCAGTCCCGATGCAACGGTTGTGCATCGCCTGCTTCCGGCCGCAAACGAAACGTGAATTCAAAAGGGGTGAAGCGACAGACAACCAGGCGATGGCAACGCGCCTCGGCCTGGCCGGGGATGGTTCTCGCATCGCTGATGAACAATCGCGACTCGCTTGCGGGCAACCCCTCAATGCGCAGTTGCCCGCCATTGGGCCCTTCAAGCCGGTATGAGCCGTCGCCTTGCGTGAATGTCTTGCCGCCGTGATCCAGTGCAATGGCATCCGTTGCCCGGGGCATTATTAGCCGGCAGTTCTGGCGTAGGAGAAACTGCACATTGACCGGCATCTCCGGCCAGCCACCCGCCTTAACCGCCACCGCCATGGTCCCGTCGGATTCCAGAGTCAGATTCATTTCCGCCCACTGGTCCACCACAATGTGGCGCGGACCCCACTTATCTCTGGGACGAAAGTGCGCAAGATGATCCCAGCCGGGATCGCGGTAAACCAGCCGCAGTTTCCCCGGACCGGGATATTCGATCATCTCAGGACGGAAGCCGCCGGTTCCCGAACCCCAACGGATCTTGAGGGCGTCGATGATGGCGTCGCCGACGTGGTAACTCATGATTGCGTCGCTGCGGACGGATCCGCCCCAACTGCCCTGGCAGAGGTCAAACCAGTGGCCGCCCTTGTCTGCCGCGACGGTTATCGCAACCCGCCCCTTGCGCCATCGCCACAAGGGTGTTTCCTTGCAACGGATTTCCACCTGGTCCGGTAAGGGCTGGCGCTGGATGTTTTCCTCCTGTAATCGCTTGTCGTCAAACAAGTAGCGAAGCGGAATGAAATTGCTATGCAATCCTCGCAAGCGCAGTTCCTCAAGCAGTTCATCGGCGGCTTGCGCGAACTGCCCATCCCCGGTCTCTACAGCCATGCGCTTGAACAGATAATAATCGCCCCAGCCACAGCCAGCCCCGCCCCGATCCTGACGATGGCTGAACAGGCTTTCAGCCTCGCCGCAAGGCTGACGCATGGCCAGGCAGAAGCGAAGATTGCGTTCGATGAACTTCAGCAAGTCCTTGCCTCCCCAGTGATCTACCAAGTAGAGCAGACCCCAGTTTGCCACCATATTGTAATTGGGACTTCGCTCCTCGTAGTACAAGCCATCGGCATCCATGTCGATGCCGTCCGATAGATACTCTTCGATCACGATCCGGTTGCGCTCATCGGGGAACAGGCTGTCAACAACCGCCAAAGGTCCAATACATGCCGTCCAGCGATGGTTGCTTGTATAGGGAAACAGTTGGCGCACGGCCTCGGCGCCGCAATGGATGTAATGCCTTAGCGTGTCAAGAATTTCGTCGCGTCCGGGCACATCGCTGCGTTGAACGCGGCGGTAGGTTTCGCACACGCCGGCAAGGGTGAATCCCACCTCGTTGCCGCCACCGTAGCCGACACCCAGGTTGACCGTGCCGTCATCCAACTGCCGGCGCTTCATGAATTGCAGGTGGGCCTTCAGCATCGCCAACAGCTCGGACTGACGGTGATAGTCGGGGAAATCCGGATAAAGATAACCGGCAAACAATTCTTGAGCGTCGAAAATTGATCCGCGACTATCCGCGTAACCTGTCTCGGAATTCACAAATCCGCCGTAGTTTCGGCTGGCGGGGTCCATACAAAGACTCTCCAGCAGCAGAGCAATACGACGCCGGGTGAGTTCAATCACGACTGAAATATCTTGCGACATTAATTATCTCAAAACCACTATTATTTTGGGTCGCCGACCATCGGTTGGGCAATTGCCTTGGCCCAGTCGGCGGCTTCGCCCTGGGTCATCCACAGGTCCATTGCGCCGGTCGAGCCCACGGCATAGGGTTGCAGTGTCGAAAACGTCCGCCGGGCCTCATCGGCATTAGCGCTGCCGACTTGCAGGGTCAGGAACACCGCTTCCTGATTCAGGAAGACCAGCCCATCGGTAGTCTTTGCAGCCCGGCCCTGAAGATCAGTCGCCTTCACCCCCTCGGGCAATCTGCACCAGTAGTCCTGCCCGCGTGACCAGATAACCGCCACAAACTGCTTGGGGTCGGCGGTACTCTGGAAGACGTACAACGGCACCGCCAGTCGGAGCGGCACGAAGGCAATGGGTTTGGTCTCTTCCAGGAAATGACTGGTGGTGCTGTAGGCGACGGCCGGCGGGTTCGCCTGCTGGCAACTGCTGGTGAACATCTGATCGCCCAGCGAGAAGTAAAAGAACTTCTGCACGCCCCGGAAGACAGACGTGACATAC
>JBBQBE010000115.1:0-7655 GCA_038317225.1 Tepidisphaerales bacterium | reverse complement strand
CGGCTGGATCAGGTCGTGGCCGATAGCCAGTCGGTGCAAATCCTGCCTCGCGGCCAATCAGCCAGCGCCGCGCGACCCGCGCCGCCGTTTGTCATCGTGTATGAAGATTGCGACCTGCTGGTGGTGGACAAGCCGGCGGGGTTGCTCACCAGCACCGTCCCGCGCGAAAAGCGGCCGACCTTGCTGGCGATGGTGCGCCAGTATTACGCCTCGCAGCCGTCTGTGCGCGTGGGACTGATTCACCGTCTGGACCGCGACGCTTCGGGGTTGCTCATCTTTTCCAAAACGCCTTCGGCCTATCAAGCGCTCAAGCGGCAATTTTTTGAGCACACCGTTGAGCGAATTTACCTGGCCCATGCCACAGGAAACTTGCTGCCCGCCAAGGGCGTGATCCGCTCGCGTTTGGTCGAACATGCCGATGGCACTGTGCATCTGACCGCCAATCCCGCCGCCGGCGAATTGGCCATTACCGAATACCAGGTCGTCGGCCAGGACGACGCGGGCACCTGGGTGCGAGTAAGACTGCAAACCGGCAAAAAACATCAGATTCGCGTGCAACTCGCCGGTCGCGGCGCCCCGATACTTGGGGATGTGGTGTACGGTGAAAATCAAAAGCGGCCGCTGCAACTGCGGGCGATTGAATTACAAGTGCGTCATCCGCGCGATGGGCGTAAAATGCATTGGACATTGCAGTGGGATGCTTCGGCCGCACCGTCGCCATAGCCCGCCCATGCCCTACGCCGCGCCCACCTCGGCAATCCGCGCCCGCTGCCATCGGCGGCTCATCCAATATCCCGCCATCGCCGCCGCCGGCCCCATGGCCGCGTAATGCAACGGCAGGGGACGGGCCAAACCCGCAAGTGTGCCGTGGATTTCTCCAACCGCCAGCCCATCGGGATTCATATATGCCAGCAGGTAGCCGATCATTCCAACCACCAATGTCCCCGGCCAATACCAGATCGCGCCGCTGACGGTGAAAAGTGAATGAGCCGCCGCCGCCCCGCACCAGCCGGCCAGGGCCACGCAGGCAAGCGTCTGCTTGATGGAGTCGCTTTGACAAAACAGCGCCAGCACCGCCGCCGTGACCACGATTTGCGTGGCCATCGCCAAGAGCCGCGTGTTGACGCAATCCATTTGCCCCGCCACGCCGTCTATTAACGCATCGGGCCGTAGTCGCCGCGATTTTTCAAATATATCAAGCAGCCTTGATCCGCCGGCAAACAGCGCCAGGTAAAAAAGCAATTCAAAAAACATGCTCAAATAAATTGACGCCGCCGGCCATTGGTGCAAAACCGATTGCAGCGTCCCGCCGCGCAAAGCCCAAATCGCCAGCCCCAGCCCGCTGGCCGCCAGACCCGCGTCACGTCGCACACTTCCGGCTACGGCGCTGCTTAATACGATGCTTACATAAAACCCTATAATAAGCACCAATGCCTTGACGGCCAGACTGGGCTGCGTCCAAAGCAAACCGTCAAAACCCGGCTGGCTGGGAAACCAAACCAGTTTGGCCAGAGCGTAAAACAGCAAAAGTGCGGCCGCGACCGCGATGGAAAACAGTCCGCGGACGCGATGGTAGGATGAGATCATCCAGAGAATTTTAATCGAGAGCCATTATGAAAAAAAGTTTTATATCGTGCATCATGTTTTTTGTGCTGGTGGCGGCTCCGCACGCCTGGGGGTGGAGCACCAAGGAACACATTCTGCTTACGCGCCTGGCGGTGCAGCAACTTTTAAATGATCCGGCCACGCCGCCGGGATTGAAACAGTGGGTCGCCAAGGCCTGCCCCGATGCCGGTACGCTCCAGGACGCCGAGAACTTCTTTAAATACGCGCGCGTGGGCATCGTCCCGCCGGGTGTGGTGGGCGCTAGCTACTGGTGTGTCATGCCTGACATTAACGCCAATAGCGCCAAGGATGTGAACGTTGAACCCTTTGGTGTGCCCGAGCGCCTGCTTCATTTCGTCGATTTGGAATATTTCCATAGCGGCGACACCCAACCCTCCTTCGCCACCGGCGGCGCCCACTGCCCAAAACCAGCGGATGTGCCCAATGATTTGCGCGACCCGCGCTGGAAGAACGCGGGGATGCTGCCACTGCGGATCGTCGATTGTGCCGCCAGGATGACTCAAGAATTGAAGCAAGGCCGCCTCTGGGACCAGCCCGGCCAATACCCCCGTGATCAGCACGCCGTGCACTGGGCCGGCTTCCTGGCCCACTACGCCGCGGACAACACCATGCCCCATCACGGCACCATCGACTACAAAAGCCGCGCTTTTTTTGACGATGTGAAAAATGTCCCCAATGTGCACGCGGAGATGGAATACCGCATGTGCGATGATGACCACAATGATTTCATGGAATTGCGCAACGAGTTCTGGCCGTTGCTGCTCGCCGCGCTAGCCGATCAGAAAGCGCCCGCCGCCGGCGGCGATATGTTTACCGATTCGGTCAAAGTGTCCATCGCGTCTTACGATACGCTGGATCTGATTGGCCACGCCGCGGCCGCCGCCACGCACAACGGCAAGCTCGACACTGTGGCTTTTTTCCATTACAGCGGCCCATGCCGCGGCAAGGTGATGAGTATCATGCAGGTCAAGGCGATTCAGCAGGCCTGGGCCGTGCAGCGCATCGCAACGGTTTGGACCCAGGCTTGGAACGCCGCGCAACCCCCGGAGGAACAAGCCGGCAAGTAAGTGAAATTGCCTTGACACGCGCTGGCTACGGCCCTAGCTTCGTACTGTCGGCTTCAGGAGCGATCGATGACGGTACAAATGGAACTGGCGCGCATCATCATTTCCGAAATGAATGATCAGCAATTGATCGTTCTGAAGGAAGTCGATGGCGAGCGCAATTTCCCTATCGTCATCGGCTCGGCCGAGGCCTACGCCATCGACCGGCGGCTCAAAGGCATTCCCATGCCCCGGCCCCTGACCCACGATCTGCTTGCCAGCGTGATCGAAGCGCTGGGCGGCACGCTGGACCGCATTGAAATTACCAATCTGGAGAATCACACCTTCTACGCTGAATTGCACATTGGCCAAAACGGCCGGGATATCACCATCGACGCCCGGCCCTCCGACGCCATCGCCCTGGGCGCGGCCGCCTCGGTGCCGATTTATGTGGCCCAAAAAGTTTTGGATGATGCGTGCAAATAATCCGTATTCGTTGACCCTCGAATGCGGTGTCAAACGGCGCGCGCTAACTGGACAATCTTTCAGCGCTGCGGCACACTCCCCATTCAATGCCTAATGTAGCTTGGGTGAATCCAGCCAACATGAATGTCATCCTGCTTCTGTCCGCCGCGGTGGCGGCTTTGGCATGCCGCTGGGCCTTGGCCGATGCCCTCAGGCCGCTGTTTGCTCGTCAGCAGTGGATCAATGTGCTGGCGTCGTGGGTGCCCATTGCACTGGCCGCATTGTGGGCCATGTACAGCGGACTGGCGATGCTGGCATTAGGGATTGTCTTTGCCGCCAGTGTGGCCGCGTTAACCTGGGTGATTGGATTCAGCGTGATGCGCGCCCCGGCGGTGGTGATTCCGGCCGAGGCAAGGCGATTGTGGCCATTTTTAACCCCGGTGGCCCTGCTGCTCTGGCTCATCGGATTTTCTGGACGCTTTGAAGTTTCTCACGCTCTCGCCCTGCTGCTGGAAGGATTGGTTCTTTTCTTTTTAATGCTGCGTTTGTGGCGTCAAACCGATGCGCCTGAAGGCACTTTGGTCGATCCTTCCGCTGTTGTGGCGCAATCCACTGTGGCCGATGCCCCTCAACCCGCTCCGCGTCGCCGCGGCTTACTTCGCGCATTACAGGCGCTATTGGGGATCGCTGTGGGTCTGCTGGGCGCATGGGCTTTATGTCAGGCGATGGTGGGGGTGCGACTGCGTTTGCCCATCTACTCCCTGGCGCTGCTGGCGGTACTGCTGGCCGGGCCGCTGCTGATCGTGCCGCTACTGCATAGCGCGCTGGGCCAGGCGTCGCGCGGTCGCACCTCCGCAGCCATCTCCCAGTGCGTGGCCGTCGTTTTTCTCAATTTCTGTCTGCTGCTTCCGGTGCTGATATTCTGGCAGGCCTGGTCGCCGGTGCCCGCAACCGCCGCGGTGCAAACCGACACAGCGCACATATCTGAGGCCGCCACTCAACCAACTGCGACCGAGGTCGCCGCTGCCCACCTGCTGGACTTTCCCCATGCCGCATGGCGGATCGACTGTACGCTGCTGGCGGTTGTGGGCATGTTTCTCACCGTCGCAGCCTCCGGACAATGGACCCTGGCCCGCGCCGAAGGCATGGCCCTGGCGGGGGGGTATTTCGCATACTTGCTGATGAACTTACTTATGGCTTCCGGACGCTTTTAATGGCCAGCTACTGAACAGACCGCCAGTGCGTGCGTATAATACTTCGGGCGGCATCGGGAGCTTATATTGAGCTGGCGAAAGATGACGGATTGGGCAAAGCGGCGTCCCTGGACGCTTCGGCTGGCGGATCGGCTGGGCCGGGGCCGCGGGCGGGCGCGCTGGCTCGATCGGCTGCATCGGCCCTTACGGGTTGCGCCCCCGGATTTATCTGATTGGCAAACCCACGAATTGGCGGCCTGTTGCCTGGGCCATGCGACGGTGCTACTGCGTCTGGGCGGTAAAACCATCCTTACCGACCCGGTCTTTTCCAATCGCATCGGTATTTCATTGGGATTGCTCACCGGCGGGCCGCTGCGTCTTTTGGCGCCGGCATTGTCGCTGCGGCAATTGCCGCCGATTGATTTGATTTTGATCTCCCACGCCCATTTCGATCATCTGGACCGGCCTACCTTGGCGCGGCTGCCCAAGCACATTCCGGTGGTTACCGCGCATAACAGCGCTGACTTGATCCGCGATTTGGGCTTCCAGCGCATCACCGAATTGGCCTGGGGGCAAAGCGTGCACATGGGGGCGTTAACAATCACCGCCGCCGCAACCAGCCACTGGGGGGCGCGCTTGTTCTTCGACCGCCATCGCGGCTTCAATGCTTATCTGATGGAAGTCGCCGGCCGCCGCGTCCTCTACGGCGGCGACAGCGCTTACGGCGAGCATTTTCGACCCATCGGCAAGGTGGATTTGGCGATCTTTGGCATCGGCGCCTATAACCCGTATATTCAAGCCCACGCCACTCCGGAACAGGCCTGGGACATGGCCCATCATGTGCAAGCCGACTATCTCATGCCCATGCATCACAGCACCTTCCGACTCAGCCACGAGCCGATGAGCGAGCCGCTGGAGCGCATGGAGCGCTGCGCCGCAGGCCAGCCGCGCCGCCTGGCCGCCATACGCGTCGGAGAATGCTGGAGTTTACCCAATATTCCCGTTGCCACGGCGGGATAAATTCTCGCCCAAAGTCTCGGCGTGTATTATTGGCGCGCCCATATATTTTTGCACTCCCACGTTTGCTTGCGGAAAACGCGGTTTGTTAATTGCCATGAAGGTTGATTTCCTGGGCCCGTGCAAAAATCCGTGGGCATGCCCTGTATTACTTCTCTGGAGCCTCCGCGCTCCCAACGCCACGGATCACGGCCTATAATGGGCGGCATGTCAAAACCCCTGACGCAGCGCTTTACGTTTCAATCCCTTCGTGATTGCCGCCAGAAAAAAACGCCCGCGGCGATGCTGACTTGTTACGACTACACCATGGCCCGCCTGATGCAACAAGCCGGCGTGCCCATGCTCCTGGTCGGCGACTCGGCCTCCAATGTCATTTTGGGCCATAGCACCACGTTGCCCATCACGCTGGAATTTTTGATCGAACTAACCGCCGCCGTCCGCCGCGGCGCGCCGCTGGCGCTGGTGATTGCCGATATGCCCTTCGGTTCCTACCAGGCGTCGGTTGAGCAGGCGGTAAAGAATGTCAGTAAAATGGTGAAACTTTCCGGGTGCGACGGGGTGAAATTGGAAGTGGACCACGGCCATGCGCCCCAAGTGCGTGCGCTGGCCGACGCCGGCGTGGCGGTGATCGCCCACCTGGGATTGCGTCCCCAAGCCATTGGAATGATGGGCGCATACCGTTACCAGGGCCGCACCGCCGAGCAGGCCGACCAGTTGCTGCAACTGGCCCGCGCCATGGAACAAGCCGGGGCCTCGGCGATTTTGCTGGAGGCCACCGTGCCGGAAATAGCCTTGGCCGTATCACAAACTTGCAATTTGCCCATTATCGGATGCGGCGGCGGCAGGTATTGTGATGCCAGTGTGGTCGTTACGCACGACGCCATCGGCTGGACAGAGAATCGCCCCCGGTTTGTGCCGGATTTGGGCGATTTGGCCTCACCGCTGCGAAATGCCCTGGCGGCCTACGCCGCGGCGGTGGAAGCTCGCTCCTACCCCGCGCCGGAGCAGGAATATTCGATGGACCCGGAGCAGCGAAAGCGTTTTCTGGAATCTCACGGCCTCAAGCCGCAATAACTTTTTTTTATGAAGGAAACCAATGAAGCGTCAATTAACGTATTGGATCGGGGCCGTGGCATTGACTGCCGGCGGCTGGTTATCACTGCACGGTCTGCCCACGACGGTGCGAGCCGAAACCCCCGTGGCCTCCGAGCCTACCAAAGCCCAGATCGCCACCATGCAGGATTTGTCCAATGTCTTTAAGACTGTTGGCAAAACCGTGGAGCCTTCGGTCGTCAATATCAACGTTCGCAAATCCGTCAAAGCGCCTCGTCGCGGCATCCCCGACGACCTGCTGAAAAAATTCTTTCCCGACCGCAATCAAGACGGCCAGCCCGATCTGCCGCCGGGCATGGGTGAGGGGGATGGCAACGACGGTCCTCCGCTGGAACAATTCGGCACCGGTTCCGGCGTGATCATGGAAGTAACCAACAACGTCGGCTATATCCTGACCAACAACCATGTCGCCGGCGGCGCTACGGAAATGGATGTGACACTGGCCGATGGACGGGAGATTAAAAATGCCACTTTGGTAGGCGCGGATCCCAAGACCGATTTGGCGGTTGTCAAAATTGAATCCCCCAACCTGGTTAGCGCCACCTGGGGCAACAGCGATGAATTGGAAAAGGGAGATTGGGTGATGGCCTTCGGCAGCCCCTTCGGATTTGTCGGCTCCATGACCCACGGCATCGTCAGCGCCTTGCACCGCAACCGTGTCGGCATCCTCGGCCAGTATGGTTACGAAAACTTCATCCAGGTGGATGCCCCCATCAATCCCGGCAACAGCGGCGGCCCGCTGGTCAATATCCGCAGCGAGGTGGTCGGCATCAACACCGCCATTCTCTCCCGCTCCGGCGGATTTCAGGGAATTGGATTTGCCATTCCCTCCAATCAGGCCAAACCGATTTTTAAGTTGCTGAAGGAAAAGGGCCGCATTGTGCGCGGCTGGCTGGGTGTGGAAATTGCCGATGTGGCCAAGTTGCAGGCCGAGGCCCGCTCCAGCGGTTATGAAGGCAACAGCGGCGTGCTGGTCAAGGGCGTGTTAAATGGCGCGCCGGCCGCGGGCAAGCTCAAAGCCGGCGATGTAATCGTGGCTCTCAACGGCAAAAACGTCGAAAACGTGGAGCAGCTTCGCAATGCCATTGCCCTGATTGCTCCCGATACATCCATCACCTTGTCCACCTATCGCGAGGGCAAGGCGCGGGAGGTGGAATTGAAACTGGGCGAGCAGCCGGGCGATGCCCAGGTGGCCACC
>JBBQBE010000114.1:0-7698 GCA_038317225.1 Tepidisphaerales bacterium | reverse complement strand
CGGCGGATTTTCTGTCGTTGCTGATGGTGCTGTTGGTGCTGGTGGGGGGGGCGATGCGGTTTTTGCCCTTCCAGTCTCTATGGGTGGATGAGGCGACGCAGCTTCGCGGCTTGCAACTGGGTCCGGCGAAGGTGGCCCACTGGCTGGCCGGCGGGGGGCCGACACTGGATGTGCCGCCGGATCGCGCCCCGCCTTTATCCTACTGGCTGGGTCAATTGTGGAGCGGTGCCGCCGGCGGGGGGGAGATGGCGCTGCGCGTGTTTGGGGTGATTTGCGTCGCCGCCGGAGCGGTGTTTTATTACACCGCCGCCCGCCGGGCTTACGGGCGGCGGGCGGCAACTCTGTCGGCGCTGCTGCTGGGGCTATCCGTTAATATCCTGATCACCGCGGTGGAAATCCGTTCCTATCCCATCCTTTTTCTGCTCGGCTGCTGCGGCTTGTATTTACTAGTGCGATACTTGCAAAATCCATCACCACAATGGCTGGCGCTGCTGACGCTCACCTGTATCGCCGCGATTTACACACATTTTTTCGGGCTGGTGCTGGCCGGGGCGATGTTTCTGTCTCTGCTTATTGTGCAGCGACCGCGCCGGCCGATTGTGATTGCGATTATCGCAATAATAGTGGCCTCGGTCGGGCTGTTGCCGTTTGTTGTAGGTGCCTTGGGACAAACTGGCAACCCGGCCAAGCAAAGCGGGCCGGCATCCGGCGCGGCCCGGCTGGTGTATCGGCTCTTGGGGCATCCGGCCCTGGGCGTCAGCATGTGGGCCACGGTGGGCATGTTCACCGGGGCGGCGGTGCTGCTGGTCGCGGCCCTGCTGAAGCCTTTGCTGCCGTCGCTGCGAAATGCGCTGCTCATTATGTTGGGGGCGGGGCTTGTGGTGGTGATCGCAGCGCGAGTGGCATTGCCCAAATTTGACGCCCTTTCGCCGCATTACAACATCTGGATGATCCCGGCCTTGCTTTTGCTATTGGCCGGCGGATTGCGTAACAGCGGGCGGTTGTGGGCATCGCTGGCGGCGCTGGCGATGCTTCTGGCGTCCTTGAGCGCCCAGGTACAACTGATGCGCCATCCCATGCTCTTCAGCCACGGGCCACAACGGTGGATTGCCGGTAAATTGCTGGAACTGGGACCGGCCGATACGGCGGTGATTTACGATGCGCCCGACGCTATGGGCGGGCATGTCGCTTATCCCCTGCGCTACTATTTCGGCGACACGCTCAGTCAGTATCAAGCCGGCCCCGGCGGCCAAATCGGGCCTTGGGATCAGCCCCATGCGCCGGCGGCCGATCCGGCGCGCCTGCAACGACATTATGTGATGGTGCTGCAAACCCAGTCTTTATCGGCCCACGGGCAAGCCGAGGCATGGCGCGGGAAAATCCGGCCGATCATCGACGGCCCGGCGGCGACGCGCCTGCTGAATGATCCGCACTGGGCATTGCTGGACAATCGCCAACTCAGTGCCGCGGTGGGGGCGGACGTGCTGATTTTCGCCCGGCAATAATATTGGTCCCCCGACCAGGTGGGACCATTGAGATTTAGCCGTGACGGCGGCCGTGGAGCTGGCGGCAATCGCATCGGGCGGATTGCCCCTCGCTCTCCCGCAATTACGCGGTCGTGGGGAGCGAAAAACCGCCCCATGCAATCGCCTTGCCGGCCATTGACCGCGCCCGATGTTCGGCAATGGCATGGCAGTGAAATAAGGAAGCCCCCACCCAACCCGCCCCCGGAGTACCAGGAGAGGGCCAGATGACAAAAGGTCTGTTTGATCTGCATATTCTCAACCCTCCTCCCCATCCCATGCGCGGCACAAAGAGCATTAACCGCCCAATGCGGTTGGCCTGCCATGACGGCGGCGCGGTTCGCCAAGTTGCTGCCGCTTTACTTTCCGGTTCGGTTTCATACGCTGTTTGGCTATGTCCGAATCGTACATTCAACAGCGTTTCGCCCAGCGGATCGGCGGGTCCGCGTATGGAAAGGGTACAGAGATATACAAGTTTGAGCGTATCAAGCGCGCCAAGCGCGCCGCCGCCGCCGCCCATCCTGGCGTGGAACTGATCGACATGGGCGTGGGCGAGCCGGACGAAATGGCCTTCCCCCTGTCGCGCCAGGTGCTGGCGCAAGCGGCGGATAAGCCGGGAAATCGCGGCTACGCCGACAACGGCGGATTGCTTTTTCGCCAGGCCGCGGCCCGGTGGATGAAAAATGTCTGCGGCGTTGATGGGCTGGACCCGGAAAAGCACATCCTTCACTCCATCGGTTCCAAGGCGGCTTTGTCCATCCTGCCGGCGTGCTTCATCAATCCCGGCGACGTGGCTTTGATGACTACGCCGGGCTATCCGGTCTTTGGCACCCACGCCAAATACCTCGGCGGCCAGGTGCACAATCTGCCCCTGCTGAAGGAAAACCATTTCCTGCCGGACCTCAAGGCCCTCAGCGGCGATATTTTGCGCCGCGCCAAAACACTGGTGATCAATTACCCCAACAATCCCACCGGCGCGTCGGCCACGCCGCAATTTTTCGCGCAAGTGGTGGAATTTGCCAAAAAGCATGAGCTGATTGTCATTCACGATGCGGCCTACGCGGCCCTGGTTTTTGAAGGCCAGCCGCTTTCGTTTTTGTCCGCGCCCGGGGCGCTGGATGTGGGGGTGGAACTGCACTCGATGAGCAAGGGCTTCAACATGACCGGCTGGCGGCTGGGATTTGTTGCCGGCAATGAACTGATCGTGCGCGCTTACGGTGATGTGAAGGACAACACCGATTCCGGCCAGTTTCTAGCCATTCAAGAGGCCTGCGCCGCCAGTTTGGAGGAGCCGCGCATTACCCGGCAAATCGCCGCCAAGTATTCGCGGCGGATGGATGGACTGGTGCAAGTGCTGCGCCAACACGGCCTGGATGCGGTCAAACCCAAGGGGTCGTTTTTCCTGTATGTGCCCAGCCCACGGGGCGCCCGCGGCCCCGATGGTACGCAGACGGATTTTGCCAGTGGCGAGGCGTTTAGCCAGTGGATGATCGGGCAAAAGTTAATCAGCACTGTGCCCTGGGATGACGCCGGGCATTTCGTGCGCTTCAGCGTAACTTTTGAGGCGCCGGACGAGGCCGCGGAAAAGCGCGTGCTGGAGGAGATTGACCGGCGGCTCAGTGATGTGAAGCTGATGGCTTAAGCTAGCAACGCAATTATAGTACATACAAGGAGAACGCGCATGGCCCAACCTACCGAGCCGACCTTCGCCTATGTCGCCCTGGGCGCTAACCTGGGTGATCGGGAACGTAACATACGCCGGGCGCTGTCCAAATTGTCGCGCAGTGCGGGAGTGCGCGTGGTGCGCGTGTCGGACATCATCCAAACCGAGGCCGACGGCGGCCCGGCGGATTCCCCACCGTATTTAAACGCCGTGGCTCGTGTGGACACCACGCTCCCGGCCCGCGCGCTGCTCAAGCGGCTGCTGGAAATCGAAAAGGAACTGGGCCGGGTGCGGCGCGTCCAGTGGGAGCCGCGCCTGATCGATCTGGATGTGCTGCTGTATGGCAACGAACTGTTTTCCAGCGATGAACTGATCGTGCCGCATCCGCTGTTGCACACGCGCTTGTTTGTGTTGATTCCGCTGGCGCAGATCGCGCCGAAGGTGATGCATCCGGTGCTCAATCAAAGCGCTGCGGATTTGCTAGCGGCTTTGCGGGCGGGGCAAAGGGTGGTGAACGCGTGATTGTCACCCGCGATATTCAGCAAACCCGCCAGGCACGCGGAAAGCTCGAATCGCTGGCGCTGGTTCCCACCATGGGAGCTTTGCACGAGGGGCATCGTTCGTTGATGCGCACCGCCCGCCGCCACGCCCGGCACGTGGCCGTGAGCATCTTTGTCAATCCCGCGCAATTCGCCGCCCACGAAGACCTGGCAAAATATCCACGCCCGCTGGAGGCCGATCTGGAGGCCTGCCGCGCCGAGGGAGTGGACCTGGTATTTGTGCCCACGGCCGGGGAAATGTATCCGCCGGGCCACTGCGACATGGTGGTGGATGTGCCGGCCCTCAGCAGCGTGCTGGAAGGCCGCTACCGCCCCGGACATTTTCGCGGCGTGCTACGCGTGGTGGCCAAGCTATTTCATATTTTCAGCCCGC
The DNA here is from genome assembly GCA_038317225.1 of Tepidisphaerales bacterium. Taxonomy (GTDB): domain Bacteria; phylum Planctomycetota; class Phycisphaerae; order Tepidisphaerales; family Tepidisphaeraceae; genus JBBQBE01. The sequence continues at coordinate 3,579 of JBBQBE010000114.1, read as the reverse complement.
AATATGCCTGCTTTGGACAGAAGGATTTCCAGCAATTGCGCGTCATCTGGGCCATGTGCCAAGCACTGGATTTCCCCATCGAGATCATTGCCTGCCCGATCGTGCGCGAGCCTGACGGCCTGGCCCTCAGCAGCCGCAATATGTATCTTTCGCCCGATGAGCGCCGCCGCGCATTGTCCCTCTCGGCGGCGCTGCGGCGGGCCGAGTCGCTCTACGCCGATGGCGCGCGCCAGACCAATCGCCTGATCGCGGCGATGCAGCAGACGCTTTTAGAGCCAAACGGATTGGGGCATGTGCCGATGGCCATTGACTACGTGGCCGCGGTGGACGTGGCCGCGTTGCACCCGATCGAGCTGATCACCGGCCCGACCGCATTGCTCCTGGCCTGCCGCGTGGGGCCAACCCGCCTGATTGATAACACCGTTTTGCAGTCATTGGACGGCACGGCCAGTACGCAACCGATGATGTAGGGGCATCGTCGGCACGAGAAGAATTGCACGCAACGTTATCGACCCACCACGTCGCTATTGCGGACCTGGCACCTGCGCCGCCGATGCGCCGTCAAGGCAATCGCATTTGGCGAATTGTGCCCCTCGCCTGTACACGCCAGCGAGAGTAAAAACGCCAAATGCGATTACCTTGCGGGTGCCAACTACGCTACCGGTGCCATCGGCAACCCCATCCTTGCTGTCGGAATGCGATTGCCTTGCGGGTGCCCCCTTGGCTACCGGGCATATTCCACGCTGCGCACCTCGCGGATGAGCGTGATTTTGATCTCGCCGGGATAGTTCAGTTCGTTTTCGATCTTCTTGGCGATATCGCGGGCGATCTTGCAGGCGATTTTGTCATCCACCATCCGGGCATCGACAATCACGCGCACTTCCCGACCGGCCTGAATCGCGTAGGCCTGCCGCACCCCGTCAAACTGCATCGCCAAGTGCTCCAGTTCCTGCAAGCGCTTGGCATAGCGCTCCAAGCTCTCGCGGCGAGCGCCCGGGCGCGAGGCGCTGATGGCGTCGGCGGCGGTAACGATCGGCGTGTAGGGTGTGGTGGCCGGCAGGTCGCCGTGGTGGGCCTCGGCGGCATTGAGCACCGCTTCAGGCTCGTTGAAGCGGCGTAAAAACTCCTTGCCCAGTTGCGGGTGGCCGCCTTCCTGCTCGTGGTCCAGGGCCTTGCCGATGTCATGCAGCAGGCCGCAGCGTCGGGCCAGTGCCCCATCCAGCCCCAATTCATCGGCGATGGTCTGGCACAAAAAGGCCACTTCGATACAGTGCTTGAGCACGTTTTGCCCGTAACTGGTGCGGTAGCCCAACCGTCCCAGCACCGGCAAAATCCCCTTGGGCACATTGTTCAAATTACATTCGGCAACCGCTTCGCGGCCTCGACGGATCAGTTCCTCGTCCATCTCCTTGGAAACCTGGGCCACCACTTCCTCGATGCGGGCCGGGTGGATACGTCCATCCTGCACCAGCCGTTCCAGCGAAATCCGCGCGATCTGGCGGCGAACCGGATCAAAACAACTGACCACCACCATGCCCGGGGTGTCGTCGATGATCACATCCACGCCGGTGGTTTTCTCAAACGAGCGGATATTGCGTCCCTCGCGGCCGATCACGCGGCCTTTCATGTCGTCGGTGGGGATGATGACGCTGGAGATGGTGTGGTCGGCGGTCTGTTCGGCGGCGTAGCGCTGAATAGCCTGGAGAATGATATTGCGGCTCTTCTCCTTGGCCAGTTCCTGCGTCTCCTCCTGCACCTTTTGAATAACCGCCCCGGCGTCGCGGCGGCATTCCTCCTCCACGCGCTTGAGCATGGTTTCGCGGGCCTGATCCTGAGTCAACCCGGAAATCTCCAGCAGTCGCTTTTTCTGCTCCTGAAGCAACTCGTCGTTATCCCGCTCTTTGGTGACCACCAGCGTTTCACGTTTTTGCAAACGCTTCTGCTCGTCGTCAAGGTTTTTTTCCATCACCGAGAGGGTATCGAGCTTGCGGTCCAGCGTATCCTCGCGCTTGGTTAAGCGCAAATCCGTTTGTTTCATGTCGTTGCGCTCGGCCTCGATCTCCTTTTCCCAGGCTTCTTTCAAGCGCAACTGTTCGGTTCTCGCGTCCAGTTCGATCTGACGGGCGAGGTTTTGCGCTTCCTGGCGGGCGTTGTCCTGGATTTGGCGGGCCGTGGCGTGGGCGAGGGTTAAGGCATTGCGGCCGGCCCATTTCATAAAGCTGTAAAGAGCGATGCCACCCAATAGTAAACCAATGACGAAAAATAGTACGTCTAAGGTGCTCATGGCGCGATCCTGATGCAAATGTTTTAGAAGGCCGCCGGACCCTGCGTGGCAAGGTAACGACGGTTTAACCGCGGACGGGCCTGATCGGAGGGACGCGCAAGGAGGCTAAGGCAAAAAAGCGAAATTCGCTAAGTCGCTTTAGCAAAATTACTTGCAAGAATAGCAGTGCGCACGTGTTTGGGCGGCGCTCGTGATGAGCTTGCCGCGCGCCCCAGCCCGTGGCGGGGACGCCAAATCAATAATGGCTCTGTACTCCGCGGCACGGACCAGAGCCGGCACAAATCATCGGCGCAAGCCTGCCGCAAAATCCGGCCCAGCAGCGCCCACAGCGCCGCCAGCCCCATCAACAGCGGGCTAACCCTGCGCCAAAACCAGCTTAATGCACTTGCAAACACGTTTTACACTCCGGCCAGTTATAAGTTATTAACTGACCGTTTGTTGCGTCCATCAATCAGACGGGTCGCCCGGCCTTCCGCACGCAGCCGGACCCGCGAGGCACTATCCCGCTTCATGGCGGCGTAAGCACCCCAACCTATGTGGAAATTGTATGCGCATAACGCCGGCTTTACAAGAACCCAACAATCAAATTTCATACCCATGTTGTAATGTCCCGTCTTATCCAAGGAGAAATGTCCGGGTTTGGACGGGTTGTACTCCACTGTGGGGATGGGCTAGGTTAAGGCGACGCTCGACAATACGGCGGTCGAACAAAGTCTAATGTCCCTTTTCTGGTTCATCTATTTTAGTGCTGTTTGGCTTATGACCCTTTCGCCGGGCTCAGTGAAAGGAACGAAAATGGACTTGCCGAACCAGAGAACATCTTTTCTGCTCCCACGCCGATTAAGGCGGGTAGTCGCCCATTTCCGGCACGGGGGTTGCTTGACATTCCCCGGCGGAACGTTGCCAAGGCACTGGAACCTCTTGCGAAACTGGAAAGTTTGGTCCTTGCCGTGATGACCGTGACAATCTGTCCGTTTTAAACCAACCGAAGGAGCAAACGATATGGCCAAGCCAAAAACGCGCGACAACCAGAAGAATCAGAACAACGACAAGACCATCTCTGAGGCCAGCCAAGGTACCGGTGGCCCGAACCCAGCCAGCACCCATCCCAACGACGGGCCGTTGTCGATCGAGGGCGTGGTGGCGTCCGACTTGCCCGGCGGCGGCCGCGGCAGCGTCGAGACTGATCGCGGCAAAGAGTCCGCCCGCAAATTACCCCAGAACACCGGCGGCGTGCTGGGCGGCAACGTCGGCCTCCACGGCACCCCTGACATCGCCAAGGCCGACCAGCACGG
>JBBQBE010000113.1:0-7714 GCA_038317225.1 Tepidisphaerales bacterium | reverse complement strand
GGGAACCTTTTGGTAAAAGCAGTTCCGCCTCTTTCATCTGATGGATGTGGGACGCGCTAGGGAACGTCATGCAGTCGGTGCTGGATCGGGTTGCCGGCGGCGACGCCGACAATTGCTACCGACACCGCGGATATACACTGCCACAGAAATAAAAACGCTCTTGAGCATTCGCAAACCAAGCGTTGCGTTCATGCCAGGCCAAGCTAACGGAGAGGGGGAGATTCGAACTCCCGCTACCTTTCGGCAGACCGGTTTTCGAAACCGGCGCATTCAACCACTCTGCCACCTCTCCCAATGCGGGCAAAATATCCTATTGCCCGCGGGTGGTCAAATGGTGCAACGCGGCATTGGGATGCCATGATGGAAATACGCCGCCCAATCTGGATAATGACCCGCCGCAAGACGCCCGGGAGACTGGGGCCGGGGAATCTGATTTTTCCTTAGCGCCTAAGGCCAACTAACGGCCATTTACATGGAATTCGATGTCATCAACCGTTGCGCACCCTCCGCCGCACCGTCGGGTAATGCCATTAAGTAGTGGAACACGCGATCGGGCGGCGACGCCGAGGGTGGCCGCGATTTAGGGCGCTGGCAAGTAGCGGTAAATCGGGCACAATTACGGCGGCTTATGTTTCCCATACTGCTTTACGCTATTACGCTTCTGGTGGGGGTGCTGATCTCCGATCTGGCCCAACGCAGCGTGCTTTCCACGGCGGTGTTGTTTCTGGCCGCAGGGATCGGCGCCGGCGCAATGGGGTGGATGGTGCCGGACCCGGCCAACGGGGTCGTGGCGGCTGTGGCACAGTTGGCCCTGCTTAGCACACTCTTTTCCGACGGTCTGCGCCTGGGTTACAAACAACTGGCCGATGCGTGGTATCTGCCGATGCGGGCGCTGGTGATCGGGTTGCCGCTGACGCTTTTGGCAATCGCCTTTTTGGCCTGGTGGCTGGCGGGAGTTACCTGGTGGGCGGCGCTATTGATTGGCGCGGTACTCTGTCCAACCGACCCGGTCTTTGCCTCGGCGATTGTGGGAAGTCGGCACGTCCCGCAGCGTGTGCGGCAACTGCTTAACGTGGAAAGCGGGTTTAATGATGGGCTGGCGCTGCCGATTGTGCTGATCATCCTGGCTCACTTCGGACAGGCCGAGGCGGGGCCGGTGACGATGGCCAAGGATCTATTGCTGGGACTATTGATCGGCGTTATGGTGCCGATCATTGCGGTATGGCTTTATCGGCGGCGTTTTCTGGGCAGCGCTCATTCTTATAAGCCGCTGTTTGGATTCTCTATCTTGCTTTTGCTATGGTCGCTGGCCGCAGTGCTGCACGCCAATATTTTTCTGGCGGCCTTCGCCGGGGCAATTACCCTGGCCAGCATCAGCGACCAGGCCCGGCGGCATTTTGCGCCGATGGGCGAGCGCATGAGTGAATTATTGAAACTGGCGGCCTTGTTTATTTTCGGCGCGGTGATTTCCCTGAATGTGGTGCGCGATGTCGGCGTCGGCGGCTACCTGCTGGCGGCGGCGAGCATTTTGATAGCCCGCCCCGTGGCCTTGCTGCTGGCGTTGCTCGGCAGCAATCTCACCTGGCAGGAGCGCATCACCGCCGCGTGGTTTGGTCCCAAGGGTTTTGCCTCAGTGGTATTCGGCCTGCTGATATTGGGTTCACAAATCAGCGATCGCCAGCACCTTTTTAACCTGGTGGCCTTCACCGTCGCCGGTTCGATCCTGGCCCACTCCTCAACCGATGTGCTGGTCGCCCGCTGGTTTGGCAAAGGCGAACCGCAGCATAAGCAATTGAAAATTCCGTTTGCAGAGGCTTAGAGCATTCTCAACCCAAACGTGGCGTGAACCAGTGCCGCAACGTTGAGTGATCGGAGGGTTTCCCACGTGCTGAGGCGCGCGGCTCGTTGCCAAGCGCTACCAACGGCGCGGAGAATTTGCGGGCCACTCGGCGCCGGCGGGCCAGCGTGTGCCGGCCGGCGGGCCGCTGGATGAGCCGTGGAATGAAGAGTGTTGGTCAAAACCCGTATTCCTTCCAGCGCTGATCGACCAATTGGCGCGTGGCTGCGTCCATCTCCAGTTCTTTAGGCCACACGCGTACTTTACCTTCGTCGGCCCATTTGGCGGTGGCGTCAAATCCGATCTTGCTGCCGGCACCCAGGTCCGGGGTGGCGTGGTCCAGCACATCGACCGGCCCGTAGGCGATTTCGCTGTCGCGGGCGGGATCGCAATTGCTGAACAGGTGAAACAGCACATCCTGCTCATCATGCACGTTGACATGCTCATCTACCACGATGATGAATTTAGTCAGAGCCATTTGTCCAGCGCCCCAGATGGCGTGCATCACCCGCCGCGCCTGGAAAGGGTATTCCTTGCGGATTTTGACGTACGCGCAGTTGTGGAATACGCCGCTGATGGGCAGATGATAGTCCAGTAAATCCGGCACGATCATGCGCAACAGCGGCAGAAAAATGCGTTCGGTGGCCTTGCCCAGAAAATAATCCTCCATGGGCGGCTTACCGACGATGGTGGCCGGATAGACCGCGCCGCGGCGATGGGTGATGGCCGTTATGTGCAGCGCGGGATAAAAGTGGGCCAGGGAGTAAAATCCGGTGTGGTCGCCGAAGGGGCCTTCCATGAGTTGCTCATGGGGATCGACGTATCCTTCGATGACTATCTCGGCTTCGGCCGGCACTTGCATGTCCACGGTTTTGCATTGCACCAGCTCGATTCCCCGTCCGTTCAAAAAGCCGGCGAAGAGCGCCTCATCCATTCCCGGCGGCAGGGGGGCGGTGGCCGCGTAAGCCATGACCGCCGGCCCGCCGAGGGCTATGGCGATGGGCATCTTCTCTCCGCGCCGCTTCCACAAACGAAAATGGCGGGCACCGTCATGATGCAAGTGCCAGTGCATCGCCGCCAAGCGCGGGCCGAAGACCTGCACGCGATACATGCCGATGTTGCGCTCGTGGGTATCGGGGTTGCGGGTATAAATCTGGCCCATGGTGATATAGCGCCCGGTACCGCGCGGGGCGGTGGCCGCGTCGGCGCGGTTGTACACCTGGCCGCTGTCGAGATTTCCATCCAGCGGCCAGCATTGGATGATCGGCAGTTTTAAAAGACTGGCCGCCTCGGCTTCCAAAACCACTTGCTGACAAGCCGCGCTTCGCACCATTTTTGGGGCCATGCCCGCCAGGTGAATCAGTTCCCCCAGCTTGCGGAATTTCTCCATCCAACCGCCGGGCAGTTGCGGCTTGACCAATTTGCCCACGCGCTGGGCCAGTTCTTCCAGTGAGGCGCTGCCCAGGGCCTGGTTGATCCGCCAGTAGCTGCCGTACAGATTCATCGCCAGCGGAAAATCGCTGTCGGTGGGATGTTCAAAAAGCAGCGCCTTGCCGCCGAGCTGCGCCGCCGGCGAGCGATCCAGTTCGCCGTGGCCATGAGGAGCCGGCTGGCGACCGACGCGATAGGCGATTTCCCCGGCCTCTAAAATAGGGTTCACCGGGGCCGCGATGCGCGCCAGTTCTCCGCTGGTTTGCAAAAAAGCAAGAAATTCGCTCAGGTTGGCAAAGGCCATGGCATCGCTCGTTGAGGGATTGTAGCGCTATTTACAACTCCAGCCGGCCGGAAAAAACTTCCACCGCCGGGCCGGTCATAAAGACTGGCGCATCGGCGCCGTCCCATTGCAATTCGATGGCCCCGCCGGGCAGGTGCGCCGTCAGCGTGTGGTCGCAAAGGCCGCCCAGTACGCCGGCCACCAGGACCGCGCAAGCGCCGGTGCCGCAGGCCAGCGTGGCCCCGCTGCCGCGTTCCCAGTGCAGCACGCGCGCCTGGCGGCGACCGAGCCACTGGACAAAATGCACGTTGATGCGCTGGGGGAAAGCCGGATGATTTTCCAGCAGTTCACCCAGCCGCAACTGCACCGGGCGCTTGGAAGCGTCCACCAGCGGCACGCTGATCACCGCGTGTGGATTGCCCATCGACACCAGCGTGGCGGTAAGTGGCTGCTCGCCCGCAATTTCAATTTGGGCGCTGTACACATCAATTCGCCGCATGTGGGCGGCGTCGGCGGGTATTTGGTCCCACTGCAAAATGGGCCGGCCCATATTCACCCTGGCTTTTTCGCAGCGTCCATCGGCGCCGGTAAAAATTTGGATATCCAGAATACCCCGGCCGGTTTCGACGCGCAGGGGATTGCTGGTGGCAAGCTGATGATCCCAGGCGTACTTGGCCACGCAGCGCACGCCGTTGCCGCACATCTGCGATTCAGAGCCATCGGCGTTGAACATGCGCATGCGCACATCGGCCTGGTCCGACGGCAATATCAGAATCAAACCGTCGCCGCCAATGCCGAAATGCCGATCCGACAAACGCCGCGCCAGCTCCACGGGATTTTCCACGCTTTGGCTAAAGCAGTCGATGTAGATATAATCATTACCCAGGCCGTGCATTTTCGTAAAACGCATGGCCGCAAGATAACTGCACACCCGCCTGATCGCCAGACCGCGCTTGCCCGGGGTGCATCGCCCGCGTATCTGTAGCAGCGCATAAAAAGGAGTCATCATGGACGCGACCCAGCGGGTGGTGGTGTTGGCCAATGAGCCGATCGGCGTAATCAATCCCTTGCTCCATGCGCAGTTTGCCGAGCACCTGGGGGAACTGGTCTATCACGGGCTGTGGGTGGGGCCGGATAGCCCTATCGCCAATATTGATGGACTACGCCGCGACGTGATCGAGGCCCTGCGCCCGCTGCATCTGCCGCTATTGCGCTGGCCAGGCGGGAATTTCGCCGACAGCTATCGCTGGGACGACGGCGTGGGCCCGCGCCAACGGCGGCCGCGGCGGGTGAATGTGCAGTGGGGCAATGCGCCGGAGCCAAATCATTTTGGAACGCATGAATTTATGCACCTGTGTCGCCTTCTGGATGCCCAGCCCTATTTCGGCGCTAACCTTGGCAGCCAAGGGCCGGGGGTGATGCGCGACTGGGTGGAATATTGCAATTGGCCCGGCTCCTCGGAACTGGCCGACCAGCGCCGCGACAACGGCAGTGCCGAACCGTTTAACGTGCGCTACTGGGGAATCGGCAACGAAACCTGGGGCTGCGGGGGAAGCATGGGGCCGGAGCATTACGCGGCGGAATTCTGCCGCTATCGCACTTTCCTGCATCGCTATGGCGACACCGAGCCGTTTGCCATCGCAGCCGGGCCTAACCAGTGCGACTGGCAATGGACGCGGCGGTTTTTTCATTATCTGCGCCACAATCACTGGGACCGCACGCCGCTGGCGCAGGGCTTTGGCGCTCATTATTACACCTGGAACAACCACGGCCGCCACGGCACGGCCACCGCTTTCACGCCCATGCAATGGCTGGAGCTGCTCAGCAAGGCCGCGTGCATCGAAGGGGCGATTGTCGGGCACCGCGCCATCATGGACGATGTGGACCCGCAACGGAAAATCCAGCTTATATTTGATGAGTGGGGGAGCTGGCATCCCACGGCCGAGGGCAAGCCCGCCTGGGGTTTGTATCAGCAAAATTCCCTGCGCGACGCGGCGGTGGCGGCTGTGACGCTCAATATCTTCAACCTGCACGCCGACAAGCTGTACATGGCCAATTTGGCGCAAGTAGTCAACGTCCTGCACTCCCTGATATTGACGCATGAAGATCGCTGTCTACGCACGCCGACCTGGCATGTATTTGATCTTTTTCAGGCCCACCGAAACGGCCAGTCGCTGCGCTGCTGCAACGAAAGCGAACCCGTCAGCGATGGCGGCAGCGCGGCCGAAGAGTGCCGCAATGCCTGGCTGGACCATCGCGATTTTCGCCTGCCGGCGCTGCATGCCTCGGCGTCGCTGCGCGATGAAGCATTGTGCGTTACGCTGGTGAATTGCCATCCGACCCGCGCCCTGCAAGCGGTGGTGGATATTCGCGGCCTCGACGCCCCGGCCATGGAGGCCATCACCCTCGGCAGCGGCGACATCACCGCGCATAACACCTTTGATCAGCCCGACGCGCTGGTTCCCACCGCCCCGCGGATGATCGAACCCAAAGACAACTGCCTGCGCCTGACCTTGCCGCCGGGCGCGGTGGCCCGACTGCGCAGTCTGCCGCGCCGCGGCCAAACGCCGGCTTGATTTTTGGGCCACGTTATTTAATATAATGCCCCGGCCAGCCAAGGCCCCGGCGGCAGCGTAGCTCAGTTGGTTAGAGCGAGGGATTCATAAGCCCTAGGTCACTGGTTCGACTCCAGTCGCTGCCATTGAATGAATTAGTAAATTCCCGCATCCCGCCACATTCCCCCATATTTCAGGGGTTTTTGTCATATCGACCTTGTCGCATTGCTGCTTAATACCCCCCGATGTTGCTGTATACTGTGCCGGATTCTGTGCCGGTTTTTCGGGAAGGGTTGGCCGGGAACTGGCTTGTGCAAAGTGGGCCTCGGTTACTTGCAGATAATGGTTCTGGGCAACTCGTTCGGTATTGCCAATCCACGCCGCCACAACATGCGACGGGAAAATCTCGGTAAGTTCCGTTTGCCGGGTTGACCGCAAATTGTGGAATAGACGCGGCCAGGGCGACAAACCCGCCCGATGAATGATCCGGTTTAGTTGTGTTCTAAGGTTGCAGTTCAGTTGCCGGTATTGAGTGATTACAAATTCTGTCCCCGGTGTCGCCTCTTCAAACGCCTTCAGTAAGTACGGGCGAAGCTCCGGGAAGATAGGACAAAAACGCTCCCCCCGGCCCTCATGGTGTTCTGTCTTGCTGCAAGGGATGCGAAGCCGATTGTGTTCCCAATCCACGTCGGCCCACTTAAGTGCTAAATGCTCGCTTGGGCAACGCAATCCGCCAAAGCGGCTCAACGCAAAGATCAATCGCCATTGCGTATCGGGGCAACTGTCCAGCACCTTCATGGCGTCGGCCACGCTTATGAACCGCTGGCGGCTCTTATTGACTTGGCTTCCCGACTTCACCGTGGCGAAGGGATTTTCCGCCAGCATCTTCCAGGCAACTCCCCGCTTGAAAATATGCTTGGCAATGCCGATGCGTTTACTAAGTGTTGCCTCGGCCAAACCAGCCGCCTTCATCGTCGCTCGCCATTGCTCGGCTTGCAAAGGTTCAATATCGTGGATGCAGCGGTCAGCACCAAAATGATCCAGCAATGCCGCTTTGGCGGCTTGGTATCCAATGCGAGTAATAGGCTTCACGTTCAAGTGTTCAAAGTAGGTATCAACCAAGTGCTGCAACGTGGTTTGATTGCCCTTGCGTCGATTGACCAACCCCACCGCCGCCAGCCGGGCATAGAGGCCGTCGCTCATTGCCGCCAACCATCGGGAAGTCTCATCGTCCAGGCCGTCGCCACGAATTGCCGACGATACCAGGGCTTCCAGCTTCAGCTTGAACGATTCGGCTTGCTTTTGGCTTGCCTTGCCAAGTCGGATGGTTTTCCGCTTCCCGTCCGCTGGATCAACAAACAAGATACGCCGATGCCCGTTTGAGTCAGTTCCAATACTTGCCATATGTTCACCTATCCTTTCGTTTGATTACAACACCTTACCGCCACAGTTGGCACGTTGCCAAGTTAAAATGCCGCTTACATGGATTCGACTCGTTCGTATTCTTTAATTTTTCAAGTGCCGCCCGTATGTGAGGATTGGCCGTCGCCTACTCGCAACAGGGGGTAGCCGTCTGGGAGTACCTTGGCATTGGCTCGCTACCCCCGC
>JBBQBE010000112.1:0-8083 GCA_038317225.1 Tepidisphaerales bacterium | reverse complement strand
GCGACGATCGCCGCGCGGGCCAGCATGGGCGCAAAACGCGGATTGCCTCCGGATTGATTGCCCAGCGCCGCCGGTTGCTGGGTGGAATGTGTGGCATCGAAAATAACCGGCACGCCAAACTCCTTCATCACCGCCAGGCCGGTGAAATCGTTGACCAGACGGTTGTAACCAAAGAAAGTTCCCCGCTCGGTGAGCATAATATTCTTACCCCCCGCCCACTGCACTTTTTGCAGCGCCAGGCCCATCTCCTGGGGGCTCATAAATTGCCCTTTTTTGATATTCACGGCCTTGCCACTTTGCCCGCAGGCAACCAGCAGATCTGTTTGCCGGGCCAAAAACGCCGGCACTTGTAAAATGTCCACCGCTTGCGCCGCCGGAGCCACGTGGGCGGTTTCATGCACATCGGTCAAAACCTCCACGCCCAGTTTTTGCTTCACGCGCGCCAAAATTTGCAAGCCTTCCTGCAATCCCGGCCCCCGAAAACTCGACGGGCTGGAGCGATTGGCTTTGTCGAAGCTGGCTTTAAAGACGTAGCGGATGGGCAAATCGGCGCACGCCTCCATGAGTGCATGGCCGATACGCAGGCACAATTCCTCGGATTCAATAACACAAGGCCCGGCGATCAACAGTAGTTGGCTCATTTGCCCGAAACGATAAAAGGGATGCGCCAGGGAAGCAAGCGGACGCGCAGCGGCGTAAAGCCCCAGGCGTCCCCGTCAATCTGCACGGCGGCCGGCCGACTGGACCGCACTTGCACATCGCGCCCGCGAGCGCGAATCCAATCTTTTTGTGAGTAAACTTTGCTTTTTCGCAGCGAATCAGTCACCGCGGACATAGGGCCTTTCTCGCCCAGATGCTTGCGCGCCAGGTTATGGCCGGCGGTGAGCGTCGGGGCCAACGCAGCCTCGGCCAATCGGCGGGCCAGTTCCAGCCGCGAGTTGCAGGGGATGATGCAAACATCCAGCAAGCCATCATCGGCCCGGGCGTCGGGAATGATCGGCACGCCGGTTCCATATTCCGGGATGTTGCCAATGAGCACCATCGCCGCGCGATTCTTCAGCAGCGATTGTCCGTCCACTTCAACCTCCAGCGGCGGAAAATCCTGGCGGCTGATAGCCCATAATGTGGGTGATAGATAACTTGAATAGCGGATTGGCCCGCGACGCATGCGGGTCATTTCATGTACCACCCCCGCGTCAAAACCCACGCCGCCCATCGCCAGCAAAAGTGCTTCATTGGCGCGGGCAGCATCCAATTCGATCCTTTGGCCGTGCAACAGTCGGTGCAATACCTGCCGTTCGATCAAGCGATGGTTCCAAGGCGAATTGAGATGACGGCAGACCAGGTTGGCGGTTCCCAGGCCAATAGGCAACAGCGGCGGCATGTGATGCTGATAGCGGCTGGCCAGGGCATCGGCCACGTGGCGAAGCGTGCCATCGCCGCCGATGACAATAGCCCCGGCGACATCGGCGGCCTCGGGCCACTGCGCGTCAGGCAACTGTCCGGCGGGCTGATCAAAACAGTGCGGATCAAAGCCTCCGGCGGATAGAGCCATCCGCAAACGATTCAACAAGGCCGCGCCTTTCCCACGACCCGCCTTGGGGTTGGCGAATAACAAAATGGTCCGCTTGCCGCTTTGATCCATATAAAACCTGCAACTTAATCAACGGGTGCGCCGATATATTTTTGCACTTGCCCGGTTACGAGCGGGAAACACGGTTGGTGACTGGCCCTGAAGGCTGATTTCCTGAACCCGTGCAAAAATCCGTGGGCACGCCCTAAAAAACTATTGTGCCGGGATTGATTGGTTGTGGAAAGAGCCGGGGCGTATGATCTGGCAATGGGGCGGCTATGGATAGGCATATTCTGCATCGGGCTATTGACCTTGGCGGCGCGGGGCCAAAGCACGGCGTCGGCCCCCCAAAGCGCTGCAACGGCCCCGGTACAACAGTCAGATGCGCAACTGCCGCGCACTGTGTTGGGCGACGAGTTTGTGGCTGAACAATCCAGTCTTTATATGCGGGCCTGGCGGGAAGTAGAAGTATGGTTTGCGGCCACCAGTCAAACCCAGCGGGCCGACATATTAAAACAACTTGAATCACTGAAATTGCCGGTGCGAACGATTGGCAGACTCACGCAACTGCGCGCCTCATGGCTGCCGCTGGAGGCTGGTGCGTACTACCTTCAGGAAGCGCAAGATGAGCGGGCGGCACGTTATTTCCTCGGCGTGCCGGACAATTATGATCGGAGCCAGCCTTGGCCGCTGGTGATTCAATTGCCCCCGCCCAACCCCTTTACCACACGTCCCCCGCTGGATTTGATGCAAATTCATCAAATGTATGTGCGCTGGATTAATGAGGAACTGGCGCGACATCCGGGGGCCTTAGTGCTGTTGCCGCTGCTGGATTTACCCGTAGGCTACGGGCCGGCCGTGGAGGGGATGCAGCGGGTCATTGGCCCTCTGCTGCACGTAACCGGCGTTGTCCACGTGGACCCGCAGCGCGCGTATCTGATGGGCCATTCGATGGGCGCCAATGCCACGTGGAATATCGGCCTGCATTATCCAACGTATTTGGCGGCCATTGGCCCCATGGCCGGCGGCGCATCGGCGGACTGGCAGCGCTTGCGCATGATGAATTTGTCAAATGTGCTGGTCGTCTGTTGGCAGGATGTCGAAGACCTGGTGATGCGGCCGGAGGCCATGCGCGGAGTGGTGCGCGGGTTGCGCAAGATGGAAGTGGATGTGGATTACACCGAAACCCGCGGCCTCGGCCACGCCCCACCGCCGCGTGTGGTTGAGCGGCTCTACCAGACCATGACCGCCCGCCGCCGGCGACTCTATCCGCGTCAGGTGCGACTCCAATCCAACCGCCAGGAGGAGATTTTTAATCGTGTGGATTGGGTGCAAGTGCTGAAGGTGAGCCTGCCAGGACCGCCGCGGCGGTTGACGCTACCGGACAAAACATTTTTTACCGTGAATCAAAATGCCTGCCGGGTGGAAGCGACCATTGACAATAATCTCGTGCGCGTAACGACGGACAATGTGAGCTTATTGCGATTGTATTTCAATGCGGAGATGGTGGATTTTTCCAAACCGATTACGATCCAGGTCAATGACCAAGTGCGCTGGCGAGGAATATTAAGTGAATCCTTGCAAACGCTTTTGGAGGATCAACTCATTCTTGGCCGCGGATGGCGACAGTACACCGCGCAACTGACGCTGGATTTATCAGGAAAATAACCCCCACCAGACTCAGCCGACAGTGGGCGGCGGGAGATGCCAAGCGAAAAATGAAAATGAGAGTGATTTTACACGTTGCCCGATAATTGCCGTTGCGGTTAAATAGGTGCTTTGTCCGCGTGGGAGCGAAAACGCCATACTATGGAACAAACACAAACGATGGAACACGATAATAAAATGCTGCGGCAAACCGTTGAGCAGTTACAGGGTCGCCTTGATAAGGCCCTGGCCATACAAAACGAGGTGCAGCAGTTGATCAATGCGCCAGCGCCGGAAAAGATTGTGCATGATCTGCGAAATGTGCTCAACGAGCTGACATTGCTGCGGGCCATCGCCGGCACGGATGAGTAGTTAAACTTCCGCCCTTTACAGCAAACTGGTTGGATCCACGTCCACCGCGATTCGCTCCGATCGAGCCAAATCCCCGCCTATTCGCAAGGCCAGCAGGATTCGCTGCATCGGCTCAGGGCCGCGACAGGTCATGACGATCTGGCTGCGGTGATAGCCGGCGATGCGGCTGATGGCGCACGGCATCGGACCTTTGACGGCCACCAGCGGCTCGGCGGCGGCCAATTGCAGCACCGTGGCGGCGATTTGTTCAGCCAGCTTTTGCAGTTTAAGCGGGTCTTGATCCCGCATCACCAGGCGCACCATGCGCGCGTAAGGCGGCAGCCCCACCTCCTGGCGCGACAGAAGTTCCCGGGCGGCAAAACCACTATAATCCTGGCTGATGGCCGATTGGATGGTCAAATCCTCCGGCATGAAGGTTTGCACGACGACCCGGCCGGGAGAATCGCCACGTCCGGCGCGGCCGGCCACCTGCGTGATCAGTTGAAAAGTGCGTTCGGCGGCGCGGAAATCGGGCAGGGAAAGAGCCGTGTCGCCGCTGATAACGCCAACCAGAGTTACATTGGGATAATCCAGTCCCTTGGCGATCATTTGCGTGCCGAGCAAAACTTGTATTTCCCCGGCGGCAAATCGGTTGAGCAATTTTTCGTAGTCGCGCGAGTTGTGCATGGTGTCGCTATCGACGCGCTCAAAACGCAGATCGGGAAATTTGGTTTTCAGTTCCTCTTCCACCCGCTGCGTGCCCAGTCCGAAAAGAGTCAGCCGCTTGTTGCACTGCGGACAAGTGGCAGGCAACGGGTTAACCGCCAGGCAGTAGTGGCAATGCAATTGGCCGGTGTGCAGCCCGCTTTCCAGCCGCCCGCCGCCGCCACCCATACCGGCGGCGCGGTGGTATGTCATAGTGGCATCGCAATATTTACATTGAATGGCCGTCTGGCACGACGGACAATACACGAAATTGGCATAACCGCGCCGATTGAGTAGCAATATCGCCTGGTGCTTATTTTGCAGCGTGCTGTGCAGCAGGTGTTCCAAGCGCTCGGTTAACAGGTGAATCCCCCGCCGATAGCGCGCCGCCTCCTTCATATTCACCAGCTCGATCACCGGCATGGCCAGGCCGCGAACCCGGTGCGGCAGATTCAGCAAATGATAAGACGACTGGGAACTGGCCGCCTCTTGCGTCTTGACTTTCCAGTACGTCTCCAGCGAAGGGGTGGCGCTGCCCAGCAGGATCGGCACATTTTCCAACTGGGCGCGCTTGATGGCCACATCGCGGCCCTGGTAGCGCGGGGCGGTATCCTGCTTGTAGCTGGCTTCGTGTTCCTCATCGACCACGATTGCGCCCAGGTTGGGCAAGGGCGCGAAAATCGCCGACCTGGCCCCCACCACCACTTGCGCCTGACCTTGGCTGATCATTTGCCACTGACGATGCCGCTCGCCGGCCGATAACCCGGAATGCAAAATGGCCACGTTGGTAAATCGCCCTGTAAAGCGGCGGACGGTTTGCGGTGTCAAGGCGATTTCCGGCACCAGCACAATCGCCTGCCGTCCCCGCTCGATCACCTGGCGCAGGCACTGAAGATACACCTCGGTCTTGCCCGATCCGGTTACGCCCAACAGCAGGTTCACGCTAAAGCCGCCATCGCGCATGCGCGGTGCCAATTGGTTAAACACCTCTGCTTGCTCGCTATTGAGCGCGATATCCGATTCCAACTGGCGCGGTGGCTGCGGCGGCGGCGTCAGACCCGCCAGGTCCGCTTGTTTCTCAATATGCAGCAAACCGGCGACGACCATTTTCTTGATGGTGGGCGGGCGCACGCCCGACTCGCCGGCCAGGCGCGCTAGTTCAATAGATTCGCCTGCCTTGAGTTGCAGCAAGCGCGCCAGCACCGCCCGCCGCTTGGGCGAGCGGATGGTCTCTAAAGCTGCTTGCGCCTCGTTGGGCGTTACCGCCAAACGCACCATCGTCAATTGCCCAAGCCCCACGCGCTTTTTAACCGCCGAGGGGATCACGCTCTCCAGCACCGTCCCCAGCGGGCAGCAATAGTACCGGCTCATCCACCGCGACAAGGCCATCAATTTTGCATCCACCAGCACCCGGGCATCATCGATCCCCAAGAGCGGCTTGATACGCGGGTAACCGGCGACCGGGTCGATGCCCACGATGTAGCCGTAGGTGCGCCGGTTGCCCCGCCCCAGCGGCACGCTGACCCGCTGGCCCACTTGCAGCATGGTCCGCAGTTGGGGCGGGATGGAATAATGCAGTTGCTTATCCACCGCCTGCTCCAGCGCCACCAGGGCAAATGGGCCTGAGGGCGGCTCAGGTTGGACCGGCGGAGAATCGTCAGTGAAAAGCGACTTCATGTAACGCTATGGTACTCGCCGCGGCAGGTTTTTTTTAGCGCGTGGCGGCGACTTTATCCGCCGGCTGTTCTATCAATTCCAATGCCATTTTCGCCACGTTCATGCTGGCACCGGGACGGTCCAGCGCCAGGATCAGTTCATGAAGCTGGCGGCGTTGATCGGCCAGTTTTTCAGGATGGCGCAGGTAATCCAGCGCCCGCTGCGCCACCGGCGCATTGGAGCCGTACCAGGGAATAAATTCCGGCACGATATGCTTGCGGCCGGGGGCCAGCAGGTTGACCAGGGAATAGGTGCGGGTCTTAACCATCCAGCGGGCCAGCAGATTCCACACCAGCCAATTGCCGCGGTATACCACGATCATGGGAATTCCCCACCCGGCCACATGCAAGGTGGCGGTTCCGCTGACGGTCAGGCACAAATCACATTGCGGCACCAGCCGGTCAAATTGATTGAGCGCATACTGCACCACCGGCCGCTGGCCGGCCCGGGCCGCGGCGCTGTTGGCCGGGGCGGCCCAGGAGTCGTGGGCCAAAAACTGCTCGACAACCGGATCGGTGGCCGGCGTTGTGGGCACCACAAACGTAACCTCCGGCATTGCCGCGCGCATCTGCCGCGCCACATCCAGCAGCGGCGGAAAGTTTTCCAGCGCCTCGGGCCGGCGCGAACCGGGGAGCAATCCCACGATCGGCGGCCGATGGGGATAATGATCCCGCTCCTGGGGCCACTGGCGCTGTGGCAATTCATCAAACAGAGGATGGCCGACAAACTGGGCGTCCAGGCCATGACTGCGAAAATACGCTTCCTCAAAAGGCAAAATACACGCCACGCGATCAACCCAAGCGCGCAGTTTTTTCATCCGCCCCTCGCGCCAGGCCCACAGTTGCGGGGCAATGTAATACAGCACCGGGATGCCGCGCTGCCGGGCGGCCTTGGCGAAATGAAAATTCATCGCCGGCGAATCGACACAGATCAGCAGTTCCGGCTTTTGGCGGTCAAAATAATCTTTCGTCCAGTTGAGCAGCCGCCAAATCTCTCCGGCCCGGCTGATGGCTTTCCAGCTCATGGCGGCCCGCCGCGTGGATTCATGCACCAAACGCACCCCGGCCTCCCGCATCGCAGGACCGCCGTGGCCTTCGATCACCAGGTCAGGATCCAAGGCGAGCAGTTGACGGACCAGTTGCGCCGCGTGCTGGTCGCCGCTCACTTCCGCCACGGTGATGAAAATGCGCCGGCCCATCGCCACTATGGCAACGCGCCGCAGCGCGGGTGTCAAGTTACAGCGCCTCTTGTTAGGATGATTTGCCCGGTATAGGCATCAAACCGGAGCTATATGATATTTATTCCGCTGGCTTATCGCGTGCTTCCGGTCCTGCAACTGACCCGCATGGCTTTGGTTTTCACCGCCGTGGCCGACGCCCAGGCGGCCCTATGGCTCTGGTGGGCCAGGGCCGGCGTACCCAAAGAACGGTTGCTGTGGGAGATGGACTGGCGGCGGAATCTGGCCATGGCCGGGGTGTCGATCGGGCTATACGGCTTTGGAATGGCGCTCAATGACATCATCGACCGCCACCGCGATCAGCAGCTTGCCGCCCACCGTCCGCTGCCATCGGGAAGGCTGGGCGTCGTCGCGGCACACGTGGTGGCCTTTTTGCTTCTGGCCGCGGCGCTGCTTTTCGGCGGCTATTTCGCCCTGCACAGTCCACAAGGCGTTATGAGCGTGCTGCTACTGGCCTGGACCATCCTGCTGATTGTCTTTTACGACCTGGCCGGCAAGTATCTGGTGGCCCCCGGACTGTTGGCGCTGGGAATGATCCGGTTTTTTCACGCCGCCTTGGCCGCACCCTCACTGCCGGTGCTGTGGCAACCCCTGCTGCTGCTGAATCACGTAACTATTTTATCGGTGGTCTGCTATCAATTGGAGGCCAAACGCCCGGTGCTGACGCGGGCGCACCGCTGGGGCGCGGCCGCGGGTCTGGTGATTCTCAATTGCGGCGTGGTGGGGGTGGTGCTGCTGCGAAACTGGTGGCAAGGCGAGGCATTGGACTGGCGGCACAGCTTGCGTATCGAAGCGGGCCTGATTTACCCGGCGATCGCGGCGGCGGTATTTGCCGCTGTTGCCCTATGGAATAT
>JBBQBE010000111.1:0-8106 GCA_038317225.1 Tepidisphaerales bacterium | reverse complement strand
CAAGGTTCCCGGTATAGCCCGACGGATCGTATGCCAGCTGGAGCACAATCTTGTCAGTGCCTGTCCCGGTCAGTTCTACGGGGTTGCCGATCACTGTCGGAGCCGTCTGCCCAACGAGGACGGCCAGGCTGACCGACTTTTCGATGGACCCTGAAGCCGTCCCCTGAAGCAGCGTCGCCTGAGTCGGTGAACCAGACGGCGTGGCGGTGATGTCGGCATAGCTGGAAAAAGGCTGCACCGCTACGACCACGGTCGGTGCGGTCACCGGGGCAAGGCTGAAGTTCGATACGAACGATACGTTAGTTAAGAAGCCGGGCGCCGGCTGATTGGGCGAACGAGAAATCCCCAGCCCCGCGTAGCCGCGCAGGTCAGTTCTATAAGACCCCGCCGTCAGCGTGCCAGTACCTGAAAATCCCTGGCTCGTCGCGCCGGTGGAAAGGCCGGTGGAACCAACGCTCATCAACTCCCCAACCGATCCGACCGAGTAGAGGTCTACGTACGACCCCGAACCGCCCAAAGAACTGGAGGTAGGCGCGCTGAAACTAGCGGTGCCGGAAATATAGTATCGATATGCGGACGTAAGCGTAAAATTCCAAACTCCACCGCCGGAGCTATCTAAGCCAGCGCTGCCGCTGCCGCCAAACGAATTAAACGGGCTGCCCGTGGTGATGGCCGCCCTTGATTCAACCAAGCCGCCGGTCCGGAAGCCGATCGTGTTGCTCTGCACATCGAGAATTCGCTCGTCATTAATCAAGACTGTCGAGGTCGCGGTTACACCGGGGTGTTGATTGCCTGCCGTAGTAACGATACTCAGCGTAGCTGATTTGCTAACGGATCCACTATTAAAAGACCCGAAGGTTGATGGCGAGTCCACGCCAGGCGGTTGGCCCACGCCGGGAATGAGGGCAGTCACCGTTGTCGAGTTGCTGGTGTTTGCGTGTTGTATCTGGCCATTTGCAAACGTACTGGCCGATCGCGCGTCAATAACGATTGCCGCGTTCGCGCGTCCGATCACTGTCAATACAGACAGCGTTGCCAACGAGAGAGCGGTCATCTTGTTCTTGTTCGTCATGCTAATCTGCTCCTGAAATCTGGTGGGTTTGCCTAAACGGTTCTCAGATAATTCGGGACAGCCACCCGTTTTTAGTTGTTGGTGACTATCCCGAATTTCCCATGGAATGAAACGCTCATTCCAACGATGAGCTAATGCTAGGTTATGTCTAACTGTTGCGGCAAGCCATCATTTCGGTGACATCGAACCTGATGACATCATTTCCGATGACAACCCTTTTGGTCGCATTGATCCCGGTAGCGGCTGAAGATGTGCAGGACCAGTTCCACTCGATCAGTAACCCCAAGGTGGGCGAAGACTCGGCCAAGGTAAGTCCGGACGGTCGGCAGGCTCAGGCCCATTTCACTGGCGATGGCTTTGTCGCGTTTGCCTTGCAGAATCAGTTGGACGATCCGGGATTGCTGTGGGGTAAGTCCCAGGCATGCGACGATTTCATTGCATTGCGCGCAGGCGTGAAGGAAATCAGGCTTCGCTCCAACAGCAGTCAGGGGTGCTTTTTGAATCGAGGCCTGCGGATCAAATCGACGGGCCATGTTCAACTCCCTTTTTATAACTAACACACTATCCGAAGAGGGTACGGCTGGGATAAGGGGACATCAGACAATACCGCAGCCTAACAATGTATTGTGTCCACTTTTCTGGCTCCTGAAAAACCATTTTGGGCCTATCCTCTTCATCATCCAAATGGGCAGGGAAACCCTGTCGCAAATCTCATTTTCCCACCCTTGGCTTGGCTGGCGCGTATCCACTTTGCCTTAAGGGCATCTTTCTGACAAGGATTAAAAGCATTGACAATGGTAGGCGCGACCCTGGCCGGGGACTGCTGCGCCAGAGCAAAAATCAGTTTCCCAACTCGATTTGGGCTTGGTATTCGGCGGGGAATGCTTCGGCGGCGACTTTGACCGCGACGCGCTGGATGCGCGGGCCGATGCCGCAGAACAGCTCATAGGGGATGGTGTCGGCCAGTCTGGCCAGTTGATAGATCGACGCCGCCGAGAGCGGATCATCGTCGAGAATGGTAACCTCATCGCCGATCATGGCTTCGGGGATGCGGCCTAAGTCGATGGTCGTCAGGTCCATGCTGACCCGGCCCACCACGGGGGCGGGCTTGCCGTTGATCAGCATGACGGCGCGGTTGGAAAAGCTGCGGCGATAGCCGTCGGCATAGCCTACGGGAACCAGACCGATGCGGGTTGCGGCCGGGGCGTGCCAGGTTTGGCCATAGCCGACGCCGGTGCCGGCTTCCACCGGACGGATGAGCAGCAGCGGCGCAGTCCATTTCATTACTGGACGTAAGGCGCGGTCCATATTGGGCTTACAAGTCGGGTCCACACCATATAGCGAGATGCCGGGGCGCACCATGTCATGATGCGACGGCGGCCAGTAGAAGATCCCGCCGCTGTTGGCCAAGTGGCGCACGACATTTTGCCCACCCAGCGCGGCGGCCAATTGGGGATCGTATGCCGCGATGTTGAAGCGCTGGAGCTGCTCGGCGGTGAAGGGGTCGGTGGGGCTTTCACTGGCGGCAAAGTGGGAGCAAAGCCCCCATAACTTGAGCGCCGGTTTGCGTAAAACGCTATCGGCCAAGGCGTTAAGGCGATCGGGAGCCACACCCGATCGGGTCATGCCGGTGTCGAGCATGATTTGCACATTGGCGCGCTTCTGGCAGGTGAGGGCGATACGCGAGACATCCTCGGCCGCTTCCGGCGAGCAGATAGTCAAAGTCCAGCCGCGGCGGATAGCCTGTTCGATGCGCGTGCGCTGGCGACCTAAAAAACTATTTTCCACCGGGCGGAAGATCAGCACCGGCAAAGCGGTTGGCGGCAACTTGACCGCTTCGTCGATATTGGCCACGGCCAAGGCATCGACCAGCGGATTAGGCGTGGAAACCTGGAGCAATTGGCAGATCAGCGAGGCATCGTGGCCATAGGCATCGGCCTTGACGATGGCGCACAGGCTGGTGGCGGCGGTCAAATGGCCGCGCAACAGCCGCAGGTTGTGTAACAACGCCTCGGCGTGAATCAGTGCCCTGGGTTCACCCAAGGTTTGAATTGCATCCATGATCCAACCCTAATTCGAGCGGCCTCGTGCCGGACAACGCCACACAGTATACATCGGCGCGAGGAAGGTTTCACGTGCAGGGGAAAGAAGATGTTTTTTTACTGCGGCGGCGGGATTGGAATGCGGCGGCGGCAATGAGATGCGACGGCGCGAATGAAAATGGTGTGCCCATATTTTTTTTGCACCCCACCGTTCTAGGAAAGGCAAAAGGGGACATCCCACATTATGCGCCCCAGAACAACCGGAATGTGGGATGTCCCCTTTCCTTTTACCACAGAACTACCAGAATGTGGGATGTCCCCTTTTATTCAACTCTATTCAACCCCGGAATGTGGGATGCCACTTTTTTTTCGCCCACCACCAGAATGTGGGATGTCCCCTTTTATTCAACCCCTTTTATTCAACAGTTTCTGACTGGCCATGAAGGCTGATTTCCTGAACCGTGCAAAAATCCGTGGATACGCCCGGATGAAAGATGCAAAGGTTCTTGCGCTGAAGCTGATGATTCGTGCGGCGGGTTTGCTACAATGGGGGATGATGAGCCGAAAGTTGTATCTGGAGACATTTGGTTGTCAGATGAACGTGCTGGACAGCGAGCTGCTATTTTCGCAGCTTCGCCGTCAGGGGTATGTGGCGACGGACAACCCGCTGGAAGCGGACGTGGTGTTGTATAACACCTGTTCGGTGCGGCAACACGCCGAGCAAAAGGTGTGGTCGCGGCTGGGGCGATTACGGCCGCATAAACTGCTGCGGCCCCAAGTCGTGATCGGGGTGATCGGCTGCATGGCCGAGCGCGACGGGCGGGATTTATTTCGCCGCCACCCGCATGTGGACATTTTATGCGGGCCGGGGGAATTGGATAAATTGCCCGGCATGATCTCGGCGGCGGCGGCGGCCAACGCCGACGGGAGCGGCGGGAAGAATAATCGCCAGGTGGCGCTGATGGGCCCGCGAACCCGGCGCCCGGCGGCGCTGCAAGGGGCGACGGACAATCTGGAACTGCTGGATTTGTCGCGCAGCATCGGGCCGATGGATCAGCGGGCGCAGGCGTATGTGCGAATCACGCGCGGGTGCAACAAATTTTGCACATACTGCGTGGTGCCGTTCACCCGCGGGCCGGAGATTCATCGTCCGCCGCAGAATATCATTGATGAGGTCAAGCGTCTGGCGGATGCGGGGGTCAAGGAAGTAACCCTGCTGGGCCAGACGGTCAATCACTATCACTACCAGATGCCCGATGGCCGCGGGGTAACGTTTGCCGATTTGCTCTACCGGGTTCACGAAGCCACGCCGCATTTGCCGCGCTTGCGATTTGTAACCAGTTTTCCGAGGGATTTTACACAGCAGGCATTGGAGGCGATGCGGGATTGCCCGCGCATCTGCCGGTATTTGCATATTCCGGCGCAAAGCGGTTCGGATCGGATCCTTAAGGCGATGAATCGCGGCTACAGCGTCGGGGAATACAAAGAATTGATCGACCAGGCGCGGGCGATGATGCCGGATATCTCGCTGGCGGGGGATTTTATCGTGGGATTTCCCACCGAGAGCGAAGCGGATTTCGCCGCCAGCGTGCAGCTTTTGGAATATTGCCGTTACAAAAACAGTTTCATTTTCAAGTATTCCCCGCGGCCGGGGACGTCGGCGATGCGCACTTTGGCTGACGATGTGCCCGAGCAAGTCAAGCGGCAGCGCAATCAGGAATTGCTGGCGGCCCAGCAGCGGGTGTGCCTGGCCAACAATGCGCAGATGCACGGCCAGCGCGTGCGGGTGCTGGTGGAACACAAGAGTAAACTGACCGATGCGCCGCGCCAGGCGGCCGGGCAGGTGCGTTTGTTGTGGGAGCAGCGCAAAAGCCAAGGGCTGTCGCAGTGGATCGGCCGCACCGGCGGGGATCAGATCGTGGCGTTTGATGGCGCCCAGTCGCTGGAGGGACAATTGCTTTCGGTCAAAATCGACTCCTCTTCGGCGATGACTCTTTTTGGTTCGTTGGATGAGTAAGAGCGGGTCGCATCCACAGAGCTTTGGCCGGGCGCTGCGCCTCAGCAAAAAGCTGGAATTTGAGGAGGTCTTTGGCAAGGGCTTGCGGCTGGGCCAAGGTCCGCTGACGTTGTGCGCCCTGGCCAACGGCAAAGAGTATAGCCGGCTGGGTTTGGCGGTGGGCAAAAAGGTTGGCAACGCGGTGCGGCGGCACCGGCTCAAGCGACTGTTGCGCGAGGCGTTTCGCACCAGCCGGGATCAATTGCCCCGCGGCTGGGATTTTTACATTCTCACCCGCCCGCACGATTTTTATGCGCTAAGCGAATATCAGCGGTTGCTGCTGCAACTGGCCAGCCGGCTGGCGAAGCGGGCGGAGGGGCCATGAGCAAGCGCCGCACAAGCAGTCAAATTCGTCAACAATTGCTGGCGCGGATTCACCGTCGCTACCAAGTGGTGCGGGAGCGGATCGCGCTGGGGCCGATGGAATTGAATTTTACGCGTGTGGCCGATCCGAATTTGGTGCTGGACCAGGTGGCGACGGAGGCGGATCGTTTGGAAAAGCTGCGGGGCAGCGCCCTGCCCGATGAGCAATTGCACCTGCCCTACTGGGCGGAGTTGTGGGACAGCAGCCGGGCGGTGGCGGCGTTTTTGGCCGGGCAATTGAAAAGCGGGTCGTATACTCCGCCGCTGGCGGGTTTGCGGGTGATGGACCTGGGATGCGGCATGGGCCTGGCCGGAGCGATGGCGGCGCGATTGGGGGCCAACGGGCTATTTGCCGATTTGGAGACGCCGCCGCTTTTATTTGCGCGGCTCAACAGTTTGGCGGATGGGCGGAGAGTGCGCTTGCGGCGACTGAACTGGCAAACGGATTTTTTATCCCGGCGTTTTGATCTCATTCTGGGAGCCGACATTTTATATGACAAATCGCAGTGGCCGCACTTGGAGCGATTTTGGCTGCATCATCTGGCCGAAGGGGCGACGGTGCTCCTCGGCGAGCCGGGGCGGCAGACCGGCACGCTCTTTTTGCAATGGATCGAAGATAAGCCGTGGCGGGTAGAGCTGATATCGCAGCCTCTGGCGGGAAGAGAGTCGCCGGTGCGGCTGGTGCAGATCACCAAAGCCGAAGGTTGGTAACGCGCGGAAGCGAGCGGGCAAAATAGTCTTGCCGGCGTGCACGTGGAGAGAGTTGGCAAGCGTGCGGGGGATGCGGAATAAGGAAGCCCCCACCCAACCCTCCCCCATGAGTACATGGGAGAGGGCATCAAATATATGCATCCTCTCATGTGCGTATTGGAGAGCAGGGGTAGACAAAATGGTCTCGCCGGCGCGCGCGTGGAGAGAGTTGGCAAGCGTGTGGGGGATGCGGAATAAGGATGCCCCCACCCTAACCCTCCCCCATGAGTACATGGGAGAGGGAATTACAAATATACATCATCCCATGTTTTACTGGAGAGCGGGGGTAGGCAAAATAGTCTCGCCGGCGCGCGCGGAGAGAGTTGGCAAGCGTGCGGGGGATGCGGAATAAGGATGCCCCCACCCTAACCATCCCCCATGAGTACATGGGAGAGGGAATTACAAATATACATTATCCCATGTTTCACTGGAGAGCGGGGGTAGACAAAATGGTCTCGCCGGCGCGCGCGTGGAGAGAGTTGGCAAGCGCGCGGGGGATGCGGAATAAGGATGCCCCCACCCTAACCCCACCCCTTCCGCGTTCTTGTTGACACGCAAGTGCTTTGTAGTTCATCTTTTATGCATTCAAGGAGTTTGTCATGGATGCGTTCGAGCAGGAATTGGCCCGTCGCTCGCCGTTGGCGGCGGCGGTGCTGGAGAGTTTTGACCACGTTTTTGACCAGCAGTTTCTGGACACGATCTGGCAGGAACATCGCGGCCGCTGCTACCAGGACGTGTTGAGCTTCGGGCAGGTCACGGGCCTTATGCGCGACGCCCTGATTCGCCACCAAGGCAGCGCCCACAAACTGTTCATTGAACTGGAAACCGACTCGGCCCATCCGGTCAATGAAAGCAGTTTCTACCGCAAGCTTGCCAACATGCCGGTCGCCGTCAGTCGGGCGATGCTGCGTGAGGCGACGACGAAGCTGGTGCCGCTGATCCCCGGCCCGGCGTTGACCGCGCCCGCCTGCTTCGACGGCTTGGAGTTGATTGTCGGCGACGGCAAGAAGATCAAGCACGCCGCCAAGCGTCTGGCCCCGGCGCGGGGCTTTTGCGGGAGCCTGCTGGGGGCCGCGGCGTTGGTGGGGTTGAACCTGCGTAGCGGCATGGCGGTGGCGATGAGCGACTCGCTGGACGGCATGACCAACGACGTGCCGATGGTGCCGGCGTTGATGAGTCAGTTGCGCCAGCTGTACGCCGGGCCGATACTCACGATCTTCGACCGCCAGTTCGCCAACGCCCGGACGATCAACGAATTGTGCGCCCGCCCCGGCGACGCGTTTGTCGCCCGCGTGAGCGAAGATGGCCGTAAAATCAGTGTTGAATCGAGTGTTGAACATTTTGACCAATCGGATCGGCGCGTGACCGATCAGATCATCGTGATGGGCGTAGGCAAGAAGGCGCTGCGTCTTCGGCAGGTGAGGTTGCGGCGCGGCGACGGCGAGGAGGACGTCGTGCTGTTGAGCAACCTGACGGACAGGGCGGTTTATTCAGCCGACGATCTATTGCGATTGTACAAGATGCGATGGGGCATCGAGCAGGTCTTCCAGCAGGTGACCGAGACGTTCTCGCTGACGCACCTGATCGGCGGCTCGCCCAAGGCGGTGCTGTTTCAGTTCGCCTTCTGCCTGCTGCTTTACAATCAGATGCAGGTGCTCAAGTCGCACGTGGCGGCTGGCGGTGGTGTGGAGGTCAAGGCGGTGTCGATGTATTACCTGTTTGACGATGTGCGTAAGGAGTTGGAGGCGTGGGCGTATCACACCGACGGCAGCTGGCCGCACAGCGTGCGCACGCCCGGTCAAATGCGTGCCCGCCTGGTAGAC
>JBBQBE010000110.1:0-8132 GCA_038317225.1 Tepidisphaerales bacterium | reverse complement strand
TATGACAAAGACGGCGTCTATTCCGGCTGCTGCATCGAACACCAGGGCGTCGCCCACATCTTTTACACCGCCACTCAGCCGGAGTGTCAGTGCCTGGCCACCAGCACGGACATGCGCCATTTCGTCAAACATCCGGCCAATTATAAACAGGCTCTCACGCCTTGAGGCCCGCCAGCGCCGCCGCGTCGCGCCGGCATAAATCGGGATGCGCCGCATCCGCCCCCACGTCTGGCCGCCGCTTCCAACTGCGCGCGCACGCCTGCCAATCGCCGCGCCGATCAATCACCCGCACCGACGGCTCAGCCCCCTCGGCATTCTCGGCAAAGCTGTGATACCCAGCCCCAGCCAAATCCTCCAGGTCCGCCCCATAGGCCTCCAGCCGCCCCCGCAACGGCTCATCGGCAATGTGATACACCAATTCCGTATCCACCGACTTGTTCACACCCGCCGACTTTTTCAGCTTGTCCAGTTCCCCCAGCGCCTGCTCGCGCAGCTTCATCAACACTTTCCAGTCCTGGCGCGTCTGGGGCGCGACAGCTTCAGCCCCCGCCGCGGGCAACAGCGCCAGATGCACGCTTGGCAAAATCGCCTCGGCCTCGGGCTTGTGCGCGATATGCTCCCAGGCCTCGTCGGCGGTAAAAATCAGCATCGGCGCCAGCAGCTTGGTCAAATCGATCACCAAGCGATGCATCACCGTCTGACACCGCCGCCGCAAGGCCCCATCGGCCTTCTCGCAATACAAACGGTCCTTCATCGCGTTGCCGTAAATTGAGCTGAGCTGCACGGCGCAAAAATCGTGCAGCAGCCGAAACGCCCGATGCAGGTTATACGACTCATACGCCGCCGTAACCTCGCTGATCAACTGATCCATCTCCGCGCTGATCCACCCGTCCAGCGACGCCGGCTCCGTCGGACGGCTGTTGGTGGCGGGATTAAAATCATACAAATTGCTCAGCAGATACCGCAGCGTATTGCGAATTTTGCGATACTTGTCGCTAAATTCCTGAATGGTTTTGGGACTGGTGGGAATATCCCCCTGGTAGTCCACCGAGCAGCACCAGAGCCGCAGCAAATCCGCCCCATGCCGGTTGATCTCGGCGATGGCGGTTACATATTCCTTGTCGCTTTTGGAAACCTTGGTGCCATCGGGCTTGACCACAAAACCGTGCGTCAGCACCGTCTTAAACGGCGCCTTGCCGCTATAACCCAAACTCGGCAACAGCGACAATTGAAACCACCCGCGATGCTGGTCGGATCCTTCCAGATACAAATCCGCCGGGAAAGCCAGCTCCGGCCGCTGCTGCAACACCGCATGCCAACTGCTGCCCGACTCAAACCACACATCAAAAATATCCGTCTCCTTGCGCAACTGCTCCTTGGCGAAGTCCGCGCCGGTCTCCACCCCTTCCAGAAGCTGCTGGGCCGACAAAGTAAAAAACGCCTCCGAGCCATGCTCGCGGAACTTTTCGGCCACCGCCCGCACCGTCGCCCCCGTCAATAGCGCCTGACCTTGCTGGTTGTAAAACACCGGAATCGGCAAACCCCAGGCCCGCTGCCGGGAAATACACCAGTCCGGCCGGCTTTGCAGCATCCCGCCCATGCGGCTGCGCCCCCAGCCCGGAACAAACGCCACCTCGCTCTCCAATGCCGCCTGCGCCCTGGCCCGCAGTGTTTGCCCGCCGCCGCTCTGTGCCTGCGTGGCAAACGGCTTGTCCACCGCGATAAACCACTGCTCGGTGGCCCGGAAAATGATCGGCGACTTGCCCCGCCAGTCGTGCGGGTAACTATGCCGAATCTTCTTCTCTGCCAGCAGCAGCCCGTCCTGGCGCAAGCGCTCGATAATCAGCGGATTGGCCTTCCACACATTCACCCCCGCCAGCCACGGCGCGGTCGTCTGGTCAAAAGTGCCGTTGTGCAGCACCGGGCAGTACACCTCCAGCCCATTGGCCAGTCCGGTCAGATAGTCATCCTCGCCGTGCCCCGGCGCGGTATGCACCAGCCCCGTGCCATCCTCGGTGGTTACATACAAAGCCGGCAACACCCGCCCCTGCCGATCCAAAAACGGATGGTGATAAACCATCGCCGCGACCAAGAGCGCTTCGCCGTCCACCGCCTGGCTCACCGAGTGAACCTCCACCCCTTCCAGCACCGTGGCGCACAATTTCTCCGCCACGATACCCGCCCGCTTCACCCCATTCTGGCTGTACACCGCCGCCACATACCGCACTTGCGGATGCACCGCCACCGCCAGATTCGCCGGCAGCGTCCAGGGCGTGGTGGTCCACACCAGCAAATCCAGCGGCACATCCTCGGTCAAACCAAACACCGCCCGCCCCGCCGCCGGGTCCACCAGCCCAAACCGCACGAAAATGCTGTTGTCCTCCACATCCTGATATTCCAGCTCCGCATCGGCCAAGGCCGTCTGATTGGCGATCGACCACGGCACCGGCTTGAGCTTTTTGTATACCAGCCCCCGCTCCACAAAGCGCGCGAAAACCTCCAGCGTCGCCGCCTCATACGAACCGCTCATGGTCCAGTAAGGATGCTCCCAATCGCCCAATATCCCCAGCCGTTGAAATTGCTGGTTCTGCAAAGTGGCATATTTTTCAGCGTATTGATAGCAGTGGCGGCGAATCTCCACCACTTCCATCTGCCGCATCTTGGGGCCTAGTTCCTGCTGAATCTTGTGCTCGATGGGCAGTCCATGACAATCCCACCCCGGCACATACGGGGTTTGAAAGCCCCGCATCGACTTAAAACGCATAAATACGTCTTTAAGCGTCTTGTTAATCAGGTGCCCGATATGAATGTCGCCATTGGCAAACGGCGGCCCGTCATGCAAAATCCACTTGGGGGATTGGGCCCGCGCTTCCATCAGCTTTTGATACAGCTTCATTTGCCGCCACCGCTCCAGGCGCGGCGGCTCGCTGGCGGTCAGCTTGGCCTCCA
The DNA here is from genome assembly GCA_038317225.1 of Tepidisphaerales bacterium. Taxonomy (GTDB): domain Bacteria; phylum Planctomycetota; class Phycisphaerae; order Tepidisphaerales; family Tepidisphaeraceae; genus JBBQBE01. Next base: position 5,183 of record JBBQBE010000110.1, on the reverse strand, counting down.
TCGCAAAGTCCGTTTGCGGCAAATTCAGCGTTGGTTTGTAACTTACCTTATCCGATGATTGAGACATTGACATCTTTCCCGCTAGCCCGGCGAATGAAGCCTCAGGCCGGCTGTTGAATATTCGGCGGCAATGTATCGCAAGACGCCGAGCTTTTCGAGCGCTGGTCTTGCGGCGTTTCCAACCGAATGGACATCCACCGCCCCCGCGCCCAGCGCCGATAAATCGCCGCCCCCAAAATCATTCCATAGAGCATGGCGGCCGTCCATGGCCCCGCCGCCCCCCAACTCGGCAGCCACCGCGCCACCAGCCACCCGCCACCCACCGTCAAACCCCAGCACAACCCCGCCGTCAGCAGCGCGGGAAACAGGATATCCCCCGCCCCGCGCAACGCGCCATTATACGTAATGTAAATCGCGTCGAAAAACTGGTATATCCCGGCGTAGATCATCAATGTCGCGCCAATCTCCAACACCCGTGGATCGTCGCTAAATAAACGCATCAAGCCGTGGCGAAACAGGTAAAACGCCAAACCGCATAGCACCATATACGCGGCCATCATCCAAAAACCCAGCCGCACCCGGTGCCGCGCGATATCCGGCCTGCCCCGCCCGATATATCGCCCCACCAGCGCCGTCAGCGCCGTCCCCACTCCCAAGGCCGGCATAAAACTCACCGACATGTAGCGGAAGGTAAAACTGGTCGCCGCCATCGATGCCGTGCCAAATCGCGCCACCACCCAAATCATAAACAGCGTCCAGGCCAGCACGTCCGCCGTAAACTGCAACCCCGACGGCAACCCCAGTTTCAGCAGCATCCCAAACGCCCCGCGCCGCCAGCGCCAAGCCGACAAACCATATACCTTCCGCACCCCCGGCAACAGCAAAAAGCCGATAAGAATCAGCATCTCCACCCCCACCCCGATGTTTTGCGCCCACGCCGCCGCCCGCACGCCCCCAGGCGTAAAACCCCAGTGCCCGAAGATCATCGCCCACGCCGCCACCGCGTTAAGTAATACCCCGATCACGCTTGCGAAAAACACCTGCCAGGCCCGATCGATCGCCAGCAGAAATTGCCCCGCCGCCATCCCCACCATCTTCAAGATCGTCGCCCACAGCACGATCTGAAAATAGATCGCCTCCCGTCCGCTCAGCGCCGCTTCATGGCCAAATACCCCAAACATCGGCCCGGCCAGTCCAATCGCCGGCGCCAGCAGCAGCGCATAGAACACCGAAAACCAAATACCCTGCCACAAATACACCCCGCAGGACTTAAAATCCCCACGCCCGAAGTTCTGGCTGACCAGCGTGTTGATCACCACCATCACCCCGGCCCCGAAACTCACCACCGAAAAGGCCAGCATCCCGGCATTGGCCGCCGCCGTCGGATCCTCCAGCGGTCCATGCGATAACATCCACGTATCGATGAATTGCATCACCGTATACGAAGCCATCTGCATCACCGTCGGCCCGGCCAGACGCAACACCTCCCACAGCGGCCGATGGCCGTAGGGATCGCCGTGCGTGTCCAGTGAGTCCAGGTGCATGATGATATCCCAATCCCTTATTTGGCCCCGCGCCGTCGCACAGCGCGTAGCGACTCAAGGCCCGCCATGGAAAATTGCGTGATGTGGTCGATGATCTGACGCTTCTGGTCCGCGCCCATTAGTTCAGGATACAGCCGTTGCAGCACCTGGCGATTGTACAAGATCATAAAGCACTGCGACAACACACTCATGGCCGCGCGAACCACCTGCTGCTCCGACGCCCCCGGCCCGACGATGAAGCGCACCAGGCCGTGGACGCGATCCGCCCTCGGCCGCAATAACTCATCAATCACCTCGGTGATCGCCTCGGTCGGCTCGGTAAACTCGTGCGCCAGCAGCGGCGTCAGCCACGCCGGCCGCGCCGGATCATAAATATCCTCAATAAGCCCGGCGATCAAACTCCGCATCCGCCGCCGCGGCGAGCCGGTGGGCGCGATCCGCTCCAGCGGCGAACCTTTGATGCTCAAAGCATGACGAATCACCGCCGCGTACAGCGCGAATTTGTCTTTGAAATGGTAGTTCACCGCCGCCAGGTTCACCTGCGCTTTGTCGGTGATCTGCTTGATGGTCGCCCCGTGCAGCCCCCGCCGAGCAAAGACCTGCCCCGCCGCCTCCACCAGCCGCCGCCGCGTCTGCTGCGCCGCCACGTTATCCTTGATATTAGGCATCGAAAGCTCCCGCAAACGCCACCCGGCCGCTCCACGGGGCTTATCATACGCGCCAGCGCGCCAATTTTCAAAACAATTTTTGAACATTGCTTGACACCCCTCCCCCCGCCTCTATAATTTCGTTTAAATAATCCTCACCCCGCCCTGCTCTATGGCGGCGGCGAGCGCAACCGGGAGAACCATGATACGTCCTTGGATCAGCATGGCAGTTTGGGCCGCCGCCGCGGCGATTGTCGCCGGTGGATGCGGCAAATCCGCCGCGCCACCAGCCCCGCCCACGCCCCAAGTCGTTACCGCCACGATGCACCTCCAATCGGTAACCTTGACCACCGAATTGCCCGGCCGCGTCAGTGCTTTTTTAACCGCCGAGATCCGCCCCCAGGTCAACGGCCTGATCCTCAAACGCGTATTCACCGAAGGGGCCCAGGTCCATCAGGGCGAGGTGCTCTATCAGATTGATCCGGCCCCTTTCCAGGCCGCCTATGAAAGCGCCCAGGCCAACGTGGACGCCATGCAAAAAGCCGTCGATCGCGCCCGCGCCGGCTTAGGGGCCTCGCAAGCCGCCGTCGAGCGCCAGCAGGCCACCGTCAACCTGGCCAAGATCAACAAGCAGCGCTCCGAGGATTTATTTTCCGCCAAAGCCGTCTCAGCCTCCGACCGCGACCAGGCCGCAACGGATATGGACGTGGCCCAAGCCTCCCTCTTGGCCGCCCAGGCCCAGATACAAAGCGACAATGCCGCCATCGCCGCCGCCCAGGCCGCCGTTAAGCAGTCGCAGGCCGCCGTAACCTCGGCGAAAATCAACCTCGACTACACCCGCATCGTCGCCCCCATCGACGGACGCATCGGCCGCTCCTCGGTTACCGTCGGCGCGATCGTTACCGCCTATCAACCCGCCCCGCTGGCCACCATCCAATCGCTGGACCCGGTCTACATCGATGTGCCCCAGTCCACCCGCGAACTCAATCGCCTCAAAAGCGCCCTCGCCGCCGGCAGCCTCAGCGCCGATGGAACCGACAAGGTGAAAATCATCCTTGAAGACTCCAGCGTCTACTCTCACAGGGGCGTACTTAAATTCCGCGACGTTACCGTCGATCCCTCCACCGGTTCGGTGCTGCTGCGCATCGTTGTGCCCAATCCCGACTCTGCGCTGCTACCCGGCATGTTCGTTCGCGCCGTCATTGAGGAAGGCGTCAATCCCAAAGCCATGCTCATCCCCCAGCAAGCGGTCTCACGCACCGCCCGCGGCGACGCCTACACCTTGATTGTCGATGAGCAAAACCAGGTGCAACAGCGCATGCTCACCATAGATCGCGCTTTGGGCCATGATTGGCTGGTCTCAGATGGCCTCAAAGACGGCGATCGCGTCATTATGGAAGGCGTGCAGAAAGTTCGTCCCGGCGCCGCCGTGCAGGTGGTCGCCCCCGCCTCCAAGCCCGCCACGACGGCCGCGCCGGCCGCCGAGTCCCACTGATGGAGTTCGTTGATGTTGTCCAGATTTTTCCTTGAGCGCCCGGTTTTCGCCTGGGTGATTGCCATCATCCTGATGCTCGCCGGGGCCTTGGCGGTCTACACCCTGCCGGTCTCGCAATATCCGCCCATTGCCCCACCCTCCATCGCCATCGATTCGTTTTATCCCGGGGCCTCCGCCCGCACCGTCGAGGATAGCGTTACCCAGATCATCGAGCAGAAGATGACCGGCTTCGATCAGATGCTCTATCTGACCGGCTCCAGCAGTTCTTCAGGTGCCAGCCGCATCGAGCTGACTTTCGCTCCCGGCACCGACCCGGACCTGGCCTGGTCGCAGGTGCAAAACAAACTGCAACTGGCCATGGCCAGCCTCCCGGAAACCATCCAGCGCCAGGGCGTGAAAGTCAGTAAGTCCACGCGCAACTATCTCATGATCGTCAACATCTACTCCGCCGACGGCTCCATGAGCGGCGCGGATGTGCGCGACTACTCCGTTTCCAACCTGGAAAAAGTGCTGGCCCGCGTACCCGGTGTCGGCGAAGTGCAAACCTTCGGCTCCCAGTACGCCATGCGCATCTGGCTGGATACCAACAAGCTCACTGATTTTTCCATGACCATCACCGATGTGGTCATGGCTCTGCGCGCTTACAACGTGGAAATTTCCGCCGGTCAGTTCGGCGGCGCGCCCGCCCTGCCCGGCCAGCGCCTCAATGCCTCCATCACCGTCCAAAGCCTGCTGAAAACCCCAGAGGAGTTTGGCAAAATCCCCATCCGCACCAATCCCGACGGCTCGGTGGTGCGCGTCAAGGATGTCGGCCGCACCGAACTGGGTTCGGAAACCTACCAGGCGGAAATCTTTTACAACGACACCCCGTCGGCGGCCCTGGCCATCCGCCAGGCCCCCGGCGCCAACGCCTTAAATACCGCCGACGCCGTCAAGGCGAAAATGGCCGAGCTGAGCCACTTTTTCCCGCAGGGAATGAAGTACGCCTTCCCCTATGAGACCACTCCGTTTGTCAAAGTGGCCATCGCCGACGTGATTCGCACCCTCTTTGAAGCCGTCGTGCTGGTCTTCCTGGTCATGTACCTGTTCATGGGCAACATGCGGGCCACGCTCATCCCCACCATCGCCGTGCCCGTGGTCATCCTCGGCACTTTCGCGGACCTGGGCCTGTTCGGGTTTTCCATCAACATGCTCACCATGTTCGCAATGGTGCTGGCCATCGGGCTGCTGGTGGACGACGCCATCGTGGTCGTCGAAAATGTCGAGCGCATCATGAGTGAAGAAGGCGCGGCGCCGCGCGACGCCGTCCGGCGCTCCATGGACCAGATCACCCCCGCCTTGATCGGCATCGGCCTGGTCCTCTCGGCGGTCTTCGGCCCCATGGCCTTTATGAGCGGCTCCACCGGCGTCATCTACCGCCAATTTTCCATCACCGTCATCGCCGCTATGCTTTTGTCGGTACTGGTGGCCTTGATCCTCACACCCGTCTTGTGCGCC
>JBBQBE010000109.1:0-8540 GCA_038317225.1 Tepidisphaerales bacterium | reverse complement strand
GGTGAGCCAGAAGGAACAATCGCGATGGGCGCTGAGCCTGGGCCGGAGCCAGCCGTTTGGTGATGATGAATGGACCACGGCTACGGCCAAGAAACTGGCAATAGAGCATACAATTCGTGGCGAAGGCGGCATTCATGGAGTTAAGGATGACGGCAACATGGGAAGATAGCACTAGCTGCGTCCCCGTCTTTTCCTACGGCCAAGAAACTGGCAATAGAGCATACGATACGTGGCGAAGGCGGCATTCATGGAGTTAAGGATGACGGCAACATGGGAAGATAGCACTAGCTGCGTCCCCGTTTTTTTCCGTTTTTCCCTCGTTTTTTCCTCCCGAAAATCTCAGCAACCCGCCATAGCGGGTATCGCCACGGTAAATAGTTACACCGCGCTGCGCGCTGCAGCTTCGCCGCGTGATTGACTCAAACCCCGACGGCAAACTGCATTTCCCTGGTCTTCTCAACAACCTTGGAGGCGCGCAGAACCTCGAAGCGAACGATGCCGCCATCGTGGCCGTAGTCGGCGATGACGCCGGGACGCACTTCCTCGCTTTCCTTGATCCGCTCGTCGCGCAGGCGAATGGTCAAGGTGTCGGTTTCCGGGTCGTAGTGAACTTTCATGGCAGCCATCCTTTCAGGTAACGCTGGATTTGCGAAGTCTTATAGACGGTCACCACGACCATTTCCTCCGCCGCATCCTCGACCACGACCCGCAAGAGCATCGCCTGACCGAGCATGGCATCATGATACCGGCGCATCAAGACTCGCCGCCCCGGCGGGTCGTCCGTCACATGTTCCGGGTCGGCCAAAACGGATTCGTCTACCGCGCGGTCAATCTCGCGATCGCCCAAGTTCCGCAGCGCATGCTTAGAGTTTGTGAACGAATCACTATGCTGGACCAAACAATAACGTTTTTGCGCAAATATCGAGCTTCAAAACCAGTATATTCACAAGCTCTCAGTCCAGCGCACCAGCTTCATACGCGAATCATTATACGCTCCTTTCATCAAGCCCGCACTGTCAGGATCATTGGGTTGCGTTGCCGCCACTGCTCGGCGGAGCTGGCTTCAGCCGGGGTTGAACATTGATGGTAAAGATTTGATTGTGGAGAGTGGATTGTTGCATTCTTCCACATTCCACAATAGGACCATAAAGGAATCCGCCCGGGTTCATCGCCCTTTATCGTCAGTAGTCCCAAGTCCATAGTCAGCAGGAAAGGCTTTTGCCACTGACCACTGCCCACGTCAGCTCCCGCAGCTTTTACTTGCCAGCGGGATTTATCGCGTTTACTCTGTGGTCATGAGTCATGCGGCGGCTTTTCAACGGTGTATCGCCCCGGCCTGCCAGGCCGTTTTTCCAGTGCAAGAAGTTCATGTAACCTGTCCCAAGTGCGGCAGTTTGCTGGATGTGGTTTACGACTGGTCGCGGCTGGCCACGCCCAAAAGTCTGAGTTTTTTTGAGCAGCGCTGGAACACCAAGGGAACCCGCCTGCAAGGCCGGCTCGATTTCTCCGGGGTGTGGCGCTTCCGCGAACTGCTCCCTTTTTACCAGGACGAATCGCAAATCGTCAGCATCGGCGAGGGACGCACCGTATTGCAGCAGGCGGATTTGCTTGGTCGGCAACTGAACCTCAAACCCGGGCGACTGTTTCTCCAGTACGAGGGACTCAATCCGTCCGGCAGTTTCAAAGACAACGGCATGACCGCCGCGTTTACCCATGCCCGCATGGTCGGTGCCAGCCGGGTGGCGTGCGCTTCGACCGGCAACACCAGCGCCTCGCTGGCGCTGTACGCGGCGCTATCGGAAATGAAAGCGGTGGTCTTTATCGGATCGGGCAAAATCGCTTTGGGCAAACTGAGCCAGGCGTTGGACTACGGGGCCTTGACCCTGCAAGTGCAAGGAGATTTTGACGCCTGCCTCCGTCGCGTGCGCCAAATCGCGGTGCAACGCCCGGAACTGGGTATCTATTTGATGAACAGCGTCAATCCCTTCCGCCTGGAGGGACAAAAATCCATCATGTACCGCATCCTGGAAGCGCTGGATTGGCAAATCCCCGACTGGATCATCGTTCCCGGCGGCAACCTGGGCAACTGCTCGGCCTTTGGCAAAGCCTTCGCCGAACTCAAGGAACTGGGATTGATCGACCGCATCCCGCGTTTGGCGATCATCAACGCCGCGGCGGCCAACACGCTCAGTGAACTGGTCAACCGCCGCCAGCTCACATGGAATGGGGGCAATTGGAACGTAACCGAGGCGCAAAAACTCTACGCCGCCATGGATGAGAGCAATTATATGCCGCATACCGTGGCCAGCGCTATCGAGATCAGCCGCCCGGTGAATCTTCCTAAGGCGCTGCGGGCGCTGGCGATTATGAACGGTGTGGTGCGCGAAGTGTCCGATGAGCAAATTCTCGAACACCGCGCCTTGACCGCGCGCTACGGCTTTGGCTGCGAGCCGGCCAGCGCCGCGACCATCGCGGGCTTGCGTCAACTGCTCCAGGAACAGGTCATCGGCCCGGAGGAGCGCGTGGTCTGCATCCTCACCGGCCACGAACTCAAAGACCCCAATGTAACGGTGAAATATCACACCGGTATCGACCTGAAGGCCGCCCAGGAGAGCGCCCCGCGCTCGACGCCGCATGGCGCGTGGGTCAATCAGCCGGTGGCGGTGCCCGACGAGTTGGAAGCGATTATCGCGGCGCTGCGCTAAATTCGTTCCCGGACGCTGTGGCGGCTTGATACTTTGCGGCCCAGGCGGCATAGTGGCGGCGGGAAATGCGCGCCGTGAAAAATGGCGTGGGTGCGGCGACGCCAGGGACAGTCGCCGCCGGTTTGGAGGCGGGCTATGCGAGTGATTGCGTTTATGAATCAAAAAGGCGGCGTGGGCAAGACCACCACCACCGTCAACGTCGGGGCGGCTCTGGCGGAGTTGGGCAAAAAAGTCTGCCTGATCGACCTGGACCCCCAGGCCCACATGACGATCAACTACGGCGTGGAGCCGGGTCCGGACCTGTGCTCGTTGTATCATGTGCTGGTGGAAAATCGCTCGTTTCTCGAAGCGGTTCACAAAGTCGATGAGAATATCGCACTGGTTCCCAGCAGCATCGACCTGGCGGCGGCGGAAATCGAAATGGTCGGCGTGCTAGGGCGCGAACAGGTGCTTAAAAAGCGGCTGGAAAGCGCTCAACATGATTTTGATTACATCCTGATGGATTGTCCGCCGAGCCTGGGATTGCTTACCATCAACGCCTTGGCGGTGGCCACGGAAGTCATCATCCCTATGCAGCCGCATTTTCTGGCCCTGCAGGGAGTGGGCAAACTTTTGGAGACCGTGCAACTGGTCAACAAGCGCATGAATCCCGCCTTAAAAGTCAGCGGCATCGTACTAACCATGTATGACGCCCAAACGCGCCTGGCGATGGAAGTGGTGGCCGACTTGCAGGGCTTTATCGAGCAGGCCCAGGGCCAGTCGTTGCCCTGGTCGGATGCGACTATTTTTGAAACGCGCATCCGCCGCAATATCAAACTGGCCGAAAGTCCCAGCTTCGGGCAAACGATTTTGAAATACGAGCCGGCCAGCAACGGCGCCGCCGACTACCGGGCGTTGGCCGAGGAGATTGAAGCCCTCAGCGTGCCGCGGGCGCGGGTCAACCCGGCCCTGTCAGCCGAAAAACTCGCCGCCGCCAAGCTGCCGGCCAACGTGACCGTGGCGGGGCAAAAGCAGGCCGCGAAAAACTAATTCGCCTGCATCTTGCCGTTGAATTGGCCCTGCGCTATTTGTGCTTGCCGTTGAATTGGCCCTGCGCTATTTGTGCTTGCCGTTGACTTGGCCCTGCGCACTTTGTGCAAATGCTCCCGCCCATGCCCTTTTATTTATTTGCGGCGCGCGATGACAGAACCGCTAAAACGTTTATCAAGCCTGATCGTGCCGCTGCTGACTCAAGCGCCCGCCCACGCCGGCGAGATGGCCTGCGGCCTGATATATCCGCGTCTGCTCGTCCAAGGCGCTGCGCTGGGGCCGGCACCGGCCAACCTCACCAGTAGTCCCGCCGACGGGATGGGACATCGCCGCCCGGTTTATCGCGGGCTGCTGCTCTACTGCCTGGCCAGCGCCGTGAACCTGGGTGAAAACGATCCCGACTCCGGCGCGTGGCGTAAAGTCCTGCGTGATAACGCCCGCTCACTTGAGCCATTGCAGCAGACCGACTGGCCCAGCGCTGCCATGCCCGCCAGCCGCGGCGCCGCCGCCAGCGCCGCGCTCTGGGATACGCTGGCCCTGGCGGCCATCAAAGGCGACTTTGCCAGCCGCGGGGCGATATTTGCCCGCCTGGCCACGGCCCAGCGGCCTGCTGGGGCGCTCTTGGCGGCGGGAGCGTCGGACAATCCTGAAACCCACTGGCATCACGAATTGATATGCCTCCATGCGCTGACCAGTTTTGCCGCGCATTGCCCAAGTAAGCCGCTGCTGGATGCCATCGAGCGCGCGGCGATTTTTCACTGGGAGCAAACCCAGCCCGACCACGCCACCGCCCAGCCCTGGGCGATGGCGGCGTTTGCCTTATGCGGGCAAACCATGCCCCTGGCCGAGCAACTGCTTCACGCGGCCCACATGCAAAATCCGCGCGGACTGGATGAGGTGTCGTTGATGCTTCTGGCCGATGCTTTATACTCGTTAAAACTGCTGGCCCCCGCCGTCCGCGCGGGGCCAGGTGCGACTTAAGCGGGGGTGCGACGGGCCAACGGGTGGATTTTTGCAATGATGGCTCAACTTGATCCTGGGATTCTTGCCCTTTTGCGCTGTCCGGTAACCGCTTCGCCTTTGCGCCAGCAAGGGGACTGGCTCATGAGTGAAATCGGCAACCTTGCCTATTCGCTGCGCGAAGGCATCCCCGCCCTCTTGGCCGAGGAAGCCCGCCTGCCGCCCGGCATCGGCTCGCTGGAAGATTTTAAGGCCAAATATTGCCCCACCCCGGAGAAGTAGGGCCAGCCGAATGGCCCGGAGCCGGTGCGGCGGGAGCGCCCGAACGGGCGTGTGTTGAGTGTTGATTGTTGATTGTGGAGCGTTGAGCGTTGAATTTGCATTTTTCAACAATCTACAGTCAACAATCAACAATCCAATCTAACAATCCACAATCGCAACCCGGACTGCTTGCTGGGGACAGGGAAAGGTGAAAGATGCCAAATACCATTGCCCCGACTTGAGCATAAATTGCCGCGCCGCGGCATTGACGCGCCGCCGGGCCGATGGCATAATTTCCCCTTCAGTATTGCCGCACCTTTAGCTCAATTGGATAGAGCGTCGGTCTACGGAACCGAAGGTTGCAGGTTCGACTCCTGCAAGGTGCATTCCCCCCTTCCCGCCGCGACGGCGGGATCAGTGCTATAGCCACTCCATTGTGCAAAATGCATTGAATAACTCCATGGTGCCCCGTCCAAAGCCCGCGTCCCCGCGCAGGTGTTTCGCTTTTTCGGCTCTCCGCGAAAGACGCTGGTAAACATACCTGCCATGTCCTAGAAACCACGTTCTGGGCGAAATATCGCATGTCCGAGCTTGGCAGCTTGGCATCCATCAGCGGGTTCCGCGGAGAGCCGTTTTTTCCAGTGCAACCGGCCTAACGCAGGCAATTCAAAGTGGGCGGGAGTCTTTGATGGGGTGCAGGCTACGGCCGCGTCCAATTATATGGTGTAAACGGGGACGCACTGATTCTGTCTGGACCTTCCGCGGCGATGGCGTGTGAGCGGAGCAATCCGCTACCGGGACGCCCCTCGTGTCTTCACCATAAACGCTATTAGGTGTCCATGGCCGCCGCGCCCCGCCGTCAGCGTCGTCGCGAAAAAGGGTGTGCCCATATATTTTTGCAATCCCCCGTTTGCGAGCGGGAAACACGGTTTGTGACTGGCCATGAATGCTGATTTGCTGAACCCGTGCAAGAATCCGTGGGCACGCCCAAAAAAAACGCCGCTTGCGTCAAGGGGGCGTGCGGCTATAGTCAGGGGACGTTGATCCGCCGGGCGGCGAATGAGGAAATTGCCGCCGAGGCGTTTGCGGAAATTTGCCCAGCAAGGAAACAGAGCCAATGGACACTCAACAGATTTTGGACGCGGCGGAGAAGATCGGCCAGATGCTGGCCCAACACCCGGCGGTGGAAAAATATCGCCAGGCGCAACAGGCGGTGGCCGCCGACCCCGAAGCCTCGCGGCTGCTGAGCGATTTTGACCGCGCCTTGGAAGCGCTGGCCCGCCAGGAGCAAAGCGGCCTGCCGCCCACCGACGCCCAGCGTCAGCAGCTTGAATCGCTGCAAAGCCGGATCATCTCGCATATCAAGGTCAAAGCGCTCAATATGGCGCAAGTCGATTTTGTGGACCTGCTTCGCAAAATCAACCAGACCATCCAGCGTCCGCTGACGCCCGCCAGCCCCGCCCAGCCGACATCGGCCAAACCCGCGCCCGCCGGCCCGCGTCTGGCGACCTGACGGCGGGAGTAGCAGCTTATTTGATAGTGGATTGTTGATTGTTGATTGTTGAAAAATGCACCCGCAAATTCAACATTCGGCATTCAACACTCGACACTCGACGATCATGTGGTAAAAGGAAGCCCCCACCCCGGCCCTCCCCCATGAGTACATGAGAGAGGGAGGAGGGTTGAAAATTCAACACTCGACATTCAACGACCAACACTCAACACTCAACATTCTTGCTTCACCATTCACTCAAAAGTCAGCATCCATCGCCAGCCGCCCATTGGGATTATGCCGGGGTGATAATCCATTCCACCGAGCGGGCGATATCCCGCTCGAAGCGCACCGCCAGCGCCGCGTGTTGTCGCGGCAGCGGGTAATACCATAAATCCGCGGTTTGCAGGAAGGGTGGTCCATTGAGGGCGCGGCGAGCGGGCATGAGGGCCGTTCGGGGAGGGCCGAAATGGTGTAAAATCGCCTTCTTGGGGTAACCTACGATTTTGTGCCGCAAATGCCAAAGTGCCCGGTTGCGCCGCCAAAGTTTCCACTGAAATTGCACACCGGCCGACACTTCGCGCCAGCTATACCAGCGCCGCCACAGGCCCATCGTGCCCAAAAAAACAACGATACAAGCCGCCAGCCAGCGGGAACTGGTTGGCCAATACGACATGGAAGCGGTGGAACGCATTTCTTACATACGTCTAATTCGCATCCCGGTGCGATCTTTTTTTCCTGCCGCCGCAGCCGCTACGCTTCGGCTTCATCCAGCGTGTCGATGGGTTGGCGGCCGTTCACGCCGCTGTGCAGATCGTGCCAGTACTCAATATGCGGCTCGTCGAGTTGCCAGCACAAACAGACGTCGCGGCCCTGGTGGCGGCCGACAAAATCGATCAATCCCCGCTGCACATCCTTGAGTTCGCAGCCTATTTCCTGCAATTCGTCAACGTAATCCTGCAAATGTTCCAGATTCAAATCCAGTTGCCGCTGCAAAGCCGGCGGCGATTTTTCCTGCGCCACCTGGGCCTGCAATTGCTCAATAGCCTGATGGGTGCGGACAACATCGCGTACCACGCGCCGCACCAATGGCAAAGTGGCGTTGGCCTGAACGACGGTAAACCGCCGCAGGGGCCTGGTGGAGGAGACGCCTTTCACATGTTGCGGGCTGGGCATAAACAAAAACACCTTTCCAACACACTCTAAGCGGCCTCGGCGAAGCGGGCCGACTACCACTGGGATTATGAACCGGGTTATCGGCCTGTCAAATCGCCGGCCGACATTGTTACCGGCAAATCATATGCCTGTCGGCAGGCTGGGGAAAGTACAACGATGAAATGGCAGAAGTTAAGCTTGACCACGGATTTTTGCACGGGTTCAGCAAATCAGCCTTCATGGCCCGTCCAAAACCGTGTTTCCCGCTCGCAAACGAAGGAATGCAAAAATAGTTGGGCACAGCCAACAGGATGCCGGCCGCCGCCTTGGCTTTGCGGCGAGGCAATCCCGTTGGCCCGAACTCAACAAATCTCCCCTCTCACATACCCATGGGACGGGGCCAGCACGCTTGGCTTGCTGACACACTATCTCCTCGCCCAGGTAATCATGCTTGTCATTACCCACATTTTTTTCCTCCGGCGTGGCCAGTTCCATGCCCGTGGCCAGCATCTCTAATTGCTGCCAGCCCCCCACCACAACGTCTGCCAGCCCGGATCGCCCTCGGCGCTCCTGCCTAAGAACCCTCCCAAATGCGCCACCTGACGATAAAACTCCCGCGTACTCAGCATACCCTCCAGCTTAATGTACGCACGCAAAGCGCGAATATACCGCTGGGCAACATGCTCCTCGGCCGCCGCCTCCGGATGCGTTCGGGTCAACTCCTGGAGTTGCAGCAACTTCACCGCCGTCAACGCCAGGACCGCTATCAGCGGCCCCAGCCTTTTACCGTCTTGCATTTGCCGACTCTCCACCGCGCAGCCGCTCTTGGGGCACTTGTGATACTCCTCGATCAACCACCGACACGAATACCCTCTCAATGGTCTGCCGCCTGGGGTCGGCGCTGACGGATTGGAACGTAACCTTGTCGCCGCGAAACA
>JBBQBE010000108.1:0-8549 GCA_038317225.1 Tepidisphaerales bacterium | reverse complement strand
GGCGCTCCCGCGCCATGTCGATCCGTTCGCGGAGGGTGCGGGAGCCGGGGCCAGGGCGAGGATTCCGGCACCCTGCCAGATGAGTTGCCAGGGGATGTCAGCGCCCTTCCGCATAAGTGGCGCCGACGCCCTCGTCGGCATCATGGCCCGCAGGCCATGCGAAGCGGGGACTGCCGACGGGGGCGTCGGCACCACTTTTCCCGCGTCCAGCGTCGCCAGGTCCGCCGCCAGCCGACGTTCCAGTTCCGGGTGAGTCCAGCCGCATTCCCACCGCGACCAGCGCCGCCGTCTGGAACTTTCGCAGTTTTGCCAGCGCCTTGCGCCCTTGCACTCCCACGTCGGCCTTACCCGCGGTATAATGATAACGAGGACGGTGATGCATGAAACTGCTGGTAACTCTGGAGCGTGACGAAACGGGCATGATCGTGGCCGAGTGCCCCGCCGTTCCCGGCTGCGTATCGCAAGGGCAGACGGAGGATGAAGCGCTGGCCAACATCGGCCAGGCGATAGCGGCCTGTCTGGAGGTGCGGGCCGAGGCGGGCATGCCGCTGACGCAGGCCGTGCGGCAGGTCGAGGTGGCTGTCTGATGCCCAAGCTTGCGGTGATCTCCGGTGGCGAACGCGGTTAAGGCATTCTGCCGCGCGGGCTGGCGCTTTGATCGTCAGCGCGGCAGCCATGTGGTGCTGCTCAAGGAACGGTACATGGCGAGTCTGTCGATTCCGCAGCACCGCGAACTGGCTCCGGGCACATTGCGTTCGCTGATTCGCGCCTCGGGGCTTTCAGTGGAGCAATTCCACGACCTATTGTTACTGCGCTGCGGGGGTTAGGCGGGGAGGCGAGCGGGCCATAAGCGTTTGCTTAGTTGATTCCCAGCCTCCATTTGTCGCCAATTGCTTTGGATAGGTAATGCGGTAAAAGATACAGGATATACGGTTTTAGCCTAAAACTCATGCTTATATTTTCGCTTATGCGGTGCGGATTCCTGCGCATGACCTGCATAACTTCAGTTTCCGACGTTGGATGTGCGGCTGGTTCCGCGGGCAGCGGGTTGCGCAGAGCCTTCACGCCATTCTTGAATTGCTCGATCAGGTTTTCCCGGTCGCAACGTTCGTTGGCCAGCAGCACGATCTCCATGGGGGTGGACTGCCGGTCGTTGGTGACGAAGAAGAAGTAACGATACTCCGTGATGGGTCTTGCTCCCATCGCATCCAGATAGACCTCGTTCTTACGTAGCATCTCCATCTCTTCCAGGCAGGTGGCGACGGCCAGAATGTTGCAGGCGATTGAAGCACGTGCAAGTCGAGGTGCGCGGCGGCGCTGGATCGGTCATGGCTCCGGCTTCATCCAGCAGGGACTGGCTGACCACGAACCGGCGCTGGCCATCGACCAGCAGCAACCGCGATTCGCGCAGGCCCCCTAAGGCGTTGCTGACCATGACACGTGAGGCACCCACCAAAGCAGCCAAGTCGTCGTGGGTGATGTGCCGATCCAAGGAAAGCCCCAGGTGCGTCGGTTCTCCCTGCTCCTGCGCCAGTCGCGCCAGCAAACGAATCAATCGGTCCCGCACGTCATACATGGCGATGTCGGCAAGTTGGTCGGCCATCTGGCTAAGTTTCTCGCCCAGAGTGCGGGTGAGTTTGGCGGCGATGCTGGGGTACTGCGTGGTCAGGGTCTCCAGGTCGTCCTTGGAGCAGGCACACACCGTGGTTGGTTCCAGCGCCTGCGCGGAAAAAGACCGTGCCCCCTCTCGGAAAAGTGTTTCCTCGCCCAGGAGGTCATGGGGACCCAGAAATCCCAAAATGACCTCCTTGCCCTCGCTGGACACTTTGTAGAGTTTCACCCTGCCGGAGGTCAACAGGAGCACCACGGCGGCTGGGTCGCCCTCTGAAAAAAGCCTCTGGCCACGGGCGTAACTTAGTTTGCGAGTGAGCGGTTCAAGCTGCTGGCGTTCCGCCACGGCCAATTGCTCAAAGAGCCACAGATCGAGCATGCAGGAAAGCGTACGCATAGCCGAAAAGGTCCATAAAGGCCGCCGGGGCACACGGCAACATTGTAATCCGCGCCAATCCGCAGGTCCGTAAAGAATTTGACAGACACCGGTCTGCTGGAAGCGTACCATAAACGAGTACCGCCCGCGTGGGCAGGATGATCTTTACACAAGGAGTATTCACATGGTAAGCATTCCGAAGCATGTTCAAGAGTTCCTGCCCGGCAAACTCGGCTGGGTGGCCACCGCCAGCAAGAGCGGCGAACCGAATACGACACCGAAGGGCACGCTGAAGGTTCTGGACGATCAACACGTGATCTTTGCGGATTTGTTCTCGCTCAAGACCCGGCAGAACCTTCTGGAGAACCCCCAGGTGGCCGTGACGGTGATCGACCCGGCAACGGCTAAGGGCTACCAGATCAAGGGGCGGGCGGAGGCACTCACAAGTGGGCCTCTCTTTGAAGAAATGGCCAAGCAACTTAAGGGATCGCCCAAGGGCCTCCCGCCACTGCAGTACCTGGTCAAAATCACCGTTCAAGCCGTCTACGATCAGTCGGTGGGTTCCGAGGCGGGCAAGAAGATCGCATAATATGGGCGTGTTCTTGCAGACAGGCTGGACACGCGCGCGTCGAAGCCCACGTGGCCGATTCTGTCGTTATGAAACGAAATCCAAACGTCTGTGAAGGAGTCTTGACATGAGTGTAGAAGTTCTGGGCATCAGCGGCAGTCCCATCCCCAATAGCAATACCGACCGCGCCGTCAAATGTGTTCTGGAAGCAACCGGCCTGACAACCGCGTTCATCAAGCTCAGCGATTTGCATATGGAGCCGTGCCGCGCTTGTCTGGGCTGCAAGAATACAAACCATTGTGTTGTAAAGGATGATGCCCAGGCCTTGGCCGAGCGGTTTCACACTGCCAAGGCGTTCGTGCTGGGAGCCTACACCCCCTACAGCAGCCTTGATGCGCGGAGCAAGACCTTCATGGAGCGCATGTACTGCCTGCGACACCAGACCGGCTTGAACAAGGGCAAGGTAGGCGCTGCGGTGATCACCACGGCTTGTCCGCCGGAGGTGCCGGGGATGCCGCCGGCGTCACAGACTGCTACCACGCAAATCGGGATGTGGATGATGGAGGAGGGAATGGTCAATGCCGGATCAATGGTCATACTGGGCAACGTCCCCTGCATCCGTTGCGGCCATGGCGACCAATGTGAGTTCAGCGGCGTCAAGATGCTCCATGGGCCGGACGCAACGGTGGCCTCGCTGGGGGTGCGGCAATTCGAGGACAAAGATGCGCTGGTCCAGAACGCCCGAGACCTGGGCCTGAAGATTCGCGCTGCCCTGTCCGCAGCTCAAGCCACGCCAGCAGAAGTTGTGTGAATGCCTCGTTTTATCCCTGAGCCATCAATCTCTCCATGAACAGCCCCTCCTAATGGATAAAGGCAAGCGCGGTGATCGTCACCAGCTTCATCCTCAAACTGCTGATCTACCCGGCGATCCACACGCTTTGGAAATGGTGGTCGCAAGTCCAGCATCACCGAGTTGGGACACCCCCTGCCGGTGTATGACCGGTACCTGTTCAGTTTCCAATTTTGGATGTGCGGCTGGTTCCGCGGGCATCGGTCCCGGACCTTTCCCGTCATCGAAATCGCCCCGTGCCGCCTGCGTGCGAGGCTTTCTCAAGCTCCACCTTGACTTGTCCAGGCCGCCGCGGCGGCCGCAGGAGGTCGTCGGCACGTGAGGTTTCCTGCCTGCGGCTACATGGCATCGTCGTCCTCATGCTCGGCCATCCTGCGGGTAATGGATATCGCGCCCCCGACGACATGGCACACCGATTGGAGATTACACGTTCCCATCCCCGACCGGGGCGCTACAATAGGCGTAGTCATATGGAGCATTGACGACGTGGTGGAACCAGCTTGGCTCAGTGACTGGATTGTGTTGTCGGATGACTGGATGAAGGGTAGCGCGGCTGTGCGGAAAGAAGAATCATGGAACTCGGCATGATCGGACTGGGTCGGATGGGAAGCAACATGGTGCGGCGTCTGCTGCAGGCCGGTCACCAATGCGTGGTTTACGACCTCCATCCGCAAGCCGTCCAGGCACTGGCCAGCGAGAAAGCAGTCGGAGCGACCTCGCTCGAGGACTTGGCGCATAAGCTGAGCAAGCCCCGCGCCATCTGGATGATGGTGCCGGCGGCGGCGGTGGATGCAACGCTCAAGGCGCTGGTGCCACTGCTCCAACCTGGCGACGTGGTGATCGACGGCGGCAACTCCTATTACCACGATGACATCAATCGCGCCGCCGAGCTGAAATCAAAGGGCCTCGACTACATCGATGTCGGAACCAGCGGAGGTGTTTGGGGGTCGCAGCGCGGCTTTTGCTTGATGATCGGCGGAGACGAATCCGTCGTTCAACGTCTCGGCCCCATCTTTGCCGCCCTGGCACCGGCGATTGCAGCGGCGCCACGCACCCCGGGCCGCCAGACAGTCGGTGGCACCGCGGAGCACGGCTACTTGCATTGCGGCCCGAGCGGCGCGGGCCATTTCGTGAAGATGGTCCACAACGGGATCGAGTACGGCATCATGGCAGCTTATGCCGAGGGGCTGAACATCCTGCATCACGCCAACGTCGGCAAACAGCAGCGCACCGTCGATGCCGAAACCACGCCGCTACGCCACCCGGAGCGCTACCTTTACGACCTGAACCTGGCCGACATCACCGAGGTCTGGCGCCGCGGCAGCGTGATTGCCTCCTGGTTGCTGGACCTAACGGCTATTGCCCTGCTCAAGAACCCCGACCTCTCGGCGTTCACCGGGCGCGTGTCGGACTCAGGCGAGGGGCGCTGGACGATTGCGGCGGCCATTGATGAGTCGGTTCCGGCTCCTGTCCTCAGTGCAGCGCTTTATGATCGCTTCAGCTCGCGCGGCGAGGCCGACTTTGGCGACCGAGTGATGTCCGCCCTGCGTTACCAATTTGGCGGCCATGAAGAGAAAGTCGCCCCACCGAAGGCAGGTGGCTGATGGCGGCTTCTCATTCGGACGCGCTGGTGCTCTTCGGAGTGACGGGCGATCTGGCTCACAAAATGATCTTCCCGGCACTCTATGCAATGGAAAAACATGGGTCGCTGCAGGTGCCGGTCATCGGCGTAGCCTTCCCGAAGTGGACGCTGGCCAAGTTGCACCAGCGGGTAAAGGACAGCATCAAACGCTCCGGTGGGATCGATAGTCCGCGTGCCCTCCGTACGC
This sequence comes from Tepidisphaerales bacterium, assembly GCA_038317225.1. Classification (GTDB taxonomy): domain Bacteria; phylum Planctomycetota; class Phycisphaerae; order Tepidisphaerales; family Tepidisphaeraceae; genus JBBQBE01. The sequence goes on along the minus strand of JBBQBE010000108.1, from coordinate 3,315 downwards.
TTCTGTCCCGGCTGCAATATGTGAGTGGAGACTATAAGGCCCCCGATACATTCGCGGCGATCAAAGCGGCGCTGGGCCAGGCGCAGCGTTCGGCGCATTACCTGGCGATCCCGCCTGTGCTCTTTGCGACTGTGATTCAAGGGTTGGGCGCTGCGGGTCTAGCCCAGGATGCGCGGGTCATCGTCGAAAAACCGTTCGGCCGCGACCTGGCATCCGCCAGGGAGCTGAACCGCATCGCGCACGCAGTCTTCCCGGAGGATGCGATCTTCCGTATTGACCACTATCTCGGGAAGGAGGCGATCATGAATATCCTCTATTTCCGCTTCGCCAACTCCTTCCTGGAGCCGATCTGGAACCGTAACTACGTGGCCAACGTGCAGATAACCCTGTCCGAAGACTTCGGCGTGGAGAATCGCGGCGCGTTTTACGAAACCGCCGGCTGTCTGCGTGACGTTATTCAGAATCACCTTTTCCAGATCGTCGCCCTGCTGGCGATGGAAGCACCGGCCTTCCAGGGCTATGGGGCCGTGCATAGTGAGAAAGCCAAGATCTTTCAGGCCATGCGGCCCCTGAAACCGCAAGACGTGGTGCGCGGCCAGTACGCCGGCTACCGCAAGGAGCCGGATGTGGCAAAGAATTCCGATGTCGAAACTTTCTGCGCCTTACGGCTGTTCATCGACTCGTGGCGCTGGGAAGGAGTGCCTTGGTACCTGCGCTCCGGCAAGTATCTGGCGACAACTGCGGCCGAGATTATGGTGGAGTTGAAGCGGCCGCCGCAAAGGCTGTTTGCCGACTCAGCGTCGGCGACTGGGCGAACCAACTATCTGCGTTTTCGGCTCTCTCCCAACTCCGCCATCGCCCTGGCCGCGCGCATCAAGCGCGCAGGCAAGGAGTTCATCGGCGACCAGCGTGAGCTTTACCTGGTTGAAGAGCAAACCGGAGCAGAAGCCCCCTACCAGCGGCTCCTGGGCGATGCCATGGCGGGTGACGGCGCACTCTTCACCCGTGAGGATGCAGTCGAGGCCGCATGGGTGGTGGTCGATCCGGTCTTGAAGAACCATCACCCGGCTCGCCCCTATAAGCGGGGCAGTTGGGGGCCGACCGAGGCTGATGCGCTGATCGCCGCGGACGGCGGCTGGCACAACCCCAAACCCATGAAGGTGCTCGGATGACGCAGCCTCACCAAGGAGCTACATTATGAATGCCACACAACAACTCCATGACCTGGGCCAGAGCCTCTGGCTTGATAATATCACCCGCGGACTGCTGACCAGCGGTACGCTTGGCCGCTACATTCAGGAGTTCTCCGTTACCGGGCTTACGTCGAATCCCACCATCTTCGACCACGCCATCAAGAACAGCGACGAGTACCAACAGGCCATCCGCCAGAAGGTCAGCGAAGGCAAGTCGGGCGAGGCGCTGTTCTTCGAGTTGGCGATCGAAGACCTTCGGCAGGCCGCCGACCTGTTCCGCCCGATCCATGAGCGAACCAGCGGCGTGGACGGCTGGGTATCGCTGGAGGTGTCGCCGCTGCTGGCCCATGATACGGCCGGCACTATCGCCGCGGCCAAGCAACTTCACGGCCGGGCGGGCAGGCCCAACCTCTTCATCAAAATCCCAGGCACACCGGAGGGTCTGCTCGCCATCGAAGAGGCGATCTTCGCGGGCGTGCCGATCAATGTAACGCTTCTATTCTCCCGCGCGCAGTACGCCGCGGCCGCGGAGGCGTACCTGCGCGGCATCGAGCGGCGCATCGCCGGGGGCCTGAATCCCAATGTCGGCTCGGTGGCGTCCATATTCATCAGCCGCTGGGACGCGGCGGTGATGGACAATGCCCCGCGGCCCCTGCGCAACCAGCTTGGTATCGCCATCGCCCGCCAGACCTATGAGGCATACAGCGCTCTGCTGATTTCTCCGCGCTGGCAGCGCATCTTCAATGCCGGGGCCCGCCCACAGCGACTGCTTTGGGCCAGCACCGGGACCAAGGACCCCCAGGCCTCGGACACCTTGTACATCGAGGCCCTGGCCGCACCGCTCACCGTCAACACCATGCCCGAGGCCACCTTGAAAGCGCTGGCCGATCACGGACAGATCGGCGCGATCCTGCCAGCGGACGGTGGCAAGTTCGACAAGGTCTTGACCGGGTATGCCAAGGCCGGAATCGACATCGACGCCTTGGCTGGCCAGCTCCAGAACCAAGGTGCCGGATCGTTCGTCGCATCGTGGAACGAACTGCTGGCGTCGATAGAATCCAAGGGCAAAACACTCAAGATTTAACCGCGGTGAGGGTCCGGGCAAAGTCGGCGCGGGTGGTATGACTCGAAGGATTCGTGATGACGCAAGCTGCGCCGGTGATCTTCTTGCTCGATGTGGATGACACGCTGCTCGACGGCGATCGGCTGGTCGCGGACTGGACAAGCCATCTTAGCCAGTCCTTGGGATCCGATCGCGCCAAACAGTATTGGGCGGTGTTTGAGACGCTGCGCGCTGAGCATGGTTATGTCGATTACCTGGACGCGATGCAGCATTACCGGCTGGGCAACCCACTCGATCAAGACTGCCTTGAGGCCGCGATGTACCTGCTCGACTACCCATTTGCCGATCTCCTGTTTCCCGGTGCCCTGGATCTGCTCGCTCGCCTCAGTGTCTGGGGGCCGACGGTCGTTTTGTCCGACGGGGATGCGGTCTTTCAGCCGCGAAAGATCGAGCGATCCTGCTTGTACAAAGCGGTAAACGGCCACGTGCTGATTTACATCCATAAAGAGCAGGCACTGGCGGACATCGAGAGACGATATCTGGCGCAACATTACATCCTGGTGGACGACAAGCTGCAGATCCTCACGGCAGTGAAGAAGGTCTGGCGTGAACGCGTGACAACGATATTCCCGCGGCAGGGCCACTACGCGCACGATCCCGCGGTGTTGGCCGGAGCCGCGCCCGCGGACATCACCATCGAACACATCGGCGACCTGCTTGATTACGATTTGCCCTCCCTCCTGGCGGCCGGCCAACCCATTCCCTAGCTTTTGTGCATTGGCTGCGCCCACCGGGCGACCTACAATTGTTCTATTGACCGAGCCAGTCTAACACCCATTCGGCCGCGAGTCGGATGACTTGATGTTGGGCAGCTCGGCGGTGCCGCCAAGCCCGTTATTGACCAGTTACCGTGCTAGGCCTGGAGGGCGGCGCGGGAGCAACTGGCCCCTGCATGATGGGCGCGCTGCGATTTCACAGGTGTCGGTACGGGTAGGGGATGATTTAATGGAACCATTCTAATTAACAAAGGACAGCCATGATTCGCAAGAGTACATTTTC
>JBBQBE010000107.1:0-8800 GCA_038317225.1 Tepidisphaerales bacterium | reverse complement strand
CAGAGGAGAATGTTGAGCGTTGAGTGTTGAATGCTGAATTTGCATTTGCATTTCTCAACAATCCACAGTCAACAGTCCACACTCAAATCTAACAGTCCACAATCAATACAGCGGTAATCCGCCGTACTGCCGACTACGGACCTGTCCTGGTCCCCTAAAATTTTTCCATGTTTGGTGCTAATAGTTGATCCATTGGAGATACAACCCCTGCGGCGGGGCGGTGGGGCCGGCGTCGGGGCGGTGGGTGGCCTTAAGCATTTGTTGTACGCGATCCGGGCCGTAGCGGCCGAGGCCGACTTCCACCAGGGTGCCGACGATGATGCGGATCATGCGCCACAAAAAGCCGTTGCCCTCGACGCCGATGACGATTTTCGGACCGCGCTGGCAAATATCCAGGCTGTGGATGTTGCGGACGGGGCTTTGGCGGCCGTGGCCGGCCTTGGCGAAACTGGTAAAATCGTGCGTGCCGACCAGCAGCGCCGCCGCCTGGCGCATGGCGGCGATATCCAGCGTTTGCCAGCGATGCCAGTACAAATCGGCGTTAAACAGCGGGCGGTCCTCGGCGTTCCAGATGGCGTATTGGTAGCGCTTGGAGCGGGTGTGAAGGATGGCATCGAAATCGTCCGCCGCCGGCTCGATGGCGCGGATGAGGATGTCGTCGGGCAACTGATGATTGACCGAGCGGCGGATGCCTTCGGGGGGGATATGCTCACGAAACGTATCAAAATGAGCGACCTGGCCCTTGGCGTGAACGCCGGCGTCGGTGCGCGAGGAGCCGACCACCTGCACCGGATGGCCCAGCACGTAGGTGAAGGCGCGGATGAGTTTTTCCTGCACGGTGGGGATGCCGTGGCCGGGCGGCGGGGGCGGGCCTTTGTACAATTCATTTGCGTATTGCCACTGCCAGCCATGATAATGGGTGCCGCGATAGGCCAGGGTCATCTTGTAACGCACAAGAGGGATATACCGTAAAATGGGATCAAAGGTGAAATGGATGGGATCACTGACTAAAAGGCGGAGTACCGCCGTTTAGTCAGTGGTCCGTAGTCAGTTGTCCGTGGTCAGTAGCAAAATGCTTGGCAGTCGATGTCTTTACTACGGACCAGGGACTCTTGATCGTCCGTGGTCCGTTGTCCGTAGCAAAATGCCTGGCAGTCAATGTCTTTACTACGGACTACGGACCACTGACTACTGACTCATGATAACTGACTAATTCATAATGCTCGCACCTTATCATTATTTACTTTTCATGCTGCTGCTCAGTATTGGGGCCTGGGCGGTGGATCGGTGGGCGCGGCGGCGGCGCGGGCGGCGGCTGGGGGGGCTGGCCGGGGAATTTCAGCTCACCTATAGCGCGGTGGATCGTTTTGGGCTGGCCGACGCGGTGGCCGGGACGTTTCCTATTTGCGGGGCCGCGGACGTGCGCGTGGGCGATTTGATCTATGGGCAAAAGGGCGGGCGGCATTGCTATGTCTTCACCGTCGATTACACGCTGGGCGCTTTGAGCGGGCGTCGGCGCTGGCGACAAGTGGGCTGCGCCTCGGAAAGCGGCGGCCCGGCGGGACGGCAGGTGCAAACCATTCGCCTGGCCGACCGCGCTGAACCGTACCTGGAGGGCTATCGCCAACTGCTGACGGCCATGGCGAGCGCCGGGGATGCGACTGTGCCCAGTTGAATTAATCTCGATATGGATATGAAAGGCGCCCCGGCTCCGCCCGCTGGGCAATGGCATGTGGCGCTCAGGACTCCCTCACCGGCGTACTGGCGTGGGAGAGCCGGGTGGGAGGCTTGAAAAATCGCTTGACTATACAGGCGTTGTCACCACTCGGCCCTCTCCCTACCCTCTCCCTGAGTACAGGGCGAGGGGATAATGCGGCAAATGCGATTGGCCAGCCGTGTGAGGGGATAATGCGGCAAATGCGATTGGCCAGTCGAGCGAGGGGAAAATGCGGAAAATGCGATTGGCCAGTCGAGCGAGGGGATAATCCGGCAAATGCGATTGGCCAGTCGAGCGAGGGGATAATGCGGCAAATGCGATTGGCCAGTCGGGCGAGGGGAAAATGCGGCAAATGCGATTGCCTTGGACTTGCCCGCTGGGGATGCGGGGTTGCCCAGTTGACTTGATCCCTTAGCAGCGCGGGTCGGGCCAGTCGTCGCCGCGCAGCATTCTCGGTTACCTCGGCATTTTTTGCGCCCCCCGGCGGAAGAGCCAGCGCCACATATTTTGATTTTTCAGGGATTTATCAGCAATTGGTTCACGGGCGATCGGTTGGCACGAGGATTGAAATAACCCGGCTTTCCCAAGGCATGGAGGCCGGGCTATGGAACAGTGGATCAGCGAGTTATCGCGGCGGATTGAAGAGGCGGCGCGGATCGCGGCGCAATTGCATCGAGAAGTGGCTGAACTGGAGAGTTCATTGCCGTGCAGCGCGCTGCGCTGTCAAGAGTCGCCGGCGGAACCGCAGGACGCGGCGGGTGCGCCGCTAAGCTGGCGCGAGGATCGTCGCCGGCGTCTGTGGGGTGGACGATGATTTACGGCCTATGGCTGTCGGCCAGTGGGGTGATGGCCAATTCCTATCGACAGGACGTGATCGCCAACAATCTGGCCAACGCGGAAACCGCCGGTTTTCGCCGGGATATTCCTTTGTTTCAACAGCGCTTAACCGAAGCCCAGCAGCGCGGCGTGATCACCCAAGGCGGCCCGGAGAATCTGGGGCTGATGACCGGCGGGTTGCTGGCTTCCAATACCCGCATGGATCAAACCCAGGGGCAAATGGAGCAAAGCGCCAATCCCCTGGACCTGGCAATTGTGGGCGAAGGGTATTTCCAGGTGGACGATCACGGCCATACGCGGCTGACGCGCAATGGTCAGATGATGGTGGATCGCCAGGGCTATTTGATCATGGCCAATGAATCGGGACAGCGATTTTTAGACCGCGCGGGCAATCCCATTCAGTTGCAAGGGCCGGCCCGGCCCAGCGTCGGCGGCGACGGCACGGTGATGCAAAATGGGGTGCCGGTGGCGCAATTGGCAGTCAAAAATGTGCCCCAGCCGCAACTGCTCACCAAGAGCGGCGCGACGCTGCTGGACTATCCCGAGATGGAAAAACTCACGTTATCGGACGGCCTGGTCCGATCCGAGTGTGTGGAGGGTTCCAATGTGGACCCGGCCACGGAACTGGCGCAACTGATGGATGCCCAGCGTCAACTGGAAGCCAACGCCAACATGATCCGCTACCAGGATCAAATGCTGGCCAAGCTGGTCAATGAGGTTGGGAAAATTACATAGCTAGTTCGTAGTCAGTAGTCCGTAGTCAGTAGCAAAATGCTTTGCTACGGACAACTGACTACTGACAACGGACTACTGACAACGGACTAATACAATGGCCATTACAGCACTGAATTCGGCGGCGACGGGGTTGCGGGCGCTATCCACGCGCATTGATGTGGTGGCCAACAATTTGGCCAACGCCGAGACCACCGCGTTTAAGCGCTCGCGCGTCAATTTTGAAGACCTGATGTATCTGACGCTCAAGCAGCCGGGAACCACCAGCAGCAGCGGGGATATTTCACCCGCCGGCATCTACGTGGGCCTGGGAACCAAGGTTTCCAATACCCAGCTTGATACCGAGCAAGGCTCGATGGAAAGCACCAGCCGGCCGCTGGATGTGGGCATCCAGGGCAACGGCTTTTTCAAAGTTAAAATCATGGACAGCATCGGGGACGGCTACGGCTATACCCGCAACGGCAATTTTTTCGTCAATGACAAAGGTGAAATGGTGCTGGGCATGGCCGACGGCTACCGGCTGATCCCCAAGATCATCATTCCCGCCGGGGCTACCGACGTGAGCATCAGCACCGACGGGCAGGTGGATGTACTGCGGCCGGGCCAGACGGCCAAGACCAACGTGGGCCAGTTCAAATTGGCCCAGTTCGTCAATCCCCAAGGACTGAAAATGCTGGGCGGAAGCATCTATGTGGAGACTGAGGCCTCGGGGGCGCCGATTGAATCCAAGCCCGGCGACAGCGGTTCGGGCACGATGCTGCAAGGGTTTTTGGAAGGGTCCAATGTCGATCCGGTCAAAGAACTGGTAACGCTGATCAAGACGCAGCGATCCTTCGAACTGAACAGTCAGTCGATCCAGACCGCCGACCAGGCGTTGCAAACCATCGGCAATCTTCGCCGCGGGTAAATAAGCGCGAAGGTTCATTGAACGGCTCAGGCGCCAAGCGGAGAAAGATCATGCAAAACGACAATCCACGGGGCATCAGCCGCAACATGCGCTTCACCCTGGCGGTTTTGATATTAGCCTGGGCGACGCAACTGCTGTTGCATCAATGGGGTTACGGGGCGCAGATGAATGAGGTGTTTGTGCCGGCGGCGGTGCGGCCGGGGGCGGTGCTGGAGTTGCGCGATGAAGCGCAGATCACCGGCGGGCAGGTAACGCTGCGGCAGATCGCCCGCTGGAGCAGCCAGGACGATGCGGCACTGGCACCGCTGGCGGATTTGGTGGTGGGTCGGCTGGAGGAAAAAAGCCCGTTTATGTCATTGTCGCTGGATCAGCTCAAGGGACTTTTGTCCGATGCGGGTGTGAATCTGGCGATGATCCGTTTCGCCGGGCCGACCCGTTGCACGGTGTCGCGCACGGACCTGGGATTTAATGAAACCCGGGCGTTGGAGCAGTGGGCCGGTGTCAAGTCCGATGAACCGGCGACCAAGCCCGCTTTGCCGGCAACCAGCCAAGCTCCGGCGGACGGTAGCCCATCGTCGGCCACCGCCCCCAGCGGCGTGGCCGGCACGCGGACGTTGCGCGATTTACTGCTGAGCGATTTGGCGGCGCGGCTGAATTTGGCGGCCGAATCATTACAAGTGGATTTTGAGCAGGCCGACAAGGGCATTTTGGCCATGAGCGATCAATTGTGCGTCTTTTCCATTGAGCCGCACCGTTTGCGCGGGCTGGGCGAGGTGAGCTGGGATGTGAAGATGACCGCCGGACAGAAAGCCAAAACCATCACCGTGCGGGCGATCGCCCGGGCCTGGCAAAATCAGGCGGTGCTGGTTAAGCCGGTAGCCGCCCGGCAGGTTTTGCGGCAGGAGGATGTGGTGGCCCGGCGCACGCTCAGCGACACGCTGGCCGATGATCCGCTGATTACGCTGGAGCAGTCGGTCGGCCAGCAGGCGGCGCGGGAACTGAAGCCCGGCACGATCTTGACGGCGCGGATGGTGGAAGCGGTTCCGCTGGCCCGCGCGGGGCAGTTGCTGACGGTGCTGGTCCGCCGGGGCGGAGTGAGCGTTCAGACCGTGGCCCGGGCGATGGAGAGCGGCTGCTATGGCCAGACCATCAAGGCCCGCAATGAAAGCACCAACGAAATAATCGACGTAACCCTCAGCGGCCCGCAAACCGCGGAGATGGGAAATAGTCAGGTCAGTAGTCAGTTGTCCGTAGTCAATGGCCAGTAGGGGGGATGAATTTGGATTGTGGAATGTGGATTTTTGAGGGGGAAATTTGCAATTTTCAACAATCAACAATCCATAATCAACAATCAATAAGGAAGCCCCCACCCTGGCCCTCCCCCGGAGTACCGGGAGAGGCAGCGGAGAGAGAGTGAGTGTCATTAGTCCGTCGTCCGTGGCATTTTGCTACTGACAACGAACAACGGACCAATTGAGTTGGCGGGGATATCTTTTTTTGGAGTCGGGCATGTTGCGTCAACCGCGATTGGTTTCCCTGACGTTGGTGGTGATGGCTTTGTACGCAGCCTGCTGCGCGATGGCCTTGGGCCAGTCGGCCGGGGAGCGGCCGGCGACGGTGGGGGAACTGGCGGCGCGGTATGACAACTCGCTGTACAAAGCCAGCCGATCGACGGCCGGCCCCGAGGGCGGGCGGTTGTCGGCGGTGAGCCTGATCGCGGTGCCGGCCCCGCAGCCCAAAATGGCGCGCAAGCACGACCTGGTAACCATCATCATCCGCGAAGAGAGTGATTTTTCGTCCAGCGGCTCGACCGATTTGAAAAAGCAAAGCGCCTTGGATGCGCGGTTGGAGGAATTTGCGCGGCTGAGCCTCAATGAGATGATTTTGCGCGGCGGGGCGCAGGGCAGTGGCACGCCGCCGAGTTTCAAATGGCAGACCAACCGCGATTTCAAAGGGGAAGGGACGGTCAACCGCGCCGACACCTTCAGCGCGCGGATCACCGCGGAGATTCTGGACGTCAAACCCAACGGCACGCTGGTATTGCAGGCGGCCAAGCGTATCAAGACCGACGAGGAGGAGCAGCAATTTCTGCTGACCGGCATCTGTCGGGCAGAGGATATTACCGCGGATAATTCCGTTTTAAGCACGCAAATGTTTGATTTATCGCTGACCAAAAGCCACAGCGGCGCGGTGCGCGACACCACCCGCCGCGGCTGGATCAGTAAATTATTGGACGTTGTGAACCCCTTTTGACCGATAACTATTGGTCAGTGGTCAGTGGTCAGTGGTCAGTAGTCAGTAGTAAAGACATTGACTGCCAGGCATTTTGCTACTGACAACTGACTACGGACAACTGACGAAAGGGCGGTACTCCGCCCGTTCACTGGTCATCGCCCCTTGCGGTTTTATTGATGTTTGCAAAGTTTTTCATCTTCGCCCTCTGTTTGCTGTCGCTGCCTGGCGTGGGGTGGGCGGTGAAGATCGCTGACGTTACCCGCCTGGGCGGGCAGCGTACCAATGTGCTGGTGGGATTGGGCCTTGTGGTGGGACTCAAGGGCACCGGCGACGGTGGCGATTTCGCCGCGGCGATCAACCCGCTGGCCGCGATGCTCACCAAATTTTCCGATCCGGTTACCGCCCGCGAACTGGGCAATGTGCAGAACGTAGCGGTGGTGCAGGTGATGGCGACCATTCCCGCCAATGGCGCACACAAGGGCGATAAAATTGACGTGTATGTGCAAAGCATCGGCGCGGCCGCCAGCCTCAAGGGCGGGCGACTGTTTGTAACCCCGATGTTGCCGCGGCCTGATTCGGAGGTGCTGGGTCTGGCGGCCGGTCAATTGATTATCGAAGACGCCTCCACGCCCACCGTCGCCACCGTCAAGGGCGGACTGGTGATGGAAGAGGACATCATTCCGCGCATGATCGAGAACGATCAGATTGCTCTGATTATCGAGGAACCCAGTGCGTCGTGGACCACGGCCAGCACCATCGCCAAGCTGATTAACGACTCGGAAAGCATTTCCGGGGAGATTCTGGCGGTGGCGACCGGGCCGACGTGCGTGCAGGTGAGCATTCCGCCGGCCGAACGCCAGCGGCCCGATAGTTTCATCAGCCGTATTCAGCGCTTGCCGCTGCCTTTGTTGCCGGGCGAAGCGCGGGTGAAGATCAACGAGCGGACCAACACGATTATTGTTACCGGTGATGTGGAGATCAGCCCGGTGGTCATCAGCCACAAGGGCCTGACGATCAGCACCCTGTCGCCGCGTCCGGTTCCCACGCCGCGCAATCCGCAATTGCAGACCCGCGATGTGGTGGCCCTGGACACGACCAACAGCGGCGGGGCCAAGCTGCAGGATCTGGTCAATGCGCTGGATCAACTGAAAGTGCCGGCCGAGGACCGCATCACCATCATCAAGGAACTGTATGCCAGCGGCAAATTGCACGCCAAGTTGATCTTGGAGTAGCAAGCTGATGGTGTGCGCCGGCCCGGCGGCAAATCGCCGGGCAAAAAATTCAACCGCGTCGGAGACGCCATGATTCAACCCGCCATCGATCCCGCCGAACAGCGCCACCAGCAACTGGTCAACGCCACGCGCAAATGGGTGTCGCAGACGTTTTACGGAACCATGCTCAAACAGATGCGGGATAGTCCCTTCAAAAGTGAAATGTTTTCCGGCGGACGCGGCGGCCAGAGCTTCAGCGCCATGCTCGATCAGCACTTGGCCGAGCATATGGGGCGCGGGTCGGGGGACAAACTGGTGCGGGCGATCGTCCGCAAAATTGAAAAGCGGTCGGACGCGGCGGCCAGGACGGATAAGCCATGAGCAGCGGTGTTTACATGATCGAACTGAAAGTCCTGCTGCGGCAGATGATCTCCACGCAGCGGCAATTGCTGGTGCTGTTGGTTGAACAGCAAACGGCTATGAGCGCGCTGGATGCGCCGAAGCTGGAGCAGTTGAGCCGGCGGCAGGAGGAGATTCGCCAGCATATCGCCCAGCAGGAGACGCGGCGCAAGTATCTGGTGATGCGGCTAAGCAGCGCGCAAAAGCCCACGCTGGCGGCGCTAGCCCAGCAGCATCCCGATGACGCCAAAGAACTGTTGCAACTGCGCGACGGTTTGCGGGAGGCGATCGAAACGGTGCGGCATCGTTCGGCGGTGTCGGGGAAATTGGCCGGCGCGGTGCTGGGGCATCTGAACCAGGCGGTGCGCCTGCTGGCCGGAGCGGTGCAGCGGGCCGGGGTGTACACCCGCAGCGGCCAGCCCAACGGCGCGGCGCGACTGGGAGTGCTCAACGCGGTGGCGTGATGATCGGTGGTGGTCCGTGGTCCGTAGTCCGTAGTCCGTAGTCCGTAGTCCGTAGTCAGTAGTCAGTAGTCAGTAGTCAGTGGCGAAAGTATTTTCTACTGACCACGGACTACTGACCACTGACTTTGAACAAAAGACTCAGTTGTGTGGAACCTAATATGTCTTTGATCGGCGCACTAAATATCGGTAAGTCGGCCCTGGCGGCGCAGCAGGCGGCGCTGCAGGTAACCGGCAACAACATCGCCAACGCCGGCAATCCCGACTATGCCCGCCAAAGCGTTTCGATGAGCCCGACCCA
>JBBQBE010000106.1:0-8888 GCA_038317225.1 Tepidisphaerales bacterium | reverse complement strand
CTCCTGTATCTGCTCCTGCTGAAGCGCGCTTTTCTGATTGGCCTCGTACAGCCGGGGACCCAGGCTACGCACCTCGCCCTCCAGGTACTCGCACCGGCAACGGTAGGAGTACAGTTGGTCACGCATCTGAGCGTAGCGCTTGAGTTGTTGCCTGTCATCCATGACGTATGCCATCTATACCACAGCCCAGGCCGTCGCGCGCCCCCCGCGCCTCAGCAAAATGCGAAAATTCTTCCGCGACAACTTAAGGGGGCGGTAAACAGTTACGCCCAACGGGCGTACACATTTAGCGTGGAAGCTCGCGTTGGGCTAGACGTGGCAGGCTTCGCCGGTCTTTTGGCAGCTTTGTGGCGTGTATTGGTGGAACTCGATATCCACGCCGTCGGGGGCCTGGAGCCAGACTTGCCAACTGTGATCGGCACCCATTTGTTTTTCTCCGATCTTCCAGCCGCGAGATTTCACCTGCTGGATGATCTGGTCGATGTCGTCGGTTTCCAGGCAGATGTGGCGGATGGCGCCGGCCTCGGCGGGGATGGAGTCGTTCTGGAAGACCTCGATGAACATCTGGCCGGCGACCTGAAGATAGAAGCCGATGACTTGCCCCGCATTGTCTTTGCGGACAAAGTCGAACTGCTTTTTTAGCCCAAGCACGTCACAATAGAAATGTTTGGCGGCGGAAAGATCCTTGGCGCTGAGGCACAGATGGGCGATACCTTTAATCATGGCTGGTAGTGTAACGATCTGGATGAATCTAGTACATACGGCGGCAGGAGCGCGGTGCCAGCTTCATTTCCTGAAACAGCAAAGGGGACACTCGACATGATAATGTGTGGCGTCCCCTTTGACGGTCCACGAATTATCTCAGTGAACTCTGTGATCTCTGTGGCTAAATAGTCCGCTTGATTCACATGAGCCACAGAGGACCCCGAGCACACAGAGAAATCAGCGGCGGCGAAATAGCTATGTGAGAGGTGCAGCGCGCGGATTACCGCTGTTTTGATTGTGGATTGTTAGATTTGAGTGTGGATTGCTGATTGTGGATTGTTGATAAATGCAAATTCAACATTCAACCCTCAACCCTCGACATTCAACACTCAACCTTCATTCATGAACGCTCAACATTTAGATGAAGACCCGTCTCACGCGGCGCCGCGTGGTAAGCGGCGAGTCCTCCCGCCATTGGGTTTGGCTGATGCTCATCATGCCGCATGGCCAGGTCTGGAAGATTGGTTTCGTAGCTGCGTCCCAGCACCTCATAGATGCCAGCCTGCGCGGGGCGGGGCGCTGCGCCCACATTGACAACCTGGGGCTCAAAGACCACCAGAGTCCTCTCCTGCAAATCCACAGGATCAATGGGGCGAAAGACGCCCTTTTCGAAAACGGCATGAATGGCGTGCATGACATCATCCTAATGCCGGCTCGTTGTCGAATCCAATTAAATATGGATAGCCCTTCCCTCCGCGGCCAGCGCCGCTTCCTTGACCGCTTCGGCGAGGGTGGGATGGGCATGGCAGATGCGGGCCAGATCCTCGCCGCTGGCGGCGAATTCCATGGCGCATGTCGGCTCGGCAATCAGGTCGGCGGCGCGGTTGTGTAAAATATGCGCCCCCAGCAAGCGGTCGGTGCGGGCGTCGGTAATCAATTTCACCAATCCCTGGGTTTGTCCCATCGCCCTGGCCCGGCCGCTGGCGCTGAAGGGAAACTGGCCGATGGTTACCTTCAGACCCTTGCTTTGGGCCTCCTCCTGGGTCAGTCCCACCGATGCCAGTTCGGGATGGGTGTAGACCACATTGGGAATGGCCGCGTAGTTCACGTGTCCGGCCTTGGCGGCCAGCAATTCCACCGCCGCAATTCCCTCCTCCTCGGCTTTGTGGGCCAGCATCAAACCGCCGATAACATCGCCAACGGCATAGATTCCCTGCGTGGCGGTTTGGTAATGTTCGTTGACGGGGATGAAGCCCTTTTTGTCCAGTTCGATGCCCACGTGTTCTAAACCCAGATCCTGGGTATGCGGTCGCCGCCCCACCGCCACCAGCACTTTATCCACATAAATGCTTTCCGATTTGCCGGCTTGCTCCAGTATCACCGCCACCCCCGTTTCGTCGGCCTTGGCGCTCTTGGCGCTGGTTTGCAAATCGATGCGCATGCCCTGCTTTTCCAAGGCCCGCTGCAATGCGGTGGTCATTTGCCGATCCATCAGCGGCACGATGCGGTCCATAAATTCCACGATGCGTACCTGCGCCCCCAGGCGACTCCAGACCGAGCCGAGTTCCAGGCCAATGGCCCCCGCGCCGATCACCAGCAATTGCTGGGGCGTTTGGCTGAAGCGCAGGGCCTCGGTGGAGCTAACGATTCGTTTGCCGTCAAATGGGACCGAGGGCAGCGGCGCGGGATGACTGCCGGTGGCTATCAGAAACTTGTCAGCGCCGATGCGATGGGCCGCGCCATCTCCATTGATCTGGACGGTGTTGGCGTCAATGAAATGGGCAGCGCCTTTGACGTATTCAATATGGTTTTTCTTAAATAGGCCGCCGATGCCTCCGACCAGAGTGCTGACCACCTGGTCTTTACGGGCCTGCATGGCGGCTAGATCAAAGCGCGGGTTGTCCACATGCACGCCGTGCGCCGCCAGTTCGTGGGCCGCGTCGAAAAAATGCTGGGACGAATCCAAGAGCGCTTTGCTGGGAATGCAGCCGACGTTCAGGCAGGTTCCACCCAGGTACTGCTTATCCACGCAGGCCACGCGCATGCCCAGTTGCGCAGCGCGAATGGCCGCGACATACCCCGCCGCGCCGGCACCAATGACCACTAAATCAAAATGCGTTTCGCTCATGGAATTCTTCTCTTTGGCTGCGGCTAATGCGGCTGATTACACTTCCAGCAGCAATCGCGACGGGTCTTCCAGCAGTTGCTTGATGCGCACCAGAAATCTCACCGACTCCTGCCCGTCCACCAATCGATGATCATAGGAGAGGGCCACGTACATCATCTGCCGCGCGACGATATTGTCATCGATCACCATCGGGCGTTTTTGAATGGTGTGCATTCCCAGAATGCCACTTTGCGGGGGATTGAGAATGGGGGTGGACAAAAGCGAACCGAACACCCCGCCGTTGGTGATGCTGAAGGTTCCGCCGCCCAGTTCATCAAGGGCAAGTTTGCCGTCGCGGGCGGCCGTTGCCAGCCGCTTGATCTCCTGCTCGATACGCGCAAAACTCATGGTTTGAACATTTTTCAATACCGGCACCACCAGCCCGCGCGGTGTACTGACGGCCACACCGAGATGCACGTGATCGTGATAAACCACATCCGGGCCGTCGATAAACGCATTGAGCCGGGGAAACTCGCGCAAGGCCTGCACCACGCCGCGCACGAAGAAACTCATCAATCCCAACCCCACGCCGTGAAGCTCATTAAAGCGCTCCTTGTAGCGCGAGCGCAGGCTCATCATCTCCGTCAGATCGATTTCGTTAAAGGTGGTTAAAATCGCCGCCGTATGTTGCGCCGCCACTAAACGCTGGGCGATTTTTTGGCGCAACTTGCTCAATGGCTCGCGCCGCTCACCTGCTTGCGCGGGCGCTGCGGCCGGTTGATTCTCGGCCGTTGCCGCGGCGGAAGCGGGTACGGCCGCGGATGTTGACGCATCCGCCATCGCGGCCGCGGATGATGACGCATCCGCCCTCGTGGCCGCGACCGTGGCGACGTCAGACGAATCCGATGCGGCGGCCGTGGATGCCAGGGCACCAGGCGGTTGGCCATCTCCCGACGGAGGCATATTTTCCAGATACTCCACCACATCCTGCTTGGTCAGGCGCTTACCCGGACCATTGTGTGCAATCGCCGCCGGGTCCAGGTGCTCTTCTTTTACCATTCGCCGCACCGCCGGGGAGAGGTCTTCATGCTGGGCTTCGGGCATGCGGGCCGCGGCCGCCGGTGAACTCGGCGGCTGGCCGGTGGTCGGCGAAGGTTCGGATTCACTGGCCGAAGGGGCGTGCTTGCTGGTGGCGGCGGGACTGGCGGGCTTGGCAGCCTTTTGCGCCGCGGCCACTGCCGATTCGTCGGCTGGCTTTTTCGCCCGCTGGTCGTTCAAGCCATGGTCTTTTGGTTTATCCGCTTGGCCAGCGATTTGGGCTTGTGCGGGTGCTTGGCCCTGGCTGGAAATCTGGCTTTGGTTGGAAGCCTGGCCCTGGCCGGAGGCTTGGCCTTGATCAGAACCTTGGCTCGGTTCGGCGGCCTGGCCCTGTCCAGCCGGCTCGATGCTGGCCAATTCCTGGCCCACTTTTAATGTCTGGCCCTCGGCGGCCGAGCGGTGAACGATCCCCGAAGCCGGCGCCGGCACATCCGCATTGGCCTTTTCCGTCTCCAATTCGCATAGAGGCTCATTTTTATCTACATGTTGCCCGTCGTGCTTGTGCCACTTGATGAGCACCGCCTGCGTAATCGACTCACCCAGTGCGGGCACTACCACTTGCGTCGCCATAATCATCCTTCCAGTTTATTCTTTCAGCCGACCCGATCCGCACATTTCATTGCGCCGGTTTAATCCGATACCGGGGTGGCCTCGGCCGTTTGCTGCGCCGCGGTTTGCACGTTTTGCACCGCCGGCGGCGGCGCTTCGGCGGGCAAATCCAGCGCCTGGCTGAGTATCTGCTGCTCCTCGATCTGGTGCAGCCGGAAAACGCCGGTGGCCGGGCTGGCGGCCTCCTGGCGGCCGATGTAGCTCAAGAGCGTATTGTCCGCCAGCAGGGGCCGCAGCCGCGCACTCATAAAAGTCCAGCCGCCGCGATTTTTCGGCTCATCCTGCACCCAGCACACATCCTGGGCGTGGCGATAGCGCGCAAGAATCGTCTGCAATTCTTTTTGTGGCAGCGGATAAAACTGCTCGACGCGCACAATCGCCACATGCTCCAGCTGGCGTTTTTGCCGCGCCGCATCCAAAGCGAAAAAGACCTTGCCGCTGCACAGTAAAAGCCGCCGCACCCGCTCACGCTGCGGCAAGGCGGGATCGTCCAGCACCGGCTGAAAGGTTTTATCCGTCAGGTCCGTCAGTTGCGATACCGCATACTCGGCGCGCAGCAAACTCTTGGGCATGTAACAAATCAGGGGCTTGCGGAATTTGCGCACCATCTGCCGCCGCAGCAGGTGAAAATATTGCGCCGGCAGCGTCGGCTGGCAGACTTGCAAATTGTTCTCCGCACACAGCGCCAAAAACCGCTCCACATAGCCGTTGGAATGCTCCGGCCCCTGGCCTTCATAGCCGTGGGGAAGCAGGATCACCATGCCGCAATATTTCTGCCACTTGCTTTCACCGGCGGCCAGGAATTGATCGATGATCGGTTGGGCACCGTTGACAAAATCGCCAAACTGCGCTTCCCAGATCACCAGGTTGCGTGGATCGGCGGAGGAAAAACCATATTCAAATCCCAGCACCGCCAGTTCCGAAAGCATGGTGTTGACGATGATGAACGGGGCCTGGTATTCCGACAGGTTGGCCAGCGGATAATACTTGGCGCCATTGTTGTAATCATGCAAACATGCATGGCGATGGCTGAATGTGCCGCGCTGCACGTCCTGGCCGACAAAGCGAATGGGAATGTTTTCCACTAACATGCTGCCCATGGCCAGCATCTCCGCGGTGGCGTAATCCAGCGGCAGTTTGCCCCGGCCCATCTCCTGGCGGTTTTGCAGCATCTTGACCAGCTTGGGATGCACCGTAAATTGCGGCGGCACGCGCGTGGCCGCCTCGCTGATACGGCGCAGCGTGTCGGCGGGAACAGTGGTATCGGCGCTGAAATCGTTGCCCGGCCGCTCCAGTCCTTTCCACACCCCGCTGAATGGCGCCATCTGCACCTGCGGGCGCGCGTCCTTGGCCATACTCATTCCGCTCTCCAGCCGATGCTCCAGTTCCTTTTTAAGCTGCTCGACCTCGTTTTCGTCCATGACACCGCCAGTGGTCAACTGCTTGGCGTAAATGTCGCGCACCGTAGGATGCGCCTCGATCTGGCGATACATCACCGGCTGGGTAAAGCTGGGTTCATCACCCTCGTTATGCCCATAGCGGCGGTAGCACCACAGATCAATGATCACATCGCAGTGGAAACGCTGGCGGAAGGTGATGGCAGTTTTGGCCGCGTGGACCACCGCTTCCGGATCGTCGCCGTTGACGTGGAAAATCGGGGCTTGAATGCTCTTGGCGATATCGGTTGGATAAGGCGTGAAGCGCCCTTGCTTGGGCATGGTGGTGAAGCCGATTTGGTTGTTGATGATGATGTGAATGGTGCCGCCGGTGCGCCAGTAAGGCATTTCCGACAGCGCCAGCGTTTCGGCCACGATGCCCTGGCCGGTAAACGCCGCATCGCCGTGCATCAAAATCGGCACCACCCGCGATCGTTCGGTATCGGCCAGATAATATTGCTTGGCGCGAACGATCCCCTCCACCACGGGATTGACCAGTTCCAAATGGCTGGGATTAAAGCTCAAGCCCAGATGCACGCGCCGGCCACAGCGGGTATTGCGGTCCTGGGAATAGCCCAGGTGATATTTCACATCTCCATCACCATGATGGCCCTGGGGCAGCAGCGTGCCGGCGAATTCCGCCAGCATCACTTCATACGGTTTGCCCAGCACATGTGCCAGCACATTCAAGCGGCCGCGATGAGCCATGCCCATGACAAATTCATCGACCCCCAGCGCCGCCCCCTCTTCCACAACAAAATTCAGCAAGGGCACCAGCGACTCCGCGCCTTGCAAACTGAAACGCTTCTGGCCGATGAAGCGCGTGTGCAAAAATTCCTCAAATCCCTGGGCGGCGGTCAATTGCCGCAAAACCTGCTTGGCTTCATCGGCTCCGACCTGGGGATGGTTTAGAATCGGCTCCATGCGCTGCTGGAGCCAATCGCGCTGCGATTTATCGGAAATCTCTAGGTATTCCACCCCCAGCGTACCGCAGTAGGTGCTGTGAAGTTTATTGAGCAAGTCGCCCAGCGTGCCATCGGTTTCGTGAAGGAAATTGCCGCGTCCCACCGAGCGGTCCAGGTCCGCTTCGCTGAGACCAAAGTTGCTCAGTTCCAACAAAGGATGCCGCGGGCGGCGATGGCCCAGCGGATCCAAATCGGCGATGAAATGTCCCAGCTCGCGATACGAGTGAACCAAGTCGGCGATTTCAATTGATAATGGATAAGCGCCCGCCGGCCCCGCGGCCGCCGGGCCATGAATGCGCTCCACCGGCGCGGCGCGCGCCATCTGGGACGGCGCTGCCGCGGGCGTTAG
The DNA here is from genome assembly GCA_038317225.1 of Tepidisphaerales bacterium. Lineage (GTDB taxonomy): Bacteria > Planctomycetota > Phycisphaerae > Tepidisphaerales > Tepidisphaeraceae > JBBQBE01. Next base: position 1,619 of record JBBQBE010000106.1, on the reverse strand, counting down.
CCCCGTCCCGCTCACCGGCCGGGGAGGCGCTGCACTCTTTACAGCCGGCTCGCCGCTGGCCAGATCAAAGCCCGCGAAATACGCTTGCCATTGCGCATCCACCGACTGCGGATCCTGGCGATATTGCTCGTAAAGCTGCTCGACATACTCGGCATTGGCGCGGGAAATATTGACCGGAGCTTGCATATGTGATTCATCGTAAAAGGTTTAACCACCGACACGTCCATATCCTATAGTAAACATGCTAGGCGCGTCAGGTGCGTTTTTCCGCTGCTCATGTGGCCCCCATGCTTATCGGTCGTTGCGGCCGGGCGATCCACAGCGGGCCACAAAACCGCCGCCAATCAATGCGCCGCGGCCGGAGCGGCCCCCGAGCCTTTTTTCATCAGCATCACCAGCGGAATCACCAGCAGAAATATGAATCCCAGCAGCCGGTAATTGTCCACAAACGCCAGCATGTGCGCCTGCCGCTGTACCTGCCCGGCCAAAAGCGTTTGCGCCTGTTGCGCCAGGGTCACCGGATCGCCGCCGGCGTAAGGGACGATCGCCCGCGTGGTCGATTGATAGGCGTTTTGATACACCGGGTTATAGGGCGAAATATGGGCCGACAAGGTGTGATAGTGCACCTGGGTCCAGCGCGCCAGCAAGGTGGTGGTTAAGGCGATGCCGAAACTGCCGCCGAGATTGCGCGCCAGGTTGATCAGGCCCGAAGCGTTGTTGTTCTTCTCCCGTGGCAGATAGTAGTAGGCCGCGGTATTGATCGGCACAAACAAAAACGCCAGCCCGAATCCCATAATCATCCGCGCCGTCATGGCGGTGCGAAAATCAATATTCAGCGAAAAATGCGCCATGTAGAACATGGACACACTCACCGCCGCCAGCCCAATCGCCACCAGCATGCGCGGTTGGATGCGCGCTTTGGTCAGCGACAAGCCAATCAGCGGCATCATCGCCATGGTTACCATTCCCCCCGGCGACAGGGCCATCCCCGCGTCGGTGGCGCTGTAGCCCATGAGCGTTTGCAGCATTAAAGGCAGGAGCATGGTGCTGCCGTATAGCACAAAACCCAGCACAAACATTAAAAACGTCGCCAGCGCGAAATTGCGCTCCTTGAGCAGGTGCAGATCAACCATCGGCTCGCGGTTAAACCATTCCCACATCACCGCGGCGATCAGCCCCACCGCCGCGATGCCGGCAAAGAGAATAATAAAGCGGCTGGCAAACCAGTCTTCGCGCTGGCCTTTGTCCAGCACCACTTGCAGCGTCCCCAGTCCCAATGCGATCAGGCCCATGCCGATGTAGTCGATATGGAAGCCGCCCTTGGAACGCTTTTGCTTTAAATACGGCGGATCCTCCACCAGTTGACTGGTTAAAATCAAAGATAAAATGCCAACGGGAATATTGATAAAAAAGACCCAGCGCCAGGAATAGTTGTCGGTGATCCAGCCGCCCAGCGTTGGACCCAAAATCGGCGCCACCACCACCGCGATGCCGTAGACGGCCATGCCCATGCCGCGTTTGTGCGGGGGAAAAGTGTCCACCAGAATCGCCTGCTCGCTGGGCTGGAGTCCCCCGCCGCCGATGCCCTGCAGAACACGAAAAAAGACCAGCATGGGAAG
>JBBQBE010000105.1:0-9021 GCA_038317225.1 Tepidisphaerales bacterium | reverse complement strand
GTGGCCGACTTCAGCAGCGTCATCGGCTACTTCGCGCAGACCATTATGAAGGACTTACGCCTGGTGAGCGGCTACGATGCGCTGTATCCCAAGGTGAAGGCATTCGTACGCGACCATCTTTTCGGACAGACCGTCGAGCTGGAAGACGCGAACACCCTCCGCAACCTCTCGGAAGTGCCGGCGACCAAGGCGATCATCGAAGGCTTCAAGAAGGCCATCAACGCGCTCACGGTGCGGGACAAGGGGAACGCCGAGATACGCGCTCACATCAAACTGCGGCAAACCCGTCCCTTCGTGGCTAAGGAGCAGGGGTTTCTTGTGCCCGAGAAAAGCGTCTTCAGCCGGATTATCGGCGACAGCGGTTTCGAGTTAGAGTTCGCGGCGTTCCTCGACAAGTGCGAAGACGTGCGGTCTTTTGCGAAGAATTATCTTGCTGTCAACTTTCGTTTGGATTACATCAAGTCGGACGGCGATATCAGCAACTATTACCCCGACTTCATCGTGAAATTGGTCGATGGGCGGATCATCATCGCTGAGACCAAGGGGCTGGAAGACGTGGATGTTGAACCGAAAATGCTGCGCCTCAAGCAGTGGTGCGAGGACGTTTCGAGCCAATCCGGCGGCAAGGGTTACGACTTTGTGTACATCGACGAATCTTCATTCCATCAGTACAACCCTGAATCCTTTGCGGACATACTGCGCGCATTTCGTAACTATAAGTAGCGGTCAAGAAAAGGGTCTAAAAAAGACTGAAGGGGACGTAGCTCTTCATAACGTTCCTCTCCTCGCTGCGCCTTGTGGAGCCGATACCCGCAACATTTCTGCTTGGATAAGGCCGGATATTACAACTTGGGTATAACAGTCGGCGCCAAGCATTTTTTTCGCCCGCCGCGCCGCCGGTCGCTATAGGCTAAAACAATTTCAGGGCCGGCAGGTCGCTGCGACCCATCAGGAACGTATCGATGCAACGGGCGGCCTGGCGGCCCTCGGAGATGGCCCAGACCACCAGCGATTGTCCGCGGCGAATGTCGCCGGCGGCAAAGATGCCGGGAACGTCGGTCATGTAGTTGCCATCTACCGCGATGTTGCCGCGGGCGTCGAGTTTCAGTTGCAACTGCTGGATGGGACCGGTTTTTTCAGGATGCACAAAACCCAGTGCCAGCAGGCACAGGTCGCAGGGCATAGCAAACTCGCTGCCGGGAATTTCCGCCATGGCGGGCCGCTCGTCAGGGCCTTTGGTCCATTGCAGGCGCACGCCATGCAGCTTTTTGACTACGCCCTTTTCACCACTGAAGGCCTTGGTGTTGATCGACCAGTCGCGCATATCGGCGGTGACCATTTGCGCTTCCTCATGGCTGGTGCTGGAGCGCAGGATCATCGGCCAGTAAGGCCAGGGCATATCGACGGTGCGATCCGATGGCGGCTTGGGAAGCAGTTCAAACTGGTGAATGCTTTTAGCGCCTTGGCGGGTGGAGGTGCCCACACAGTCGGCGCCGGTGTCGCCGCCGCCCAGGACGATCACATGCTTGCCGGCGGCACTGATGGCGTCGGGCACTTTATCGCCTAGCACAAGGCGCGTTTGCTGGGGGAGAAAATCCATCGCCAGGTGAATGCCCCGCAGTTCACGCCCAGGCACGTTGAGATCGCGCGCCAGGGTGCTGCCGCCGCAGAGGCAAATGGCGTCGAATTCTTTTTGCAGGTCTTCAATTTTCACATTGACGCCGACATTGGCCTTGGTCTTGAAGACGATTCCCTCGGCCTCCATTATTTTTACCCGTCGATCCACGATGCGCTTTTCAAGTTTGAAGTTGGGGATGCCGTAGGTGAGCAAACCGCCGATGCGATCGGCTCGTTCAAAGACGCTAACCAGGTGGCCGGCGGCGTTCAGTTGGGCCGCAGCGCCCAACCCCGCGGGACCGGAGCCGATAACCGCCACTTTTTTGCCCGTGCGCTGCGAGGGGGGATTGGGCTTGATCCATCCTTCGCGGAACGCATGTTCGATAATGCTTTCCTCGATCAGCTTAATGGCAACCGGACTTTTCCAGATGTTGAGGGTGCAGGATTCCTCGCAAGGCGCGGGGCAGATGCGGCCGGTAAATTCGGGGAAATTATTGGTTTTGAGGAGAACTTCCAGGGCTTCGCGCCAGCGATCTTTGTAAACCAGGTCGTTAAATTCCGGTATGATATTTCCCAGTGGGCAACCGTTATGGCAGTAAGGGATGCCACAGTCCATGCAGCGGGCCCCTTGAATGCGCAGTTTATCGTCGGGAAGTTCGTTATAAACTTCCTTATAATCGGCGATGCGCAACTCCACCGGCCGTCGCGTGGGAGTTTGTCGCTCGAATTCCTTAAATCCAGTTGGCTTACCCATTAGAATTCCTAATCGTAGTTGCGGTCAATCAATCCTGCGCTCCGGGTCCGGTGAGCCAGCTCATCATGGCGCCGTCTATACCTTGGCAGTTTGCGTTTGCGAAAGTTGTTGGGCGCGTTCCTCGACGGCGGCCATGTTTCCCAGCACTCGACGGTAATCGCGCGGCATCACCTTGACGAAGTTTTTGAGCGCTTGCTCAAAATCATCGAGCAAGGCCCGTGCGACCGGACTGCCGGTCAGCATGGCATGTTTTTCCAGCAGTTGCCGGATGGTCTGGCGATCCTCCGGTTTATCCGGCGTTTCCAAGTCCACCAGTTCGGTGTTGCACAAATTTTGGAAATACTTTTTCTGGTCCAGCACATAGGCGATGCCGCCGCTCATGCCGGCGGCAAAGTTGCGGCCGGTGGGACCAATGATAACGACGCGGCCGCCGGTCATGTACTCGCAGCCATGATCGCCAACGCCTTCGACAACGGCGTTGACGCCGCTGTTACGCACGCAGAATCGTTCGCCCACCACGCCGCGCAGGAAGATTTCGCCTTTGATGGCGCCGTAGCAGATGACGTTGCCGGCGATGATGTTTTCCTCGGGGATGAAAGTGGCATCCTTGGCCGGGTAGACGATGATGCGTCCGCCGGACATGCCTTTGCCGACGTAATCGTTGGCATCGCCTTCGAGTTCCAAGGTCATGCCTTGGGCTAAAAATGCGCCGAAGCTCTGGCCAGCCGAGCCGTGGAATTTGAAATGGATGGTATTGTCGGGCAAGCCGGCAAAGCCGTACTTGCGCGCCACCAGTCCGCTGAGGGTGGCGCCCACGGTGCGATTGGTGTTTTTGATCTCCATTTGGGCGCGGACGGCCTGGCCGTCGTCCAGCGCGGGCTGGGCCAGCTTGATAAGTTGGGTGTTATCCAGCGACTTGTCCAGTGCGTGATCCTGGTTTTGCACGTGGCGGATGGCCACATCCTCGCCGCTGCGCGGCTTGTGGAGAATGACGGACAAATCCAGGAAGCGGGCCTTCCAATGTTCGGACACGTCGGCGAAGGAAAGTTGATCGACATGGCCGACCATTTCATCAATGGTGCGGAATCCGAGCTGGGCCATGATCTCGCGGATTTCCTCAGCGATAAAGAAGAAGAAATTGATCACATGTTCCGGCTTGCCGGCAAAGCGCTTACGCAATTCGGGGTCTTGAGTGGCCACGCCCACCGGGCAGGTGTTGAGGTGGCAGACGCGCATCATGATGCAACCGCTGGCGATCAGCGGCGCGGTGGCAAAGCCGATTTCCTCGGCACCAAGCAGGAAGGCGATGGCGCAGTCGCGCCCGGTTTTGATCTGGCCGTCGGTTTGCAGGACCACGCGGCCGCGCAGGTTGTTCATGACCAAGGTCTGCTGCGTTTCGGCCAGCCCCATTTCCCAGGGGATGCCGGCGTATTTGATGCTGGTCAGAGGCGAAGCGCCGGTGCCGCCGGAGTCGCCGGAGATTAGAATGTGGTCGGCCTTGGCCTTGGCCACACCCGCGGCGACCGTTCCCACGCCAACTTCACTGACCAGCTTGACGCTGACGCGCGACTGGGGATTGATATTTTTCAGATCGTGGATGAGCTGGGCCAAATCCTCGATGGAGTAAATGTCATGGTGCGGCGGCGGAGAGATCAGGCCGACGCCGGGGGTGGAATGGCGAATTTTCCCGACATATTCATCCACCTTATGGCCGGGCAATTGTCCGCCTTCGCCGGGCTTGGCACCCTGGGCCATCTTGATTTGCAGTTCATCGGCATTGACCAAATATTCGTTGGTAACGCCGAATCGCCCGGAGGCGACCTGCTTGATGGCGCTGCGGCGGAGCAAGGGCGTGCCGTCGGAGGTCATGATGACTTGTCCATTGGCATCGCGGTCGGCCAGGAAGCGATTGGGGTCTTCGCCGCCTTCGCCGGTGTTGCTCTTGCCGCCCATGCGATTCATGGCGATGGCCAGATTTTCATGGGCTTCCTTGGAGATAGAGCCGAAGCTCATGGCGCCGGTGCAAAATCGCTTGACGATTTGCTTGGCCGGCTCGACCTCATCCAATGGAATGGGGTTGCCGGGCTGGAACTTGAGCAGGCCGCGCAGTGTGCAGCGGTGGCGGGCCTCGTCATTGAGCAGCGCGGTGTATTCCTTGAAGGTTTTGTAGCCGGAAATCTGCCGCTGCATCGCCACCTGCTTGTAGGCCGCTTCATCTTGTCGGACGGCGTATTGCAGCTTGGCGACGGTGTCGGGGTTGTACATGTGGTACTCCCCGTCACGGCGCCACTGGTAAGCGCCGCCATTTTCCAATAATTCGCGGTGGTAAGCGCCGGCGGGAAAGCCGCGGCGATGGCGAATCAGGCTTTCGCGGGCGATGATTTCGATGCCCACGCCGTTGATGCGGCTGGCGGTATTGGTGAAATATTTGTTGATAAAATCAGTGCCCAGCCCGATGGCCTCGAAAATCTGGGCACCGCGGTAGCTTTGGACCGTGGAAATACCCATCTTGCTGGCGACCTTGAGAATGGCCTTGTTAGCGGCCTTGATGTAATTCTTTTCGGCCACTTGCAGGGAAAATTCTTTACTCTTGTCGCCGTCCTGGTACTGCTTGGGGAAGATGCCGTCGGTGTGCAAATCCGCCAGGGTTTCAAAGGCCAGGTAGGGATTGACGGCCCCGGCGCCATAGCCGATGAGCAGGCAAAAATGGTGGGCTTCGCGGGCTTCGCCGGTTTCGATGACCAGGCCGCACTGGGTGCGGGTTCCCTGGCGAATCAAATGGTGATGCACGGCGCTGGTTGCCAGCAGGCTGGGGATGGGGACCATGTCGGCATCGACGCCGCGATCGGAGAGAATGAGGATCGACGCCCCATCCTTGACGGCCTGGGCGGCCTGGGCGCACAGTTGCTCCACGGCCTTTTCCAAGCCCGGCTCGCCATCGGCGGCATTAAAGAGCATGGGCAGGGTAATCGAACGCAACTCCCCCACCGCCACATGCCGCAGCTTTTCCAAATCGCTGTTGGAAAGGATCGGCTGCTTGAGTTTGATCAAGTGGGCGTGTTGCGGCGTCTCGTCGAGCAGGTTGGCTTCGCGGCCCAGGTAGGTGTACAGGCTGGTAACCAGTTCCTCGCGAATGGCGTCCAGCGGCGGATTGGTAACCTGCGCGAAGAGCTGCTTGAAATAGTTATATAAAAGCTGCGGCTGGTCCGACAGGCAAGCCAGGGGAATATCGTTACCCATGGAGCCAAGCGGCTCGACGCCGCCGACGGCCATCGGCGCGATAATCATTTTCATCTCTTCGACGGTGTAGCCGAAAGCGTGCTGGCGACGCAGGAGGGTTTCGTGATCGGGCTGGTGGAGCTTTTTGGGGGTGGGCAGCTTATCCAATTCGATCAGGTGATCGCGCAGCCAGTTGGCCCAGGGGCGCTTGTCCACCAGGCCCTGCTTAATTTCCTGATCGTCAACGATGCGACCTTCCTTCATGTCCACCAGAAAGATTTTCCCGGGCTGCAAGCGCCATTTGCGGACGACATTGGCCGGCTCCACCGGCAGCACACCGACTTCCGAGGCCATGATGACCAGGTCGTCCTTGGTAACGTAATAACGGCTGGGGCGCAGGCCGTTGCGGTCCAGCACCGCGCCGATGGTGTAGCCATTGGTGAAGCTGATCGACGCCGGGCCGTCCCAGGGTTCCATGAGACAGGCATGATATTCGTAAAACGCCCGCAGGTCCGGGTCCATCAGGGTGTTGTTTTGCCAGGCTTCGGGGATGAGCATCAGCACCGAATGAGGCAAAGAGCGGCCATTGACGGCCAAAAACTGCAAAGCGTTGTCCAAGGTGGCCGAATCGGAGCCGGATTCGGTCAAAATGGGGAAGATGTTTTGCAACTCGTCGCCAAAGACTTCTGATTGCAAGGTGGCGCTGCGGGCGCGCATCCAGTTGCGATTGCCGCGCAAGGTATTGATCTCGCCGTTGTGGGCCAGGTAGCGAAATGGCTGGGCCAACTGCCAGGAGGGGAAGGTGTTGGTGCTGAAACGCGAATGCACCATGGCCAGGGCGGATTGAAATTCCGGGTCTTGCAGGTCCAGGTAATATTCGCGCAACTGGGTGGCGGTCAGCATGCCTTTGTAGACCAAACGGTTGGCCGAGAGGATGCAGATGTAAAAATCCTCGCGGGCGTCGCGCGAGAGGTTTTGATTAAATTCGATGACGTTTTCGGCGCGCTGGCGCACGAAATAAAGCCGGCGGTCAAAATCGCGGCGATTGAAAAAAGTTTGGCCGGGGGCGACGAAAATCTGGCGGATTTTGGGCATCACCCGCCGCGGGGTGGGGCCGACGAATTTCTCATTGACCGGCACATCGCGCCAGCCCAAAACGATCATGCCATACTGGCGAATGACTTGCTCAAAAGTGCGTTCGCATTCATGGCGCGAGCGCATGTCCTGGGGCAGAAAGATCATGCCGCAGGCGTACTGTCCATGGGGAGGCAGGGTGATGCCATTTTCACGGGCTTTGCGTCGCAAAAACGCGTCAGGGGTGCGCACCATGATCCCCGCGCCGTCGCCGCTGTCATCCTCGCAGCCGCAAGCGCCGCGATGATTCATGTTTTCCAGCATCAACAGCGCGTTGGAAACAATGGAATGGGACGGCTGGCCTTTGATGTGACAGATAAATCCCACACCGCAGGAGTCGCGTTCCAAACCCGGATCATATAAGCCCTGAGCGGGCGGCAAACCATTCATTTTAATCATGCGCGTACAAGCCCTACGGGCCGACACGGCCCGAACGTTGCACTATAGCGTCTGCAAAGGGGTGTTTCAAATAATTTCACCAGGGTTTATGTCCCCGGGCGTGCCCACGGATTTTTGCACGGGTTTAGGAACTAACACATTATGATCAGTCAGAAATCGCGTCTTGCGCCCAAAAAGGGTGAGTGCAAAAATCCGTGGCCGCGTCCCTAAAATGTTGCTGGTTGCTTTTCCGCGGACTTGGGGCCTATGCTTTAGCAACAATGTCCACTATTTCCACTAATTCTTTCCGCGCGTCGTCCACCCAGCCGCCTTCTCGATTGGAAAAGATCACCCAGGCCCTGGGTGCCCAGCAACACCTGCACCCGCGGCGTTCGCTGACACAGGCGATCTGCCGCGCCGCCGGGGATAACTTGTCAGCCCCCGCGGCACTGAAGGCGCTGGTGAAACTGCAATTGAACGGCGCAGCGCCCATTGGCCGGTTGCGTCGAACCGAATTGCTGCAATTGGCTGGTTGCATCGAGCGACAGGAGCGGGCCGCCGCTGTTTCCGGAACATAAACGCCCGCCCTTGTGGTTTTCACGACCTTTAGTTTAAACAAACTTTTGGCTGCTCTGGCACGCGGTGTGCATATCCCTTGGTCAGTCGATAGACGCACGAACATGACCTTGTGGAGCATAAAATGAATAATCCATTTCCGCACTGCTGCCCCCCCGCCGCCCACCGCTTATTGCGCCGGCAGATGTTACGGCTGGAGCGGCCGCAAAGCCTGACGCAAGGCGCGCTGGCCATTGCCTTGTGCCAAATGGAGAACGTGGATTTGAGCCAGATCAGCCAGCGTATTGGCGAACTGGCCCAGCGTATCAGGCAGCGCGTTCGCGGCGATCAGCCCCAGGCCCTGTTAGCACATTTGCATGAGGTTTTATTTGAAGAGGAAGGTTTTATCGGCGCGACCGAGGATTATGACAATCCGCTCAATAGTTTTCTCCCCGCGGTGCTGGAACGCAAAAAAGGCTTGCCCATTGCGCTCAGTCTGGTTTACAAACTGGTGGCCGACGCGGTGGGGCTGCATTGCTGGGGTCTGGGCCTGCCCGGATATTTTGTGGTGGGGGTGCAAGCCCAAGGGGCCCGCCTGGTAATTGATCCCTTTGAGGGAGGCCGCGCCCTGAATCAGCGCGAGATTCATGAGGGAATCGTGGGATTATTGGGTGAGCAGATGCCATGGAGCGACCAGTGGCTGGCCCCGGTTTCCAATCGCTACTGGCTGACGCGGATACTGCAAAACCTGCTCAATTATTACAACGACCAGGGCCAGTACGCGCAAGTGGGGCAAATGCTGGAAATGGAAATGATCCTCTGGCCCAGCGAGGCGCGCTTGCAGCGAGACTTGGGATTGGTGCTGGCGCGGATCGGCATGATCGAACCGGCGACGGCATGGCTGAGAAACTATCTGCAAACGCATCCAGAAGACCCGCAGAAAAATGATCTGCAAAGCCTCCTGAGTGTGCTGGTGTCGTAAATTCCCGGATCTCTCAGCGCCCCCCGCCAGGCGGACTTGGCAGTTTCCAGCCCGCGCGTGCGACAAAGGGAATTATGCCTATGACACACCCAAGTTGTAATGTCTGGCCTTATCCATGCAGAAATGTTACGGGTATCGGCTCCACAAGGCGCAGCGAGGAGACGGAAGGTTATGAAGAGCTACGTCCCCTTCAGTCTTTTGAATGTGGAGTGTTGAGTGTTGAATGTTGAATGTTGAATGTTGAATTTGCATTTGCATTTTTCAACAATCCACAGTCAACAGTCCACACTCAAATCTAACAATCCACCATCAATACAGCGGTAATCCGCGCGCTGCACCTCTCACATAGCTATTGCGCCGCCGCTGGTTTCTCGGTGTCCTC
>JBBQBE010000104.1:0-9143 GCA_038317225.1 Tepidisphaerales bacterium | reverse complement strand
ATCAGGCCGATGAAAAAGGGCTTGGCGGCGCGGAACATGGAAGCGCCGCCATAATGCACGATCACAGTTTTGAGCGCCCAGCCTAAAAAGATGCTGAACCACATGCGCTTGAGCGGATAAGAATAGATCACCAGAAACCCGATGGGGTGCAGCGGCCAACTGGTATAGCGCACGGTTAAAAAGGCCAGGGTGCCGGTAACGGCTGCGCCGATGCCCACATGCGTTACCGCATTATGCGTGCCGCTGGCGGCGCCGTTGAGATACTGTTGGGTAGGCTGGAGGATTTTGTCAGCGGGAATAAGCTGTACGCCATACCCATTGATCGGCGCGATGGGTGCAACCCCCTGGGTGATGCCGTGGTGATACTCCATCCAGAGTGTGGAGGCAAAAGAAACGCCGTAGCCCACCACCAGCGCCAGCACCATCGCCACCACCAAGCCCCAGAGACGGGTCGGGCGGTTGCGCTCCACGTCATCGGCGGTTTTGAGCGCATGGGTGGCATAGACCGACAGCGGTTCGCGGCTGTCGTGCATGAGCGAGCCATCAAAAAAAGCGGTGTAAAACATGGTACGCGGCGAGGCGGCCAGATGTCCGCCGCTCCAGTCGCGTAAAAGCGTCCACAATCGCGTGGGGGAGAAAAACAGTTGCACAAACGCCAGGCCGGTTTCCGCCACGATGCGCGCTATCAGCGTAACGAACATGATAAATACGGCCACCAGGAGCAGCGCCCCCCACAGGGAAGCGCCGGCCATAGTCAGCCAAGCGACAATCAGGCCGGAAAACAGCAAAAATCCCCAGCCGGCCAGCCAATTGGGCAAAAAGCGATGGGAAGTGCCGAAGGAGGTTGGGGAAGAAGCAATAAGGAGGCCCCCACCCTTGCCCTCCCCCGGAGTACCGGGAGAGGGGATTTTGTGGTGGCTGGTTTCGGTTGGCGAACTTTTGTCGGGTACTCCGGCGGCGGGGAAAATCCGCCGGACCATATCCCGCCCAACCGTCCGCCAGTGCAGTCGGCCCAGCCAGATGATCATGAGGGTATAGACCACCATCGAGCCAAAGGTCTGATCGCGCTGCATCCCTTCGGAAATCTCGCTGTTAATCTGGCCGGCCTGCATCATCGCTATTTGCAACACCACGTAACCCAACCAGAGGCTCAATGCGATTCGTCCAGGCAGGAAAAAGGTCAGGCCGACAACCATGAAATAGATTTTGCTGGTCTTAAAAGCCCAGTCGGTGAAGGAGAATGGCGGCTGGCTGAAGATGCCGTAAAAATTGTAAGATAAAGGGATCGACGGAACGTACTTGGGAAAGTAGACCGCCAGCACGTTGAAACTGTGCAAGGCGAAAACGCATCCGGCGGCGATCCAGAACAGGCGGCTTCGCAATAGCGGATTGAACACGCGCCCCTTTTGGGGCGGATCAATCAGCGCAACGTAAATGGAGGCGATGGGAAAGGGCAAACGCTCGTTGTGAACCCACTGTTCATGAAGCAAAGAGGCCAGGCAAAGGATCATGCCGCTGATGGCGCCGATCAGCAGTCCCCAGGTCGCCGCCGGAAGCAGCCACGCCAGCCAGGGCACGGCCCACTTCGAGGCGCCAAAGCCTTCCTGCAGCGGGGTACGGGTGTAGAAATAGCGGATCACCGGATCCGAGGCTTTTTGCACCAAATTCTGGCCGGCGGTGGTGGGGAATAGCCAGGGCGGCAAGTTCAAAGACTCTAAAAGCTGGCGATAAGTGTAATTGACTTCGCTTTGCTGAAGCAGACCCACCAGCGGCGCGGGCAGATATTGCATCAATCCCGGCCCCGGCAAGGCGCAGGCCACCAGCACCATCACCGTGGCCACCAGTAAATCCGCCGGGCGCAGGGCCTTGGAAGGCAGCCAGCGATGTAAAGGGGCATTGAGCAGCAGCAGAGCCATGAGATACAACAGCAATCCGATGGGGAGCGTGCCGCCGACCATGTAGGTGTTGCCGATGACGTAATTGTTGTAGGGCGTTACAGCGCAGATGAGGATCACGCCGATCAACCCGGCGACCAGGCCGCGAAGCGTAACCAGCCGCGAAGAAGGGATGGACAATGGACTCATGCGGCAATCTCGTTAAATTTCGCGGGAAAAGGGCGATTATTTACATACCCTTGCGATATACTACTGAATGATGGACATGTTGCCAAGTCGCAAGGGTTTTAGCAATACAGGCGACAAGTGGCTACCGCGAGGTAAGGGTGAAAAGCTGGTGAAAATTCGCCGGCGCGGAAAATAACGCCGGCGCCGCTGTTTGGCCGGTTCAGGGCGGCGCTGGTTTTTTTCGGTGTCGGGTAAAGCGCTGCGGCGGCGGATTTGCCGATAGAGGGTTTTCCACTAGCATCTATCTATGCCTCTGGCCAGCATTCCGCCACTGACTGTTTTGCAGCTATTCATCGGCTCGGTGCCGGGTGGGGTGCTGAAATACGTGGTGGAATTATCGGCGGCGATGGAGCGGGCCGGGGTGCGGATGATCCTGGCCGGCCAGCGTGGCGGTTGGCATGAGCTGGTGGAGCAAGCGGGGTTGCGGTGGGAGGAGATTCCCATCGCTGGCGGGCCGGTGGATTTGTGGCGTAGCGCCGGGCGGGTGGGGCGACTGGTCCGGCAGGAAAAAGTGAATGTGATCCATGCCCATCATCGCCGGGCAACGCTGGCGGCGCGGCTGGCGCAGCGCCTGTCTCCCTTTTACCGATCTTGGCCGGCGCTTTTGTACACGCTGCATTTAACCGGGATGCCGATGGGGTTGGCTTTGCGGGTGCTGACGGATTTTGGAGATATTACGCATGTGCCGTCGCAAGCGGCGGGGCGCTGGCTCCTGGAGCAGGGAAAGGTAGCCAAAGAGGATATCCGTCTGATTCCCCATGGGATTGATCCGGCGAAATTTCCGCTGACGACAATTGAATTGCGGGCGGCGGCACGGCGGGAACTGGGCTTGGCGGCGGATCGGCCGGTGGCGCTGTTTGTTGGCCGGCTGGAGGATCCCAAGAACGAGGGGTGGATCTTGGATTTGGCCGGGCGCACCCGGGCGAGTTTGCCGGAGTGGTTATTTGTGCTGGCCGGAGATGGGCCGAACCGCGCGGCGCTGGAGCGGCGGATCGAGGCGGAGAATTTATCGGGGCGGGTGAAACTGATAGGACAGGTTTCGCCGCCGGGAATGTACCACGCGGCCGAGGCGCTGTTGTTGCCATCGGCGCGGGAGGGATTCGCCTACGTTTGCGCCGAGGCGATGAGTTGCGGGGTGGCGGTGTTGCGGACGCGCACCGCGGGGACCGAGGAGATGATTGTGCCGGGGATCACCGGGCGGGCCTGCGACATCGACCGCGAGGCGTTTTTGGCCGCCGCGGAGGCGATGCTCGGCGATCGGGCGGGGTTGACGTCGATGGGCGCGGCGGCGGCTGACTTTGTGCGCCAAAACCTGAGTTTTGAGCGGCAGGTGGAAGCAACGCTCCAGTTGTACCGGCGGTTGGCGGCGCAATAGTAAAGCAGGGAAAACCAAGGATCAGGCGTATGGCCAGTAGCCAAAGTGTGCAAGGGATTGTGGATTCCTGCGGGCTGTTTTCGGCGATGGATGCCTCCGGGCGGGCGCGCCTGGCGGCGATGGGACACGCGCGGCGATTTAAGAGCGGCCAGCAGATTATTCGCCAGGGGGATGCGTGTCCGGGGGTTTTTGTGGTGGGGACGGGGCTGGTGCGGATTTACAAATTTTCACCGGCGGGTAAGGAACATATTCTGCATCTGGCCGGGGCGGGAAATACCTTTTTGGAAGTGGCGGCGATTTTGGGAAAGGATTGTCCGGCATTCGCCGAGGCGCTGGAGCCAAGCGAATGCGTGCTGCTGCCACTGCGGCCGTTTATGTTGGCGCTGCAAGAACAGCCGGCGTTTGCCCGGCAACTGCTGGGAGGGATGGCGCAGCGGGTGGTGCATTTTGTGAACTTGCTGGAAGATGTGGTGTTGCGCGACGCGCTGTCGCGTGTGGCCAGCCATTTGCTGGAATCGGCCGGGCCGGAGGGTCGGCGCGTGCGCGTGCCGGGGTTGAAAAAGCACTTGGCCAGTCATTTGAATCTGACCAGCGAAACGCTGTCGCGCTGCCTGCGACGGTTGCTGGATGAAAAGCTGATCGCCGCGCCCAACAGCGCGACGCTGGAGTTATTGGATATCGGGGCGCTGCGCGAGGCGGCGCAGGGGATGTATCCTAAGTTGTAGGCGGTTACGGCAAGGCAATCGCATTTGCCGGTTTTACTCTCTCTGGCGCGCACCGGCGCCGGAGGGATGGGGCGGAGGTCGTTGAAAACTCCTGAAAAACCAGGCATTTTCACCACTCGGCCCTCTCCCTATCCCTCTCCCGGATTACCGGGCGAGGGGATAATTGCGCACAGGCGACTGCCCTGGCAGTTACGGGCCGCTGGCTGCTGGCGCTCTCCTGGAGTACCGGGCAAGGGGATAATTGCGCACAGGCGATTGCCCTGGCAGTTATGGGCCGCTGGCTGCTGGCGCTCTCCTGGAGTACTGCGTGAGGGGACAATCCGGCAAATGCGATTGAACTGGCGGTTACGGGCCGCTGGCCGCGCGGGGTAAATTCCGCATAATGCCGGGTTATGAGCAGTTCGGTATTTCATGGAGCGGATGCGCTGTTGCGGCGACTGGACGAAAAGCGGGCGCGGCTTGGGGAGTTGCGCGGACAGTTAAATGATCCAGAGGTGCTGGCCAGCGGGCCGAAACTGGTGGCCATCAGCAAGGAGGCCGGGCAACTTGAGCCGGTGTGCGGGCGCTATGCGGATTTTTTAGCCGCGGCCAAGGCGGTGGAGGAATTGGAAGCGCTGGCGGCCGACGGCTCGGATGCGGAGATGTCGGCGATGGCCAGTGAGGAATTGCCCGAAGCTCGACGGCGAGCCGAGGGATTGCTGGAGGATTTGAAGGATGAATTTTTGGCCGCCGAGGATAACGCGGTCGATTCATTTTTTCTGGAATTGCGGGCGGGGACCGGCGGGGAGGAGGCGGCTTTGTTTTGCCGGGATTTATTTGAGATGTACCGGCGCTACTGCGAAGCCACCGGGTGGAAATTCGAGGTGAATGATTTTTCGCCGTCGGATCGGGGCGGATTTAAGGAAGTGATCATCAATATCAAGGGGGCCGGGGCGTATCGGCATTTGCAGTTTGAGGGCGGCGGGCACCGGGTGCAGCGTGTGCCGGAGACTGAAGCGCAGGGCCGGATTCACACCTCGGCGGCGACGGTGGCGGTATTGCCGGAAATGGCGGATGTGCAAATTCACATTGACCCGAAGGATGTGGAGGAATTTGGCTGCCGTGGCGGCGGGCCGGGCGGTCAGAATGTGAACAAGGTGGAGACGGGCTGGCGGCTGTTGCACAAACCCAGCGGTCTGCAATTTAAGATGACCGAACACAAAAGCCAGGCGCAAAACAAGGAGCGGGCCTGGGCGTTGTTGCGGGCGACACTTTATGAACGCGAGCGGGCCAAACAGCACGCGGCGGTAACCAGCGCCCGCAAGGCGATGATGGGCAGTGGCGACCGCTCGCAGCGCATCCGTACCTACAATTTTCCGCAAAATCGCTGCACGGATCACCGCCTGGGCGGCGAGGGCGGCGGGGAGAAAAATTTCAACCTGGACCAGATTCTCGCCGGGCACATGCAGGAACTGATGAGCGGCATATTGGAAATGGACAAACAGCAGCGGCTTGATGATCTGTAGTCTGTGGTCAGTAGGCAGTGGCAAGAGTGAGTGTTGAATGTTGAATGTTGAGCGTGGAGCGTTGAGTGCTGAATTTGCATTTCTCAACAATCTACAATCAACAATCTACGATCAACAATCAAAAGCGCGGTACTCCGCCCGTTCAACGGACTAATACCAACTGACACTTGGAGCAATCGACGTTATAGTACGGCCATGTCATACAATTTCACCGCGATAGAAAAGAAGTGGCAAAGGTATTGGCTGGATAACCGCAGTTTCCGCGCATTGTCGCCGACGGAGGCCGGCGATAGAGCCAAGGCGTATATTCTGGACATGTTTCCCTATCCCAGCGGGGCGGGCTTGCATGTGGGCCACCCGGAGGGATATACGGCCACGGACATTGTTTCGCGCTATTTGCGGATGAAGGGCGTGAACGTGCTGCATCCCATGGGATGGGACGCCTTCGGTCTGCCCGCTGAGCAGTACGCCATTAAGACCAACACGCATCCGCGGCAGACCACCGAGGCGAATATCGCCAATTTCCGCCGGCAGATTCAAATGCTGGGGCTGAGCTATGACTGGGATCGGGAAGTGGACACGACCGATCCGAATTATTACCGCTGGACGCAGTGGATTTTTCTGCAACTGTTCAACAGCTATTTTGACCCGATCGAAAATCGCGCCCGGTCGATCAAACATTTGGTTCAGGAACTTCTCAATGAAAATCTGGTGGTAGCGCCCGACGGCGAGATTCGGCTGAATCCAACGCAGGAGGGACTGGAGCGGATCGCCGGGGAGATGCGCATCGAGCGTTTGTGGCGTGAGCTGGACGCCGATGAGCAAAGACAGTTGATCGACAACCAGCGTTTGGCGTACATGGACGAGATTGCCGTTAACTGGTGCGAGGCGCTGGGAACGGTTTTAAGCAACGAAGAGGTGATCGACGGCAAAAGCGAGGTGGGCGGCTATCCGGTGCAGCGGCGGCCGATGCGGCAATGGATGCTGCGCATCACGGCGTATGCCCAGCGGCTTTTGGATGATCTGGAAACACTGCAATGGCCCGAAAGTCTTAAGGAGATGCAGCGCAACTGGATTGGCCGCTCGCAGGGGGCGCGGATCGATTTTGATCTGCCGGACCACATGGACTCTGATGGTGAGCCGCTTGGTTTGACGGTTTTTACCACGCGTCCCGACACGTTGTATGGCGCAACGTATTTGGTGCTGGCGCCGGAGCATCCGCTGGTGGACCTGATTGTTTCCCAGGAGCAGCGACAGTCGGTGCGGGAGTATGCGGCCAAGGTGGCCGGGAGATCGGAGCGCGACCGTCAGGCCGACAGCAAGGAAAAAACCGGGGTGTTTACCGGCGCTTATGCGCTCAACCCGATCAACGAAGAAAAAATTCCGGTATGGATCGCCGATTATGTGCTGATGGGTTATGGAACCGGTGCGATCATGGCGGTGGCGGCGCACGACCAGCGCGACTATGAATTTGCCAAGCGTTTTGATTTGCCGATCCGCACCGTGGTGCGCCCGGCGCAGGGCGGGGCGGCGGCGGCGGATAAGGCGTTTGTCGAGGAGGGGATTGCGTGCAACTCGCCCATTATTGATGGTTTGCCCAGCGCGGAGGCGTCGGCGAAGATCATCGCCACGCTGGAGCGCGAATCGACCGGGCGGGGAATGATCCATTACAAATTGCGCGACTGGCTCTTTTCGCGCCAGCGCTACTGGGGCGAGCCGTTTCCGATTCTGCTGGATGAAGAGGGCAACGCCACGGCGCTGGATGAAAGTGAATTGCCGCTGACGCTGCCGCAGATGAGCGATTTCAAGCCCACCGGCACGCCGCAGCCGCCTTTGAGCAAGGCCGGTGAGTGGTTGCAAGTAACCCGCGACGGCAAAAATTACATCCGCGAGACCAACACCATGCCGCAGTGGGCCGGAAGCTGCTGGTATTACCTGCGTTATCTGGATCCGAAAAACACCGAGCGACTGGTGGACCCGGATCTGGAGCGTTACTGGATGCCGGTGGATTTGTATGTGGGCGGCGTGGAACACGCCGTGCTGCATTTGCTGTATGCGCGCTTCTGGCACAAGGTGCTGTTTGACCTGGGGCAGGTTTCAACCCCCGAACCGTTTGCCCGGCTGGTGAACCAGGGCCTGATTCTCGGTGAGATGGAGTATCACTTGTTCGAGGATGAAGCGGGCGGGCCGGTCAGCGCGGCCTTGGTGGGCGATGTTGCCGAGGAGGCTTCTCAGAGCGGGCGGCGGCTGATGGGCACGCTCAAAAGCACCGGGGCCAAGGTGATCGGCAAGCGCATTGATGAAGCGCTTACCCAGCGCGGCGGCGGCGGCTTTTGCCTCAAAAGCGACGAGCGGATCATGCTTGACGCCCGCAGCTTCAAGATGAGCAAAAGCCGGGGGAACGTGGTGAACCCCGATGAGATCGTGCGCGATTATGGGGCCGATACGTTTCGGTTGTATGAAATGTATATGGGGCCATTAGAAGCGCAAAAGCCTTGGAACACGCGCGACATTGTGGGGATGAGCCGCTTTTGCGCCTCGGTGTGGCGCAATCTCACCGGCGAGCGCGACCCCGACGACGGCCAGGCGAGCGGCGGCGACCAGCCGGCAACGGCGAGCAACCGCATCACCGATGAGCCGCTGGCCGAAGCGTCGCGGCGGCAGTTGCATCGAGCCATCAAAAAGGTCGGCGAGGATATTGAAAACCTGCGCTTTAACACGGCCATCGCGGAACTGATCAAGCTCAATAACCAGATGACCGGGATGGAGTCGGTGCCGCGGGAACTGGCCGAGCCGTTTGTGTTGTTGGCGGCGCCGTTCACGCCGCACCTGGCGGAGGAATTGTGGCAACGGCTGGGACACGACCAGAGCCTGAGCCGGGCGACCTGGCCGCAATACGATTCGGAGCTTTTGGCCGAGCCGATGATGGAGATTCCCGTGCAGGTCAACGGCAAATTGCGCGACAAGCTGACGCTTGATGCGCAAACCACCGAGGCGGACATCCTGGTCGCGGCGCTGGACAGCGCCAAGGTGCGCACGTGGGTGGAAGGCAAAACGATCGTGAAAAAGCTGTACGTGCCGGGGAAACTGGTCAATGTGGTGGTGCGCTAGAAGTCATGGGAAACTCATATGGCCATATTTCTCTGTTTGGGCGTAAGCGCGGGGGAGGGCGCGGGGTGGAGAGCTGGGGAATCTCCTGAAAAACCTGGCACTTCCTGCGCTGGGCCATACCTATGTTTAGTCCGTAGTCAGTTGTCCGTTGTCAGTAGCAAAATGCTTTTGCAACGGACAACTGACTACGGACTAAAGGAAGCCCTCACCCTAACCCTCTCCCATGAGTACATTGGCGAGGGAATAATTTTCTACGCAAGACCCGCGCCCTCACCGTCTGGCACGAGTACGTGGGCGAGGGGAC
>JBBQBE010000103.1:0-9388 GCA_038317225.1 Tepidisphaerales bacterium | reverse complement strand
AATAAGGAAGCCCTCACCCGGCCTCTCCCATGGGTACATGGGAGAGGGAGGAGAAAATGTACGTATGAAAAACTCTTGAAATTCCCTCTCCTGGTACTCCGGGGGAGGGCAGGGTGGGGGCTTCCTTAAACTCCCACTTCTGATACTCCAGGCGCGGGTAAGGTGGGGGCATTCCCATGAGTACATGGGAAGGGAGCAATAAGGAAGCCCTCACCCGGCCTCTCCCATGGGTACATGGGAGAGGTGATATTTTTTTTTAAGTTGGGCAGATGCTGAAAAATGCCGGAACCCCGCGGCCCCAGGAGATGGGAGAGGTGATATTTTTTTTAAGTTGGGCAGAGGCGATTTTGTGGCTGCGGTGGCGATGGCACGTGGTTGAAGATTGACCACCGCCCCCCGCGGCGCTTGTGGGATAGGGATGGGCCGCGTAAGATGTGCCGCTTCAGGCCGTTTCGGCGTACTTAGCGGAGAATTTCTTGATTATCGTCATGCAGGCCAACTCCCCGGCACCTTCGATTGACCGCGTGGTCGCGGAGATCGAACGCATGGGCTGCCAGGCCCATTTATCGCGCGGAACATTCCGCACCGTCATCGGCGCGATCGGCGAAGAAGGCAAGATCGACCAAAACCATCTGGCCACGCTGGATGGGGTGGAAAAGGTCGTGCCGATTATGACCCCGTACAAGCTGGCCAGTCGTGAATTTCACGAGGAGGATAGCGTCGTCAGTATCGGCGGCGGGAGCGTGCCGACGGTCAAAGTGGGCGGAAAACACGCCTTGTGCATCGCCGGGCCGTGCACGGTGGAATCCGAGGAGATGCTCTATCGCATCGCCCGACATGTGCGCGACGGCGGGGCCACGGTGTTGCGCGGCGGCGCCTTTAAGCCGCGTACCAGCCCCTACTCCTTTCAGGGCTTTGGCCTGGAAGCGCTCAAATGGATGCGGGCCTGCGGCGATGAATTGGGCATGCCGGTTTGCACCGAGGTGATGGACACGCGGCAGGTCGAGCAAGTTGCCCAGTGGGCCGATTTGTTTCAGATCGGTGCCCGCAATATGCAGAATTTCGATCTGCTCAAGGAAGTGGGGCGCACGAAAAAGCCGGTGCTGCTCAAGCGCGGCCTGGCCGCGACGGTCAAAGACTGGCTGCTCAGCGCCGAGTATGTGTTAAGCCAGGGCAACGAGGGCGTGATCCTCTGCGAGCGCGGCATCAAGACTTTTGAGGATTCCACGCGCTATACCATGGACATCGGCTCGGTGCCGGTGGCCGCGAGCTGGTCGCATCTGCCCATGCTCATTGATCCCAGCCACGCCGCCGGGCGACGCGACTGGGTGCCGGCGCTGGCGCAGGCGGGTATGGCCGCCGGGGCGCATGGTATTATCGTGGAAGTGCATTATTGCCCGTCGGAAGCAATGTGCGACGGCCCGCAGGCGCTGTTGCCGGAGACTTTCGCCGCCTTGATGCAAAAGTTGCAAAAGATCGCGCAGTTGAATGACAAGGCCTTCGATCCGCCGTTGACGCGGGTTTGAATTGCCGTTTTTTATCGTTTTTGCTTTTTGCTTTTTACTTTTTACTTGTAAGGGATAGCTCATGGCTCGTAAGAATTTTGTCGCCGGAAACTGGAAGATGAATGGCAATAAGGAATCGGCGGTGATTTTGGCCCGCGGCGTGGCCGCCGGGTGCAATATCGCCCCGGAGGTGCAGATCGGCGTGGCCCCGCCGTTTGTGTATCTGGATGTGGTAGGCCAGTCGCTGGACGGCACGCCGGTGCTGCTGGGAGCGCAAGATGCGTATTTTGAGAAAAACGGGGCGTTCACCGGGGAAATTTCGGTGGAAATGCTCAAGGATTTGAACGTGAAATTCTGCCTGACCGGCCACTCCGAGCGGCGGCATGTGATCAAGGAGCCTGCTGAGCTGGTGGCCAAAAAAGCCTCGGCGGTCTACGCCGCCGGGTTGATCCTGGTCCACTGCGTGGGCGAAAAGCTCGAGCAGCGCGACGCCAACCAGACCCTGGACGTGGTGCGGGCGCAATTGGGCGAACTGGCGCCGTCGGACATGAACGATCCGGCCCGACTGGTGATTGCCTATGAGCCGGTGTGGGCGATCGGCACCGGCCGCAACGCCACCGACCAGCAGGCCCAGGAGGTTCATGCCTTTATCCGCAAGGAACTGGCCCGGATGTGGAACGACTCGTTTGCTCAGCAAGTGCGCATCCAGTATGGCGGGAGCATGAAGCCGGACAACGCCCAGGGACTGATGCGGCAAAGCGATGTGGACGGCGGCCTGATCGGCGGCGCGGCCCTGAAGCCGGAAATGTTTCTGGCGATCGTCAACGCGGCGCGATAAGCAGGAATGTTTTGGGAGGATTGTTGATTGTTGATTGTGGATTGTGGATTGTTGAACAGTGCGGTGGCAGCCCTCGACAAGGGCGGTACTCCGCCCGTTCAACATTCGACATTCAACAGTCATTCGGGATAAGGAAGCCCCCACCCTGGCCCTCCCCCGGAGTACCAGGAGAGGGAAGGAAAAATCTTTCCCCCATGAGTACATGGGAGTGTGCAGAACAATCCCCTCTCCCATGTACTCATGGGGGAGGGCCAGGGTGGGCTTCCTTATGGGCCAGTAGTCCATTGCAAGGATAAATATTGATTGTCAATGGTGGATTGTTGCATTTGCCTTTTTCAACATTCAACCATGAACCAACTGTTAAAAGAAGCCATGACCTTTGATCCTGATTGCCTTTTTGTCGGATTTGTGGATAATTGATTGATTCGGGAGTTGTTATGAATTTCTTGCTATACCTGACGATCACTTTGTTCGTCATTATCTGCGTCTTCATGATCATGCTGATCCTGATCCAAAAGGGTCGCGGCGGCGGTTTGGCCAGCGCCTTCGGCGGCTCCGGCGGCAGCACGGCTTTTGGCTCCAAGACCGGGGATGTGCTCACCTGGGCGACCAGCATCGTTTTTGGCGTGTTTTTGCTATTGGCGGTGGCGCTAAATCTCCTGACCGCCCCGCCGAGCAAACCGGCGATCCCCGCGCAGCCGGCTGGCCCCACGGCCCCCGCCGGGCCCATGGCACCCGCCAATCCATCAGCGCCCGCCGCCCCGGCGGCGCCCGTCGCTCCCGCACCCTAAACTTTTACCGGCTGGAAGCGCATGATTGTCAGCATGACCGGATTTGGCGATGCTTCGGCGGAACGCGACGGCACGCATTACGCCGTGGAAATCCGCTCGCTGAACAATCGCTTTTTCAAACCGCTGATGAAACTGCCCGATTCGGTCAGCGGCCTGGAGCCGGAGCTGGAAACCACGCTGCGCGAGGGGCTGGGGCGCGGCTCGATCGTCTATATTCTCAAGATGCGCCTGGACAGTGCCGAGGCGGCCTACCATATCAATGTGCCGGCGCTGCGCAAGTACCTGGAGCAGTTGCAACAGGTCAAGGGGCTGGATCGACTTGTGCAAATTGACTTGGCCGGGCTGGTGCAGTTGCCCGGCGTCTGCCAGGAACCACGCGACGAGAGCGACGAAATTTCCCGCCACGGCCCGGTGATCCGGGAACTGACGGCCAAGGCCATTGATCGACTGGTGCAGATGCGCACCCGCGAAGGGGAGGCGCTATTTAAGGAATTGATGCGCCATGTGCTGGTCATTAGCGAAAATCTGGCGCTGATACAGACCCGTGCCCCCTTTGTGATCGACGACTATCACAAACGCCTGACGCTGCGGGTCAATCAGCTATTAAGCAAAGCCGAATTGCAGGTCAGCCAGATGGATCTACTCAAGGAAGTGGCGGTCTTTGCCGAGCGGGCCGACATTTGCGAGGAAATCCAGCGTTTGACCAGCCACATGCAGGCGTTTGAAGCCTCCTGCCGCACCGGACAGCACGCCGGACGCAAGCTCGATTTTATCGCCCAGGAGATGCTGCGGGAAGCCAACACCATCGCCTCCAAAGCCAACGACGCGGCGATCGCCACGCATATCGTGGAGATCAAAGGCGCCATCGACCGGCTCAAGGAGCAGGTGCAGAACGTTGAATAACAGACAGCGGAAGCCCGTGGTCCGTAGCAAATTGGAATGTGGATTGTTGATTGTTGATTGTGGACTGTAGAGGGTGGACTGTAGATTGTGGATTGTTGAAAAATCAACACTCAACATTCAACATTCAACACTCACACAGGCCTCTCCTAGCTTGCGAGGCTCGCGATGAGGGGATCCGGCGATTTTGGAGCTTGGGCAAGGTAGAATGACTGAATCCTTTTTGCATTCCGGCTCGCTCATCGTGCTGGTCGGCCCATCGGGGGTTGGCAAAAGCACGATTGCGCGGCAACTGGCCGACCGCTTGCACTTGTGGTACACCGTCAGCGCCACCACGCGGCCGGCCAAGGCGGGCGACAGTCATGCCAAGACCTACGAGCATGTGAGCCGCGCGGAATTTTTTGCCCGGCTGGACCGCGACGAATTTTTAGAGTACGCGCAGGTCTATGATGAGTATTACGGCACGCCCAAGCACCCCGCCTTGGATTTTCTGGCCGAGGGACGCGATGTGCTGCTGGAAATTGATGTGCAAGGCGCGTTGCAGGTGCGTTCTCAGCATCCCGGCGCGCTGCTGATTTTTGTGCTGCCGCCGGATGAGCCGACGTTGCTGGAGCGGCTGCGCCAGCGCGGCCGCGACAGCGAGGCGGAAATACTCAAGCGTTTCCGCAATGCCCGAAGGGAAATCCGTATGGCCAAAGGCTCGCGGGCCTTTGATTACATGGTCATTAACGACCAGCTCTCGCGGGCGGTGGATGAAATGGTTAAGATTATCGGACACAACAAACAAGCCAGAGGAGAATGATATGATTGAAGCTCTTAAAAGCGACGAGATCGTCAACAAGGTTGGCGGACGGTTTAAACTGACGGCGCTGATTCAAAAGCGGATGCTGGAATTGATGGACGGGGCACGCCCGCTGGTTGAGTACACCGATCAAATGACGGCGCTGGAAGTGGTGGTGCAGGAAATCCTCCAGGACAAAATCGCCATCGACTACAAGGAAAGCGGACTGGCCGAGCCGCAGTAACAGCTATGTGCCGCGCAGCCGGCCGGGCGGCGCGGCGGTATAGGGAGCCAAACCATGAGCGATACCCCTGACCTGCTGGCGGGTAAAGAGATCATCGTGGGCGTCTGCGGCGGGATCGCGGCCTACAAAGCCGCCGATCTGGTCAGCAAACTGCATCAGCGCCAGGCCGGCGTCAGTGTGGTGATGACCGAGGCGGCGGCGCGCTTTATCACCCCCCTGACTTTCCAGACACTCAGCGGCCGGCCGGTGCGCACCAATTTGTGGGAACTGCCCGACTCCTCCGATCCGCAGCATATTTCCCTCACCGAACGGGCCGATTTGCTGCTCATCGCCCCGGCGACGGCGAACATCATCGCCAAGGCCGCCGGCGGCTTATGCGATGATCTGCTCAGTGCGATGATCTGCGCCGCGGCCTGCCCGGTGGTATTCGCCCCGGCGATGAACCATCGCATGTGGGCCAATGGCGTCTGCCAGCGCAATGTGCAAAGTCTGCGCGATCTGGGATACCGATTTATCGGCCCCGACGCCGGATGGCTGGCCTGTCGCAATCATGGCCCCGGCCGCATGAGCGAACCGGCGGATATCCTGAATCAAATCACGCAAATGCTCAGCCCAAGCCAAGGCTGATTTTTGGTATCTCAAAAACTGTAGACGCGCTTGGAAAACATTGCCGCTTGCACACATTGGCCGGCGGTCAGGGCTGGGCCAATGATCGGCCGACGGCGTTGCGCTTATTTGTCATCCCGCCGCGAGGTTGATCCAAAGGCCGGGGTTGCCTATGCGCTGCCCCCCACCGGTTCGGTGGTTGACTCAATGGTCGCCGGCCCGCTTAACCTTCCGCCGGTTCCAGGATTGAACTCATCGAACCTTTACAGGTGGCCACGCGCAGGTCGGTGCCGTAGGCGTGGATCTGGTCGCGCTTAAATTCGGCGCGCTCCTTGTGGGTGGTCAGAACGATCACCCGACCCTGCTTGTCCACTTCCTGGGCCATGGAGTAGCCGCGGGTTTCATCATAGCCAAAGAGGGCGCGCAACATCTCTATCACATATTCGTAGCTATGATCATCGTCATTCAGCAAAATCACATGCCAAGGCGGCAAGTGCCGCGGCTTTTTATTCCGCTGTGGTTTAATCGCGGTGGCTGTCGCCGCCCCGCCCTTCGACGGGCTGGACGGCTGGGTCGATTCACTATCGCTCATAACGCTTCCCTAACGGTGCGGCAAAACAATATTCATAATCCCAACCCCCCTGGCAAAGCAAGAAAAATTTTCGGCATTTTGCCAAGCCAATCAAAAAATACTTAACAAAACCCGTTTTTGCACTTGACGTCCGGTAACTGTTTGCCTAAAATAGCACTAACAAGGATGGATTACCCCAGCGAGGTGTCAGATGATGACAGTGAAACAGATTCAGCGGCGATGGAATGACAAGCAGGTGTCGCGATTGAGCGCGGAGCTACTGGCCTGCCGGCCGGATGTGCCGGGGTCGCTGCACCGCCAGCTTGTAGACCCGGCGGCGGTAGCGGCCCTGGCCGTCATTCGCCTCGACGAACTTGGCCAGGCCTATACCGAAACGTGCGCGCAACTATTAAGGCATTTGCTGGCCACCCAGGATCCCCAGGGCGGCTGGGGCGATGTGCTGCATACGGCCCTGGCCTTGCGGGCACTTTTGACCAGCCGCGGCCACGGCCCGGCGGTCCAGCGGGCTGTGGAGTATCTGGCGCAACTGCAAAAAACCGAGGGTGTGTGGCCCAATCATCCCCTGCGCCGTATGCCCGCCGACCCGCTGGTCTCGGCGCTATTGCTGCTGCACCTGGCGCGGGAAGAAAGCTTTTGCCAACGCGTGGATTTTGACCTGGCCATGCGCTGGTTCGCCCAGCATCCCGATCAACTGGACAGCGAAACCCGACGCCTGCTCAACTGGCTGGAACTCCGCTACCGCCCGGCGGCAGCGACCCATAATTAGCAGTGTGCGCAGCAGATCAGGGCCATTGCATCGGTCAAATTGCCCTTGCCTGACAGCCTGTGAATAAATGGATTTCGATCCTCGATATTTGCGCAGAAACGCTATTATTAGGGCGAAGATGGTGATTCTTTCACAAACTTCGTGCTTAGCAGATCAGGGCCATTGCTGAGGCCAATTTGAGCTTGCCCACCAATGATGGGCAAGCTCATGGGCGCGCCCGTATTTTTTTGTACTTCCCAGGGTTCGGTGGAAAAACGCGGTTTGGCCAATTGCCATGATGAGCGGCCACGGGAACCCATATAAAATTCCGAGGGCGCGCCCAGTTCATTGGTTTTTGGTTTGACCAGCCAACCCTGACCGCTGGACAAACGCCCGCCTTTGCGGTAATTATGTTTTTGTACAATCGGGCGGTTAGTTCAGTTGGCTAGAACGCTGGTATCACACACCAGAGGTCACAGGTTCAAGTCCTGTACCGCCCAATAATAGAGCTATCTTCATGCGACACAGGTTAAAAACCGTTGGGAAACCGGCGGTTTTTTCTTTTTTCCCGGAGCTATGGCCGGCGTGTCGGCGCGAGCGTAGCTTGTCCTGCGGAGGCATGTGTTTCGCCAGCGGCACCGAATTTCGCGCCGGTTCGCCAGCCGCGTCGTTGCCGGCGTAATGGGCAACACCCCGCCGGCAAAAAATGGTTAGCGGCTGATGCGCCACAGGGCGTTGGCGGCGTCGTCGCTGACCAGCAATGAGCCGTCTTTGGCCACCGCCACCCCCACCGGTCGGCCCCAGACATCCCCGGTTGGCGTGGTAAATCCGGTGAGAAAATCTTCATATTCGCCGGTGGCTCGGCCCTGGCGCATCGGTACGCGGATCACCTTGTAGCCGGTGCGTTTGGCACGGTTCCAGGAGCCGTGCAAGGCCGCGAAAGCGTCATTTTGATATTCCTCGCCAAACATTTTACCGGTGTAAAACGTCATGCACAGCGAAGCCGAATGCGCCTGCAGCAAAACGTCCGGCACGATCACTTTATCGCGCAGTTCCGCATGTTTACCCTGATGTTTGGGATCGTAATGCCCACCGATGTAAAACCATGGCCAGCCGTAGAAACCGCCCTTTTCTACATGCGTGATATAATCCGGCGGCAAATTGTCCCCCAGGCCGTCGCGTTCGTTGACCGAGGCCCATAATTGCCCGGTAACCGGGTTGATCGCCAGGCCCACGGCGTTGCGCAGGCCGGAGGCGTAGATGGAAAAATCCGAGCCGTCGGGACGATACGAGAGAATGTTGGCGCGATGAAATTCGGCGTCGTTGTCGTCATTGTTGGATCGTGATCCAACCGACACAAACATGCGCCCGCCGTCGGGGGAAAAGACCACATCCCGCGTCCAGTGCCCCCCGCCGCGCAAGCGACCGCCGGCCGAGAGGTCCGGCACGATGGTCTGCGCTTCGCCGCGGGCCTGGAGGTCGCCTGACTGATAGGCGAATCGCACCACCGAGCCGGTATTGGCCACATAGACAAATTCTGGATGCTGGCCGGGCGGATAAAAGGCGATGCCGAAAGGTTGATTGAGCTTGTCGGCATAAACCTGTCGCTCGGCAATGGTGCCGTTAGCGGCCAGACGAATGGCGGTAATGCGTCCGGCGGCGCTCTCGACGATAAACACGTCGCCGTTGGGCGCGGTGATGATCTTACGCGGGTTGCGGAGGTTGTCGGCCAACAGTTGCACGATAAAACCCGGCGGCGCGATCGGCATGGCCCCGGCGGGACGGGCCACCAGCCGCGGGCCGTTGTCCGCCGATCGACTGGCGAACGGCTTGGGTAAATCGGCGACGGTAATATGGCGTACCACGCCGGGAGCGTCGGTGGACCAGTCGCCGAAGGCCGCAGGGCCTGTGCGCAGCGGCGCGGTGGCCGGTTGAGCGGCAAAGGCCAAGGGCAAAAATAGACATAAAAATAAACCCGACCAGCGAATTACATTTTTTTTACTCGTCATACTCATCCTCATAGAATCTATCCTTTGCATTCATCTTAGTCGGTGTAACAACAACCGCGCAGTATCAAAATAGAAAGTACGCCCGCGAATTTCCTTGGAGTTTGAGGCACTGGCCAGCCCAGACTCGCCCCCGAGAATGAGGGTCGAGACAGTGCAGGCGACGAGTGTTTTTCCGCGTCCCGGCGGGTGTGCCCCTATATTTTTGCACTCTACCATTGCTAAGCCGAAAACCCGGTTTGCGACTGGCCAAGAAGACTGATTTACTGACCCGGTGCAAAATGCAAAAATCCGTGGCCACGCCTCAACTTGCTGAATGCCGGACGGACCCGCTTTTTTCTCCGCGGCTTTGCGGCTCTGCGTGAGCTTCGGATTTTCAG
>JBBQBE010000102.1:0-9560 GCA_038317225.1 Tepidisphaerales bacterium | reverse complement strand
ACTGAAGGAACCAGTCCGGGTCCGCTATCGCGAACGCTCACCGTGCAATCGCCCCCGGCGCTGACGTTTGTGCCGACGGTCAACCGCCGGGGTCGGTTCACGGCGCTGGCCATCGCCTCCAGAGCATTCGTCACCAAGTTGACAATGACCTGTTCGAGCATAACACGGTCTCCAGCGACACGGAAACTCTCTGGTGTCAGTTCATAGTGCACCTCGACCTTGGCTTGCCCCAGTTCGCGCGCCAGAAGATGGATCGTCTCCTTAAGCAGCCGATTCACATCCACCGTGGACTTGGTCAACGGATGCCTGCGGAGGAATTTCGTGAAATGGGCCACGACGCTTCGCGCCCGTTCCACCTCTGTAATCAGCCTGTTGAACGGCTCGACGAGTGTGCCTGGCGGCTGAGTACCGGCATCGAGCAGGTCCCGGCAGGTTTCGGCATACAGGAGGATGGCCCCCAAGGGCTGGTTGAGTTGGTGCGCAAGCCCCGATGTGAGCTCGGCGGCCGTGACGACGCGCGACAAGTGCGCCATTGCGGCTTGCTGGGTGCGCTTCATCTCCTCGGCCTGCTTGCGCTCGGTGATGTTCTTGTGGGCAATGACAACATGGACCGGCTCGCAGTCCGACAAACGCGTGACGCGCCCCGCGAACCACCGCTGAGTATCCGGCGAGTGGCCTGGGTAGTCCATCTCGAACGCGCTGCAACGCCCGGCAATCACGTCGCGCAGCCCTTGCACAAATACGCGAGCCAGTTCCGCATCCTCGCCCACTGCAAGATCACAGACGCTTACGTAGCTGGCCCCTTCGCAGACGTTCCCGCTGAGCAGACCATTGGATGCGGCGAAATTATGCCATGCTCGGTTGACCGCTACAATTACTCCATCCTCGTTCACAATCGCAATGTGGTCGGATAGGCTGTCCCAGGCCGCCACAACCAGACTTGCCAATTCCGGCCGCACCGGCTGGGCCCGAAGGTTCGGAGTAGATTTTCGCTTCCGGGACATCTGATCCCTTTCGTGCAGGGAAGCAAGACCACCGCAGCGCCGACAAGCGACTGCCTGCACAGCGCCTACGTAGTCTACATAATCAGCAAGGAATTATATAGCGCACCGGGCGTTCTGGAAGCGCGCAATTACACGCAATGCCGCTCGAGCGATGGACTCGCTGACGTTGCAGAACACCATTGGATTCGTGTGAAACCAAAAAACGCCCGGCTGGCCAAAGTCACGCCGAGCGCTTTCGGCGGCGAGGTTGAAAGAGGCATTCTTCCGATGTCACGTCGACGCGGGGGGGCGGTAGGCGGCGGTGCTGATGTCGGTGCTGCGCACGGCCAGGCAGCAGAACCTGCCGATGTTCCAGACCATCAAGCGTTTGCTCATGAACGCCTGGGCGAACAAAGCTCCGGGCCTGCTGACCGGCACGCCGACCGATTCATCGTAATCCCGCCGGGGGCGGTAAACAGTTACCGTTGGGCGGACCGCCAAAGGGGACACTACACATTATAATGTCTACTATCCCCTTTGCTGGCCTGAAAAGGCGAAGCTCACGCTGAGCCGCAAAGACGCAGAGAAAAAACATGAATGTTGAGTGTTGAGGGTTGAATTTGCATTTGCATTTGCATTTTTCAACAATCCACAATCTACAGTCAACAATCCACCGGGCAAGGCATGCAGTCGCCTGGTCGGGCGGTTGGCCGGTTACCACCAGGGGGCTGTGGTGCCGTCGTACATATTGGTGGGCGTAATCACGAATGGCTCCACCCCCGCATCGCCCAGCCAGCAGGAGTAGGAACCGTGCGGACGCTGGGCGTTCCACCAGGCGGCATGGCCGTCCACAAAGACCATATTGAGTCCCGTGCTGTGTGCCATATAGCCGGCAAAGCCGTATTGCGGTCCGTGGCCTACTATCGGTCCGTCGGCGTCAACATCAGCCCCGAAGGCATCCAGAAACATCAGGGTTTGATAAGGCCGGGGGATCTGAGTAATTTTGCGAAAGGGGGTAGCACCCCACATATATTCATATTCGGTTGGGGCGAATCCGAACACCCGGCGCGAGGCCCCGTAGCTGGAATTGAGATACGACCCCCAGGTGCCCTTAGGCCAGTCCGAGGAGACCTGCCAGAAGGCAGGGATTTTGCCGACGCCGCTGGCCCAACCGCCCGGCTGTATCCAGGTATTGGGATCGGATCGCACGCGCGTCTCCGCCGGGCAGATCAGCACATTGGTCCGCTGATTATCCGCCAGACCGAAAAAACTGGCCACAACACCATGCGGGGCACCACGCCATTGCCAGCTAACCGGCTGGCGCGTTCCCGGCAGCGCGCCTTTATTGCTGTCGGCATAAGCGATGATGGCCATGCCCATCTGGCGAAGATTGCTCAAGCAGGCCACTTGATTTGCCGCGGAGCGGGCTTTGCTCAAGGCCGGAAGTAAAATGGAGATCAGCACCGCGATGATGCCGATGACCACCAGCAGTTCGACCAGCGTAAAGGCCCGCCGCCTGGTTCGCCCGACAGTCCGACATACCGCATTTGACATAGCAAGCTCCGTGAAAATAAGATTATGTCACCGCATATTTGCTCAAGGCCGCACTGCGAATTGAGTGCCCATGGCCCTACTGGATCGCCGTGGGGCAAAAGGCCACGGCGGACCTTTCGGCCCGCCGTGGTGGAAAAAGCAGGATTAACACCTTTAGGCCATGCGACGCCGACGGGCCAGCAGGCCCATGGCGCCCAGCCCCAAAGCGCCCAAGGTGGTCGGCTCGGGAACAGCACTCACAGTGAAACCGTTCATACGGGCCTTCGCGCCCGTGTGATCGGAGCCAAACAGGATTGTCCCCGTGGCATTGGTGGTCCAAGTGGCCGTGTGGCTCCAGGTACCAGACAAAGCAGAATCTGTCGAGCCTGTGTTGGTAATGGTAAAGGCCGAACCGGTTCCTATATTCGGTGTCCAGGTAGTATTCACCGTGTTGCCGAAAGAAACGTCGTAGATTGTGAACTCATAGGGCGTATTGGCGGCCAATCCCTCGACCTTGACGGTCATGCCATCATAATAGGAACCGTCTTGCCCGTAGGTCGTAACGTTACGCTCGGTGTTTATCAGGTTTTTGTCTGAACCTGCATAATTATAGCCAGAGCGATCGTCCGAGCCAAAACCGTTGGTTGAAGCGAGGGTAACGGTGTAGACCCCGACAGTATCCTTCAAGAAATGAACAGGTGTGGAAGGAAAGCCTCCGGGAAAATCGCCACTGGTTTGACCAGTAAAGCCGGTGTACCCGCTCTGCACAGGCCCAGCAAAGTCGATGGCAAGCAGGGGTGCCGCCGAAACAACCGAAGCACTCAGCACGGACGCAAGCCCGGCCACGATAGAAGCAGAAACAATACGCATAGGGTCTCCTCTGAGAGTGTTGCTCACTGGCGGTGGAAGATAACGCAGGTTATCAAGAAGGGCCGCCGCCAGCTTATATACTCTCTTGTATACTACTTATACCCCAAGAACCACTGTGTGTCAAGAAAATTCCCGGATATTTTCCCGACTTCGGCACTCCTTTGCATATTTCCCCGTAAATCGGCCTATTTCCAAATATGCCAGGCACTACATGACGGGTTCTTTGCTTGTTTCCAGATCGCCAAAGGGGGATACCACACATTGTAATGCCGAGTGTCCCCCTTGCCGGCCCTCCACAATCAATTCCCAACCCCCTCTGCGTCCCGGCGGCTCTGCGTGAGATGGGTCTTTTTGCTGAAAAGGCGAAGCTCACGCAGAGCCGCAAAGACGCAGAGGAGTATGTTGAATGTTGAGTGTTGAATATGAAGAAAGTCAGTGGTCCGTAGTCAGTAGTCCGCTGCAAAAGCATTTGCTACTGACCACTGACAACGGACAACGGACAAAAGGATGCCCACCCTGGCCCTCCCCCGGAGTACCGGGAGAGGGGAAAAAGGGGCGGTAATTAGCCTGTTTCTCTTCTCTTTGCCATGGATAGTGGATCGGCGGCGGCGTGGGCGTTAGCGGCTTGATTGCGCGGCGGCTCGGACGCCCATTGCCTGGCATGAGGAGGTTTTGGGCAGGGAGAAATTGCCCCGCGGGGCATCGAGGAAAGCAAGATCGGTGAGCAGGCTGTGTTGGTCTTTTTGTTGTTCCCGCTGATAGAGCGCAAACTCAGCGGGGGAGTAGTTTTTGCCGCCTACGCGCATGAATAATTCTCCGCCGCCGCGGCGATAGGCGTTGTGGTCGATGATGAAATGGGCTTCATCGGCCGGATCGATGATGGAATAGATCATGGCGCCAAAAGGCGCAGCGGCGAAAAGATTGTGGCGGATGTAGACCGTGCCCGGCTGTGTGCCCGGATCGATGCGCCAGATAAAAATATGATGTCCCATGGGCTGGGGATAAATCTCCGATTGCCGCGGCGGGGGCTGGCCCTGGGGGCTGAAGCCGCCGCCGGAGTCGATGCAGGTGTTATATTCAAAATAGACTTCTTCCGAGGGTTCGCGGCACTCGTAGGCGGCCATGCCGCACCCGACAAAGAGATTGTCGCGGAAATAAAGTCGCCGGGGAATATGGAGCGTTTCCCCGCCCTGGTGAGTGATGCCCGAGTCGTAGATGTTGTTGAAAGTGCAGCCTTCGACGCGGATATCCTCGGCGCCGTCCCAGAACTCTATGGCATTGCCAAAGCGGATGCGCTGCTGGCGATGCCAGACGGCTCCGCCGATGAAGGCGAAGTCGCAGTGGCGGATGGTGATATCGCCAACGCCGGCATCCTGATAGCCATGCACGCCGCCGTATTGGAAGCGCAAATTTTCCAGAACAATGTGCCGTTGGCCGCTGACCAGTTTGCGTTGGCCAAAGAACACGCATTCGATTTGGCGGTAAAAGCGGCCGGGGTTGTCCGGGCAGCTCAGGTATAGGCTATGGGACTCCGCGGCGGGCACGGGTCGATTGCCTTCGCGATCCAAGCACTGGCCGATGCCGGTGTAGTGCCACTGGCCGGCTTCCCGCAAATCCGCAACATCCCAGCGGAGGTCGCCGCAGCTTTCGCCGCCGTTGAAGACCAGGTTGCACACTTCGTCGGCCAAGGGTTGGGTATAGCGCCACAGGCCGGGGGACTGTTCGATCCAGTCGGCCGGGTTGGCGATAGGGACCGAGCCATAAAAGGCCGGCTTGTCGCCGACGCCATAGGCGCCATAAGTGATGGGCGCGTCCGGCAGGCCGCATTGGCATAGAAGCGGTCGGCGGATGACGCCGCCGCGCTGGAAAAGCACTGTGTCGCCGCCGACAAGGGTCAGGGCCGCGTGGGTTTGGCGCGGCCGGGTCGGGTCCAGCCCATCGTGAAGGTCGCTGCCTTGGGTGGGGTCAATGTAGTAGGTTTTTGGGTTAGCCATAGATAGACAAAAGGGCGGCGAAATGGTGTCATTTCGCCGCCCGGTCATGCGAAAACTTAAAATCTATCAGACGCTGCGACGCCGACGAGCCAGCAGGCCCAAGCTTCCCAAGGCCAGCAGGCCCAGCGAGGCCGGTTCCGGCACGGCAACACTGGCGGTAACGTTGTCCAGCCATGCCGTATTCGTACCTGCACTTTTAAAATCAATGCTCAGTGCGCCAGTTGTCCCATTGGGGATGGTGCCAGTAACGCTCTTGGGATCCCAAGCCCCAGTACCCAATGTACTGGAAAAAGTGCCGGTACCCACTACTGCGGTGCCTACAAGGATGTCGGCAGTGATGGAACCCGTACCACCAGGTGCATTCAAAGTCTTGGCGATGGCAAAGTTCAGCGTGATCTGTTCGGTTCCGTCTCCCAGAACCGCGTAGCTGCTGAGGGTATTGGATAACACGCCTGCGCCGCTGTTGAGATAGCCCCCGTTAAATACGTGGTCACCCTCGGCAGCAACCGTAACATGGGGGCCTTCCCCCGCATTTTTAAGGTAAATACCGTAGGGCGTGGCACCCGGGTATTGCCAACCTGAACCAATAGCTGCAACCGGCAATGCATGCCATTCGTTGACACCACTACTAAGGGTGCCTAGCGTTTCAAATGACCCATTGGGAACGGTAATGGGTGCCGCGCCGGCGATGCCCGCCGAGAACACGCTTGCCGCCGCGATGGCCAAAGCCATCTTCGACACTGTCACAATTCGCTTCTCCATGACAATTCTTCTCTGTGCGCTGTGATCCATCGCTGGATTGGATATGCCGCCATATACACATTTTATATGGCTTGCAGGTATATGGTACACCCAGTTGCGGGCGAATGCAAGAAGAATCTGGTTTTCGTGTTGTAACGCAGTGAGTTTGGTAAAGGGGACACTACACATTAAAAAAGTCTGGTGTCCCCTTTACCGATCCTGGCAAAACTGGAATAAGGAAGCCCTCACCCTACCCTCTCCCACGAGTACGTGGGCGAGGGGAATTTGCGTTTCTGGCCCGGAATAAGGGGACAATACACATTATAATGTCTAGTGTCCCCTTTACTGCCTTTTACGTTTAATCCCAGCCGACAACGAAAGCTGGTGTGGTCGGACACCATTTCCAGGCCGGCGGCGAATCAAATTCCAGCTTAAACACCGTGACGCCCCCCTCACTATCCGGACATTTGTTCGGTAGATTTGTAAGAAGGATTCGATAACCTTTCTGCGTGAATTCAACCGGACGGCCGGTGGTCAGGCAAGTTACAGACTTTACCGGGGATTCGTATCCGCCTAAGCCCTGTTCGCTGCCCGCCCAGGTATTCCGCCAGAAATACGCAATGTTGTCTTTGCGTGAAACCACGCCACAGTAGGTGGGGAATGCTCCGGCGTCGTCCAGCGAGCCATATACCGCCTCCCCATGCCGCTCGAGCCAGCGGCCAAC
Organism: Tepidisphaerales bacterium; assembly: GCA_038317225.1. Taxonomy (GTDB): domain Bacteria; phylum Planctomycetota; class Phycisphaerae; order Tepidisphaerales; family Tepidisphaeraceae; genus JBBQBE01. The sequence continues at coordinate 2,715 of JBBQBE010000102.1, read as the reverse complement.
AGCCTCCAACGGCGCAACCGCGTCCGCAGGTATTGCTCCATCAGGAGTGGGGCCGATATTCAGCAGCAGATTCCCCCGGCCATTGCATGCCGTACCAAGCATTTTGAGGATGTCGCGCGTACGCCACGCATCCACCTCCGCACCTTTCATGTTGCCCCACGAGCTTCCGTTAAAGGTCATGCAGGCTTCCCAGCCCCGGTCCATTTGCGTCTTCTCCGCCACAACATGGCCTTCGGGGGTGCCGAAGTCTTCAGGCAAATGGCTGCGATTGTTAATGAGAATGTGCGGCTGGAGCGATCGGACCATCTGGTTCATCGCATACGATTCCCAACCCTCGGCCGTGTCCAGCGGCTTGGGAACATCGTACCAGAGGATGTCAATCTGGCCGTAGTTGCTCATCAGTTCCCCAACGCAGCCGCGCGTGAACTCCAGGAATCGTCGGCGGGCATCGGGATCGTAATGGCATGTGCCACCATCAGGATGGTGCCAGTCCATCAACGAGTAGTAAAGCCCTACCTTTAACCCTTCGGCACGGCAGGCGGCGATATATTCCTCCACTAAATCCCGCTTGGGCCCGCTCTGGACAGAGTTATAGTCGGTCTGCCGCGTGTCCCAGAGACAGTACCCCTCGTGGTGTTTGGCCGTGAAAACCATGTATTTCATCCCCGCCCGCCTGGCCAGGCAAGCCCATTGGCGGGCACTGCCAGCCTGGGGCTGGAATCGGTCGGCTAACTGCTCGTATTCGGCCATGGGGATACATTCAGTGGCCATCGCCCATTCATGACGACCCAACACCGAGTAAAGGCCCAGATGCACAAACATGCCAAAACGCGACTGGCGCCACCAGCGTATCCGCTCGCGCCGCGAAGCGGCAGTCGCCTGTTCGTAAGGCAGGCGGGAAATCAGTTGAGTTACAGACATCAAAATACCTTTATAAGCGGTTATAAGCCAAATAATCTGCAATTGCCAAACATCTACGTAAACGCGAATGGGCAGGGGGTCTAATGAGCAACGATCCCAGCAACCTTTTTGGGATCGTCAAAGGGGCTGGCAGACTTAATAATGTCTAGTGTCCCCTTTTTCGGCTCTGTAATCGGGGCAGCGCCGGCAACAGATGTGGCCGCCAGCCGCTGTCCCAGCGCACGATACCGGTGCCACGCGGCGTCGATATCCTCCGAGATTTTCTTCGATGGCGACACTTCAGCGGCTATCCGGGGGGCAAGGTATTGCAGCAGGCGCAGCTTGTCGCCGATGTCCAGTTGGTCGATCTGAATCTCGATATTGTGCAGATTGGCCGCACTCATTTTAGTCCTCGATATAGTATAAGCCCTGGGCCAAAGAATAATCAACCCCTCCGCCTGCGATGTCAAGGAAATTAGGCTCCTCAACAGAATCTGTGGGTAGATCGGCAGCGCTTGGATGACGGCTGCGCCGGCGGTTAAGGGCTGGATTTTAGAGCCATGTCTCCAGCGTCCGCAGGCATTGCTGTAGGAGTGACAAGGATACATGGAACTGCCTGGGCCGAAACTTACCCAAAGATCTGCTGAAGAGGCAAAAATGATTATCGCGTTGCCGGATGGGTCGCGGCGGCGGTTCGGCATGAGGAAAGAAGGAAGATTGTGGGTATTTATCCACTTTGACAACGGTTATATCCTTTTATATGCTGGGTGAACCGATTATGGCTAATCCAAAAATTATTTCCCGGCGTCGATTTACCTGTCTGTCCAGCACACTGGTGCGAATGGAATATGCCCCCGACGGCAACTTTGAGCAGCGGCGCAGCCTGGTGGCTTACCCGACCCAGCGGCCGGTGGCCTTTGCCAAGGTGGAGGAGGCAGCGGACGGATCGATCAGGCTGGATACCGGGAAAATGAGCATTTTGGCCTCACGGCAGGAGGAGGCCTTTGACCGGAATAATCTGGAAGTGCGCTGGAGCGACGGGAAACTGATGCAGCTTTGGCGGCCGGATGACCGGGATTACCAGAATCTGGGCGGCACGCTGCGCAGCCTGGATCGTTACAGTGGGCCGGCGGCGAAACTGGATGGTGTACACACGGCAACGATGGAATCGCCCGATGTTACCGGCACCGCCTGGCCGGCGTGGTTGTACTGTGAAGTTGATCCGCTTTATGTGGATTTGCACCCGGCGGCACCGGCGAATTTCAACCAGCGCGACTGGCTCAGCACCGCCGCCGGCCCGCGCAATGACGGGGCGTTTCAGGAACGGACGTTCAACTGGTACAAAGTGTGCCGCCAATTTTGCCCCGGCGTGCTGTCGCATAGCGGGTATTTTTTTCTTAATGATTCCAACAGCGCGGTGCTGGATGCGGACGATTTTCCCGTCGAGCGCCGCCGCGCGGGATATCAGGACTGGTATTTTTTCGCTTACGCCAAGGATTTTAAGCGGGCGTTGCGGGATTTTCGCCTGCTCAGCGGGCCAGCGCCCCTGGTGCCGCGGAAAAGCCTGGGGATTATGTTTTCGCGCTGGCCGGCCTTCAGCGAGGCGGAAATCAAGGGCATGGCGCATGATTTTTCCGCCGCCGGGTATCCCTTCTCCACGCTGATTATGGATATGGAATGGCACAAGGAGGGGTGGGGGCACTGGGAATTTAACCCGGAATTGATCCCTGATCCGGCGGGCTTTTTCCGCCTGTGCCGCAAGCACGGTTTGGATGTGGTCTTTAACGATCATCCGCTGGACGTGCGCGATGATGA
>JBBQBE010000101.1:0-9707 GCA_038317225.1 Tepidisphaerales bacterium | reverse complement strand
AAGGAAATTGCCAATTGCGACAGCCTGGACTACTTGCGACTATTTGTGTTTTACGTTGTCGCCGGCGGTAAAACTTGCGACATTTGTGCAAAGGGGTATATAATCGGCATTGTCGAATGGATTGGGTTTTTTTGGTGAATTGAGCGGACATGACCCGTATGCTCTGGCGGCATCCCGTTGCTCTTGCGTTATACGCCAATGCGGCGGTGATGCTGCTGGTGGGTTTGTCCTGGCGAAGCGGGGGTAAGCTGGAGAACGTTGCCTTGGGGCAATTGCAAGCGCCCATCGCCGGCGGGGCCGGGTTGTTTGTGGTGCCGGCGCAGTTTTCCACCAATACCTGGGGCTGCTATGTGATGGATGTGGATACGCAAGTATTGTGTGCGTATCAGTATTATCCGGGCGACAAGATGTTGCGGCTGATCGCGGCGCGCAACTTCCGCCACGACCGCAAATTAGAGCGATATAACACCACTCCCTCGCCGGAGGAAGTGGCCGATTTGGTGGCCCGGCAGAAGCAGCCAACCCGCGGCGCGACCCAAACAGCGCCGCCATCGCCGGAGACGCCGCGTGATAACCCGTGAGCTTGATCGGGCCGACGCCCGACACTGACAACAGGAGCCTGCGCATGATGGCCAAGATGTTCTACACCGTGGATGAAGCCAAGGTCGCCTTGGGGAAAAACGACGAGGAACTCAAGCAACTGACCCGTGAGGGCAAGTTGCGCGAATTCCGCGACGGCCCACGGCTGATGTACAAGGCCGACCAGATCGACACGCTCAAAGCCGACGCCTCGGGCGTCAAGCGCGATCAGGTGGACCTTGGACCCTCCGACAGCGGCTCGCCCATCGGGCTGGTCGATTCCAAAGGTGCCAGCGGCACCAGCATCACCCTCAGCGATGATGATATCTCGGCGTCGGGCAAGAAGCACGACACCGGCCTGGCGGCGGACCTGGGCCTCAGCGGCTCGGTTGGCGGGATGCCTTCGCCGAGCCGGGCAGGCCCGATCAGCGGTTCGGGACTCAGCGGTTCGGCGGGCAGCCGCGGCGGCATCAATGTTTTCGGCGCCGATGAAGTCGAGCATGCCGATCCCATGGCCCAGACGGCCATCACGCCGGGCGTGCGCGATCAGATTAATCTCGAAGGCGTTGGCTCCGGTTCGGGTCTGCTGGACCTGACGCGCGAAAGCGACGACACCAGCCTGGGCGCGGAACTACTGGATGAAATCACCCCCGGTGCCGGCAAGGGCAAAGGCCCCTCCACCCCCCGCAGCGGTGGTGGCCCGCTGGAGGAACTGGGCGAAGGACCGATCATCAATCGCGGCGGCATGCCGATTTACGTGGAAGCGGCCGATCCGGCCGCCCCGGCATTTGGCGCTGCGGCTTTGGCCGCGACCATCGCCGTGTTATTCGGGGGTTTTGTGCTGGTCTCGGCCATGCTGGGAACGCGCCCGGAGATGATCAAGAGCCTGGCCGACAGCGGCAAGGGGCTTTGGTTCATGGCGATTATCGGCCTGGTCGTCGTGGTGGTTTTCTTTGTCATCGGGCTGTTTATCGGCAAGGCCGCCAAGCGCGCCTGATATTGACCTTGGCTGGATAATGACGGCAGGCGGCGAGCGGAAGCACATTTCCGCCTGTCGCCTGCCGTTCTTTTGGTAATGGGCATGAAATTTCTGCACACCTCCGATTGGCATCTTGGGCGGCTGTTTCACGGGGTGAATCTCACGGAAGATCAGCGCCACGTCCTGCTGCAATTGCTGGAGGTGGTGCGCGATGAAAAGCCCGATGCGCTGCTGGTGGCCGGCGACATTTATGATCGGGCAGTTCCGCCGCCGGAGGCGGTGGATCTGCTGGATGAAATTTTTACCAAGTTGCTTTTGGAATTGCGCGTGCCGGTGGTGGTGATCGCCGGCAACCACGACAGCCCCAATCGCCTGGGTTTTGCGTCCAAGATGCTCAGCAGTCACAATTTATGGGTATGCGGCAATCTTCCGGCGACCTTGGCACCGCTGGTGTTGAATGATCAGCACGGGCCAGTGGATATTTTTTCACTTCCCTATGCCGAGCCATCTATGGTGCGTCAATGGCTGGGTCAGGAAGCGACGCTGACGCATCAATCCGCTATGGATGCGTTGATCTCGCGCCTGCCGCGCACCCAGGGGCGGCGCTCGGTGCTGATGGCGCACGCTTTTGTGGCCGGTGGACGCGGCTGCGAATCGGAGCGGCCCTTGAGCGTCGGCGGCAGCGGCGCGGTGGAAGCGTCTTGTTTCGATGGGTTTGATTACGTGGCCTTGGGGCATCTGCACGCGCCGCAGTCCATGGGGGATGGAATAATCCAGTATAGCGGTTCGCCGCTCCAATACTCCTTTGACGAAGCGCACCATCACAAAAGCGTAAGCCTGGTGGAGATGGATCAAGCGGGAAAAGTTGCCACCCGGCGAGTCGCTTTGTCGCCAAAAAGGAAAGTGCGCAGGTTGCGGGACACCTTTGAGCGGCTTTGCCAGTTAGGACTTGAGGATGCAGCGCGCGAAGATTATTTGGAGATCACCTACACCGATGAGTCGCCGATACTCGATGTGATGGCGCGGCTCCGGCAGGTGTATCCCAATTGCCTGTACGTGTCGCGGTTGCTGGCTGAGCAAGAGGCGGGGGGGCTGAATCGGTGGGAATTGACGCAATTGGATGATCTGGCGCTGTTCGACAAATTTTATCAGGAATCCACCGGCCAGCCGCTGAGCGAAGAGGCCAAGGTGGTTTATCGCCAGGTCGTGGAACGGATGTATCGTCAACTGCGCCAGGAGGAGCCGTGAAGCCGCTGAAACTCACCCTCAACAGCTTTGGACCCTACGCGGGGGAGCAAATCATAGATTTTACGCTCCTGGGCGAGCGCTCGCTGTTTCTGATTCACGGCCCCACCGGCAGCGGCAAAAGCAGTGTGCTGGATGCGATGTGCTACGCGCTTTACGGGCAGGTGGACTCCGGCAAAGCGCCGGCGGATCTGCGCTCGCATCACGCCGAGCCGCGCGATGAATGTTTGATCACCTTTGATTTTTCCATTGGCCCGCGGCGCTATCGCGTGCGCCGTCGGCCTTCGCAGCAGCGGCAAGCGCTGCGCGGAGAAAATAAGGTGAATGTTGAGCCAGAGGCGAGTTTGTGGGAGTTGTCCGGCGACGGGGAAAAGGTGCTGGCCGAGCAGCAGAATAAAGTTACCGAGCAGGTGGAGCGACTGATTGGATTTAAGTGCGATCAGTTTCGACAAGTGGTGGTGCTGCCGCAGGGACAATTCGCCGAATTGCTTCACGCCAAGCCAATGGATCGGCAACTAATTTTGGAAAACTTGTTTCAGGCCGACTTGTACAGCCGAATTCAAGGGGCGCTCAGAGCGCGCTGGCTGGAGGCGAAGGAGCATTGGCAAAACCTTACCTTAGAGTGTCAAGCGGCACTCAAGCGCTACCAGGCCGCCGACCTGGATCAGGTGAACCAAATGCTGGTCCAGGCGCGGCAGGCACAGGCGGATGCGGCGACTGAGGCAGAGAAATGCCAAGCGGCGGAAAAGCAGTCGCGCCAGGCGCTTGAGCGCGGACGCGAAGTGGAGCGGTTGGGTAAGGAGCTCCGTGACGCCGAACAACATTTGAAGAAGTTGAAGGCGCAGCAAGGGGATATAGCGCTGTTGCAAGGGAAACATCAAGCGGGTGTGCGGGCCAGTGCGATGCGCGAGCTGGACAAGGCGGCGACGCAGCGAAAGTCGGAGCATGAAAATGCCCAAGGCCAGTGCGCGGCGCAGGAGGAAAAAGTAACGGCGGCCGCCAGGCAAAGCCAAGTGGCGGAAACGGAGATGATTCGACAGGACCAGCTTGTTTCCCAGCGGCAAGAATGGGCCAAGCGGCTGGAAGAACTGAAGCGATATAAAGCGGCGGTCGATTCGCTTGCGGAACTGGAAGTAAAGAAAAATGTCAGCGCCAAGTCGCTGGGCGACGCCAAGTCGATGGTGGCAAAAACCCGCGCCGCGTTAGTCAAATCGCAAAACCAGGAGCAGGCGCAAGCCCAGGTGCTTGAGAAATTGGAGCGCTGCGCGCAAACCTTGACGGCCTGCAAACTGCTGAGTGAAAAATGTGAAGCGCTCATCAAGCAGCGCCGGCAACTGGAACAAACCCTTGCGGCTTTGCCAGATTTACAGACCAAGCGCGACCAGTGCGACAGCGACATCGCTGCCGCGCAGGGGGGAATCGACGCCGCCGGCCATGGGCGCAAACTATTGTTAAAACAATGGCGCGATTCGCAGGCGGCCCTGTTGGCGGCCGGTTTATCCGATGGCCAGCCCTGCCCGGTGTGCGGATCGGCGCATCACCCCGCGCCGGCCAGTGGAACAGGTGACGCGGCCGGCATCCCGGCGCAACTGGAGGCTTTGGAAACCCAAATCGCCGAGGATGAAAAAAAGCTGCGCCGGTTACTCCAACACCGGGCAACACATGATTCGCACTTGGAAGCGGAGCGTAAAAAGCAACAGGAGTTGCAAGCGGCGCTGCAAGAGCGGGCGACGATCCAAATCGAGGCTTTGGAGAAAGAATATTCGCAGACCCAGCAAAACGCGCTTGACGCCGAGCAAGCTGAAAAGCAACTGGAAGCGGCGACCAAAAAGTTAGCGGTTTTGCGGGCCAGTAATGCGACATTGCAAGCCGATGAGCAGCGCTTGATTCAAGAGGTGGAGCGACATACCGCGTCCTTGAATAAAGAGGAAGCAACGATCGCCGAGCGTAGCAATAACATTCCCGCCGATCAGCGCCATAGCGAGACTTTGGGTCAAACCATCACCCATTTGACAGAGCAGATTAAAACCGGAGAAGCCCAATATCGGGCGGCGCAGGTCGCGCGGCAAGATGCGGTCAGCCAACTGGCGGCCGCGACCGCGGCCGACGCGCAATTAAAGGTAGCGCGCGAGGCGGCGCAGCAAGCCTGGCAAATTGCCCAGCGGGAATTACTGGAGCGGATTGGCCAGGCGCAATTTGATTCCGTTGCTGCGTATCGCGCCGCGCTGGTTGAGGAAAATCAGTTGCAACAGTGGGATGGCCAAATCAGCACGTATCATATTGACCTGGGCGCGGCCCTGGATCGACATCGCCGCGCCGCCCAGGAGGCCGGGGAACTGCCGGCGGTGGATGTGGCGGCGTTGGAGGCGGAGTTACACCAATGCGACGAAAAACGCCGCGGAGCGGATGGGCAATCTCAGGACGCAAAACGCCGCGTTGAGGAACTGGAGCGTTTGCTGGCCGAACTGATTCCTCTGCTGGAGCGGATTGCGCAGGCGGAAAAGGATTGCAATTGCGTTGGCGCCCTTCACGAAGTGGCCGGCGGCGAGCGCGGCCGGAAAATCACCTTCCAGCGCTACGTGCTGAGTGTTTATCTGGATGATGTGATGGCGGCGGCGACGCAGCGGATGCTTCTGATGAGCCGCCAGCGCTACTGGCTGCGCCGCGACCCGCAAAGCGCCGGGCTTGAAATGGAAGTTTTTGACCAGCATACCGGCACCAGCCGTCCCATCAGTACCCTCTCCGGCGGGGAAACTTTTCTGGCTTCCTTGTCCCTGGCCCTGGCTTTGGCGGATGTGGTGCAGGCGCGCGCCGGCGGTATCCGGCTGGAGACGATTTTTGTGGACGAGGGCTTTGGCACGCTGGATCAGGAGGTGCTGGAACTGGCCATGCGGGCGCTGATGGACTTACAGCGGGGTGGACGGCTGGTGGGCGTGATCTCGCATGTAACGGAAATGCGGGAAATGATCCCCACGCGCTTGCAAATTACCCCTTGCGGCAAGGGCAGTGCCGCCCGCTTTGTTTTGGATTAAAAAAAAGACCCCGCCCGGCGCGTTTGCAATGGCCAAAAATGGCCACGCCCACGCGCCCGGCGGGTATCATGCAAAAGCGCCCGCGACCGGGGTACTATTTCAAATCCTTGGTGTACTTTTGCGGATCTTTTTGGAACTGGGCGATACAGTCCTTGCAGCAAAAGGCGATGGTTTTGCCCTCATAGGTGGTGGTTACCGCCGGGTCCACCGCCTCGTGCGAGACGGGGCACATGGTATTGATGGCGGCCTGCGTCGCCGGTGCCGTGGTCGCTGGCGGGCAGCAGGTCGGCCCATCGCTCTTATCACCGCCGGCCCACACCGCCGCGCCCAGCATGGCCGAAAAAATCATCGACGCTGCAAATATCTTGCTCATAGCTATCTCCTGTAAAAGTTTCACCCGGCACTTTGCCGCGTGTGGGTGATTATAGGCACGCCGCGGCCCGCTGAGTCCACAGGAAGATGCAATTCACACAATTTTCGTTTGCCAGCGGCCGCGGAAGAAGACCCAGCCGTTGATGAGGGCCCGGAAATTCAGGTCCACAAAAATTCCCAGCCACACCGCTATTAGTCCCTGCCCGCTTCGGCCCAGGTGGTGAAATAGCCACAAGAAAAAGACCATGATGGGCACACGCACCAGAAACATGCCGACGATCGTGGAGATCATCGGCCAGATGGTTTCGCCAGCTCCCTTGAGTCCGCTGCCCATGACAATGGCAATGGCAAACCCCGGTTGCGCCAAACCTGCCAGTACCATTGGCCACACGCCCACATCCACCACCGGCGGGGAATCCACCATCCAAGCCAGCAGCCTGTGCGGGAAAAGCACCATCGGCACCGCCGCCACGGTCATGGTCCAAAATGCCATCTTCAGCGAGATAATAGCCGCGCGACGAGCCTGGTCGGCTCGTCCGGCCCCCAAATATTGGCCCACCAGCGCCGCGGCGGCGATGCCGAAGCCGAAGCCCGGCAAAAAAGCGATCGATTCAATGCGCAACACCGCGTTGTGCGCCGCCATGGTTACGCCGCTGAGGCCCAACGCCGCGTCATTGCGCGCGATAATAAAAATGACGATGAGAATTTGCCCCGACCAGAGCAACATCCCTTCCAACCAACTGGGCACGCCGATACGCAGCACGCGCATGACCACATGCGGCACCGGACGAAGGTGGCGAAAATTAATTTTGAGTTTGCCCATGCCGCGCATGAGGACAACCAGCGTGGCGATACCGCCGCAGAAGAAGGCCACCATCGTGCCCAGGGCGTTGCCCTGAATGCCCCAGGCCGGCAGGCCAAACCAACCGAAGGTTAACGAACTGCTGGTTAAAACATTGATGATGGTAACGCCGCCGGTGATGAGCATGGGACGCACGGTGTCGCCGGCCCCGCGCATACACGCCATACCCAATTGACCAATGGTTTGCAGCGCGATGGTAACGACCATAATCCGCAGATATTGCCGCCCGTATAACGCGGCCAGATCGTGCAATCCCAGCACCCAGACCACTTGCCTGGCAAAAATAAAGAGTAGCAAAGCCAAAACCGCCGAGACGATAAATCCGCCGCCAACGCTGGTTCCGGCCACACGCCGGGCCACGCGCGGGCGGGCGGCACCGATCGAGCGGGCGACAATGGCCGTCGCCCCCACGCCAAAAGCGCTGGTCATCAAACCCACGAACCATTGCAGGTAGTTCATGATTCCCACCGCCGCTCCGGCCGCGGCGCGCGATGAGGCGTCGCCGGGAATGTGGCCGGCGACAATGGTATCGGTCAGGCCCACAACCGCTTGCAAAACCTGTTCGATGATGGTGGGAAACGCCAGCGCCCATACCACGGCGACCGTCGCCGGACCCAGCGTGTGTTTGATCAAACGTTCTGGCGGGCGCTCCAGCGCCAGGGCCGGGTCCATATCGGATAAATCTATACGGCGGGGATCGGAATCGTTTTCACGGCGGCTGGCTTTTAAGTTCGCATCGGCTGACTTCACGCCATCCATCCTAATGTTTCACCCGGGCCGCCGCTATGGAGGCCTTTATCGCCTAAGCAAACGCCGCACCATGCTTGGGGTTTTGGCTCGTTTCACTCTCCTGGCCCTTTGGTTACAATGCCGCGATGCCCACTGGTTGCCACCAAGTAACTCTCAAGCTTCCGGCCACCGCGGGACATGAATACGACATTGTGGTTCGCCCCGGCCTCTTGAGCGATGTGGGCCAGGCGTTACACGAACGTGGCCACGCCGGCTCGGTCATTTTGGTCAGCGACAGCCATGTTTTTCCGTTGCACGGCCAGGCATTACAAAAACACTTGGAATCACAGCATTTTCGTGTGATCCGCGCCGTGATCGACGCCGGCGAGAATAACAAAAATTTATCGCACATCGGGCGGCTCTACGACGCGATTCTCCCGGCGGGGATTGATCGGCGCACGCCGCTGCTGGCGCTGGGAGGCGGGGTGGTGGGGGACATGGGGGGCTTTGTCGCCGCCACGCTGCTCCGCGGCATCCCGTTTTATCAAATTCCGACCTCGCTATTGGCGATGGTGGATGCCAGCGTCGGCGGCAAAACCGGATTTGATCATCCGGTGGGGAAAAATCTGATCGGCGCGTTCCATCAGCCATCGGCGGTTTGGATCGACCCGGCCACTTTGACCACCTTGCCCGAAGCGGAATTGCGCGGGGGACTGGCCGAGTGTATTAAGCACGACTTGATTCGCGATGCCACACATTTTGCTCAGCTTGAGCGGATTATTCCGGCGGCTTTGGCGCGGGATTTGGCGGCGCTGGTGGATTTGGTGGCGCATAACATCGCCATCAAGGCGCGCGTGGTCGAGGCCGACCCGCTGGAAAAGGGGCAACGCGCTCATTTGAATATGGGACACACCTTTGCCCATGCCATCGAGCGGGTGAGTAATTATGCCGTGGCGCATGGGCCGGCGGTGGCGCTGGGAATGGCGGCGGCCGCGCATGTCGCCTGCCAGATGGAATTCATGAATCAAAATGAGCGAAAGAGTTTGCTCAATATTTTGCGGCTTGCCGGATTGCCCACCGCCATGAACGGCTTGTCGGTGGATGCGATCATGGCCTGCATGATTCACGATAAAAAAGTGCAAAGCGGCAAAATTCGATTTGTGCTGCCCCAGGGCATCGGCGCGGCGCAGATTCGAGACGATGTTCAGCCCCAATGGGTGCGCGCGGCATTGGAAAGTTTACACCAGTAGTCGAGGCGAAATATGGCGATCGAGCATTGGCTGTGCTTGGCGTTGACCGCGGGGATCGGCCCGATTCTGGGCCGGCGGATCATCGCGGCGGCCGGCTCGGCGCAAGCGGCCTGCTGCGCGTCAGTTGCGCTGTTGGCGCAGGTGCAGGGGATCGGCTCGGAAAAAGCCCCGCGCCTGCACGGTGCGCTGGCTAAAGCCAAAGAGCTGGCGCAGCGCGAATTGCAACGCTGCGCTACTTGCGGCTACGGGCTGATTTGCCCGGAGGATGAAGCGTATCCGCCTATGCTGCAACTGATCGACGATCCGCCGCTGGTATTGTATATGCGTGGACAATTGGAGCCGCGCGATCTCAATGCTCTGGCCATTGTGGGCAGCCGGCGTTGCAGCTTTTACGGGCGCGAGCAGTCGCAGCGCTTCGCGGCCCTGTTGGCTGGCAGCGGTTTTACCATTGTCAGCGGCGGAGCACGCGGCGTGGATTCGGCGGCCCACCAGGGGGCGTTATCGCATCCGCTGGGCCGCACTATTGCGGTGCTCGGCTGCGGCGTGGATCAAGTATATCCGCCGGAAAATGGCCCGCTGTTTGACCAGATCGCCGGCCGCGGCGTCGTTTTAAGTGAATTTCCGCTGGGCACTGCCCCTACGCCGGATAATTTCCCCCG
>JBBQBE010000100.1:0-9799 GCA_038317225.1 Tepidisphaerales bacterium | reverse complement strand
GCGCAAAAACGCCGGGGCGGCCTTGTGGGCCGCCCCGGCGTGAAAAAAAACGTTGCGTACACAAGCCGATTACTTGCGCTTGTTGGCCTTCTTGGCTGCCGGAGCCTTCTTGGCGACCGGGGCTGCTTTGGCCTTCTTGGCCGGCTTGGAGGCTTTAGCCGGCTTGGCGGTTTTGGCCGCCGCGTTGTCGGCGATGGACGCCTGGGCCGCGGCCAGGCGGGCGATGGGCACGCGGTACGGCGAGCAGCTCACATAGTTCATGCCCAACTTGTGGCAGAACTTGACCGAGGCCGATTCGCCGCCGTGTTCGCCGCAGATACCGATCTTCAGGTTGGGGTTGGTCTGGCGGCCCTTTTCGATGCCCATCTTCACCAGCATGCCAACGCCTTCCTGATCGAGGCTCTGGAACGGATCGTTCTTGAAGATGCCCTTGCCGCCGTCCTTTTCGGTAGCGACATAGAACGGCAGGAACCGGCCGGCGTCGTCGCGGCTGAGGCCCAGGGTCATCTGTGTCAGGTCGTTGGTGCCAAAGCTGAAGAACTCGGCAACCTCGGCGATCTGGTCGGCCAGCAGGGCCGCGCGGGGAATCTCGATCATGGTTCCCAGCATATACTTGACGCCGCGGGCCTTGGCGGCCTTGATCAGGCCGTCGGCCAAGGCGCGGGCCTGGTCCACCTGGATTTGCAATTCCTTCTTGTCGATCGTCAGCGGGATCATGATCTCAGGAGCGACCTTGATCCCCTTCTTGCTGACGGCGATGGCGGCCTTGATGATCGCCGTCACCTGCATATCCAGAATTTCAGGGTAGGTGATGCACAAGCGGCAGCCGCGGTGGCCGAGCATGGGATTGGACTCATGCAACTGTTCGCAGCGATGCTTGATGGCCTCCTCGCTGATGCCGGTTACCTTGCTGAGTTTGGCCACGCCGGAGTCATCCTTGGGGGTGAATTCGTGCAGCGGCGGATCGATCAGGCGGATGGTAACGGGCTTGCCCTTCATGGCGGTGAAGATGCCCTCGAAGTCGGCCTGTTGGAACGGCAGCAGCTTGGCCAGGGCGGCCTTGCGGCTGGCCACGTCGGTGGCCACGATCATCTCCTGCATCGCCAGGCGGCGTTCCTCGGTGTCGAAGAACATATGCTCGGTGCGGCACAGGCCGATGCCTTCAGCGCCCATCTTGATGGCGTTTTCCGCATCGTAGGGGGTATCGGCATTGGTGCGGACCTTGAGGGTGCGCAACTGATCGCACCACTTCATCAGCGTGTAAAAGGCTTCGGGCTGTTGGGGGAGTTTGAGAGTCAGCTCGTCCAGATACACTTCGCCGGTATTGCCGTCGAGGGTGAGAAATTCGCCCTGTTTGACGGTCAAGCCGTCGATGGTCATGCTCTTGGTTTCGTAATTGATATTCAGAGCTTCGCAGCCGACGATGCAGCATTTGCCCCAGCCGCGGGCGACGACCGCCGCGTGGCTGGTCTTGCCGCCGGTGGCGGTGAGGATGCCCTGGGCGGCGTGCATGCCGCCGACGTCTTCGGGGCTGGTTTCCTTGCGGACCAGCAGCACCTTGTCGCCGTTTTTGGCCATCTGCTCGGCCTCGGCGGCGGTGAAGACCACTTTGCCAGACGCGGCACCCGGCACAGCGTTGATGCCGGTGGCGATTTTACGGGCCTGCTTGGCGTCCTTGGGATCCAGTTGCGGATAGAACAGGCGCTCGATGTCTTCGGGATTGATCCGGCCGATGGCCTCTTCCTTAGTGATCAATTTTTCCTTGACCATATCCACGGCCATCTGGAAGATGGCCACGGGGCTGCGCTTGCCGCTGCGGCACTGGAGCATATACAGCTTTTCCTCCTGGACGGTGAATTCCAGATCCTGCATATCCTTGTAATGTTTTTCCAGTTGCAGGCGCACCTGGCAAAGCTGCTTGTAGGCGCTGGGCAGCAGCCTGGTTAGTTCCTGCAATTTCAGCGGGGTGCGGATGCCGGCGACGACGTCTTCGCCCTGGGCGTTGATCAGGCAGTCGCCATAGAATTCATTCTTGCCGGTGTTGGGATCGCGGGTGAAGCAGACGCCGGTACCGGAATGGTCGCCCATGTTGCCGAAGACCATGGTCTGCACGTTGACGGCCGTGCCCTTGAGGTCGGAGATTTTTTCCACGCGGCGGTAAGTAACGGCCTTGTCGGCCTCCCAGCTATTGAAGACCGCGCCGATCGCGCCCCACAACTGCTCATACGGGTCTTGTGGGAAAGCCTCGCCCTTCATCTTCTCGGCGTAGAAGGCTTTGAACTGCTTGCAGAGTTCCTTAAGTCCATCGGCGGTGATTTCCGGGTCGGTCTTGACGCCCAGTTTGAGCTTCATGGCGTGGAGCATGTCCTCCATCGGCTCCTTGGTGAGGCCCATGGCGGTGGTGCTGTACATCTGGATGAAGCGGCGATAGGCGTCATAGGCGAAGCGGGGATTGTTGGTCTTTTTGGCCAGTCCCTCCACCGCCAGATCGTTAAGGCCGAGGTTGAGGATGGTTTCCATCATGCCGGGCATGGAGCGGGCGGCACCGGAGCGGACGGAAAAGAGCAAGGGATCGTTCACATCGCCGAAGCGCTTGCCCATGGCCTTTTCCACTTTGGCCATATTCTCGCGGACCTGCTTTTTAAGGCTTTCGGTGAGCTTGTGCCCGGCCTTGTAGTAGTCTTCGCAATTGGGGATGGCGATGGTGAATCCGGGGGGAACCGGCAGTCCGGCGGCGGTCATATCCGCCAGGCCGGCGCCTTTGCCGCCGAGAATCAGCCGACGCTCTTTATCAGTGGGGGCGACGGTCATACCCTCGGCCTTGGCGTTGCCGAAGGAGTAAACGCTTTTGACGACTTTGCCGGCCGACTTGGCGGCGGACACTTTTTTAGCCATGAACTCGATCTCCTGCTCCCGGGAGGAAGCGATGAAAATTATGGTGCTGAACACGTTGGCGGACCGCGGCGCTTGACGAAGCTGGCGGTGTGGTTGCGGCCCGTGGGCAACTCCCGGAATTGCCTCGGGCCAACATTGAGCCAATTTGAGCGGCGACTATAGGCCCAAGGGCGCGGGCTGTCAATTTTCAGCCGGCCGGCAACCACTAAAAAATGCGCCTACCCGCGCCCAGCGGATCACTTGCCTGGCATCGGCCCGCGGGTTTCACGCGGCGATTGGTATGGCGATGGATAAGGTATATTCCCGACGCTTTTGCTGAAACATTGTCGCCGCCGCGGAGTATGATTAACGGGGCCGCGCGGTTGCGGGTTGGCTTGACGGGCCATGAGCCATACGATGTATCGGCTTTGATGAATTGCCAAGAAAGATATTCAATAGAAACGAGATTTATATGAAATGGTTCGGTGCGGTGGTGCTGGCGGCGGGATTGTTTATTGGCCCGGCGCGGGCGGAATTTCCAAGCGCGGCCCCGGCCCGCCTGGCGGCCACACAGGCTTTGGCGGATTTGCAAAATGGCAATATCGACGGCGCCGGAAAGCTGCTGGAGGCCGCCGGGCGCGCCAATCGCGATCCGCTGCTGCAAAGCGGCGTCGGTTGGGCCGAGCAGTTTCGTCGGCAGTGGGACACGCTCCGCCAGGAGCGCCGCCAGGCGTATGACAAGACCGTCGATCAGGTGCAAATGCTGGTCCAGCGCGGCAAACCATCCTATGCGATGGACCTGGCCGCCAAAGCCTATCAACTGGCCCCCGACAAGGAAGCGTTTTCCAAAGAGCCTTGGCTGGTGCAACTTCTGGAGCATGCGACGCGGCAGGCGACCGAGGATGAGGCCGGCCAGCGGTGGATCAGCGCCACGCGCTTGTACCTGGACCTGGGAGCGGTGCAGCCGGCCGAACCGCGATGGAAACGTTTGCTGAAAACCGCGGCCCGGCGGGTGCGGATTTTGTCGGTCTATGCGCCCGATACAGTGCGGGCCATGCAAAAGGAGCGGGTGCGGGATGATGACTTGGTGGCCGGGTGGCTAAACCCCACCACCGCCCCGGCCAGCAGGCCGGCGACTACTGAGGAAACACCCACCAATATCGACTGGCGCGACACGGTTCGCGGCGTGCAGTTTGAGATGATCTGGGAAGTGCTGGCCCGGGCCCAGCAAAATTACTGGCGGCAGACCAGTTACAAGGAGATGGCCTTGGGCGGACTGGCCGGCCTGGAGGCTTTGCTGGAAACCAAGGGCGTGGAGGCGGCTTTTCCGGCGATGGGCGAGCCGAAAAAAATGCAGCCATTTGTCCAGGCGGTGAAAAGCGCCCGCCAGCAGATCGAGCAGGCCACCGAGCAGAGCGAGCAGACCGTGGTGCGGGCACAATTGGCGCGGCTGCGATCGGTCAATGGGCAAAGTTTGCAACTGCCCGAAGGCGTATGGGTCAGCGAATTTGTCGATGGCGCGCTGGGTGAACTGGATTTATTTTCCAACGCCATCTGGCCTTCAGAGGCCGAGGAATTCACCACCGCCACCCAAGGCGAATTCAGCGGCGTGGGCATCCAGATCGAGCGCGATGAGGATGGGGGCTTGAAAGTGGTCTCCCCGATCGAGGACACCCCGGCCTACGAAGCGGGCATTCGCGCCGGGGATGTGATCACGCACGTCAACGGCCAGCGCACGCGCATGTATACGCTGGACCAGGCCGTCAAGCGCATCAAAGGCCCCAGCGGCACGGAAGTTACTTTGACCATCAAAAATCCCGACGGCATCAGCAAGGATTTTACCCTCACGCGCAAAACTGTGAAGGTCGCCAGCATCAAAGGCTGGATGCGCAAACCCGGCGGCGGCTGGGATTTTCTGGTCGATCCCGAACAGCGCATCGGCTACGTGCGGCTGACGCAATTCAGCCGCACCACCAGCCTGGATCTGGATAAAGCCCTCGAGCAGTTGCATGAGCAAGGCGTGCGCGGATTAATTTTAGACCTGCGCTCCGACCCCGGCGGGCTATTGGGCGCGGCCACGGATGTGGTGGACAAATTCATCAAGGACGGCATCATCGTCTCCACTCGCCCGGAGCGGAAAACGCCCAACGAGCCGACGGTGGCCACGGCCAAGGGGGACGGCGCCGAGAGCGATTTGCCGCTGATCGTGCTGGTCAACCAGTACTCGGCCAGCGCCAGCGAAATCGTCTCGGGGGCCTTGAAGGATTATCACCGGGCGCTGATTGTGGGAGAGCGCACTTTTGGCAAAGGCTCGGTGCAGATGCTCTTTCCGCTGGGCGGGCGCAACGCCTATTTGAAGCTGACAACCAGCCATTACTACCTGCCGGGTGGAAGCTGCATCCACCGCGACGAAAACAGCACGAGCTGGGGCGTGGACCCGAATATCATTATCGACCTGACGCCCGAACAGATGCGCGACATCATCGACGCCCGCCAGGCGTTGGATGTGTTGCGCGGCGCCGATGAGCCGGCGACGAATGCCGCCCCCGCCACCGGCCCCAGCACGCGCCCGAAAAAGTCGCTGCTGGAAGCCGACGGCCAGTTGGGCGCAGCGCTGCTGGCGATGCGTTTGCAATTGCTCCAGGAGAGCAAGTAGCCTCCGCCCGCCGCAACAAGGGCAAGGCGGGTCAGGGCACTGCATTTGCCTTAATATGCGCCCAAAATACCCTCTCCCGCGTAATCGCGGGGGAGGGCAGGGTGGGGGCTTCCTTATGAGCCAGTAGTCCGTAGCAGAAGATTGTTGATTGTTGATTGTTGATGACAAAATCTTCGACAACCAACATTCAACAGTCCACATTCAACAATCCACATTCGACAACCAACATTCAACAATCCAATAACAAAACCCTTCGCCGCTTGATTCAACTTTCCAGCGTGAGTGTCGTCGATTGACCTTCCACGTAGCCCGGCTGGCCGCCGCCGATGAAAATTTGATAGTCGCGCGGCAGGCTGACGATTATGCCGCTTTGCGGATGGGGCAGAAAATCATCGGCCCGCAGCGTCCAGGCGAGCGTGCGGCTTTGGCCGGGTCGCAGATGCAGGCGCTTGAAGCGCCGCAGGGTATGCGCCGCATCCTCCAGCCCGGGCTGAGTGTCGCGGCAATACAACTGGGCCACCTCATCGCCCGCGCGGCGGCCGGTGTTGGTCAGCCGCACTTGCACCCGCACGCTTCCCCCCCGCCGCAGTTTGGCGGCGCTCAATTTCATGTCCGAGTAGCTGAATGTGGTATACGACAAACCGTGGCCGAAGGCATACAGCGGGCGCTGACGCAGGTAGCGGTAGGTCCGATCATTCATGCAATAGTCTTCAAACGCCGGCAACTGTTCGGTGGACTGGGGCACGGTAAACGGCAGCCGCCCGGAGGGGTTGTAGTCCCCGAAGAGCACCTCGCCCACCGCCGCCCCGCCCTCCTGGCCGGGATAGAAAACCTGCATGATCGCCTGGCAATTTTCCTGGGCCCAGGGCACGGCGATGGCCGAGCCGCCGGTCAGCACCAGCACAATCGGCTTGCCGGTCTGCTTGAGCAGTTGCAGATATTTTTCCTGCGCTTCGGGCAACTCGATGCGGCGGCGATCGCCGCCGGCGTCGGAGAGGGCATCGCCCTCCTCCCCTTCGATGCGCGGCGTCAGGCCCATGACGGCGATGATGGCATCGCATTCCTGGCTGATCCAGTTGAGCGCGCCGGGGCCGATCGGCAGCGTTCCCATCAGCGGACACTTGCGATCTTCCACCATGCTGGTGCCCGCATGCAATTTGCCGACCACCCCTTCCAGGATGGTGGTCAACTGCGGATTAAATCCGTTGTAATTGCCCAGCAGTACCTCGATCGAGTCGTAATTGGGGCCGCAAATCAGCAGGCGTTTGATTTGTTTATCCAGCGGCAGAATTCCGTCGTTTTTCAGCAGCACGATCGACTGCCGCGCCGCCTGGCGGGCCAAACGCCGATGGGCCGCGCTATTGACCACCGAGGCGGGGATGCGGTTGTAGGGCAAATCCGCCGGCGTATCGATCAGGCCCAGCTTCAAGCGCGTGATCAGCAGCCGGCGAACGGCGGTGTCGATCTCCGCTTCACTGAGCAGACCTTTTTTGACCGCCAGAGGCAGTTGATCGTACACAGTGCCGCAGCACAAATCGCAGCCGCGGCGCACGGCCAGGGCCGCCGATTCCTCCGGCAAGAGGGTTACTTTGTGATGGGTGTGAAAATCCTCGATCGCGCCGCAATCGCTGACGACGTGCCCGCCAAATCCCCACTGGCCGCGAAGAATCTGGCCGATGAGGGTGGGGTGGGCGCAGCATAAATCGTCATTGGTGCGGTTGTACGCGCCCATGACCGATTCCACCCCACCTTGGCGCACGGCCGCTTCAAAGGCCGGCAAATACGTTTGCCACAAATCACGCTGGGAAACCTTGGCGTTGAAGGTATGCCGCAATGGTTCAGGCCCGCTATGCACCGCATAATGCTTGGCGCAGGCCGCGGTTTTGAGCCACTTGGGATCATCTCCCTGCAAACCTTGGATACACGCCACGCCCATTTGACTGGTCAGATACGGATCCTCGCCATAGGTTTCATGGCCCCGGCCCCAGCGCGGATCGCGGAAAATGTTGATATTGGGGGTCCAGAAGGTCAGGCCCGTGCCCATGCTGGCGTTGCCGATGGCGGCGGCGGCGTTGTGTTTGGCCCGGGCCTCATCGCTGACGGCTTGATAAATCTTGCGCACCAAGGCGGGATCAAACGTGGCCGCCAGCCCGATGGACTGGGGAAAGACGGTGGCCACACCACTGCGGCCCACGCCGTGCAGGCACTCGTTCCACCAGCTATACCTTGGCAAACCCAGCCGCTCGATGGCCGGGGCCTGGTGAAGCATCTGCCCGCACTTTTCCTCCAAAGTCATCTGGCTCAGCAACTGATCGGCCCGCTGACGAAACGATTCATGCTCATTGTCCATGGGGGCATATTGTGGCAAACGAGCTTTTTTTGGCAAGCCAAGGCCAATGAATCCACTGGCCACTTCACGGCGATATTCTGGGCGGCATTTTTACCAAGGGCCATCGCAGCGGCACCAAAACGTTCAGCGGCTTAGTGGCTGAGCGCTAAGCCAAGGGTCCGCCGCCGGGCGCAGTAGTTGCCGCAGCCGCTGGATCGGCAGGCTTTGGTCCAGCCAGTCGGCGACATGCTCGGGCGTGGTCAGGTAAACCAGCATCCGCGGGTCGTCGGGATGTTTGTTATGCACCTGGGCATACAGCCCGTCGGCGGGGCAGGTCATCATGCTGACCCGGTCGCCGTCGGCGATACCCGCTACGGCGGCGATTTGGTCGTCGGCCCGCTGGATCAGCCACGGCCGGGGCTTGCCGGCGGGCTGGCCGAGCAGGTCCAGTTCGTAATGCCATTCCACCGCCTGATCGACTGGAAAAACCACGCGATTTTTCATAACCCGCCGCCAGACGCCATCGATTTTGTCATCGCGGCTGTTGGTAACCCGGCGATTTCCCAACTGCATGCCCCAGGTGGCGTCGGTCAACTCGCGGCCGTGAGGGCTTTGCCGAATGACCGGCACGCGACTGGCCGGAAAAAACTCGCCGGGCACAGGGATATGCAGCAGGTTGCGGGCGATCTGAAAAGCTTCGGCCAGCAGTTCGCTGGTTTTGAGGATGCGATATTGGTTGCACACGCGGAAGTATTTCCGATTTTTGACAATTTTATCTTGCGGACAGGAACCGAGTTAGACACTAAAGCCGAAGGTGGGATTTGAACCCGCAACCCCCGCTTTACGAAAGCGGTGCTCTACCGTTGAGCTACTTCGGCGAATTGCGGTTTATCTTACAAGAGTCTCAAGACATTGCAATCACACATAAGGCTGTGGCGAGCTGGCGAGCGGGGTAATTGTATTGGGCGGGTTGCTCGTTCACTGCCGCCGTGGGGGTAATGCAAAAGACAATAAGGAAGCCCCCACCCTGCCCTCCCCCACGAGTACGTGGGAGAGGGTATTTTAACGGGAAATCCTCAGCCTGCGCTCGCGTGCGCGTGCTCCCTCGCGAGTACGCGGGAGAGGGGATTTTAACTGGAAGTTCTCACCCGGCCCTCGCGTGCGTGGGCAAGGGGGAGTCCTTTTTAATCCCCTCTCCCGGTACTCCGGGGGAGGGTTGGGTGGGGGATTCCTTATTCCGCGTACCTGACCTTGCCAATCCGCGGCTGAGGCCTTTTCAGGGGAAGGCAGTGGCATAAAAAATCTCCGGCCCGCCGAGGGAGGTCGGCGGGCCGGAGGGGTTAGTCTTCATAGGATGTCAGACAGTCCGCTCAGCACTAGTCGCGGGGCAGCATGAAGCTGTCGTTGCCATCGTAAGGCGAACCGGTGGTGGTCGTCTTAGCTGGCGGATTGGCTGCATCGGTGCTACGGCAGAAGATTTCGTCCTTGTTGATTCCGACGAACGGGTTGTTCACGAATTCAACGTGGCCTTCAGCAAACAGAACGTTCTGGCCGTCGCCGTTATGGTTCTGGCTGTTGATCTTCTGCATGTCGCTCTGCGTGGCGTTGCTTAGGACGGCCGCCGGGTCGCCCTTGGTCGTGCCAGGGTTGCGGTCGGCCATGACGGCAAAGTCAGGGGTCATGGACGAATTGAGCCGGTAGCCGCGGCCGACAGCGGCGGTGTCGGGATAGGGATTGGCGTAGCTGTAGCTCAGGTTCTTGCCCAGGTCGGTGAAGTTGGAGTGGTTCAGGGCGCTGTTGGTGCCGCCGCCGAAGTTATCCTTTTCCGCCGAGCTGCTGGGGCAGGTGAAGACTTCCGAACTGATCTGTTGGGTCCGAATCAGCAGAAAGAGCGCGCCGGTCATGCTATTGGCCGTGGGGCCGCCAGCGATGAACGGATC
>JBBQBE010000099.1:0-10035 GCA_038317225.1 Tepidisphaerales bacterium | reverse complement strand
CACCGGATCGGCGATCCATTCCCACAACTGCTCCGGGGGGCGGGCGATCACAATTTTTTCAATGGAATCCACGCAATGCCTCCACGGAATAGCCATGCATCATAGGCTTGGATTTCCGCTGGGGCAAAAAGGGGGATGTGGCGGATAAATAAACACAGGTTGGGCACTGGGCCACATTGGGATTTGATTATTCGAGAATAATCAAATCGCCAACCGGTCAGCGCCCAACCCGACTGATTTTATACAGCAACTTACGGCCTATTCGTGCTGTTTTCCTCATGTTTGACGGTGGACCCATCCGGTTTTTCGGTAACGGTCGTCTCCTGACGTTTGACCGTTCCGTCGGATTTCACATCCTTGGACTGTTCATGGGATACCGTGCGGTCGCAGCCCGTCATAGCTGGCAGACCCAAACCCATCGACGCCAACAACACTAACATACTCCACTTCATACAACTCCTTGGTTAAGACTGGCAGGAGTGATGCAAACGCCGGGCCACAGTTGGCGCCACTGCAATGCCTTCTTGACCAACCCACTATCCAAGGTGGCGCGGGATGCCCTTCCCTGCTGGGGCTGGTGCCGCAGTGAGGCACTATGAACCAATCGGCGGATACCCTCCAAAGCATCGAAGCTGACAAAATTGTTATCCAGCCTTGCGTAAAACCCGCTGTTCATGGTTTACTAGCGATTATGAAACAAATAATTTGCGGAGGAGTATTGGGTATGAAGCACAGCGCACTGATTTTAGCCTTGGGCGGATTGGGCTTGCTGGCGGCCTGCCAGCCCAAGGCCAAGCCGCAGGTCGCGGCCCCGCCGCCGGCCGATACGAAATTGGTCCAGGAGATTCAAAGCGCGATGCAAAAGATCAATCCGCGGGTGCGGGTTGGGCGAATTGTCGCGGTGGTGCCAGAAGCGCAACTGGCTGCGCTGGGTGATGTGAACACCAAGGATTTTCAAGTGGGCGATGTGGTCAGCCTGATGTCGCCCTCCCAGGCGGTTTACGGCGCCGCCGAAGTGGTGCGCATTACCGATCAGGCCGTGCATGTGAAATATCGAAACAATCCAATGATGAGTATTCCCATCACACCGAAAGTGGGCGATCTGGCGGTGCTGGATGTCAAGCGGTGAATGAATCGCGCCGCTTGATTCTGGCCAGTGCGTCGCCGCGTCGGCGGGAGCTTTTAGCCGAGGCGGGATATCGCTTTGATGTGCTGGCGGCGGAATTAGATGAAGCCGCGTTGTCGCGTGGGCTTGCGCCACCAGAGGTGGCCCTTACTCTGGCCGAGGCCAAGGCGCGGGCGACGGCGGAAAAAATTCCCGATGCCTGGATTTTGGCCGCCGACACCGTGGTGGTTTTGCACGATCGGCTGCTGGGCAAGCCGACCGACGCCGCCGATGCCGTACGCATGCTCGGCGATCTTTCCGGCACGACTCACCAAGTGATTACCGGCGTGGCGCTTTATCATTTACGCGGCGGCTGGCAAGAAGCGCACATTGACATTTCCACCGTGAGCATGCGCCCGCTGACGGAAAGCGAAATTCATCAGTATGTGCAATCCGGCCAATGGCGTGGCAAGGCCGGGGGCTACGGTTTGCAGGATCCAGATCCGTTTGTGCGCTGCGTCAGCGGCAGCGCCAGCAATATTGTGGGTCTGCCGATGGAACTAACCAGCACCATGCTGGCCCGGGCGGGCCTATTGCCGGGCGCGACCCATGCATAACCCACCCGCCGCCATCTTCTCGCTGGTGGTCGCCGTCTGCGGATGGTATTACCTTTTTTATTCCCGCGCCGCCCACAAACTGCGCGGCATCGAGGCGGACAGGGTTAATGGCCGGCGCGTGCTGCTGCGGCGATTGAGCGGGGCGGCGATGTGCGGACTGGCGGTGAGTTTTTTCGCGGCCTTCTGCGTGCTGGACGAAAAACGCGAGTTGCGCGGCATCGCCGTCCTGGTTGCGATCAGCCTGGCATTTTTAATGGCGATTGTGGTCCTGGCGATCGCGGATGTGCGCTTGACTCTCAAACTGCGGTGCCACAAGCGATAAGTCGCTCGCATCGCTATGATGATGCTGTATGAAAAAAGTATCAGCGTTACTTTTTGAAATCGCGCTACTGGCCGGTCTTGGTATATCGATGTCGATAAGCCATGGATGCCGGGATGAAAATGAGATCGTGGTTCCGCGCAACCCCACCGTAACCATGCGACTTGGCACGCAAACATTTGTGCTGGAAGTGGCCGACACCCCCAAGAGCCGGCAGGCCGGGCTGATGTATCGCCGGCAAATGCCTGACGATCACGGGATGATCTTTGTTTTTGATCATCCCCAGGTGCTGGAATTTTGGATGAGCCATACCTACCTGCCGCTGGACATCGCGTTTGTTGATAGCGACGGCAAAGTGGTAGCGCTCAAGAGCATGGAACCGCTGGTTACCAGTCCCACCACCAGCAGTGATTCCCCCGCGCTCTACGCCATAGAACTCAGTCGCGGCGCGGCCCGGCGGGCGGGATTGCGTATGGGCCAGGTGCTCGCTTTGCCTACGGAAATAACCAATCATTCGTTAAAGAGATGAGCTGTTCATCATCAACCGGAAATTGCCATGATCAATTCTTCGCAACTGCTCACGATTAACGTTGCAACCCAGCAGCGCTGTCAAATGGTCGATATCACCGTGCAACTGCAAGGCCAAGTGCAGCGGCAACAAGTGGTGCAGGGGATCCTATGGGTGCATTGCCCGCATACCACCGCGGGTTTGACCATCAATGAAAACGCCGATCCCGATGTGCAGCGCGATATGCTGGCCAAACTCGCCGCTTTGGTTCCCCAGCGCGAGAGCTATTACCGCCACGGCGAGGGCAACAGCGACGCCCATGTGAAAACCACGTTAACCGGCAATGGCCTGACGCTGCTCATCGAGCAGGGAAAACTGGTGCTGGGCCAATGGCAAGGTGTTTACTTATGCGAATATGACGGTCCGCGGAGCCGGCAGGTGATGGTGAAGATTTTAGACCTGCATGCCCAGATTCTTTAACCGGATTGTTTAACCCGTCCCAGCAGGCATTGGGCCTCGGCAAATGCCTGTTCAGGCGTATTGATCCGCCCTTCCAATTGCCGGTCGTAAATCTCCGCCAGGATTTTTTTAAATGCCGGACCCGGGGCAAAACCGGCGGCGACCAGATCATCACCGCTCAATAGCGGCGGCGGGGCAAAATCGGTTTGACGCAACCGCCGCAGTTGCTCAAGCGTTTGATCGATCTGCGTTGCATGCCAGCCCCATTGGCGTACCGCGGCCACCAGCCGCATGGCCGACTCCGCATAGGTCCAGGCTAAAAAACGCTTCAATTGCGCCAGTGTGGCCGGCGTGGAATCAATCAGCATCGCCAACCCTTCCAAGCACTGATCCAGTTCATCGGCCTCGTCATTACTGAGGCGAAAGGACTGCCGCGCCATCCGCCGCCACTGGCCACGATGGGCTTTATCCAATTGAGCGCCGAGGGAATCTGGACCGACCCCAGCCGCTTGCAATAAATCCACTGCCGCCGCGGCAAGAATCAGTCCCAATCCCGCCGCTTCATCCTCCAGCAGGCACACCAGGGGCGTCATGGACGCGGTGCGTAGGTCCGCCGGGATCGGCGGCACAGAGGCATAGCGAAAGAGGATCGGCAGCAATTCCAGTTGACCCAGCAACTTCCACGCACCGCGGCGGGTTGGCCCGCCGAGCATATTACGCAATTCCTCGGCGATGCGTTCAGGGCTGATGCGCGGCAATTGCCCGGCGTGGCGGCGGATCGCCGCGGCGGTGAGCGCTTCAATGGCAAAGTCCAGACGCGCCGCGAAGCGCACGGCGCGCAGCAGCCGCAAATGGTCCTCGGCAAAGCGCTGGTCGGCATCGCCGATGGCCCGCACAATCTTAGCCGCAAGGTCGGCTTGGCCGCCGACGTAATCAATCACCCGGTTTTCCAGCGGATCAAAAAATAGCCCGTTGATGGTGAAATCGCGGCGGCGGGCATCTTCCGCCGCGTCGGTGAAGGCCACGGCGGCGGGGTGGCGTCCGTCGGAGTATGTCCCATCGCGACGGAAAGTGGCCACTTCCACCACACTTTGCTGATGGCGCACCAAGATCACGCCAAAGGCCGCGCCCACCGCCTGCGTGCGCGCAAAAAGCTGGCGCACGCGCTGCGGCGGCGCATCGCAGGCCACGTCGTAATCGCTGACAGGCCGGCCAAGCAACTGATCGCGCACGCATCCGCCGGCAAAATACGCCACATGCCCCGCGTCGCGCAAGGTTTTGAGAACCACCAGCGCATCATCACGCAGGCACAGGGGCTTGTTGCGATTGATTGCCGCCCCAGCCATTATCCCGCCTCCCTGGCTGAAGCCGCAGCCAACTGCATGTGGATTTTTTGCAGCACCGACTTGATATTCAACCAGCGCAAGCATCCGCACCCCTGGCTGTCGCGCCGATAACACGGGCTGCACGACGCATCAACACGCACCACCGCATCCATGCGCCCATACGGCCCGGTGCGCACGGGATTGGTCGGCCCAAACAGCGCCACCAGCGGCACGCCCAATGCCGCGGCGATGTGCATCGGGCCGGTATCGTTGGCGATTACCACCGCCGCCCGCTCCAGCAGCGCCGTCAATTCCATCAAACTGCTTTTGCCCGCCAGGTTGATCGCCCCGCCGATTTTTTCGGCCCGGGCCGCGTCATCCGGGCCGCCGGCCACAACGCTGCGCAATCCCCAGCGCTGCCACAATGGTTCCACCAACTGGGCAAAATTCTCGGTGGGCCAGCGCTTGCTGGGCCAGTTCGCTCCCGGCAGCATCACGGCGTATTTGCCAAGCCCCTCCGTGCGCTGCGCCGCCCACTGGCGATGTTGCGGCCCCAGCGGAAAGGGAAATCGCACCGGCCCCTCACACCCCAGGGCTTTGACGACTTGTAAATACCGATCCAGCGCATGTTGCTCCGGCGTAGCAAGTGCAACCCGGCGGTTGTAAAACATCCACGCCCCCTCGCGCGCGTTGGCCAGCCCGACCCGCACCGGCGCGCCGCTGCGCCAGCTCATCCATCCGCTGCGAAACAGACCTTGCAAATCAATCACGCAGTCAAATTCCCCGCCGCGTAGTTGCCGGTGCAACTTCCATAGTGTCGCCGCCGCTGAAAAGCTGCGCCAGGCCGCGGCCAGTTTTTTCCGGTCAAATTCAATAATTTCCAAATCCTCCAGTCCCTCGATCAGTCCCCGGCATACCGGCGTTACCACCCAGGTGATGCGGGCCTCCGGCCAGCGCGATCGCAGCAAATTCCAGATCGGCAGCGCATGAACCACATCCCCGATCGCGCTGGGCTTGATCAGCAAAATCCGCTTGGGATCGGGCGGCCAGAGGTGTTTCATGTCTCCTGCCCGCTTTCAGTCGCCGCGGCATGGACATCCGGTGGCACCACGGTTCCATAAACACGCGCAAAAGGCGCATAGCCCAGACACAGTTCCAAAGAATCGGCCGGCGTATATTGCGGATGCTCCAGCAAACTTTCATGCAACCTGCGCATCCCCTCGCCGATTCCCCAGTTGGAGCGAATCCCGTCCACGTCCACCAGCAGTGGCACCGGCCCGCGCCGCCGGTCCAGGCGGATCATCCAGTTGCTGCTTTTGGCGTCCCAGTGATAGCGGCCACACTGCTCCAGTTGCCGCAACACTCGGCCCGTGCGGCGAAACAGATTTTGCCGATCGGTCGCGGACAATTCGGCCAAATCCATTTGCGCCAAAGTTCGCCCCTCGATCTTTTCATACACGATGAACGAATCAACCAAATAGCCCAGCCTTCGCTTTTCCAAAAGCATCAGCGGCCAGGCGGTGGGCAGTCCACGGACGATCAGTTGCCAAGATTTTTTCCACGCCCGCCGCGCCCGGCCCCCCCGGCCGATTTCATTGATATAGCGATGCCAATATCGCCGCCGCGGCCGCTTGATGATCGCCTCCACCGCTCGGGTGCTTAGCGCCACCTGGCCGCTGTACACCGCTCCGCTGCGACTCTGTTTGACAATCGTCCACGAAGCATCCGTTTCATCTCCGGCAAGATGCTCAACAAGCTGCTGCGCCGCCGCTTGCGCCTCGGAATCAGCGACGTGCCATTTGCCCAGAACCGACCACGCCGGCGGTTGAGTAATCTGGCGACAGAAAACCCCGCTCCACCCGTGGGCTTTTAGGCTCACTTGACCAAATGCGCGATTTTCACCAAAAATACGCGAGAGCAACTTTTCCCAGACTTTGCCGCTGTGGGGATTGCGTTGTGGGGGCGCCCCGGCCGTTACCAGCGTTCGCCACACACGCATCACATCCGCGCGCGAGGCCCAGGCGCGAGCGCTATCCCCCAGTTGCCATAAATCCTTCAAAGTCAGCGAGCCGCGGCGCACCGCATAGCCGTCCAGCAGGTGCAAGCGACCTTGGGACAATAAAAAATTGTCCAGGTGCAAATCGGTATGGCGCAACCCCGCCGCCGCCAGGTCGCTGAGCAAATCAATCAACTGGTCCAATACTTGCCGGCGCGGGGGAGATGGGGACGCAGCAGATGCTTGCGCCTGTTGCAAGTATTGCAGCAGGGTTTGTGACGGCTCCAGCGCTTGCAGCACCAGGGCGTCGCCAATTTGATTGTTTACCGTGAATCCCATCAGCACGCCCAGCGCCCGCGGCGCGGGGATCCTGGCTTTTTGCAACCATTGCAGACGAGTAAATTCGCGCAAGGCCGGGCTGCCGCGAAGGACGCGTTTGATCCCCCCGCCGCCGCGTGGATAAAACTTGACATACCACGCGTCGCCGCCGCCGTCGCCGCCTTGCGGTTTGGACGCATCCTGTAAAGCCAATCGCCACACCTGGCGATAGCCTCTGTCCTTCAGCAGCGTTCCGCGCTGGGACAACTGCCGCAATTGCTCTTGAAGTTCCTGGGGCGACACATCCAGCAGTTATATCAGCGCGCCCACCGGCTCCCAAACCGCCTTACGCGTCCGGGCGCGGCCGGGCCAGTACCGCCAGGCCGTGACCGGGCAGTTTCAGCTTGACGCATAATCGATCACGGTGCAGTTCCGCCTTGTGAGGCGCATGGTCGTTGTAAAGATCCACCAGCGTGTCACCCAGGGCGTGCAGTGTTCCGTCAATCAGCACAAAATCCTCACGTTCGGCGGCATCCAGATTGAGCGCCAGCAACACTTCCTCGGTATCCAGCACGCGCGAAAAAGCCAGCGTGCATTTACCGTCCTTCGGGCAGCCGAAATCATCGCCGTTGCCAGAAATATCGCGAAAATATTGCCGCCCGGAGCGCAGCGCGGGGTAGGCTTTGCGTATGGCCGCCAGCTTGGCAGTTGCCTGGTAGAGCGGATGTTTATTGTTAAAAAAGTGATGACCGGTGGTGTCAAAGGCCCCCCACTTGCCGCCGAACATGCACTCGCGCACGAAGGCGTCATGGTCACCGCCGCCGTCAAATCCCTGCTCCGAACCGTAGTAAATGCAGGGAATGCCCATGTTAAACAAGATAAAAGCCGTGGCCAGCACGCCCAGCTTCCAGTCTTGGTTCGGATGCAAAAATCGCCGGAAAGGCCGATGCGACTGGTCGTGGTTGTCCACGAAAGTAACGAAATAACGCGAGGCTTCGGAAAAATCGCGGTAATAGCCGCGAAAACCCTCGTAACGCTCGCGCAGTTCCCCACAGGTTTTCTGGCCCTTGAGAACCTCATCCAGTCGAGCATAAAGCGGGAAATCCAATGTGGCGTCCATCAGCGGATAGCGCTGGTGGTCTCCCTCCATCGGGGTGTTGCGTCCCACATATTTTTGCAATAGGGCATCATCGCCCACCACTTCGCCAAAGATTAAAAAATGCATCTTGCCGATGCGCCGGGCATATTCGTGAATGGCGTTGCAGAAAATCGCCATGTGTTCAGGGCGCACATGATTGACGGTATCCATGCGATAGCCGTCAATATCCGCGGCGCCAATCCAGTATTTAAAGCTGCGGATCATGGCATCCAGGGCCTTGGGATTACCAAGATTAAGATCTTTAAGCGAGAAGAAATCGCCATCGAGTATCTCTGCTTCGGAGGCCTTGGACAAATCGCCAATGGCCCCATGACGCGTAAAGCATTCCGCATCCTGCAGTTCCACCGGCCATAGCGCATCATCGCGCTGGAGCTTTTCCTCCTTGCTGATTTTGTGCCAATGACCAAACGGATACACCTCTTTTTCATTGAACGGCCTGCTCGCCTCCCCCTCATATTGGAATACGTCGCCGGTATGATTGATGACAATATCCAGAATCACGTACATACCACGGCGATGAGCCTCACAGGTGAGCTTTTGCAAATCCTCCAGCGTGCCAAAGCGGGGATCGATCTGCAAAAAGTCCTGGATGGCGTAGCCGTGATAACTGCCCGGATCATCCTGGCGGTTTTTGAACGGGGGACTGATCCACAAACCCGTGCAGCCCAGGTCGCGCAAGTAATCCAACCGGCGAATGATTCCGCGCAAGTTGCCGCCTTGGAAAACCGCCGCCTGCTCGCGGTCGCGGCCGCGCGGCGTCTTTTCCGCGTCAAAGGCAGGCGGCTCCTGATCCGCATTGTCAAAGCGGTCAATCAGAAGCTGATAAAAAAGCACGTCCCGCCAATCCGCCGGCGAGGGGGTAACAGGGCCGGCGGGAACGAAATCCAACTGGGCAACCGATGAGGGCGCTTGTTTCATGGGCTTGTATATACTCAGGCGGGCTGATCCCTGTCAGCGCCCTATTTTCCGACGTGCGGGGATACCCCATGTGGCAATTGTAACGCATGCCAGCTAAACAATTGCAGCTTGTCAGGCTTATATGCCGATTGTAAGATGACACATGGTTAGTCGCATCTATTAGCGCTCATCGCGAGCACTCAGGTACGGGACCGTGTCTATTTTATAAGGAGTCTATTGTGGGCATACGCGAAACGATGAATAAGAATCCGGCCATTACCACCGGTGTAACCGCCGGCATTATTGTCCTGGCCCTGATATTTATTTTCTGGAATAGTTGTGAACCCAAGCCGCGCGTCATCACCAAGGCGTGGTACACCGTGGATGATGGGCAAAACTGGTTTTCCGGCGACATGAAACAAGTCGCTCCCTTTATGCATGAAGGCAAAGAAGCGGTCAAAGTCTTCCTTTTCAGTTGCAAGGGCGGTAAAGACCCGTTCCCCGCGTATCTGGAACGCTACACGCCCGAAGGCAAAAAGAAAATGGAGGCTTTCCAGCAGCAAGTGGAAGAAATGAAGAATAAGCCCCAGGCCAGTGGACCGCCGGCACCCGGCGCAGGTGGTCCGATGGGTCCGATGATGAACCCGATGATGATGGGTCCTGGGCTGACGGAAGTGAAAAAAGCCCGCGATCCCAATGCTAAATGGCTGAGCATGACCAATCCGCAAAATGCCAAGGGGTATCAGGAAGCGGTGCAGATTCGCTGCCCGGATGGCAAAAATGACGACCTGGTGCCAGTCTATCCGTAATAGATTCGGCGTCATTTTGGACTACTTTGGCGACCCGGCGACGGGTCGCCTTTTTTTATCACCGGGGCCGTTCCGCAATCACTTTGACTTGTCCGCTTCACGGCGCAATGATCCAGCAATGGACCATAAGCACGCGCAAACCACGGCGGACCCCAGCGGCCGGTCGCGTTCCAACCGGCAGCCTGAAAAATGGGATGCGCTGGTTCGAAAGGACCTCAAAACCCTGGCGTTGTTTGTCGAGCTGTATTGCCACAATCATCATCCACTGGACCAGCGCCGCGAGCTATTGCTGCCAAATATGGATGTGCCGGAGATTGTCGGACGACCGATCACTTTGTGTAGACAATGTGCCAAGCTACTGACCCACGCCTGGGTGAAGCGGGCGGCCTGTCCGATGGACCCCAAACCCATGTGCAAGCATTGTCCCAATCACTGCTATGCGCCGGAGTATCGGCTTAAAATTCAAGAGGTGATGCGTTACAGCGGGCGTAAGATGGTATTGGGCGGGCGTTTGGATTATCTG
>JBBQBE010000098.1:0-10170 GCA_038317225.1 Tepidisphaerales bacterium | reverse complement strand
TCTTCGGTATCCATCGGCACGGTCCCTCCGTCGGACAACGTGTTGACAATCTGTTCCTCTGGCCGGAATGCCTTACGGAATTCGACACCGCCGCCATCCGAAAGGCCGGTGCGGACCCCGACGCCATCTTTTTCCGCGGTCTGGCCTATCGCATGATGTGGATTCTCTTCTGGCAACCCCGGGCCGACCGCCTGCACTGGCGGCCATGGGCAGACGCCCCGGAGGACGCGCCCACTGCCTGGCAGCTCTCACTCCTGGGCATCTTCAACGATGTTGGGGCACAGATGGTACATCGGCAGGTTCTGCCCGAGGAACGTGGCGTGCTGTATCACGGCCCTGACTGTCAGATACTCTGGGCATTTCAGCAAATGGATCTGCCCCTGGAGCCAGGGTGCGTCGTGTCCGACTTGAGCGATGGCACCGGTAGCGCCTCGGCGACACTCAACGCGCAGAAACACCACGTCTATCGCCTGGCGTACCATACTCTTGCCATTGACAAAAATCTTTCGCAAACTTCGCTACCTGGAAGGGAAAAAGGGGACACTAGACATTAATTGCCCATCGGGCGAAAAAATGAAAGGCTCGCGTCACCATTAGTATGTCGGGAGAAAAGCTATATCGTCCGTAAAGTAATGTCTAGTGTCCCCTTTCCACACTGAAAGGGCCAAAGGGACCATCGGATGTATACCCCAAAATCGACCGGCTGTTATACTGCAAACGGGAGGACCAATATGACCGTGAACCAGACGCTCCGCGACGATCCAACGCGCTTTCTCACCATCAACGCCGTTATCCGCGTCAACCAAATTGAGACGACGCGCGACCGAGTGGAAGGCGTCGATGAGGCGGAATTTCACCACCCCGGCGCGATCCATTCCCTGCGGCAAGCGGTTGCAGATGGGATGGCCGGGGCGCGGGTAACCTGGGCGCTGAGTTGGCAAGCGTTGTTCGATGCAAGATCCAACTATGTCGAGGCGCGCCGGCTGGTGCGGCAATTTCACCGTGAGTTAGGCGACGATGTCACGTTCATTCCCGGGGGATTTTTTTCCAATGCCTACAACGATGTTGCGCAGGTGAATCGCGATCTGGATGAGGGATTGGATCGTATCGGGAAAATTGTCGGCGACGGCTACCAGCCGGCCAGCGTCATAGCGGGGTTTCTCTCGGCGCGCAATCAGGCTCATCTTGCCCGGCGGGGCATCCACGTCTGCCAGGGAAACATCTGGAGCCAATACGACATCGATAATCAAGATGGGGATGGATCGATCTGCTATCCTTACTATCCCTCGATCGAACATTTCTGTAAGCCCGCCCAGGGGACGCATGACCTGGTGGATTGTTTGAATTTAGACGGTTGGACCTGCGACTTTCTGGCGGCGCGGCGCGCCGGCAACGCCGATGGATTCAACAGCCGGATGGGCCTCGGGCCGATCGAAACCATCGGCGCTTTTCCCCCGGATATCGCCCATCGCCAACTTATGCATACGACGGCGACGCACTTCGATTCCGGCGTCCAATGCAACGGATGGGGATGGATTACGACGCTTTACGAAGTGTCGCTGGTCGATCACTTCAAGAATCGCGATCTGCCTGGCCAACTGGAGCGATGGTTGCGCGAGGTTCGTGCCCGCTGGCCCGATGCGACGTGTCCCACCATTGCCGAATTTGGCGGATGGTTCAGACGGCGGCATCCGAACAATTCCGCAATAGACTATCGGTTCGTCCAACGCGGCAGCGGCATTGGCGGTTCGGATATCGATAAGGAAATCCGTTGGTGGATGAACCGGGACTTCCGCCTGGCGACGCTTCGGGAGATCGACCAAAACGCCGACCCGCGGGTAATCGACTTCACCCGTTACGACCGTCCCGCTAGGGTGCCGACAGGCCTGACTCGGCGATGGAGCCTGTTGGGCCAGATTAACCAGAAGCGCACCCGGCCCCAGGATGTTCCGGTTCGCTTTGCGGAAATGGCCCCGGAAGATCGCCGGATTGTGCTGGCCAGGTGTCCGGATGTTGCACACTGATTGGGCATGGAATCATCCGGTTTCCAAATCCCATGAATCATGCCGAGCTTACCTCTCGGTGGTCGAACAGGCTTAGCCACTGATCGGGAGGGGCTAAAAGGGTCAAAAGCCATTTTTGCCCATCGCAGCATAAATGCCCCCAGATGCGCGGCAATCAGAGGAAAAAGGCTTATGACCCTTTTTTATCTCAACACTCAACATTTAACGCTCAACACTCCGCTATTTCTCTGCGTTCTTTGCGGCTCTGCGTGAGCTTCGGATTTTCAGGAAAAGGCCCATCTCACGCAGAGCCGCGGAGTCGCAGAGGAAGTTGGAAATGGACTGTAGAAAAATGCAAATGCAAATTCAACATGCAAATTCAACATTCAACCCTCAACACTCAACAATCCAAATGACTGTTCATTTTTTGGTCGGCATTTTTTGCAGCATGTAGATTCCCTCGGTGGCGGGATCGAAATTATCGACGGTTGCGAAGGCGTGCCAGATGAGTTCGGGGCGGTAGAGATCGCGTCCATAGAAGGGAATGTATCCGATCAACTGGTACTCGATATCCACCTGTTTCCAGTGGCGCCAGAGGGACATAAAGGGGCCAAATTCCTTGCCCATGATCAGGATGTAGCCAGGTAAGCTTTGCGGCTGGTCATAGGCGGCCCACTGGGGCGGCTCGGCGGGCGGCCAGGGGAGCGGTCGGGTATAGGCGGGATGGGGGGCGTGAAAGAGGAGGGGATAGACGCGAAATTCGGGAAGCACCCAGAGGGTTTGGCCCGCCGGCACATTGGCGCTAATCCAGGCGATGGCCTGGCGATAGGGGCCGGGGGGCGGGTTGAGCAGTTCCTTGACATACAAGCCCAGGGAACTGCGGAATCCCGGGGGCGGAGCGCCGGGGGTCCAGATCAATTGATTGAGCAGCTTGCCGCCGCGCGAGCGGTTGCGGGTTTGCAGCGGGCCACCGTTGAAAAAATTAGTGGTGAAGACCAGCAGGGCCAGGGGGATGGCCAGCAGGGCCTTTTGGCGGCAAAGAACATCGACCACCAGAGCGGCCAGCGCCAGGGCGGCGGGGATGAGGGCGGGCAGGTAGCGGACTTCGGTGCCGGGCAATTCGGCGGTGCGCATGGGGGCACAAAAAGCCGTGAGGATAACAAACGTCCCGATGGCCATGGCCCCGCGGCCTAGCGCTGGGCGGCGGGTGAGCAGGTACAGCAGTGGAGATATTGCGATGAGAAGGCCGGGGGCGAACTCACTGGCGTTGGCGTCGCGCAGCAGTTGCCAGAGGAACCCGAGGCGCTGGCGCAAAGCCCACGATTCGCTGGGCGGCCAAGGGTGATGTTCCCACAAGGTCCACGATACGAGCCAGAGGGCCGCGCCCAGGGCCGCGGCGGCGGTGGCCCAGGCGAATTGGCGGCGGGTGAGTCGGCGGGGTTTGCGTACAAAAACCAGGTAATCCAGCGCCACGGTGCCGTTAAAGGCCAGCAGGCCAACGCCGCCGGACGCGCCGAGGATTAACTGGCAAGCCAGCCAGCCCAGGGCCAGGGAAATGGCCAGCTTGTCGCCGGGCCCAGTCCGCCAGTGTGAGGGCCCAGGTAAGGGCGGCGCGTTAAAAAAGGCTGTATTTTCAAGTGATTGTGATGCCCCCACCCCAGCCATCCCCCGCGCGTACGCAGCAGAGGGAGTAACGAACGTCACCGGCCGTGGGCTTAGCAGGCAAGGACAGGCCAGGGATTTTTGGCCGCGATAATGCAGGTAGCAATAGGCCCCGATGACGGAGGCGAAAAGGGTTGGGGCGGCGGCGGCGCAATTGCGAAAGTACAACCAAAAGGAAACGTTGCCGAGCAGGCCGATGATAAAAATGGCGCGATAGCGGGGCGAGACATTTTGCCGGCCGAGCCAAAAGAGCAGGAAGGCGACGGTTGCCAGGCCGGTGAGGGCAAAGGGGAGGCGCGCGGCCCAGGCGGTTGGTCCAAAAAGTTGCATGGACCAGCGGGTCATCAGGCTCGGCAGGATGGGTGCGGAAGGAATGGAGATGCGCGGGTTGACGCGGCCGAGGCCGCCGGGGGGTTCGGTGGCGTGGAGGGCCACGACCGCTTCATCATGCCAGAGGGCGTAATGGCCCAGATGGGAAAACAAGAGCCAGGCGGCGGCGGCCAAAACCGCGGCGACGACGGCCGGCCAGAGGGTTTGCCGGAGGGCCTGCTGGATGGGTGGGCGCGGCGGATTCACGGGGCATAGAATACGCCCGGTGGCATTGGCCGCCAAGATTGCTACACTTTGACCAGTACGGGACAAGGGCTTGGGGCGGATGGTTTGCCGGCCCGGTCGTTGCCAGGAGGCTGAGGCGGGCAAAGAGCCGGTATATTTTAAGCGCTCATGAAGCCCCCCTGCCCGGCCCTCCTTCGCCGCTCCGCCTGAGAGGGAGTAACAGCGAGAACAGGCGACTAGGCGGCGGACACTTAAACCTTTACCTGAGGCACAAGGAATGACAGATCAAAAGCTCACTGACTGGCGGAAACTGCACGGGGACTTTTTTAAGGGGACGCGGGTGCTATTGACCGGTGGCGCTGGGTTCATCGGCTCGCACTTGGCCGAGGCGCTGGTGGCGCTGGGGGCGCAGGTGGGCGTGATCGACGATCTAAGCGGCGGGGACCAGGCCAATATTGCGGAATTTAAGCCGCTGGAGTTTGTGCAAGGCTCCATACTGGATAGCGATCTGCTGCAAAAATGCCTGCGCGGGTGCAGCTATGTTTTCCATTTGGCGGCCTTGGGTTCGGTGCCGCGGAGTGTGGAACAGCCGCGGTTGTACAATCAGGTGAACACCACCGGGACGCTGAATGTGCTGGAGGCGGCGAGGGCGGCAAAGGTAAGGCGGGTGATGTTCTCGGCCTCCAGCAGCGCCTACGGGACCAACCCGGTGCCGTGGATCGAAGATATGCCGGTGCTGCCGTGCAGCCCGTACGCGGCGACCAAAGTGGCCGGGGAAGCGCTGTTGCGGGCCTACAGCAACAGCTATGGGCTGGACACCGCATCACTGCGTTATTTCAACATTTTCGGCCCGCGGCAAAACGCCAACAGCGCGTATGCGGCGGTGATCGCGGCGTTTGCCAAGTCCTATCTGGGCGGGTCGCGGCCGGTGATTTACGGGGATGGGGAGCAGTCGCGGGATTTCACCTTTGTACACAACGCGGTGCAGGCGAATTTGCTGGCGGCGCGTTGTGAGGAAAATATCGGCGGCCAAGTGCTGAATGTGGGCTGCGGGGGACAGGTGAGCATCAATGAGCTGGCCAAGCTGATGGCCGAGGCCTTGGGCCGCGCGGATTTGTCGCCGGTTTATCAGCCGGAGCGGGCGGGGGATTTGAAGCATTCGTTTGCGGATTTGCAAAAAACCCGCGCCACATTGGGATATAAGCCGCTGGTGGATTTTGAAGCGGGGCTGAAGGCGACGGTGGCGTGGTATCGGGCGACCCTGCAATAATTTTTTTTCCGGATCGTTTTGCTGGTGCCGCCGCAAGTGGGCGGCGGTTTAGTACGGTGGGAGGCATGAGCCGACGTTTGCAGCCTATCCAAGTCGCCATTCTGATCGTCTGTTACAACGGGCGGGATTATTTGTCCGATTGCCTTGCTGCGCTGCTGGCCGATAGCGAGCCGGGGATCGAGGCGCATATCGTGGTTTTGGATAACGCCTCCAGCGACCAAAGCGCGGGCTGGGTGGCGGAGAAATTTCCCACGGTACACCTGATTGCCGCGCAGGTGAATTTGGGATTTGCGGGAGGGAATAATGCCGGGTGGTCATATATCCATCAGACTTTCCCAACCCTGGATTATTTGGCGCTGCTGAATCAGGACACCGAGGTGGGCGCGGGTTGGCTAGGGGAGCTGGTTGCGGTTTTGCGGGCCGAACCCCAGGCGGCGTGCGCCCAGGCGAAACTGCGCCTCCATCCGCGGACCGATCGGCTCAATTCAGCGGGCAACCGCTCGCATTTTCTGGGCTTTGGGTTTACCCGCGGCTTTGGGCAGCTTGACCGGGGGCAGTTTGACCAGGCCGGGCGGATCGACTTTGCCAGCGGCGCGGCGCAGTTGCTGGATGCGGCGGTGATCCGGCAAGTGGGACTGTTTGACGAGGCATTTTTCGCGTATCTGGAGGATGCGGAACTTTCATGGCGGCTGCGACTGGGCGGCTGGCACATCTGCTATGCGCCGCGGGCGGTGGTGTATCACAAATATGAGTTTCAGCGCAATAGCGGCTTTTATTACCACCTGGAGCGCAACCGCTGGCTGCTGTTGCTGGGGTATTACAAAATCGGCACATTACTGCTACTGCTGCCGGCCTTGGGGCTGATGGAAATAGGCCAGTGGCTTTATGCGCTGGGCAGTGGAGTGGCCGGGGAGAAAGCGGCGGCGACGGCGTATTTTTTTAAGCGGGACAATGTGCGGCGGCTGGCGCGGCGGCGGCGGGAGATTCAAAGCCTCCGGCAACTGTCCGACCGGGCGTTTCTAAGCCGCCACGCCGGGCGCATCGATTTTCCGCCCGTGGAGCATCCGCTCTTGCGCTACCTGGGCAACCCGCTGTTGGATATTTACTGGCGCATTGCCCGCAAAATAATCTTCTGGTAACTTTCGGCCCATGCTCAAAACCTTGAAAACTCCCGGCGATACGTCCTGGTTTACCCGCGACCGATTCGGCATGTTCATCCATTGGGGGCTTTACAGCCTGGCGGCGCGGCAGGAATGGGTGCAGAATAACGAATCGATACCCAAAGAAGTCTACGAGGAGAAATATTTCAGGCATTTTGATCCCGATTTATATGATCCGCAGATGTGGGCCCAGGCCGCCAGTAATGCCGGCATGAAATATTTCGTGGTAACCACCAAGCACCACGAGGGTTTTTGCCTGTGGGACAGCAAACTGACCGACTACAAGGCGACGCGCACGCCAGCCAAGCGGGATTTGCTCAAGCCGATGATCCAGGCGTTTCGTCAAAATGATATGCGCGTGGGGCTGTATCACTCGCTGATCGACTGGCACCATCCGCACTATGTATTAGATGGCAATATCGGGCCCTATCGCGCCCATGCCGAGCGGGCCAAGATGAACCAGGGGCGCGACCAGGCGAAGTACGCCAAGTACCTGCACGGGCAGGTGAAGGAACTGCTGACGCAGTTTGGGGATATCGATATCCTATGGTTCGACTTCTCCTATCCCAACAAGGAGCATCCGGAGGATTTCACCGTCGGCAAGGGGCACAAGGCCTGGCAGAGTGAAAAACTGATGAAAATGATTCGCCAGCTTCAGCCCAAAGTCATTCTCGATGACCGGCTGGACCTGCCGGACGGGTGGGACATTAAGACGCCGGAACAGGCCCAGCCGCGGCAGTGGGTGCGGGTGAACGGCCAGCCGGTGGTGTGGGAGGCGTGCCAGACGTTCAGCGGATCGTGGGGGTATCACCGGGATGAGCAATCGTGGCGCTCCAGCGAGGAACTGCTGCGCACGCTGATCGATTGCGTGAGCAAGGGGGGAAATCTGTTATTGAACGTGGGGCCGACGGGGCGGGGAGAATTTGATCAGCGGGCGCTGGCGCGGCTGACGGATATGGGCCAGTGGATGCGCCGCCACGAGCGCTCGATTTACGGCTGCACGCAGGCGCCGGAAGGTATCACCGCGCCGCGCGATTGCCGGCTGACGTATAACCCGGAGACCAACCGTTTGTACGTACATATTTTCGCCTGGCCTTATAAACACCTTCACTTGGACGGGCTGGGGGACAAAGTGGCTTATGCGCAACTGCTCAACGACGCCAGCGAAGTGGGCATAGGCATGGACGCGTGGCACGGCGTGCAGATCGGCAGCGAGGAAAATACCTGCACGCTGGTGCTGCCGCAGCAAAAACCAGAGGTGGCGATTCCGGTGGTGGAATTATTCTTGAAATAATTTTGCTCTTCTTTTTTTCCCAAAAGATGGAAGCGGGCCAAAGCGGATGGCAGCGAACGGTGCGCGGGGCAAGCGGCATATAAGCGAGCTTGTTTGCCGCCCGGAAGAGGTGGAATCTACAGAAAGTCAGTAGTACGGCGGGAGTACCCGCCTGTAGTCAGTAGTCCGTTATAAAGAGTCCGTTGTCCGTAGTCCGTTGTCCGTTGCAAAAGCATTTGCTACTGACTACTGACCAAAGGGCGGTACTCCGCCCGTGCAACTGACTACTGACCATAGGGCGCTCCTCCGCCCGTTCAACGATCCACAATCAAAAGCGCTGGCGTGGGGAAAAGTCTTCAGCCTCGTTCCACTCTGACCGCTTCCTCGGTCAGGCGGGCGAATTCCGCCGCCACCACCTGTTCGGCCACGACCACTTCGTTGGCGCCGGCGCGGGCGGCCTGAAAACCGCTGGAGGTGTAGGCGCAGCGGGCCAGAATGCGGAGGGAGGGGTTGAGTCGGCGGGCGGTGGCGGCCGCCTCGATCACGACCGCTTCATCGGGCATGGTCAGGGCCAGCAGGCGGGCGTGGGCTACTCCGGCCTGCAAGAGGATTTGCTCCTGGCGCACATCGCCTAAAAACATGTGGCGGCCATAGGCCCGGCAGCGCTGCACGGCCTGCTCGTTGGTGTCGATGACCACGTAGTACCAGCCGAGTCGCTCCAGTTCCTCGGCCACCGAGCGGCCGGGGACGCCGAAGCCGGCGATGATGGCGCGGACGCGGCAAGGCTCAAAGCCGCGGTGGCGGTCTATTTCGGCTTGATCCATCGCGTCCCTCGGCACGTGGCCTGGCAACCCTTGGAGCCTCAGCGATCCACTTCCCCCATTACGATGTCGATGGAGCCGACGATCGCCGGCACATCGGCCAGCAGCACGTTGCGGCACAACTCGCCGGTTACCGCCAGGTTGACAAATGACGGCCCGCGAATGTGAACGCGATAGGGGATGGTGCCCCCCTGGCTCTGGATGTAAAAGCCCAGGTGGCCGCGGGGATTTTCATATTCGCAGTAGACCTCGCCGGCCGGCACGCGCATGGCCCGGGGCAGCTTGGCCCGGTACGGTCCATCGGGCATCATGGCGATGCACTGGCGGATCAGGCGGATCGACTGGGTCATTTCCTTCATCTTGACGTAATAGCGATCCCAGCAGTCGCCGAGTTGCCCGCGCGAGCCGTCGCCGACGCAGATGTCAAATTCCAGTTCGGGATAGATCGAATAGGGCCGGTCGCGGCGCAGATCAAAGGGGATGCCGCTGCCGCGGATCATGGGACCGGAGAGGGCATAGCCGACGGCCTGCTGTTTGGAGACGACGCCGACATTGCCGGTACGTTTGATGAAGATGTGGTTGTAGCTCAATAGCTGGTTGTATTCCTCGATTTTCGGTTCAAAATAATCGAGAAACTCAGTTACTTTTTCCAAAAAAAGCGGGGGCAGATCCCAAGTAACCCCGCCGACATTGATGTAGCTGAGGGTGAGCCGGGCACCGCAGAGCTGCTCGAAGAGGTCGAGAATATATTCGCGCTCGCGGAAGCAGTAAAGAAAGGGGGTGAAAGCGCCCATATCCAGCCCATAAGTGCCGAAGCTGACCAGATGGGAGGC
This sequence comes from Tepidisphaerales bacterium, assembly GCA_038317225.1. Taxonomy (GTDB): domain Bacteria; phylum Planctomycetota; class Phycisphaerae; order Tepidisphaerales; family Tepidisphaeraceae; genus JBBQBE01. The sequence goes on along the minus strand of JBBQBE010000098.1, from coordinate 593 downwards.
GATGCGGTTGAGTTCCACGGCCAGCACGCGGATAAACTCGGCCCGCCGGGGCACGTGGATGTCGGCGAGTTTTTCCACAGTCATGGCCCAGGCGTGATTGTTGTTCATGGCCGCCAGGTAGTCCAGGCGGTCGGTGTAGCCGATGAATTGATAATACGCCAGGTTTTCGGCGATCTTTTCCTTACAGCGGTGCAGATAACCCAGATGGGGCACGGCATCCAGCACCATTTCGCCGTCGGTTCGCAGCACGATGCGCAACACGCCGTGGGTGGAGGGATGCTGCGGGCCCATGTTCACCAGCATTTCCTCGCTGGCCACATCGAGCTGCTCATCGCCCCCACCAGGCAAGAGGCCAAAATCAACGGTGCGCAGGGAAGGATCGGCGGTGCGGCGGGAGGAATCGGCGGCGAGATTGATGGCGTCTTGCACGGTTGGATTTTACCCGCCGTGGCGGCGATTGCCAGCGGGGAGAGAGGTTTTTTGGTGGACCTGTCTGCCAGATGGATATGCGGGAAGGATCAAAGACCGCCAAGTTTTTTTCAAACTATTTTCTGGCCCAGATCCCGTGGGGTGGGAGTACCCGCCCACCGTGG
>JBBQBE010000097.1:0-10421 GCA_038317225.1 Tepidisphaerales bacterium | reverse complement strand
CAACTGACTACGGACAACGGACTACTGACAACGGACAACGGACTACGGACTACGGACAACTGACTAGTACATCCCGGCTGAATTGTCTCCCCGGCTTAGCCCGCCAGCACTTTTCCCTTGTAGGTCCACTGGAAAGGCTTGGCCAAGGTCCGGTTGAAGTAGTCAATGAACGCCAGCAGCCGCTGGCGCAACTCCTCCAGCGACTGGAAGCTGGCCCGCTTCAGCAGGCGTCGGACCAGAATGCTGAACCAGATTTCCACCTGGTTCAGCCACGAGGCGTGTCGCGGCGTGTACAGGAAACGGATGCGATGGGTCGGGTCCTCCAGGAAGGCCCGCCGTGTCGCCCGCGACTTTAGAATGCCTGACTCGCCCTTGATGCCCAGGTCTGTTTCGATCCCACAGTGCTGGCTCACCAAGCGTACCAGTGTCTCGGATTGGTGTGTGTTGAGTTGATCGGTCACGAAGATCCAGCTTCCCGGGAGATCGGTCGCGATCGTCTGCTCGATGTGAGCGGCGAAGTCCTGTTCCCCACGCGTGGGGCCGATCGTCGGGGCGATGATCCGGCCCGTGGCCACCTCCAGATTGGCCGTCAGGCACAGCGTTCCATGGCGGTCATAGTTGTACTCCTGCCGCTCCACCCGCCCCGGTTGCATGGGCAGAGTCGGGGCATCCCGCTCTAGCGCCTGGATACCGGTCTTCTCGTCGGTGCTGATCAGATGCGTCTGCCGCTCCTGGAGATCGGCGGCCTGACCATACGCATCGCACACCGCCTTGGAACGCTCGGCGAACTCCACCGGGTCCAGCTTGTCGGCGCTGTTCAGGTAATACCGCATGCGGTGCGGTTGAAGGTCGGCCGTTTTAAAAAACGCCCGACTTGGCGGGCGGAGATGGCGGGAACGATCCCCTGTTTGAGAACCTGCCGTTGCAGGTCCGCCGCCGACCAGTGGGAGATCGGCAGTCCCAACTCCCGCGGGGCCTTGCAGGCCACGGCGATGATCTGGCAGACGTGTTCCGGCTGGAACGTGCACGGGGCGCCGCTGCGGGGAATGTCGCGGAGCGTTTGCTCGATCTTCTCCCGCCGGACGTTCTCGTCCCAGTCCTGGCCATCCCGCTCCCACACGGCCGATGCTTCCGCCCACCGCCTGCGCCAAAGGCGGACGGTTTTCACGTCCCGGTGCAAATGGCGGGCCGTCGGCAGCACGCCCCAACCCTCATCGGCCAACAGAACGATGCGGGCGCGGTCGACCAGGCCCTGCGCGCACTGGCGACAGGCGATCTTTTCTTCCAGAATGCGACGCTGCAACGGGGAAAGGAAAAGCGACTTCGATTTGCAACCATCCATGGCGTTGTCTCCTTGGCATCCTTGCCGAAAAACGAACTATGTACCACCAATCCTCTTACCGGGCAAATGGGGGGGGAGACAATTTAGCCGGGGTGTAGTAGTCAGTAGTCAGTAGTCAGTAGCCAGTAGCCAAATTCTTTGCTACGGACAACGGACTACGGACAACGGACTAAAGGCGGGTACTCTCGCCGTACAACGGACTACTGACTCATCCTGTCATCCAGCTCTGGCCGCGAAGCGGTTGTTCACCGGATGGATCGCGGCGGCCGGGTGGGGGATCGGGGGGTGGGCCGGCGCGGACACGGCCCGCGGATGGGCCGCGTCATATACCTGCTTGACGCGGGTGGTGGACAGGTGCGTGTAAATCTGCGTGGTGCTGAGCGATTGATGGCCCAGCAGTTCCTGGACGCTGCGCAAATCCGCGCCGTTATTCAGCAGGTGGGTGGCGAAGCTATGCCGCAGCGTGTGCGGGCTGATGCCCGGGTCCAGACCCACTTCCAGCAGATATTTATCAAGTTTGCGGCGTACCGAGCGCGTCGAGAGTGGGCCGGCGTGTTTATTGAGAAACGCTAGCTGCGCATGCTCATTTTGACAGCGGGGGTCCATCGCGCGCATCTGGAAATAGCGTTGCAACGCGGTAATCGCCTGGGAACCGATGGGTGTCAGGCGGTCTTTGCGACCCTTGCCACGCACGCGGAGGATTCCTTCCTGCAAATCCAGGTCGCTCATGGTCAGGTCCACCAGTTCGCTGACGCGGACGCCGCTGGCATAAAGCACTTCCAGCATCGCCCGGTCGCGAGCGGCCAGCAGCGAGCCGTCGCCGGGGGCGTCCAGCAGGCGTTGCACCTGTTCCAGGTCCAGGCACTTGGGCAGGCGTTTTTCCTGCTTGGGAGTGCGGATCGATTCCAGGGGATTGGCGGCGGTTAGATTGCGGCGAATCAAAAATTTGTAGAAGCTGCGCAGCGTCGCCAGCTTGCGCGCCGTGGTGCTCTTGGTGTAATTCTGGGCATACAGATAGGCCAGAAATTCCCGGATGCTCAGCGGCTGGCAATTGATCTGGCGCTGATCGATCTGCTCGACCGAGAGCGATCCGGCCGGCACATTGGCCGAGGCGTGGCCGATCTCCCCGGCGATGAACTGGGCGAACTGCAGCAAGTCCGCGCCGTAGCTCTTGACCGTGTAGTTGGAAAAATGCTTTTCCAGCTTCAGGTATTCCAGAAATTGTCGAACCAGGGGCGTGAAGCCCTTGTGGTCGGCAATAAAAGTGTCGATGGCGGCGACGGGGGTTGGGGGTTGGGCCTCACAGGAGGCGTCGGAAACGATGCTGAGCAGAGGGGCGATGGCGCTCATAAGTACCGGGGGCGCTAGGGACCAGGGGCCTGCTGACCAAACCTCCGGTGTGGTTAGCTCGAAACCATCGCACGCGACGGTTTCACCTGCCACACGGGCTATATAGTCCGGTGGCCCTTCTATGAGACGCTCCACGTCTCCGGCAAGGTCCGACAACTTTCCACGGCCGTTTACAGCCTTGCGGCAAGCGCCGATAACCTATGCCACTTTTTTCGGCAAAAGAGCTTGTAATTCTTTGGCCAAATGTCCGCCGAGCTGATGAGAGAGCACCGCGGCGTCAAACCAATCGAAGCCGGTTTCGCGCCGCTGGGCCATTTCCACCAGTGATTGCAGCACGATTGTCTCCTGGCCGGTTTCGTAACGAAAATAGAACTGATGCTTTCCCTTGATCAGATTCAGCGTTTTGGTAACTGGCATGCAAATTCTCCCGATGTTGCCAATCTTATTATCGACCAATGCCCGATTAAACATTCGTTTACGCTGACGGATTGCTTACAACCCGCTGGTTTTGCCCAGCAGTTGCCCGACGAGCTGGTGGTAAACAAATCCGCAGTAGCGATCCATGCTCAGAAAATACTCCCGCGCCGCCAGCGGCCCGGTGGGATCATTTCGTCCGGCGGCGTACTGCTCCACCTGCTGGCGCACCGAGCCGTTGGCCGCGTCATACATCCCCACCGCCTGGATGAATTTTTCCGGCGGGGCGGCCACATCGCCGGGCTTGGGCGCCGCCTGGCGGGCCAGGTCGCGCACGTCCAGATTTTCCTGTCGCCGATAATTATTCGGTTTGCCAAATACCTGCACCGACGCGCCCAGCTTCGGCGGATTAAACGGATCAAACGCCGTGATCGACGCGATCACCAGCCCGTCGCATCCGAGAATGTCGCACACCAGGGCCGCTTGTTCGGCCGATTGCACCGTTCCCAGCCGCAAGGCCGCCATCACCTCGGCCACGCGGTTGACCGGAATCACCGTCAGTCCGCGCACCTGCTGCAATTGCGCGTAGAGCAAATCGGCCTGCAACAGCGGATCAACGCCGCGCTGGCCGCTTAAGTCGATCGCCGGGGCCACCGCCCAGACCAGCCTGCGACCATTCTCCAAGGCCAAGGGTTCCTCCTGGCCATACTGCTTTTTATCCGAGCCGCAGCCGCCCAGTAGTGCCAGTCCCATCACGATGCACATCCATGTGCGATAATTCATGGCGTCCTTCCCGCAAATATCCGCTAATCATGGGCCGCGGCCACCGCGCCGCCACCGCCGCCGGGCACCTGGGCCGACCAGATGCATTCCATGCCGCCCCGGTCGCTGATGAAGTACACACGACTATCTACTGCCCAAAAGGGCGTCAGGTTCGATCCGCGCCCATCGGTGAGCCGATGACGATTGGCACCGTCGGCGTCGATGGTCCAGATATCCTGCTGGCCCTGCGGCTTGCCGTTGAGCGTCCGCGCCGGCTCCACGATGGTGCCGAAGGCCAGTCGTTTGCCGTCAGGCGACCAGCACGGACTGACTATCGCCGCGTTGGTGCTGACGGCCACTTCCGTCAGGTTGCGGGCTTCGCCATCGACCAACTCCATCGTCCACAAGCTGAACCAGCGCGATCCGCGGGCCCGGGCTTTCTGGAAGGCGAGGCGATCGGTCTGTTTGTCGGCTGACCACTGCGGGAACAATCCCTGGCCGATCATCCGTCTTTGTCCGTTGACCAGATTCAAAATCCACAATTCCCACTGATCGCCCCGGCCGCCGAGGCTGCAATAGGCCAGTTGCTTGCCGTCGGGGGAAAAACTGGGATGCAAATCCTCGCTGTTGCCGCGGGTCAGTTGCACTACGTTTTTGCCGTCGGTGTCCATCATGTACAAATTCCATCGGCCCGAGCGGGTGGAACTGAAGGCGATCTTTTTGCCGTCGGGGCTGAAGGTCGGATAGGCGTCATCGGCCGTACCATCGGTCAGTTGCACCACCGCCAACCCGTCCACGCGCTGCAAATACAAGCTGGCGTGTTCCGAGTGCCGCGTGCTGGAAAAAAGCAGCCATTTGCCCGTTGGATGCACCGACACCGTCGCGTCATACCCTTCGTCGGGGCAGGTGTGTTGCTGGTACACGCCGCTGGGCAGGGGGGTTGGCTCGCCCGCCCGCTCCAGGCCGTCCAGTTCGCCGAACACGTTGACCACCGGCGCTCGCTCCGCCGGCATGGCGCGCAGCAATTTGTCCGCACTCTCCTGCGTCGCCGGGGTTGTGGCGGCGCAGCCCCCGCAGGCGATCACCGCCGCGAATACCGCTCCGCCCGCCAGCCACTTGGTCCAGTTCAAAGCCTGATTGGTCATAAATAATCCCGCGTTTGCGTCATTTGCTATTGGCGCGTATCGACCAAAAGCAGCGGGCATATAACGCGGCGACGGATATTTTCAGTTCCGCCATATAGTTATCGGACCCTGCCGCTCTGGACCATGAGCCTTCGCTGACAACTATTTGCCAAGCCCCAGCGCTCGCCAAGCCGATCTAGCCGATAGGTTCAATAGCATATGTTGTATTTCTCATGACCAGCACAGATAACCAATCCGGCCTGCGGCTGCATATCGGCGACGACCGAATGCTGGCCACCCTCTGGGTCGAGCCTGCGGCCCACGGCGGGGCGGTGCCCCGGCAAGCGGCCTTGGATTTGCTGGCCGCCAGCGGATTGCGCTTAGCCCCCAATGTGTTGGAAGTATTGCGCAAACAGCCCCAATCGCTGACCAGCGCCATGTCGCTGATCGTCGCCCGCGGCCAACGGCCCGCGGCGGGCGCTTGGCGCATCGAATTGTGCGGATCAAGCGATTCACCGGCCGCCAGCCACTATGAACGATCTTCGCTGCGCACGGCCACAGAGGGGCAGATCATCGCCGTGCTGGCCGAGCCATCGGACGAGCAACTGGGCTGCGACGTTTTCGGACAGCCGTTGTTGGACCCGGCGAAACTTCCCCGGCCGCTGTTGGGGGAATGCATCAAACTGGCCGGCGATGGCCGCTCACTGATCGCGCTGCGCGGCGGCATCATTCAGTTGCATGAAAACCGGCTGCATATCGATGAGGCGCTGGAAGTACTTAACGTCGATTTTTCCACTGGCAATATCGACTTTGCCGGCGATGTGCTGGTGCGGCAAAATATTCAAGACCTTTTCAAGGTCCGCTGCGGCGGAAATCTGCATGTGATGGGAGTGATCGAGGCCGCCGAAATTCACTGTCAAAAGGATTTGCACGTCGGCGGCGGCATCCTCGGCCGCGACAAGGGCAAATGTGTGGTGGTCGGGCGGCTGCTGGCCCGTCATCTGACCGGCGCCAATGCCTCGGCCCATGGGGATGTGGTGGTGGAACTGGAGATTGCCCAAAGCAAAGTGGCCAGCGGCGGGCAGGTGATTGTGGAAAATGGCACGATTCTCGGCGGTCGGATCTCGGCCAATGGCGGAGTCTTGTGCCGCCACCTCGGCTCAGCGGCCCAGGTTCCCACGCATGTCGAAGCCGGAATCGATTTTTCCTTTCAGCAAAGTATGCAGGAACAGTTGCCCGACATCGAGGCCCAGCAAAAGAAAGCCGAGCTGGTGCGCCAGAAAGTGCAGCCATTATTGAAGAATCAAAAGATGTTGACTGCCCAGCAAAAGGAAAAAGCCACCGAGCTGCTTTATGAGGCCGACGAAGCGCAAAAAGCCGTCAGCCTCCGCTTGCATAGTTTGCGTCAGGCCATGGAGCGGGCCGCCCGCTCAAGTTGCGCGCAAATCAGCGTGCGCCAGCAATTGCACCCCGGCGTAACCGTGCGCTTGGGCGACTTGCAAACCACCATCCGCACCGCCATACAAGGTCCGCTGAAGATCGTTCAGCACAGCGACGAAACCGGCCGGCGGCTGGTGCTGATCGACGACGCCGGCGGGCGGTTGTCCCTGGACAGCCATGCCGTGCCAGACCCAACCCTGGCGCGGCTGACCGCGCTATTGGCCGCGACCCCTCCCGCCGCGGAGTGAATTACTGGCCGGCTTGGCCGCTCAAAACCGTCAACTGTTCCACCAGGGCTTGAAAATCCGCCGCATACGGCGCGGTGATGGTCATCGGTTCCAGTGTCCCCGGATGCACAAAGGTAATCTGGTGGGCATGCAGCGCCTGGCGCTCAAAACAAAATTCGCCGTGATGAAATGGCTGGCCGCCGTACATCGTATCGCCCACCATCGGGTGGCCCAGCGCCGTCATGTGCACCCGCAACTGATGCGTGCGCCCGGTCTTGGGCGACAGTTTTAACAGTGAAAAATGCGCCTGGTGCGCCGCCGGCTGGGCCGCATCGGCCGCCGCCGCACTTTGCAGCACCGCGCCCGGAGCGCTGAAAGTTTGCAGCACTTCATAGAGCGTGGTGGCCTGGCGTCCCCCGTTGGATTCTTTGCGAATCGCCTGCTTTTCCCGCGCATAGCGGTCGCGCCCGATCGGCAGATCGATCACGTCCGCCCGCAACCGCGGGATGCCATGGATCACCGCCACATACGTCTTTTGAATGGTGCGATTTTCAAATTGCCGGGCGATGCGCCAGTGCGCTTCATCGCATTTGGCCACCAACATCACGCCGGTGGTGTTGCGGTCCAGCCGATGCAGAATCCCCGGCCGCCACGCGCCGTTGACCTGGCTCCACTTGCTGCCGTAATAGGCCAGCGCGTTGACCAGGGTGCCCGTCCAGCGTCCGCGGGCCGGATGCACCATCACCCCGGCCTGTTTGTTGATGGCCATGAACAAATCATCTTCGTACAACACTTGCAGCGGAATATTTTCCGGCACAATTTCCGAAACCGGCTTGGGCGGGGCCACCATGCGCACGATGTCCCCGCTGCGCGGATGATACGAGGCTTTGCAAACCCGCCCGTTGACCTGCACCATCCCATCATCGATCAACCGTTGCACCGCCGCCCGCGAAAGATACGACACCCGATCCACCAGGTATTGATCCACCCGGCGCGTCAGGTTCTTGGAAACGCGGAATTGATAATGCTCCACATCCCCATCGCCCTCGGCGGCGTCGGATTCAATCAAGTCGGAGGGTTCAATTTCTTCAGGCATGGAGTGTTGAGTGTTGAATGTTGAATGTTGAGTGTTGGGTGTTGAATGTTGGGTGTTGATTGTTGAGTGTTGAATGTCGAGTGTTGAATGTCGAGTGTCGAGTGTTGAATTTTTACCTCTCCTCCCCTCTCCCATGTACTCATGGGGGAGGGCCAGGGTGGGGGCTTCCTTTAGTCTGCTGAACGGCGGGAATACCCGCCTTTAGTCAGTAGTCAGTAGTCAGTCGCAGAAGCATTTGCTACGGACAACTGACCACGGACCACTGACTTTATCCACAATCCACAATCCACAATCAACAATCCACATTCAACATTCAACACTCTTCTCACTTGGCCGCCGGTTGTGGCGCGGTTGTGGCGGCGCTGCTAGGGGCGGTGGCCGCCGTCCACACCGGCTGGGTTACCGGGGCCAGATACACCGGCTTTTGCAACTCCGGCAGATTCGCCAGCCGCATTTTCGCCAAGTCCGTAAACGATGCGCCGGCCTGGGCGTCATCCAGCACATTCTGATACATTTGCCGGGCCTGACCCCAGTCATGCTCATCCTCGGCGATCGCCGCCAGCCCGAAGCGGGCGCCCAGCCGGGTCCACGGCTGATCGGAATATTGATTGAGCGCGTCTTGATAAGCGTCTTTAGAGGCCTTGAGATGCTCGGCGGCCGTAAGCGGCGTGTTGAGCGTCGGGCGCGTGGCCGCGCCGGGCAAGCTGGCCAGATGCGCCATCTGCCAGTTCAAATCCCCGGCGCAGATCAAGGCTTCGCCCCGCACTTTGGCGTCGTCCACCTGACTGCTGACGGCATCGAGCGTGGCGGTGGCGTTGCGATAAATCTGCTCGCGCAAATTGGCCGTCTGCTCCTGATCGTCGCTGACTTGCAGATACGGCGAATTGCGAAGCTGCTGAATCTGCTGGCGCACGGATGTGAGATTTTCCATCGCCGAGGCCAACTTCTGATGCGAAGCGCTGATCCGCTGGCGCAGAAACACCACGCCCAGAATCAGCACAATCACCACCGCCAGAATCTTGCCTCCATGTTCCTGGGCCAGTCGCGGCACGCGGCTGATCCACGAGTCCAGGGCGTTGCTTTTCAATTCGTGGCGACGGTCTGATTTCATAAGACCCGCCAGTGTAGGGATGCGCCGCGCCTTGGCAAGCGCTATTGGAACCCTGTGTCAAACCCAAATAGAAATGTCCGGTAGTTCGCCAAAGTTAAAATGTCCGCTTCGGGCCGCCCGCGACCAGACGCCAGGGATGGGTTGACGCCGCACGCCAGAAACGCAAAAGGACCGCCAGAGCGTCGGTGTAAAAAGTCAAGCGGTTTTTAGGACGTAAACGGGGACGCCGCTCGTTGCATAATAGATGTGGCCCCGTTTCAAGCCCTCCGGCTTCCCACGGCGTAAAGGGTCGTAACCACTTCAGCTACACCAGAGAAAACCCGAATGGCAAGCCATATTGGCTTATGACCCTTTTTCCTGTCCGTTTCAAGCCCTCCGGCTTCCCACGGCGTAAAGGGTCGTAACCACTTCAGCTACACCAAAGAAAACCCGAGAGGCAAGCCATATTGGCTTATGACCCTTTTTCCTGTCCATGGGTCTGTTCCTTGGATTGGAAGTGAAGAAAAAATAAACACGCACGCGTTCTCAAAAGCTGCCTCGTTCTTCAGGCCGTGCGCCGGCGGCGGATCAGCACCAGGCTGCCGAGGGCCAGCAGGGACAGTGATGCCGGTTCGGGGACAGGTGCTACGGAAGCCTGCATCGTGAGATCAATGTAGTTCGTGCCAATCGAGCTGCTGGCATATTGACCCAAACCGATCACACTATCAGTAAAGGTAAGACGATATGTAACGTCATAACCCGTCAAAGCCAGCGGGCTCTGCCCGGCGAAGTGAGCGTTGTAGAGGGCGGATCCACCTGCGGCGACATTACCGCCGGTGATGCCGAACACGTCGTCGCCCGCCAAGAAGCTGAGCGTAAAGTTGGTAAGTCCAAGACCGCCGAGGTTGGAGATGCTGAAGCTTTTATCGTTGCTTGTGCCAGAGGCAAGTTCGCCAAAATCGATGGTAAGGTCGTTGAGGTCGCCACCCGAAGCGAAAGAGGCGTTGCTGTGAGTCGAGTAGGTGTAGACAATGCTCTGGCTGGCAACGAGGTCAAGCTTTTGAGTTAGAGTAGTTCCGCTGTGAGCGTAAGCATTCTGTGAACCCGATGATTTGTTAACCGTTAGATATGACGAGAAGTTGTTTGTTGCGATATTTCCGGCCCCAACAAAGTTGTTCAAGTTCGCTGTGCTGGTCACGGTGATCGGGTTCCAGTCGAAGTCATAAATATTGTTTACAGCGGCGTTAATAGTTGTGCTGCCGGAACTATTGCCGCCGAGTGACCAAGCAGAATAAGCATATGCGGAACCACCGCTACCACCTTTTATGAAACCTATCCCAGGAATTATAGTTGAGGTAGCAACCACCTTTGTCAGAACGCCAAGCGTCGGGTCAAACCGACCTAACGCACCTGACGAGATTTGTGTGGCTCCAATTACAGTGCCGCCGATCGTGGAGTCGTAAACTGATCGATTGGCACCTGAGAGAAGCGTGACATTGTCGCCGGTAAGCGTGATCACTTCAGCCTGAGCGGCTGAGGTGGCAAGCAATACAGCGAGGGAAAGCATAGTTGTGCC
>JBBQBE010000096.1:0-10706 GCA_038317225.1 Tepidisphaerales bacterium | reverse complement strand
CTATGGGCGTAAGCGGCCGCGCCGCCACCAATTAACAATGCATCACGCGACGCTGGCCGCTCATCCTTCCGCATGATCCCGCACGCCCGATCAATAGCTTTTGTCGCTGGCCAGCAGGGTCAGGCTATATCCCGGCACGCTTAATTCGCCCGTCAGCAGCGCATCAAAGTTGCCTGCGACATAGACCTGCCGCATTTGCACACCCGACTTCGGCGCTCATTTGCGTTTTTTCACTTCCTGTTTTCGTTTTATTCCCCCCGCGTGAACTCTTCCGTTGCGGCTTCGGGCGGTAATTGGTTGTAGCGCCGGCGGGAGGCAAACATACGGATGGCCAGATAGACGACGGGCAGGATCCCGCCGACGATAAATATCGCATCGCCTGGTAAGCGCAACCATTCGAAAATACGCACCATCGGCTGCTCAAAGAAGGCCAACTCGCGGCTGTGCCAGTAGCCGTTTTGAAAACTGTCATGGAGTTGCAGGATGCCGATGGGCACGAGATTTACGAACAGCATCCACGCCAAGCCAATATTCAGACTCCAGAACGACCAGCGCATGGCGCGTTCACTGTTCTTGTCGGGTGGGATGAAGTAGCGGGCCACGAACATGAAAAAGCCCATGGCCAGCATGCCGTACACCCCCATCATCGCCCCGTGGGCATGATTGGCCGTGAACTGCGTGCCGATTTCGTAATAACTGACGATGGGCAGGTTGATAAGGAAGCCAAACACACCCGCGCCCAGGAAGTTCCAGAAGCCAACAGCGATAAGGAACATCACCGCCCATTTATGCGGGAAGGCGGTGGCCGACGTACCGAGGGTGGAGGCGCGAATAGCCGAAGCGGGCACACCGGCGACGCTGCCGCTGCCCAGCCGTATGAAGCGCCAGGCCTCATAGGTCAGCAGCACCAGCGGAATGACCTCCATTGCCGAGAAGAAGGCGCCCAGGGCCATGTGGATGGCTGGGGTGCCGCTGAAATACAGGTGGTGCATGGTCCCAATTACCCCGCCCACCGAGTAGAGGATGATGTCCAGGTAGACGACTCGCGTGGCCGTGGTGGGGCGCACCACGCCCAGCAGCACGAAGATGTAGGCCACCATGATGGTGGTGAATAGTTCCAGGAAATCCTCTACCCACAGGTGGACGACCCAGAATCGCCAAAAGTCCACGACGGCGAAGTGAGAACCTTTTCCGAAGACCAGACCGGCCGCGTAGAACAGAGGAATGGACAAGGCCGAGTAGAGGAACAGGTAGGGCAGATTGCCCGGGTGCTCCGTAGGCAGCTTCCGCCACATCCCCCGCACCAGGATCACCAGCCAGAGAACCATCCCCGCGGTGAGTAGGATCTGCCACAGTCGGCCCAGATCCAGATACTCCCACCCCTGCGATCCAAGCCACCACCAGGGGCCTGAGTTGGAGATTAAGTTTTTGAAGCTGGCCGCCTCGCCCGCCAGACTTCCCAGCACGACCAGCACCACCGCCCCGAACAGCGCCAGCGCGAGTTTATCTTGATGTTTAGGCTCACGGCGGGCGATCATCGGCGTAATGAATATACCCATGGCCAGAAAACTGGCGGAGACGAAGAACAGAGCCAACTGCAGGTGCCAGGTGCGCGACAGGTTATAGGGCATCCAGTCGGCGATGCGAAAGCCATAGAAACCAGCGGGTTCCGCGTGGTAGTGGGCGTTGATCCCACCCAGCAGCCCTTGGAGAAGGAAAAGCCCCGCGATGACCAGAAAATACCATGAGGTAGCGCGCTGAGCTGGCGTCAGGCGCACTTCCTCCGGCGGGCGGAAGGCGAGGACTTGCCCCGGCTCCTCATCTTCGCCGCGATGCCATCCAAGCAGATTGTAGCGCCCGACGAAGAACAGGATCAGCCCGATCCCGCCGAGAAGCGCGATCAAACTCAGCACGCTCCACATGAAGGCTTCCGCCGTCGGGCTGTTGGCGGCCATCGGTTCCGGTGGCCAGTTGTTGGTGTAGGAGTAGCTGGTCCCCGGGCGCGCGGCCGTGGCTGTCCACGAGGCCCAAGCGAAGAAACTTGTCAACTGATGGATGTCTGATGCTTCGGCGATGTGGGGCCGCTGCAAACCGCGCTGCTGCTGATTCGGGCCGAACCAGCCGCGGTAAAATTTTTCCATCTGGGCAAAGGCGTAGCTCTGGCCGGGCGTGAACGTCAGCACGCCGTTGGCGGGGTCGTAAAGGTTTGCCTTGAACTCGCGCGCTACCCGTGCGCTGGCCTCTGGAGAGGTTCCTGTCCCATCGGAATAGAACCTCTGCATATCCTGTCCGGCCATGTGCAGGTATTGCGCGGTGAAGTCTGGGCCAAGATAGGCCCCATGGCCGTAAACTGAGCCGAATTGCATCAGTCCATACTTTTGGAACAGATGCTGCCCAGCTAGAACATCATCTCCGCTGAACAGCAATGTGCCGTCCGCAGTCCGTACCTCCTTGGGCACCGGAGGCTGCTGGGCGTGCATGACGTACGCCAGGTAGCCCAGTACGGCAAACCCCACAATGAACGTGATGATCGACGTCTGCAGCCACAACGATGAAATCGTCATCTTCGCGCGCTCAGCCATGTCAAACTCCGGCTTGAAGACCATGCGGATCAGCGTGGACCCATATCTGCTACACGCTGTCCGACGACGGGTGCATGGAACTTAGTCTAGCAGTGGCCAGCGGTTCCCGCAATCAGCATTTTGCGGAAGTCTGGGAAGCCCCAGGGCAATCGCATATGGCGGTTGTTACTCCCTCTCCCACGTACTCGTGGGGGCGCGCTATTTTTATTAACGGCCTGTGTGCAGCGACAATTGTAATTAGCCGGCAACGTCTCATCATAATGCCCTCTCCCACGTACTCGTGGAGGCGCGCTATTTTTATTAACGGCCTGTGTCCAGCGACAATTATAATTACCCGGCAACGTCTCATTATAATGCCCTCTCCCACGTACTCGTGGGGGAGGGTTGGGTGGGGGCTTCCTTTTTGTACCTTTTCTGATAACCGCCGCGGCACAGGTGGACCCATGAACCGCGGATGAGTGTTGCGGCATGTTGCGGGCTCTCCTACGTTCTCCCTGGGCGCGCCATTTTAATTAGCGGCCTGCTCGACAAAGCCTAATCTTAATGCCCTCTCCCACGTACTCGTGGGGGAGGGTTGGGTGGGGGCTTCCTTTTTGTACCTTTTCTGATAACCGCCGCGGCACAGGTGGACCCATGAACCGCGGCATGAGTGTTGCGGCATGTTGCGGGCCGCGCATCGCAATAATCTGCAATCCACCCCAATCCACACCCGCTTGTCGCCCATCTGCACCAAGGCTGCGCATCGCAATAATTTGTAATCTACGCCCACTTGGCCGAAGCGGACCGCACGATTTTAGCCGGCTGCGCAACGCTACAATGCGTAATCGACGCCCGTCGGTTCAAGTTGTCTCAATCCCTACCCGATGATAAGATAGGCAATCTGGATAATTGGGACAAGGTGTGGCGATTGCTCCTCCTTCTCCTGATTTAACAATAGAGGATGCGATGAAAACCGTTTATACCACTGGTGAGGCCGCCGAAGTTTGCAAAGTCTCCCAGCAAACCATTATTCGCTGTTTTGACAGCGGACGCTTGCGCGGATTTCGCGTGCCCGGCAGCCGCTTTCGCCGCATCCCCCGCGAAGCGCTGATCCAGTTCATGAAGGACAACCAGATCCCCGTGGAACTGCTGGAAAACGGCAAACGCAAAATCCTGGTCGTGGACGATGACCCGGAGATTGTTGAACTGTTCATCGATGTGCTCGAACGCGACGGCCGCTTTGAAGTCAAAAGCGCCGCCACCGGCTATCAAGCCGGGATGCTCACCCAGGAATTTGGCCCGGACCTGATCCTGCTGGATTACATGCTCCCGGACATCAACGGCAGCGTGGTCTGTCAGACCATTCGCCAAAATCCCGCTTTTGAGCATGTGAAAATCATCATCGTTTCCGGCGTGGTCAATCAAGAGGAGATCAACGATCTGCTCAAGAGTGGTGCCGACGATTTTGTCAAAAAGCCTTTTAACATCGAAAAGTTGATCGAGCGTATCGCCGAATTGCTGGCGATCTAAGCCCGCCGCCGCACTGCGTGTGAATGCAATAATCCGCCATGGCCGCTGACGATCCATTTCGGGACAAGCGCGTGGAGTTGATTCTCCAGCAATTGGAGCAGCTTCCAACGTTGCCGGTGGTGGCGGTGCGCTTGCTGGAAATGACCGCCGGCCGCGCGGCTTCGGCCCAGCAGGTGGGCCAGCTTCTTGAGAGCGATCCGGCCTTTGCCTCCAAAATCCTGTCCATGGCCAACCGCGCTGACCTGGGCGTGCGCCAGCCGGTGCAATCGGTGGATCGCGCGGTGGTGCTGTTGGGATTTGACGCGGTGCGCTGCGCGCTGTTGGCGATGGGGGTGTTTGAAAGCTTTTCCTCCATCAGTCCCAACGCCGCCAGTCATTTTAACCGCGAGGAATTTTGGAAACATTCCCTGGCCGTGGGATGCGGCGCTGAATTGCTGGCCGAGCAGCTTGGTGAAGCGGCGTGTAATCCCTCTGAGGCGTTTTTGTGCGGCCTGCTGCATGATCTGGGAAAAGCGGCGCTGGATGCGATGCTCCCCAAGAGTTTTGATCGCGTGGTGGAGGCCGCCGATCTGCTGCGCGGCAACATCGCCGACCTGGAGCGTTCGGTCATCGGGCTGGATCACATGGTGGTGGGCAAACGCCTGGCCGAACGCTGGAACCTGCCGGCCATCATCCGCGATGTGGTTTGGCTGCACGGGCAAATGCCCGATGCGCTGCCGGCGGCGGTGGAAAATCCGCGTCTGGTCAATCTGGTAACCCTGGCTGACTCTTTGGCTCGTCGCCAGCACGTGGGCTACAGCGGCAATTATGTGGAAGAACCCACGCCTGAAGCCTTGGCGGCGATGCTGAATATCACCCCCCAACAGCTTGAAAAAACCCAAAAAGAATTGATCGGGCGCATCGAGCCGCGCACGCAAATGCTGGGCCTGGGCCGAGCCGACGCCGGCGAACTGTATCTCCAGGCCCTCAACCGCGCCAATCAGGAACTAGGGCGCGTTAGCGGTCAGTTGGCGCAGAAAAATCGCCGGCTGGCGGTGCGGGCGCGCTTCTTTGACGCCCTGAGCGCCTTTCAAAGCGATTTGCGTCCAGACGCCGGCCCGCAACTGGTGCTGGAGGCGATTGGCCAGACCGCCGTGGGGCTTTTGTCCGCCGGAAGCTGCGCGGTCTTTTCCCTGCCGCCGCGACTGACCTATGCGGAAGTCATTTTATTCGATGCCAACGGCGAGAGCTTTCAAAAAACGCTGGTGGACTGCGCGGCCCGCCCGCCGGCGGGGGGGCCGGGACCGGTGCGAACCGGCGGGGAGGAGCTTCAATGGCTGCTGGAAGCCATTTCCCCCCAACTCGGTCACGACCAGCGCTACTGGATCAGCCTGGAAGCGGAGGGAAGCTGCATCGGCGGCGTGGTCTGGGGGGCCATGCGCGGCGAAAGTGAGCGGCTGGGCGCGCAGGTCAATGAACTGTCGGCCATCTCCGCCGGCTGGGCGCTGGCCTTACGCACGGCGCAAATTCGTGACGAATCCAAATTACTCAGCGAGCAATTGGCCGACGCCAACCGCTGCCTCCATGAGGCTCAGGGCGAGGTGCTGCGGGCGCGCACGCTGGTAAGCGTTGGAGAAATGGCCGCGGGTGCCGCCCATGAAATGAACAATCCGCTGATGGTTATTTCCGGCCGATCACAACTGCTAAGCGGGCAATTATCGGAACCGCGGCAAAAACACGCCGCCGCCCAGATATATGAACACGCCCAGCGGCTGAGCCACATCATCACCGAACTGATGGACTTTGCCCGGCCGGCCGCGCCCAATCCGGTGCACTGCGATTTGGCGGATTTGGTTGGAAAGGCGCTGCATGAAGCCAAGATGGCCGACGATCCGGCCGATAGGACCATAGAGCTGACGCTCAGCGAGTTGCCGCCCGTGCGAGTGGATGCGGCACAGATAACCGCCGCGATCGGCCAGGTCATCGCCAACGCCCTGCAGGCGACCAGCGCGACCGGAAAGATACAGTTGCACGCGGCGGTGGAACCGCAAGGCCGGCTGGTGGTGCTGACGATCAGCGATGACGGGTGCGGCATGGATACGCAAACGGTCAAAAAGGCGTTTGATCCGTTTTACAGCGCCAAGCCCGCCGGCCGTCGCCGCGGGCTGGGACTGGCCAAGGCGCTGCGATGGATTGAGTGTAATGGCGGCACGATTCGGCTGCAAAGCCGCGTCGGCCAGGGAACGCGGGTGGTGATGCAATTGCCGGTGGACTTGCCGAGTGATTGACACCTCCGAACATCGCCCGGGAGCAAAGGGCGATAGGAAGCAAAATGTACCGGTCGCCTCAGCGGCCCAAGGGAGAAGCCTTGAAGAGCAAGCACAACGGAGCGGGACTTATGACGCACACAACCTCTTCGCGCACGACCGCGACCATTACGCCGACGCCGCCAATTATCCTGGTGGTCGATGATGAACCGGCATTTTTGGACATGATCTACGACGTGATCGCCCGGCAGATCGATTGCCGGCTCTACAGCGCCGCCAATCGCGAGCAGGCCGTCAAGCTGATGCGCACGCATGATATCGATCTGCTTCTGGCCGACCGGCATTTACCCGATGGCGACGGCATGGACCTTCTGGCCGATTTGAAAAAACTGCGCCCCGGCGCCAGCGCCATCGTTATCACCGGCGATGCGTCGGTGAGCGGCGCGATCGAGGCTATTCGCCAAGGCGCGGCCGATTTTGTGCCCAAGCCGGTCCGCAACGATCAATTAGTCGAGAGAATGAAAGCCGCCCTTGCCCGCCGCCGGGCCGTGGCCCGCAATGAAAAGCGCATGGACCGCTTGCGCGAGGCGGTTAAGCGACTCAACGAAGCCCGCCGCACCGTGGGTAAAAAGGTGGACCTGCTTTGCAATGATTTGATTGGCGCTTATGGCGATTTGTCGCGCCAGTTTGACGAATTGCGCACCAGTGAAAGTTTCCGCAAGGCCCTGCACAGCGCCGGCGACTTGGAACAGATGCTTTGCCACTGTATGGACTGGCTGCTCAAGCGTCTGGGCTACTGCAATATCGGCATCTGGCTGGCCGCCGAGGAAGGTGAGTTTCAACTGGGCGCGTATATGAAATACACCGTAATCGGCGACGACGCTTTGGCCGCGGCGATGCGCGACGGCGTGGTGCAAGCCGCCGTGCGCCAGGGATTCATCCATCTGACCGGCGAGCAATGCGCCGATCAACTCACCGACGCCGAAAGCGATTTTCTCACCGGCCAAACCATTCTCGGCTCCAACGCCATTTACTTGGGCGAAACCCTCGGAGCGCTCGTCCTCTTCCGCGATCAAGATGCGCCCTTTACCCAGGAAGATGAACAGGTGCTCAAAGACATCAGCCCCATCTTCGCTTTGGCCCTCAGCAGCATGGTCAAAGGCATCACCAAGGACGAGGCGCCCAATGATGACAACCCGGAATTTGGCAAACCCTCCAAGCAGGAGGACGGCGACTGGTGGAAACGCGGCGAATCGCCTCCGTTTTAAGCCCGCGCTGTTTGCACGGCGCAACGCCCGCCGGTGTAACTCCCGCGTGCGCATAGGACAATCGTCGTCGGTGTATAGTTGGGCCGACTTACGGGAGTAACTCTCGTGTGCGTATAGGGCAATCGCATAGGGCGGTTTTTACTCCCTCTGGCGCGTACTAGCGCCGCAGGGCCGGGGTGGAGGTCTTGGCAAACTTCTGAAAACGCCATTACTTGCCAGCGATTTTCACGCTCCCACCTGGCTGACCCACGCCCGTTCGCCGGTGAGGGAGTAATGAGCGCCAAAGGCAATTGCCCCGACCCTGGAAACAATCATGCCCATGTGAGCCGAAATAGTGCCCTGTTCTGCGGCATAGGGGAGGCTCGTGGTCCGCTAGGGATCAACCCATGACGTTCGCATGGCTCGCGGAGTTTCCGGCAAGTCCACACGCGCTGCGGTCCTCTATTGACCTCATGCCATAGCGCTCAAACCACGCCACGGCGACGGGTTGGTAAAAAAAACATCGGAGGATATTGCAATTGGCCGCTGGGCGCATACACTCTGCAACCAAGAGTTTGCGGGTGTAGCTCAGTGGTAGAGCGTCACGTTGCCAACGTGAATGTCGAGGGTTCGACCCCCTTCACCCGCTTTTTTGTGTAATTAGAGACTAAGCCTGCCGATTGCTGTAAATCACTGCGATTGCTACTCCTTACGGCTTGCGTATTCTTTAGGTCATCTTTGCCACTGACTGCCAAACAACACCCTAATGCAGCCTGTCCCGTGGTCGCAATTTTGGTCGCAAAAGAATTGCAGGTTTTTATATCCTCTACCGCATCGTTTGTGCCGGTGGCCTTGAGCGTATCTGGTGGAGCATCCAGCGACGGTAGCTTGGCCATTGCCACCGCAAGGTCAAATACGCGGGGGTCAGTGTATACCTTCATGGTCAGTCGCGTATCGGTGTGCCGCATCAGGCTCATGGCTGTCAAGCGACAATTATTCTTACCCGTCAACGACAATTAGAATTCCCCATGACCATGGTGGTTCATTCTTCCGCCGCTGCCGCTCCTGTTGAGCGTAGCGAAACAGGAGCGGCAGCGGCGGCGAGCCGGAACGTCCGGCTGCTTTTTCTTACTTCTCGCCTTGTAGTGCCGGCCCATCGGCGGGGCCCGCGCCCCGGGACTTTTTGGCCTGCTCCACTCGGTAGCTCGGCAGGTTTAGTTCCAGGATCACGCTGTGATGCACCAGGCGGTCGATGGCCGCCGCCGTGGTCATCGCATCCTTGAAAATTGTCTCCCATTTGCTGAACGGAAGATTGCTGGTGATCATCACACTGCCACGCTCGTAACGCTCGGCCAACAGCGTGAACAGGACCTCCATCTCCTCCCGGCTCTGCTGGACATACCCCAGATCGTCCAGGATCAAGACCTCATAGCCCGACAGCTTCTTGATCGCTCGCGGAAGCTTCAATTCCCGCTTGGCCCCCAGCAGTTCCTGCACCAGCAGATTCGTTGAGCTGAAGTACACCGTCCTGCCCGATCGCACCAGTTCCTGTCCGATCCCGCACAGCAGGTGGGTCTTGCCGCTGCCGGGATTGCCAAAGGCCAGCACATTCTCCTTGCGATCCACAAAGCTGCCATCCAATAATGTCTTGGTGATGGCCGACACCTTGGGCCCCAACCGCTTCAGGTCAAAAGCCGTAAGGCTCTTACCCAGCGGCAGATGCGATTCCCGCAGCAATCGTTCCACCCGGTGCTGCCGCCGGCCCTGGCATTCCCGCTGCAATACCTCCAGCAGATACGCTTCGTAGCCCAGTTGCTCCCGCCGGGCACAATCGGCCAGTTCCGCATAACAACCCCGAGCCGTCGGCAGATGCAGTTCCTTCAGACACCCTGTCAACTCACCTTGAACCTTACTCATGATTCACCTCCTGTACCGCTCCAACTGCCAGTTGCGAGCTTTCCTGATCCAGCAGTTGGTCATAGGCCGACAGATCCACCTCATCCACCTGCACACTCGTCGGTGCCGCCAGCTTTTGGCCGGATTGCACCAATGCTTCCACCGCCTCAAAGCTCAATAGTTGATCCAGGTCGCAGAGTCGGCCGATGGCCCCTTCCACCAGTGATTCGCTCTCTTTGGCCGCCAGCTCCAGGATCTTCAGGTACTGCTTGGCGGCATTCAGATGGTTCTGGGCTTGGAGCCGGTCATAGGCCACGCGAAACAGACTGCTGGGGAACAAATCCGCCTGATACTGGTAATCGGCAAAGGCGCCGGGCTTGCGAACCAGCCAGTCGATGACATGACGGTAGTGTACCCGGTGCTGCTGGCGGCCACGCAGACGCGGCAGTTCTTCCACCTTCTTCTGCCCGTACCACACCTCCAGATGCTCCACATACAGTCGGACCTCCACCTTCTGGCCGATCAGGCGGCTGTTGACCGAGTAGGCGTTGCGGTCCACATGAATCAGGCTGCCGCGGTCCACACGTACTTCCAGACGCTTCACCGCCTCCAGCCGCATCGGGGGAAGGCCGTTGATAACCTTGCGTTCCTCGGCAAACCTCGCCTTTCGGCCCAGATTCAGCCGCACCGTCAACGCCTTGAGAAACCCCTGGTAGGCCGCGACGTCGGCAAAGTCCCGGCTGCCCCGCAGCATCAGGGCCTGATCCACCGCCCGCTTGAAGCGATGGTGACGCTGTTCGATATCCCCATTCTCGTTGCCGCTGTTGGGGTTGGTCTTCTCCGCCAGCAGGCCATAATGCCCCAGAAGTTCATGGTAACGCCCGGTGAACTCCTTGAGGTTGCTGGTGTT
The DNA here is from genome assembly GCA_038317225.1 of Tepidisphaerales bacterium. Lineage (GTDB taxonomy): Bacteria > Planctomycetota > Phycisphaerae > Tepidisphaerales > Tepidisphaeraceae > JBBQBE01. Next base: position 316 of record JBBQBE010000096.1, on the reverse strand, counting down.
GGCCACGGCCGCACTGAGCCGGTCGGTTCGATGTCGCTGGGGAACGCCGCCCAGTTCCCACAGGGCATTCTGTAAACCTTCGCTGAGGCTCTCAAAACTCTCAGAGTAGCAGATCGTGAACGCCTCCCAGTTCGAGTAGGTCAGCACAAAGTGATAGATCAGATGGTCAAAGCTGCGCCGGGCGATGGTCACGCCCAGTTCGGACATGTGCGAAAAGTCGGACTGGCACAGCCGGCCGGGATGGTGCGCCTGGGCGAAAAACACCTCCTGGCCTGGCCCACTGAGACATCGCCAACGCTTGATCTGACGCTGGAGT
>JBBQBE010000095.1:0-10793 GCA_038317225.1 Tepidisphaerales bacterium | reverse complement strand
GACGATCCGGCCGCTGACGGCCGCGGGCGCTTCCGCCGCCGCGGGCGCTTCGGCGGCCGTTGCGGCGGCATCCGCCCCATGCGTCAGCCCCACCTGCCCGCACAAGGCCCATCCGCCAATCAACATCGCCGAAAGTAAAATGGATTTCCGCATCGCCGTTGCTCCAAACGAGTTATCCCCCGTGCCGCCAGCGCGGCCATTGTACCGTGTATAGACGGCATGGGGGCGATAAAGTTTCCAACCCAACAAAAAAGCGGAGGCCGGAATCACCCGGTCTGCGCTGATGTTGCTCAAACCGCCGCCGATTTAACGGAAATTGCCGTTGCGGTCGGTGGCGAAGTTGCGGTCATAGAGGAAGCCAAAGCCATAGGTGATGCGGAAGGCTCCGCGCACCGCCGCCAAAAAGGGCGCCAGAGCGTTGGTTCCCACTTGCACCACATCGTTGGGTTTGAGGTAAATGTCCGGCTGCGAACCGTCGAACACTTTATCCAAATCCATCGTGGCAAAGACTTCACGTTCCGGCCCCAGGCGGCGGATGATCTGCGTCCGCGCGGGAATCGCCAGTTGATCGAACATGCCGGCGGCAACAATCGCCTGCTTGAGCGTGATTTTGCGGCCGGTCAGGCTGTAGACGCCGATGCGGGCCACGTGTCCGCCCATATAGTATTCGCCGATCACCGGTTGCTCGACAATCACCATATCCTGCGGACGAATCACAATGTTGTAACGCAAATCGCCGCGCTTGAGCTGCTCATAGGGGATGCGGATCACGCGCGTGTCGCCGGCGGGCACAGGCGCGCCAAATTCAAAGCCTTGAGCACTGACCGACTTGGTGGTGGCCGCCGCGCGCGGCTGGATGCTGATGGCGGCGTTGGCCGCAGGTTTTGCGTCGGCGGCGGTGGCGGGAACCAGCCGTCCATCGACGTTGATCATGCCCGCTTCGTCGTCCACCGCCGCCGTGGCGGGCTGGGTGGTCGCGCCGGTGGTTTGCAGCAGCACCGCATGGTCCGCGCCCGAGGCGTCAGAGCGCGGGGTCAGCAGATCGGTGCTATTGTCGGCTGGGGCCGGGGCGGCCTGCGTGGCCGGCTGGCTGGACGCCGAGTTATCCTGATCCTTTTTGCGGATCACGTAAATATTGGTTACGCCCTGGGCATTGACATCACGGCCCAGCACCAGCGCATCGAGCACGCGGAAATCACTGTTGACAATCGCGTACTGTCCGGGTGCCGCCACCGCGCCCAAAATGCTGAAGGTGCGAGCGCGGGCTTCGGTTACCGTTACCGACACCTGGGCGTTTTGAATCAAATTTTCCTTGTTATAAGCGGCGGAGATGGCGTGCTCCAGTTCCGCTTCGCTAAGGCCCGCGGCCTTCAGCGGGCCAATCAGCGGCATGGAAATATTACCACTTTCGCTGACGCGGCTGGTCTTGACCGTCTCCACGCCCGGCGATACCAGGTCGGTAATCGCCACGCTGATTAGGTCGTTCTTGCCGATTTTGTAATCGCTGCTGGTGGCCTTGAGGTCCTCGGCTCGGACATCGGTGGCGTTAAGATATTCCTCGTTGGGTTCTTCAACGGTGCGATCCACACTGTTGAGAATGGGAACAACCAGGGGTTGGCCTTGGAATCGGCCCACGGCCGTGGGATCCAGCCACCCTTTGTTCACGTCCGTAACCGTGCCGCAACCGCTCAGGGCCGTCGCGGCGGCCAGGGCCGCAAGCGTCCAGGCGGGAAGCCTGCCTAATGATTTGCCAGTCGAGCCGTTCAAGGTCCGCTCCTTTCCACTAAAACATTCGGAAGCCGTCGCACGCAACAAAACCATCTCTGTGCCGCTCGCTTACCGTGGCGATATTGTAGTCAACCCTGCCCAAGAGCAACAGGGGCCACGCGCTTTATCGGTTTTTTCTGCTCCGCTTCATCGCATTTGGCTCCCCGCAGCCCGCCGGGCCAACTTATCTCTTTTCTTTTTTCGCCGCCGACCCTATCTTAATCCACCATGAACGACGCATTGATGGAGACGGATTTACCATTTCCCCGACGCCGCGGCAAAGTCCGCGATGTGTACGATCTGGGCGATTCGCTGCTGATCGTCGCCACCGATCGTATCAGCGCATATGACGTGGTGATGCCCAACGGTATTCCCGGCAAAGGTAAAATGCTCACGGCCTTGAGCCTGTTTTGGTTCGAGAAATTCAAAGATCAATTTGAAAATCACCTGATCTGCGCCGATGTGCCTGCGTATCCGGCCCAACTTCAGCCCTTTGCCGCGCAATTGGTCGGCCGATCCATGTGGGTTAAAAAGGCCAAGGTGGTGCCGATCGAATGCGTCGCCCGCGGCTATCTGGCCGGCAGCGGATGGAAGGAATATGGCAAAAGCCGCAGCGTATGCTCCATTGCCCTGCCCGACGGATTGCGCCAGTGCGACCCGCTTGCCAAGCCCTTGTTTACCCCTTCGACCAAGGAGGAAACCGGGCACGATCAAAATATCTCCTACGACCAGATGGTAGAGCGCATCGGCGCGGAATTAGGTCGGCAATTGCGCGACCTAACGCTGGACCTCTACCAGCGGGCCGCCGAGTATGCCCGCGGCAAAGGGGTTATCATCGCCGACACCAAATTTGAATTTGGCAAGTTGCCCGATGGCAAACTGATTTTGATTGACGAGGTGCTTACCCCCGACAGCTCGCGATTCTGGCCAGCCGATCAATATCAGCCCGGTAAGGATCAGCCGAGTTTCGACAAGCAATTTGTGCGCAATTACCTCGAATCCCAGCCGTGGGACAAAACCCCGCCGGCCCCGGCCCTGCCCGATGAGGTGGTCTGCGGCACGCAACAGCGCTACCTGGAAGCCTACGAAAAGCTGACGGGTAAAAAGCTGGCGCTATAATGCGGCCGGGGGTTGCCCATCCTTCGACAGGCGAGCCATTCAAGCTGCGGCGATGGTGGGATACCTTCAAGACGGTCATCCTGCAACTGGGCAGTACCGGGCCGATGGTGCTGCTGGCAGCGGCGCTGCCTTTTGTTGGCGGGTTGACGCTGCTTGGCGTGCAGCATCTGATCGCCCCCTGGATGCGCGGGCATGTGGCTTGGGGCGTGCCGCTGTTTGTCGGGGCTTTCAGCCTCCTGGGCGGAATGGCGCTGTTGCCCAGCTATGCCAACAGCGCCTTGGCCGGATGGGTGTACGGGCCCCTGCCCGGCACGCTCATCGCCATGACCGCTATGACCGGGGCGGCGGCGGTGGGATATTTGTTTGGCCGCCGCGCCACCCACCAGCGCGTGGCCGGCGTGCTGGCGGCCCACCCGCGCGGGCAGTTGATCTACGACGGCCTGCTCAATAGCGGCAAACTCAAAGCCCTGCTCATCATCACACTGATCCGTATCCCGCCGGTGCCGCCATTTGCCGTTACCAATTTGCTGATGGGATCGGCGCGGGTGTGGTTCCCCGGATATTTACTGGGAACCTTCATCGGCATCCTGCCGCGCACGGCGATGGTGGTGCTGGCCGCCGCCAGCTTGAAGCATTTTGACCTGCGCCAGCCGCATCATTACGGATTTGTCCTCTATTACGCCGCATCCATCCTGCTGGCCGCCGCCGCCATCGGCTGGATGGCCCACCGCACTGTGAGCCGTTTGTGCCGTCAGTGAACCTGGGCATTGGCCAGGCGATTACGTAAATTCAGCGCCCAATTGAAGTATCCGGCCTGCACTTGAACATTCGAGCAGCCAGCCCGCGCTTCAACGACGCCGCGGTGACGGCGGTATTACTCTCTATGGCTGGTGAAAGTGGATTACCCATGAAATTTATGCAACGGATGCTTGCCCCGGCCCTCGCCACTCTCGCGGTTTTATTGGCCTGGCCCTGCTTCGGCGGCCAGCAGCCTTCCGCCGTATTGTGCCAAGTGTGGAATGTGCCCGCCGGCGATGGATTGGAACAGTTGCTTAGCGGCAAAACACTCGATCAGCCGCCGACGACCTCAGGCCCTTGCGCGGGCTTGGAATATTCCGCCGCCGCCGCCCGGCCCGGCTGCGTTGTGTTGCGCGCTGTCCTGACGCCGCCGGCCGACGGAGATTACCTGTTCTACATCGCTGCCGGGGAGGAAGCCGCTTTATACTTCGGCCCCGCCGATCAACCGGAAAAACGGGTTCGCATCGCCGATGTGCCGGTGGCCACCCCGCCGCGCGATTGGCAGCGTTATGCGGCCCAGACCAGCGCCCCGCAGTCGCTTGGTAAGAATCGCAAATATCTGCTGGAAGCGATTGTCGGAGGCAAGCAGCCGGCGCATCTGGAAGTCGGCTGGCGGCTGCCCGATGGGACTATGGAGCGTCCCATTAAGCTCCAGTATCTTTCGTCGCCGCCTGAAAACATCAAACCGATCCACCTGCCGCCCACAAGCTGGCAGGTGCTGCTCAAAGGCAAAACTCCCCCCGCCACCACCGGCGGACATCACGGCTATCCGCTGGGCGCGGCGGCTGAAAATTCCACCGGCCAATTCGACTTTTCCTATCAGTTATGGCTCCCCATGGACTGGCCCGCCGACCAGCGCTCGCGGGCCTTGTTCGTTTTTTTGCACGGCAATGGCCACCAGGGAACGGATTTGAGCGGCATCCTCAATGAAGGCCCCCCCCGCTACCTGGCCGAGCGGCCGGAACTGGCCCAGTGGTTTCCCATGGTAGCGCTGTTTCCGCAGCTTCCGCCCAAGTGGCGGTGGGATACGCCGGGGGCCGCCTCGCTGGTCAATGGCTTGATCGAACAAATCTGCCGGCGTTATCCGCGCATCGACCGCAAACGCATTTACCTTTCCGGCTTGAGCATGGGAGGCAAAGGCGTGTGGCTCACGGCCCTGCAAAAGCCGAATTTGTACGCGGCCATCGCGCCGATCTCCGCCGTCAGCGTGCAGCCGGAAACGGCCAAAGCGAAATTGACCCACCCGTGGGTATGGATCATCTGCGGCGGCCAGGACGGCGATTTTCGCAACGGTGCCCGCTTGATGTACCAAACCCTGGGTTCACAAAACGGGCGCGTGCGCTTCGACGAAATTCCCGACGCCGGCCACGGCGTCTGGGACCGCTTTTATCCCACGCGCGATTTTTACGCCCAGTTGCTCCGGCACACCCGCTGAAGCGCCCGCGCCATCCCGCCGGCGGTTACGCGGTTTTAGTGTTGGCCTTGCAAGTGCGCAGCCACACATCCTTGGTCGGCGCTTGATAGCCCTTCCACTCATAGGGGTCGATGCCGGCCACCGGCACGATGGTGCGCACGTCGGCATTGGCCGGGGTCTGACCGGCCGCCAGATGCCAGGGCAACAGCGACCAGGCATTCATATAATGGCTCACCAGCACGCGGCGATATATTTGCGAGCGGTTCTTGAGTGAACGGTGCAGCAGGTAGCCGTTGAAGAAAACCACCGTTCCCTTCTTGACCTGCACCGGCACCTCTTTGCTCTGGTCAAACCCGTGGCTTTCGGGGGCGAAATCAAACTCCTCATCGTTGTTGTGCGCCCGCTGCGGGTACATGTAACCGCGCTGCTGCGAACCGGGGATGACCCACAAGCAGCCGTTTTCGATGGTCGCATCGTCCAGCGCGATCCACGCGCCGATGAGCGAGCGGTCGCGGGTGGGAATGTATACCTCGTCCTGATGCCACGCCTGACCCTGAAACCCCGGCGGCTTGACGAAGAGCATCGACTGCATGCACTTCACCGAGCCATCCCAATCCGGAAGATGCGCCGCGGTGATCTGGCTGAGGATGCCGCAAATCTTCGGGTGCAACACATATTTCTGGATCACCGGGCTGATATAATGCGGCTGATGCACGCATAAGATATTGGCCAAAACCTGCGCGTCGGCGGCGTCGGCGGCCATGGGTTTGATCCCCTCACACGGATATTTTCCCCGCGCGATGTTCAGCGTGTCGGCTTTAAGCTCCTCAATTTCCTCAGGACCCACCACATCGGGCTGAACCAAAAATCCGTCGCGCACAAATCCCTGAACTTGCTCGTTATTGAGCGGCTTGGGAACATCAATCACACTGCCGGCCATGGTTTTCTCCATTAAAAAGAGTGTAAACGTTAGCCAATCATAGGCGACTCACAACGGCGGTCCATGCGTCGGTTTGACAATTACATGCCTGATTTTGATTATCCCCATTCCCGCGGCCAAGCGGGTCGCCGCAGAAAATCACCCGATTTTATGGGTCCAAAAGTGTCCTCTACATAATATTCTTTCGGTATGTTGCAGATTTTGTGAATTTAATCATTGAAAGCTGCCGATTTTACGGTAGATTTTGTATGTCGCCGGCGGCTTGGCCGCCGCCGACGGCATGGTCCGGCCGTTTGTGACGGCCTAACCCGTGTCCCGACCAGGCGAGCGGAAACTCGCCATCGGGGTCGCCCGGCTGAGCCGCGCGATACGTTGCGACATGTCAGGAAAGGAGATCGTTATGGCCAAGTCGTCTATGACCAAGTCGGAGATCGCCGCGAAAATCGCGGATGAGGTGGGGATCACCAAAAAGCAGGTTTCTGCTTTTTTTGATGCCCAGGCCAAGCTGGCCTACAAGGAAGCCAAGAACAGCTTCGTGATTCCCGGGTTGGGCAAACTGGTCCTCTCCACCAGCTCTGCCCGCGAGATGGTGATGCGCTTCGGCCCCAAAGCCGGCCAGACCGTCAAGGTTCCCGCCCGCAAGAAGATCAAGTTCCGCGTGGCCAAGGCCGCCAAGGACGCGATCCTGGGCGTCAAGAAGTAATCGCTCCGATTACTTGCGCAAAGCAAAACCGCCCGTGCCCCACTGGGACACGGGCTTTTTTATTGCCACACCGATGGGGGCACATATGATTTTGGTCCACCGTGTTGCAACCAATCCTTGCGCAGTCGAAGCAGAAATACCAGGGCCAGGATATAGGAACCGATAATCCACAGCGGGACGTAACGAAAATAGTAATCTCGTTGGGGATGAAACCACTTCATCATGTCAATAAATGCACCCGCCGCAATCCCTCCAAGGATTAAACCAACCGACCGGACCATGGCGGCCGCCGAACAGAATTGTCCATAGCGTTCTTTGGGCAACATGCGCATAAACAGCGGAAACTCGCCGGCCTGGTACAATGCCGCCGCGGGCAGAGTAACGGCCGTGGTGGCAACCATCATCCAAAATGCCCCATTGGGCTGCAAATCCACCAGCAAGAATATTAGATTCAGCGGCATGACCAGCACCAACGCCCCCATCCCTAATATCGAAATGCGTATAGGATGATACTTGTCGGCAAGTATGCCCGCCGGATAAAGTAGACCGGCGGTAACCAGGCCGGAGACTCCCATGATTTGGCCGTAATTCCTCAGGGTTAGGCCGACGGACTGATAGAAAAAGATTTGAAAGCTGGCCATGCACTGGGCCAAAGAGGCAAAAGCGCTGACGAAAAAAAGCGTCCAGTAGACGCGATGGGTAAAACATTCCACGGCATAAGTTTTTATCGCCGCCATAATGCCTCGATGTCCGTCCACATTCGCAGGCGGTGGCGGATATTCTCCTTCCTTGACTTTCCAGCACATAAGTGTGAAGACCACCACATAAAAGCCCGCCGCACCCAGAAAGATGAGTCGCGTATGACTCTCGGCATACTGGAAAATGAAGTAATTGTATGCCGCACCGGCCAAGGTACCCACAATGCGGAACAAGGCTAGAAAACGGCCTAATAATAGCGCCGGCACCACATCATTAAATAAGTAATAATAGACGGAAGCGACAAACAAATTGAAAAATTGAAACCCAACGATAAGTACGGCCAGCAAAGCGATGGTAACCTGATTGACCGATCCGCCGAACAGCATGGCGCGATGGAGCGCTGCCCCCAATGAATCACTAAACGCCATGAGGCACAGAAATATCGTGATAAACGGGGTCGCAAACAGCAAAAAAGGAATGCGGCGGCCTAAGCGACTACGATATCGATCCGAGCGAAAACTGATGATGGGATTGAGCACGAAATTCATGGCGCTGAATACCGTGGTCAATAAGAAGCCGATCAGCGTGTTGGGGGCGTTTAAGTGCTGTAATTTTAGCGGCAATATACTTGGGATAATGGCTTCCATGACGGTGAAACACACGTCGCCCCAAAGCAACCATAAAAAGAGGGTGACTAAAGCGGCTTTGGTGTAGCGAAGCGTGCCCACGGCATAAACCGAAGGCAATGGCGGCGATGCAAGCGTAGCGCAACCTTGGCTCATTGATGCCTCACTACTTTTGGGCTGGCGCGGCCGGCGCAGGGTATAGTTCTTCGCTTAGCGCGTCGCATTGCCCAATCAATTCAAGCGTTGGTGGAGAATCATCCTTGCCGTCGCCGCCATAGAATATAATGCCCGGCATTTCGGGATAGCGCTGCTTCATCTCACCGGCCATTTTGCGTACATCTTTAATTTTTAAGTAACTTCCATGGGTATCCGGAGTCGCCGAGACATGCCCCCAGCAAACCACCACTCGATCCAACACACCGGCCTTTTTCAGCTTTTCCACCCGCTCCACAATACCGGAAAACCCAATACCCCATTCGCCATGATCCGGTACATACGTGTAGCCCTCAATCATGGCCAGATCGACCACCGGACGATCGCCCACGCGGTCTTGCATGAGACGGACAAAAGCATCATTTGGGCCTGTTACCCATACGGCGATAAACAAATCGGGCCATTGCAGGCGTGCCATGCGCAAGCCCGTATTGGCCGCTTCCTCCTGCTTTGCCACCAGGGGAATGCTGGTGTTGTATTCGTCCACCGCCACTCCGCTCCAAACGGCCGCATTGCCTTGGGGCTTCACTTGCGCGACAAAATACAACGGGTCATTATTGGCATAAGTGGAATTCGGCCCGTAAGCCCAGCGCAAGGTTGCGATCCCCCGCCCGTTGAGTTGTTGAGCCAGGGCAACAGATGGGGCGTCTTCAGTAAACGAGGTTACCAGATTCAGGTGAGGGTACAGTTCGGGCCGGCTACCTAAGTGCGCGGGAATAAACCACCCGTGATACGGTAGTTTCGGGCGCGCCGACATATGTATTTTGGCCGGTGCGGTCGCGGGTGTTTGCGAGGTCTGAGGCACGGCAGAGGCTTTACCCGCCACGCCGCCAATGAGCAATCGCGGGCGGTGCTTAGCCTCTTTATCGTGATGTGTGGCCATCCCAACCGACCAATTTTTGCTCTGCGGAAGGCCGAAGATCGTCGGCCCCATCCGCAGAATTAATCCCTCGTTTTTCATTTTTCCCGACGTCCAAAGGCGCACCAGTTGCGTGATATCCACGCGGATCGTCCCCGCTTGGCTGACCACGACCTGCGGGGCCGCTTTATCGTCAACAGCAGCGGCGTAATCAATATTGGCATAGCCATTGGCGTCCTTGGGCCAGGAGGCGCTTCCGTCGGTTGTTTGCCAATTTGCTTTTTGATTCCAGGCAACTTTGGAGGCAAAAACCTCCATCGGCACTTTATCCGGATTGTTCGCCTCCACCATCTCCAGTTGCAGATATGCCGAATCGATGCGGCTCAATTCCGGAAGCGCGGTTAAATCGAAGCTGACCAATACCCGCGACCATTTCCAAAAGCTAGTGCCCGACAGCGTGGCCCGCGGAGCCTCAAAATCAGTGGATTCACCTCGCGAATCGATTTGCCCCATGACCGACACCTGATCGACCACATAATCTTGGGCGACTTGGCCCAAACCGAGGGTGCCAAGGCAAAGCAAGCTCAGGGCCGCGGCAACAAAGTACTTTGTCATAATACAATCCATATAGTTGCAAGGGTGGAGAATGTGCCAGCGCGTCAGGGAAGCCAAGGACTGAAGCGGGTAGCAAAAATATTCACATCATAGTCAACCGTTTGGGCATGGCCATCGCCAAAGAGCAAATTGATCCGCTTGCCGGGATGGCGGAATTCCAGTCGTGAATAGCCGCTGGTGGGCTGGATAAATTGCGCCCCTTCAAGGCAGATCCAGGAGGCATCGGACAGAATCGCCAGTTCGCTCATCGGCTTGAGCGAGCGGGCACGCAAGGTGGCGGCATTATGCGGCTTGGGAATTTGCACCGCCAATGAGCTAACCCAATCATAGTGCCCCCAAGCGCCATTGACCGTAAAGCAGTCATGGCTATAGCCGTAGCTGGCATGGGCATAATCCGGCGGCCACTGCTGCGCCGTCCAATCCGCCGCCGGCGTTTCCGTGTACCAGTCATCAAAGTCCTCACCATTTGGAGAACGAGGACAAATCCATACTTTGTAATTTTGCAGCCACTTGTCGCGATACAAAATCGCCGGGATAAAGTACTGCTTGGAGGTGACGCTGCCGTCGAAGGTCTGAATGGGATACCAGCGTGTGGCGTTGGTATACATTTCCAAAGCCAGTCCGATTTGACGCTGGTTGGATAGGCAAACCAGCGTCTGCGCCGCCGCACGCGCCTTATTCAAAGCCGGAAGCAGAATGGAGATTAAAAGGGCAATGATGCCGATAACCACCAGCAGTTCCACCAGAGTGAAGGCCGGCCGGCCGACCCTCACCGCAGGCGAAGCGGCCAAGCGCAGTTCACCGCTGGAGCATCCGCCGACGGTCTCCAACCCTGCTTGACGATTTTTCGTGGTAGACATGTTGCACCTCTTACACGCCCTCGCCCCGGGAATGATCCGGGACGAGGGCGAACATTGTGTTACACCAACCCGCAACGCGACCTAACGCGTGCGCCGGCGTAGCGCTAAGGCGCTGGTGGCCAAGCCCAAGAGGGCCAGTGTGCCCGGTTCAGGAACTTCCACGATCTGCACCCCGCCCAC
>JBBQBE010000094.1:0-11348 GCA_038317225.1 Tepidisphaerales bacterium | reverse complement strand
CCTCGAAAAGCCGCGCGGCTCTTCGAGGGGGTTTTTGTTTTTCTTCCTCCTATTCTTGCGGACCCTCCGCAGGCCGCTTGGTGTCCTTTTAAGTCCGGGGGACCGAAACTGGGACGGACCTAGTTTCGCCGCCTCCAACCTGGACTGCGGCGATCAGATGATTCCCGGCCAAGGGGTTTACGCGCCGCAGATGACGCTGTGGGACCGAAACTGGGGACCGAAACTGGGACGCGGGGGACCGAAACTGGGACGGACCTAGTTTCACCGCCACGTTTGGTTTGAGAATGCTAGTGATGAACAGGCCTGTACTGCCAAGAAATTCTTAAACCCCCAACCCAACCTTCTTTCGGAGTACCGGGCGAGCAGGCAATCCACGTGATGCGACGTGATGCAAAGGGCCAAATACGTCGTGAGCCGGCTATTTCTTTTTGTCGGGTGCGGGTACATACTTGGCGCATATGAGTTTGCTCAAGCAAATCCGGGAGGATTGGCGGGCCAACGGGCGCGATTGGACGCGGCCGGGGTTGCGCGCGCTGGCGGTGTATCGCTTTGGCGTGTGGCGCATGGGCATTGGCAGCAAATTTTTGCGGGCGCCGCTGAGTATTGTGTACCGGGCGATGTACCGCCATTGCCGCAATGTGTATGGAATCGAGTTGCCTTACTCGGCGACGGTGGGCGCGCAGGTGGTGATCGAGCACCAGGGGGGGATCGTCATTCACGGCAACAGCGTGATCGGCCCGCGCTGTATTTTGCGCCAGGGCGTTACCTTGGGCAACCGCCAACGAAACAAGCCTTTTGACGCGCCGCGGCTGGGGGCGGCGGTGGATGTGGGCGCGGGGGCGAAGATTCTGGGGGCGGTCAATATCGGCGATGGCGCGGTGATCGGCGCCAATGCCGTGGTGCTAAAGGATGTGCCGGCCGGGGCGCTGGCGGTGGGAGTGCCGGCGCGGATCATCGCGCCGGCGGCGGATCAAACGGCGGATCATTAAAGCAAGGAAATGCGTGTCGATTCCACTTCCCGCCGATGGTCATGAGCCGGTGCTGGCCGATCAGACGTTGCACATTCTCAATCCGCAAGCCGGGCAGATTGCGGTGGACTGCACCCTGGGACGAGCCGGGCATGCGCGTTTACTGGCACAGCGTCTGGGGCCGGATGGGCTTTTGATCGGGTTGGATGTTGATCCGCACAACCTGGAATTTGCCCAAAAGAGCTTGGAGGATGCGCCGTGCCCGGTGCGCTTGTTTCACGCGAATTTTGCGGAATTGCCGGAGGTTTTGCGGCAGGTGGGGCGTGGACCGGCGGATCTGCTGCTGGCGGATTTAGGACTTTCGACCAACCAGTTATTTGACCAGCGCTACGGCCTCAGCTTCGCCGAGCCGATGCCGCTGGACATGCGCATTGATCCGCGAATCGAGAAAACGGCGGCCGACTGGGTCAACACCTTGGAGGAAAACGACCTGGCCAACGTCCTATATAATAACGCCCAGGAGCGTTATTCACGCCGAATTGCGCGAAATATTACGCTGGAGCGGCGGATATCGCCGATAAAAACCACGGAGCGGCTGGCGCGCATCGTACGTCAAAGTATTCCCAGTCGCGGCGGGCCGCCGGAACGGATCGACCCGGCGACGCGGAGTTTTTTGGCCCTGCGGATGCGGGTCAACTCGGAGATGGAAAACTTGACGGCGCTGTTGGCGTGCCTGGCCGAGTCGCTGGCGGCCAACGGGCGGGCGGCGATCATCAGTTTCCAGTCGATGGAGGATCGGCTGGTCAAACAGGCGTTTGGCCGGATGCGGGAAAACGTGATCGGTCAGTTGTTGACCAAAAAACCGCTGGGTCCGTCGGAGGATGAATTGCGAAGGAATCCCCGCAGCCGGTCGGCGAAATTGCGCGGCCTGCTGAAAAATCCATAAAGGAAGATCGGGGTCGGCGGCTGACAAGGAGTGTTGGCGCCCAAGGGTGAAAAATAGATCAGTGAGGATCTCATGACGCGGGAAACGAAAATCGGTTTGCTGGTGGGGCTGGCATTTATCATCGTGATCGGGATTTTGCTTTCCGACCATCTGACTAGCAGCATCGAACCGCCGGCGGCGCGACTGGAAATCGCCGGCGCCAATGCCCGCATGTCGGTGGCTTCGCCCAACGTGGCCAGCGCCGGGACGGTGGCGGCGCCGCTGCCGATGAATGTTACCCCGATGCAGCCGGTGCCCACGGTTAATGATCTGACTCCGCGTCAGCCCGCCGGCGTTGCGCCGGTGGTGCATATCGGACCGGCACCGCAAAATACCGTGCAAGTGCCCAACGTGAGCGTTTCGGCCAACGTACCGAATAATTCAACACCCGTGGTAACCCGCACGCCGGAAAATCCGACGGAGAACACCGCCACGCTGCCGCTGAGCGAAGCGGCCCGCGTCGGCGGCGAGGAACTGGTTCCCGCCGGTAATCCCCCCGCCGCCGCCCCGGTGGTCCCCGCCGCGGCAGTCAAACAGTACAAAGCCGAACCGGGAGACAATCTTTCGCGCATGGCGCTGAAGTTTTACGGCGTGAATAACCGGCAAAATCGCGAACTGATCGCCAAGGCCAACAAGGATTTGGCGACCAATCCCGACCGGATCATCGTGGGCAGGACCTACATCATCCCCACCGCCGACGGAAGCGCGACGCCGCATCCGGCGATTGCCCCGATCGGCGCGGCCCCGACGACCCCGGCGACCCCGGCGACTCCGGTGCCAGCGGAAAATATTTACGCGGTCAAGGCCGGTGATAATCTATGGAAAATCGCCACCGAGCAGTGCGGGGCCGGCTCGGCGGTCGCGGCCATCAAAGAACTAAACCGCGAGGTGCTCAAGGGAAACGACGTGGTGCATCCGGGCATGAGCCTCAAATTGCCCACCCGCAAGGCCAACTAGCCTCCGCCGCCGGGAACAGATCATGTTGAAAATGATTTTGTGCGTCCTGTTCGCTCTGCTGCTGGGAATGCTGCTATTACAGATGCGGCGGCAAAAGCTGGAATTGAATTACCAGGCCAACCAGTTGCACTGGCAAATCGCCTGTGAGCAATCGAAATTGTGGAATCAGCAATTGCAGATTGCCACGTATACCGCGCCCAACGCGATTGCCCATACCGTGGCCCACCAGGATTTGAAACTGGTGCCCAATAAGCCCCTGCCGCCGGGGATGACCCACTGGATCGACGGGGCCGCTAGTCCCGACGCCGAATGATTTTCCCTTTTTATTGCTAAGCGGCGATCGCGCACTGCGGCATGCGTGGCACGCGCAACCATTTTCTATTTGGCAAACCTCTGGCCCGGCGGCATTGCTCGCGCGCAAGCAATTATTTATCACCCGCCGCAGCGCCATCGCGGCCAAAGGCTAAAACCGGTGTCTGCGGTTAAAATCCGCTGCGCTTAAACTGTTTTTCCAGATCCTTGAGCGTCAGGCGCAGCGTGGTCGGGCGACCGTGGGGACAATTGCTGGAGCGATCGACGCTATGGCGGCGGGCCAGCAGCGACTCGATTTCCTGGGCCGAGAGCGGGTCGCCGGCTTTGACCGCGGCCTTACAGGCCATCATGTCCAGCACCTCGTGCAACAATTCTTCAGGATGTAAATCCAGTTGCTCCTGCTCCCCTTTTTCCAGCAGTTCGCTGACAAATTGCGCTGGGTCCAGTTTGTGTAAAAAAGTGGGGAAGGCTTGAATGGCCAGGGCATCGGGGCCGAAAGCATCGGCTTCGATGCCCAATTTACCAAAGAGCGGTTGGAGGGATTCGAGCATGGCCATTTGTCGGGGGGTGGCCCGCACGGTTGCCGCCAGCAGAAGCCGCTGGCTCTCCAGCGGGCCGGCGGCCAGGCGGGCTTGTAATTGCTCAAACAAGATACGTTCATGCAACGCGTGCTGGTCGATGATCTCCAGCCCATCGTCGGCCTCCACAACCAGGTAGCTGTTGTGTAATTGCATGGCCGGCGGAGAGGCGTTGGCGGGGCGCGCGGCATAGGAAGCTAAAGCGGCAGACGCAACCGGGGCCGCAGCAGGTAATGGCGCGGGTGCGGCGGCGGCGGTGGCATCGGCGGTATCGGACGCGCTGGCGGCATCGTGAACCGGGGGGTGATTGGCCGGGGGCGAGGGATGCGGCCACAGCGGTGCCGGGGGCGGCGCGGGTGAACGTAAGGACCAGGCCGCCTCGGCCGCGGGGGCGGAGGAGGAGAAGAAATCGGCCAATTTTTGGCGGATATTTTGCGTTTCGGCGTCGGCATCAGGCCCCAGGCCAGCGGCGGACGGATCCTCCGAGGCGCTGGATGAACCGGGCGCATCGCCCAGCGGCGGCTGGCTCAATCGCGCCACGGCCCGGGGGGCCAGATTGCTGCCCAGCAGTTTTTCGCGCACGCCGGCCAACACCAAACCATGCAGCCGCCCGCTGTCGCGGAAGCGCACTTCCACCTTGGTCGGATGCACATTCACATCCACATCCTGCGGGGGCATGGTTACCAGCAGCACCGCCGCCGGATAGCGGCCCGGCTCGGTCAGCCCGCGATAGGCCTCTTTGAGGGCGTGTTGTAAAAAGCGATCGCGGATGAAACGCTGATTGAGAAAAAGAAACTGATGCTTGGGCGTCGGGCCAGCCGCCTCGGGCAGGCCGATCACTCCTTGAATCGTCAGCGGTCCATCGGCCAGTTCCAGGGGCAAGCGCTGCTCGCGCAACTCCAGCGGCCAGGCGGCCAAGAGGCGTTGGATCGCATCGCCCGCCTCCAGGCGCATTGACTGGCGGCCATTGTGGCTAAGCGAAAAGCTGATGGCCGGGTTGGGCAGTGCCAGGCGCAGCAGCATATCGCTGATATGTCCCATTTCCGTAGCCCCGCCTTTGAGGAATTTGCGCCGGGCCGGGGTGTTAAAAAAGAGATTGCGCACCTCGACGCTGGTGCCGACATTGCCGGAAGCGGCGCGCGGGCCGGAGAGTTCACCGCCGTTGTTGATGATTTCGTGGGCCGCCACATCCTGGTTCCTGCGGCTGAGAATGCGCGCCTGCGAGACGGCCCCGATGCTGGCCAGGGCCTCGCCGCGAAAGCCCATGGTCAGGATGCGGAACAGGTCTTCATCGCACTGGAGTTTGCTGGTGGCATGGGGCGCAAAGGCCAGGGGCAGATCGTCGGGGCCGATCCCCCCGCCGTCATCGGTAACGCGGATCAGTTCGCGGCCACCGTCGCGCACGTCCACATCGATGCGGCGGGCACCGGCGTCAATGGCGTTTTCCACCAGTTCCTTGACCACCGCGGCGGGCCGCTCGATCACTTCGCCGGCGGCGATGCGGTTGACCAGGGAAACGGGCAGTTGATGAATCACACAATCGCTCACGCGCTCATTATAGGGATCACCAACCAACGAACCATGTTTGCCGCCGGGTAAATATTGACTACACTGGCCCCAGAAGCGGAGCGATCACATGGCACAACACCTGGCGCAATTACTGGACGACCTGAAGGACCGGGTTTTTCGACTGGGCGCATCGGTGTTGCAGGTTACCGAGCAGGCGGTGGAATCGGTGTTGCGGGCCGATGCGTCGCTGGCATCCCAAGTGGTGGCGGAAGATGACCGCATCGATGAGGAGGAAGTCCGCATCGAGAAAAAGTGCATCGATCTGCTGGCGCTGCACGCCCCCACCGCCGGAGATCTGCGCGTGGTTACCACCTTGATCAAAATTAACAGCGATCTGGAACGCGTGGCCGACTGCGCGGTGAATATCGCCCAGCGCGTGCCGCCTCTGGCCCAGGCGTCGGACCCGCGTTTGCCGGCGGATTTGCGGCTGCTGGCCGGAGCGGTGCTGGAACAGTTGCGCCGCACCATCGCGTCGGTACGGCTGGATGATGAACAGGAGGCAACCGCCGTATTGGCTGGCGACAACCGCATCGACGCGCTGTATCAACAGATCGTCCAGGACATGCTGTTGCGTATGGAGAGCGACGGGGTCAAAGCCAATCTGGACCTGTCGCATATCATGATTGCCAAGAACCTGGAGCGCATCGGCGACCACTGCACCAACATCGCCGAGGATGTGATCTTCATCCATAGCGGGCGCATCGTCCGCCACCAGAAATAGTTTTCCCCTGGTTTCTTGAGTAGTCCCTACACCTTACAAGCTTACCGATGATGAATTTGCAACCTGACTGGCTCGCTCCCACCACCCCGCTGCGGCACACCTGGCAGGGGCTGGTGAATATCGATCAATTTCGCTGGATGGTGCGGCGGGACACGCAGGATCAACTGCGGCTGGCGCACGATGAACTGGGGGCGCGGCACGTGCGGGCGGTGGGGATGTTTGATGATGAAATGCGCGTGCTGGGGGCCGATCCACAAAGTTTCAATGACCCGGCCCGCCGCGGCAAGCGCTTGAACTGGCAAGTGGTGGACTACGTGATCGAGTCGCTGCTGGATATGGGGATCAATCCCATGTTCACGACAACATTTGTGCCCTCGGAGATGGCCAGCGGCCCGGCCACCTGTTTTTCCACGCGCAGCCATGTGAGCCCTCCCAAGGATTACCAGCAGTGGGCGCACTTGGTCAGCCAGTCGGTAAAACACGCCATCGAGCGCTTTGGCCGCCAGACGGTGCGCCAGTGGTATTTTGAAGTGTGGAACGAGCCGAATTTGAGGGGATTCTGGGATGGCGACCAGGCCGATTTTCACCAGCTATGGCAAACCACCCGGCGGGCGATCAAGCAGGTGGATGGGGAATTGCGCGTTGGCGGACCCAGCACGGCGCGGGCCGAGTGGATCGGCGATTTTCTGGAATTTGGGCGCAAGCATGATTGCATGCCGGACTACATCATAGCGCATGTATATAACAACGACAGCGCATCTAACCCGCTTTCGCCCTTTGAGGGACCGCAAGCGGACAAGGAAAACCAAAGCCCGCATTTTGCCGCCGGAGTGGTTCGGGGCGTGCGTAGTCTGGCTGATTCGATGGGCTTTAAGGGCGAAATCCACTGGAACGAGTGGGGCAAAAGCTGGTGGCCCTGCTTTGCGGCGCGCGAAAGCGAAGCGGAAGCGGCGTGGGTGGTCAAGAGCATGTGCGAAGTATCGCAATTGGGCGATTATTTCGCGTACTGGTGCTTATCGGATATTTACGACCAGGTGGGCTACGGGGCCCAGACGTTTCACGGCAATTACGGGATGATGAATCTGCAAGGCCTGCGCAAGCCGGCATGGTTCGCCCATCAGCTTTTGGGGATGCTCGGGGGCCAGCGGATTGCGGCACCGACGGCCGACGATGGGCTAAGCGGCGCGCTATTGACGCGCGATGGGCAAAAATGGGCGGCGCTGCTGTGGAATATCGCCGAAAGCGGGCAAGATCAAACGGTGCGGCTGCGCCTCCCCGACGGCGCTGGTGCGGCCAAGCTCTATCGCATCGGCCCGAAGGAGAACAATATTCTGCACGCCTGGCGGCAAATGGGCAGCCCGGACTATCTGCTGCGGGAGCAAAAGCAATCGCTGCGCGAGCAGAATCTTCTTACCCCCGCGCCGGCCGAGGCGCTGCGGCAAGAAGGCGATCAAGTGGAATTTTCGCTCTCCAGCCCCGGTGTGGCGCTGCTGCTGGGATAAACATTTTTCACGTCAACCACCCGATTACCGACTGATACTGAAGCGGGGAGCGCGCAGGCGAGGGCGGTGGCGGAGACGGGCCAATTTCAAGTGCCCTGTTCATTTTAAATCGTGCGCCGGGGCCGTGTTTTACTTAAGCCGGAAGCTGATGCCCTCTTGTTCCCACTGTGCGACCAGCCGTTGCAGGTCGGCGAGGGTGCGCGTCAGTTGTCGGGAGCCGTCCACCAGGTTTTGATAAAATTTCGGATCGTTGACCAGCAAGCCGGCGGAACCTTGGCCCTTGTCCAGTTTGTTACTGACCGATTGGAAACTGTCGAGAATTTTGCCCACCTGCGCCAAGCGCTGATCGACCTGCTTGCCCACGCTGTCGATGTTGCCGTCCACCTTGGTGAGTGTGCCGCGGGCCTGCTTGATGGTGTCGGTCGCTTCCTTAGACAGATCGCCCAGGGTGCCGGCGAAGCGCTCCACGCTCTGACCGGCTTTTTTAGCCGATTCGGTGGCGGCGCGGAAATTGCTCATGGCCTCCTGCAAATCCTTGCGCAGCTTGGGGTCTTCCACCAGAGTTTGCATCGACTGCACGGCATCGCCGACTCTGGTCACCTGCTGCTGGATCGTGGTGATGGCGGTGTCAAGATGTTGAATCAATCCGCTGTCGCGGAACTGCTTGCTGGTCTGGCGCAGGTCCATCGCCAGTTCGGTAAATTCCTTGGGCAGCAATCCGCCACCGCTAACATCGGCGGTCAATTGCTGGCCATTTTGCAATTGTCCTTCCGGCTGGGCACCGGTGGGGATATCCAAAAACACCGAAGCGCTGGAGCCGATCAATCCCTGGCTGCGGATCAGCGCCCGCACGTTGGCCGGAAGCGCCACTTTATGATCCAGCCGGGCCTCCAGTAAAACCTGGTGCTGATCGGGGGCCAGGTTCATGCTGAAGACCTGGCCCACGTTAATGCCGCGATAAAAGACCGCCGAACCTTCGCTGAGGCCCTCGGCGTTGGGCGCGGTGATCTGCACCACCAAAGTGGCCCCGCCAAAGGGGCGCACCAGCAGATTGCCGAATTTTATGCTCATCCATCCCAGCAGGATCAGCCCGACCAGAACGGTAACGCCGACGAGGATATTTTTGCGGCTGGAGGACATATAAGTCGATGGTTGTAAGCCCGCGCCCGGTTGGCCGCAAGAGCCGGCGCGTGTGAATCGTATTGCCTCGTGCGCCGCCGGCACAGCCGGGGCGTTACCGCCGCCATTCGCTGCGGCGATACTCGCCCAGCAATTGCCAGTTCCAGAACAGACGCACCGGCACGATGGTTTGCGAAATTTTTTGCCAGCCATCGTCCGCCAAGGCCGCTGCGCCGGCGGCGGGAGGACGCAAAAAATCCCAGACGATGAGCCGTCGCACCTGCGGCTTATTCTTTAATACCCGGCTTAGAGCATCCCAGTTTAGCAGCGTTTGCAAGTGAAAAAGCGACTCGATGGAGCGCTCGCGAGCGTCTTTGACACCCATCGGCGGGCGCTGCTGGAGCCACAGGTAATATTTGCCTGCCAGGGAAAACAGCCCGCCGGTGCCGGGCGAGCCGCCGGTGTACACCCGCTGGACATACACCGCCGATGATTCATCGTCCTTAAAGGCGCTGATATCCGCGGCGATGCGGTCCACCGGCGGTTCGGTGGGGCCGAGCACGCGGAAAAGCCCCTGTCCCAGATTCGCCGCCAAGAGCAACCCGATGGCCGCATAGCGCAACGGACGGGTGGGCAAGCGCAGCAGCAGGGCGCTGGCCGCCAGCATCACCGCCGGCCAGATGATGCCCAGATAGCGCGGCATCCACAGCGGTTGCCACTTGATCGGCGGACGATGCGTCTGGGCGGCCCGCCACAAGCCATCCCACAAGCGCCAGGCGATCCAGCACAAACCCCAGACAATCAGCGCCACCATGAGCAACCGCGCCGCCCGCGCCAGCCGCCGGCGAGTAGTATCGCTTGAATAGTAAAAGCAACCGGCCGCCGCCGGCGGCGCGGCGATAAACCAAAACCAGGGCGATGCGGTCCAAAATGCCAGCCACCGCAGCGCCGCCGAGGGATGGGGAATCAGCGCCCCGGCCAGCAAGCCGAACAGCGCCACCGGCAAAGCCACCCCGATCACCCGCGCTAGCGGCGGCCACAGCGTCATGGCCGCGGCGATCAGCGCCGCTTCCAGTGCAAGCAGCGCTCCCCAGCCGCCGGTAAGCTGGCGCAGGTCGCGGAGCAGTTGCGTGGGGGAAGCAAAATCGGGCACCGAGCGGCAATAGAAAAAACCGTACGTCGGCAGCGCCAGCCACATACCCAACCACAAAAGCACTTGCCACCAGCACTCCGGAGCGGGCGGTGCTGAAATCTCGCCCCTCCGCCACGCGGGACGCCGACCGGCGGCGCGCCAGGGAAATATCCCGATGCCGAAGGTGATATACAGCCCGGCCAAAAGCGTGGGCCGCCAGCGCAGAAAAAAATTGGGAATGTCCAGCGTTCCATATATGGAGCGCATCTCCTCGGCACGATGGTAGCCCAGCAGGTAGGCCGAGAGCGATTCATTGAGCAGTTCCCAGCCGCCGCGGTCGCCGATGCGCGGGCCGATCCAGGTCAGCCCGCTGCTGTTCCAGTTATTTTCTACCTCTCCCGGCGGCGGCGGAGAATTGTCATCCGTCGCGCCGGGCGCCAGTCCTCCGGTGCGATCCAGCCAGCGATTGAAACCCAGGTAATATCCCCCCGACCCCGCGCCGATGATCGCCATCCCCATCACCAGCAGCAGCACTTGCCGCCACCGGGCCGTCGGGCGACTCAGCAGCCACAGCGGCGCCAGTGCCATCACCAGCCACGCGCCGGCATGAAACCCCACCGCCGCCAGTCCCGCGGCGATCCACGCCAGCCACGACGTTGCCCCGCCGCGGCGCATCCAATGAAAAAACGCCGCCGCAAACAGCGCCACAAACAGCCAGGTCTCGGCGTACATCTTGGCGTCGCGGCTGTAGGCGATCATCCAGGCCGAGCCGCTGGTCAGCGCCGCGGCCAAGAGCGCCCCGCCGGGTCGCAGCAGTTGCCGGCCCAGCAGATACATCGCGCCGATCATCAAGGTTCCGCAAACCGCCGGCGATAAACGCATGACCGTCGGGGTCAGCGGCGTAAAGCGCCCGATGAGCCAGTACAACAGGTAATGCAGCGGCGCAAAGCCGTCGGTTTGCAATACATCCAGCAAGTCGCGCAGGGAACCCACCACGCGCGACCATGTGGCCGCTTCGTCGCCCCACAGGGCCGGGTGGCTGAGTCGATAAAAGCGAATGGCGCCACCACAGACAATGATCAGGCCCAGCGCGATCCAGTGCCACTTGGATTGGCGCAGCGCTGCGGCGCGACAGCCTTCCGGGCAATCAGAGGGGGC
This sequence comes from Tepidisphaerales bacterium, assembly GCA_038317225.1. Taxonomy (GTDB): domain Bacteria; phylum Planctomycetota; class Phycisphaerae; order Tepidisphaerales; family Tepidisphaeraceae; genus JBBQBE01. The sequence continues at coordinate 347 of JBBQBE010000094.1, read as the reverse complement.
GTCCATAGTTGAAGGTTACTCAAATCAAACGCCCCATGCCACGATCCGCCGCACGGCCGAGGCGGGAGGCGGCGATGCCCGGCAATCGCATGTGCCGGATTATCACCGCTCAGGGCAATGGCCTGTGCCCGATTTGTCCCCGCGCCCACGTACTCGTGCCAGACGATGAGGGTGCGGGTCTTGCGTAGAAAATTATTCCCTCGCCAATGTACTCATGGGAGTGCAATCATCTATGCCCGATTGTCCCCTCGCCCACGTACTCGTGCCAGACGATGAGGGTGCGGGTCTTGCGTAGAAAATTATTCCCTCGCCAATGTACTCATGGGAGTGCAATCATCTATGCCCGA
>JBBQBE010000093.1:0-11437 GCA_038317225.1 Tepidisphaerales bacterium | reverse complement strand
GAGCGAGAACGAGGCGTTGCAGCGCTTACTGGTGAACAACCTGCCGGTGGGGATGGTGATCGTCGATCCTAAAACGCGCCTCATCGAGCGCGTGAATCATCACGCCGCAGCGCTGTTTGGCGCGCCGATGGAGCGCCTGGTGGGCCGGGGCTGCGATGCGCTGTTTTGCCAAAGTCAGGAGGACGCTTGCCCGGTGTGCGACAAGGGGCAGACCATCGACAACGCCGAACGCTCCATGCTGCGCCACGACGGTTCGACGCTGGCGATATTAAAAACCGTCAAGCGCGTCATGCTCAACAGCCACGAAAAACTGGTGGAATGCTTTGTGGATATCTCCGAGCGCAAACAGGCCGAGGATGCCTTGCGCGTGGAACGGGAAAATCTTCAGGCGATCTTCTCAGCGTCGCCCCTGGGGATGCTGCTGCTGGATGATCAGGCGACCATCGTGCATTCCAACGTGCAAATGGGGCGCATGGTGGCGCGAAATCTGGATCAGATGATCAGCTACCGCGGCGGCGGCGGGCTGGGCTGCGTCCACAGTCTGGAGCATCCCGAGGGATGCGGGCACGCCGAGGCGTGCGGCCAGTGTCCCATCAACCAGTCGATTTTGCATGTGCTGAATACCGGTCAGGCGATTCATGGTACTGAGGTGCAATTCCACTTGATGCGCGACGGCAAGGTGGAATTGCCGTGGCTGAGCCTCAGCGCCGAACCGCTGACGCTCAATGGCAAAAAGCATCTGGTGGTGGCGATTGATGACATCACCCAGCGCAAATTGATGGAGGAGGAATTGCGCGCCGGGGCACGCACCGACAAACTCACGGGTCTGCCCAATCGCGCGCTCTTGCTGGATCGGCTGAAACACGCGGTGCAGCGCGCCGCGCGCTTATCCGAATACCACTTTGCCGTACTCTTTTTGGATTTTGACCGCTTCAAAACCATCAATGACAGCCTGGGCCACGACGTGGGCGATGAACTGCTTCGGCAAATCGCCCAGCGTTTGCAAGCGACGGTGCGCTCCGGCGATTCGCTGCACCGCGATGTGCGCCAGCACACCACGGCGCGGCTGGGTGGCGATGAATTTGTGGTTTTACTCGACGCTTTGGCCAGTCCCGCCGACGCGCAAATCGTGGCCAATCGGCTGCTGGACGCCTTTTCCCAACCCTATCAGCTTGGTGCCCACACGGTCTATTCCACCGCCAGCATCGGCATCGTTACCAGCGATATGCACTCCGGCAGCGCTGACGAGATTTTGCGCGACGCCGATACCGCGATGTACGAGGCGAAACTGGCCGGCAAGGGACAATTCGTGGTCTTTGACGTCTCCATGCGCTGCCGCGTGCAAAACCGGCTGAATATCGAAAGCGACTTGCGCAAGGCCGTGGAGGAAGAGCAATTGTTTCTGCTCTATCAGCCGATCGTGTCATTGCACAGCGGCAAGGTGGAAAGTTACGAAGCGCTGGTGCGCTGGCGGCATCCGCAGCGCGGACTGATCGCGCCGGGCGAGTTTATCGGCATCGCCGAGGAGACGGGCCTGATCCTGCCGATCGGCCAGTGGGTGTTGCGCCAGGCGTGCGAACAATTCTTACGCTGGCGCGCCATCATGGGCGCCGCCGCCCCGGCCAGCATCAGCGTGAATCTATCGCGCAAGCAGCTCATGCTGGCGGATCTGCCGCAAACCATCGAATCAATCCTGCGGCAGACGGGCATGGCCGCCGGCGATCTGCACCTGGAAGTAACCGAAAGCGCCGTGATGAACAATGTGGATGCCGCGGCCCAAACGCTGCGGGCGATCAAGAATATCGGCGTGAAAATCGACATGGATGATTTTGGCACCGGTTATTCCTCGCTGGCGTGTTTGCACCAATTCCCCATCGATATTCTCAAGATCGACCGCTCGTTTGTGGCCAACCTGGAACGCGGGCGGCATTTTGCGGCCCTGGTGCACGCGGTGGTGCAACTGGCGCGAAACTTGAATATCCGCGTCATCGCCGAGGGCATCGAAACCGCCGATCAACTGCTGACGCTGCAAACTTTGGAATGCGAGCTGGGCCAGGGATATTTATTCAGCCCGCCGATTTCCGCCGAGCAGGTGCAGCAGTACACGCCCAAGCCCGTCGGCCTGCCCGGCCAGGCGGCATAGCCCACAATTCAGCGCCGCAACCGGCACCATGCGCCAATACTCCATAATAAATGGTTAAGCGCCCTCGTCGCCGCCCGGCACCATGCGCCAATACTCCATAATATATGGTTGAGCGCCCACGTCGCCGCCCGGCGCCATGCGCCAATACTCCATAATATATGGTTGAGCGCCCTCGTCGCCGCCCGGGGCCATGCGCCAATACTCCCCAATAAATGGCTTAGCGCCCGCGCCGGCGGATTTTGTCTATCCCTTTCGCCGGCTTGCGGCCTACAATTCGCCATTAACCATTTTATGGCAAGGAGCTGCGCATGTCGCAAAACCCATCGGCGATTGAATCGAGTTTGCAGGAACATCGTCTCTTTGAGCCGCCGGCGGAATTTTCCGCCCAGGCCGCGATTCAAACCCGACAGGAATATGAAAAAATGTATCGCCGCAGCATGGAGGAGCCGGAGGCATTTTGGGCCGAAGCCGCCGGGCAGTTATTCTGGCACAAGCCGTGGGAAAAAGTGCTGGACTGGAAAATGCCGCACGCCCAATGGTTTGTCGGCGGGAAAACCAATATCGCCTACAACTGTCTGGATCGGCATATCGCCGCCGGGCGCGGGGACAAAACCGCCATCATCTGGGAAGCCGAGCCGCAAACGCTGGCGGGCAAAGGCGGGGAAATTCGCACGCTCAGCTATAGGCAATTGGCCGGGCGCGTGCAGCGCTTTGCCGGCGGGCTGCGGAAATTGGGGGTGAAAAAAGGGGATTGCGTAACGATATACATGCCATTGGTTCCGGAAGCGGCGGTGGCCATGCTGGCCTGCGCGCGGATCGGGGCGGTGCATTCGGTGATCTTTGGGGGCTTCAGCGCCCAGGCGATCGCCGACCGGGTGGAGGACGCCAAAAGCTCGTTGATTATCACCGCCGACAGCGGCCGCCGCCGCGGGCAGATTGTGCCGCTGAAGGCCAATGTGGATGAGGCGCTGCAAAAGACCGATCGGGTAAAAAATGTGGTGGTGCTGAAGCATACCGAAGAGCCGATCAATTGGACGGATGGGCGGGATGTGTGGTGGGATGATGTGGAAGGGGAAAGTGCCGATGAGGGCACCGGCGGCAATCAAAATGCCGGTGAGGGCACCGGCACCACTCAAAATGCCGATGAGGGCACCGGCACCACTCAAAATGTCGGTGAGGGCATCGGCGGCACTTTGGGCACCGGCGGCGCTTTGGGTGCCGGCGCCGTGGAATGGATGGATGCCGAGGACACGCTTTTTGTGCTCTATACCTCCGGGTCCACCGGCAAGCCCAAGGGGATCATGCACACCACCGGCGGGTACATGGTGGGCACATATCTGACGAGCAAATATGTATTTGATTTGAAGGACCAGGACATTTACTGGTGCAGCGCGGATATCGGCTGGATCACCGGCCATAGCTATGTGCTGTATGGCCCGCTGCTGAATGGCGCGACGGTTTTTATGTATGAGGGAGCGCCCAATTACCCGGATTTCGGGCGCTTCTGGGCGATGATCCAGCGGCACAAGGTTTCGGTCTTTTACACCGCGCCCACGGCCATTCGCGCCTTTATGCGCAATGGCCGTCAGTTGCCTGACAACTACGACCTGTCGAGCCTGCGCTTGCTGGGAACGGTGGGCGAGCCGATCAATCCCGAAGCGTGGATGTGGTATCACCAGGTGATCGGCAACGGGCGCTGTCCGATCGTCGATACCTGGTGGCAGACGGAGACGGGCATGATCATGATCTCCCCGCTGCCGGGGGTTACTCCTACCAAACCGGGCACGGCGACGCTGCCGTTTTTCGGCGTGGACGCGGCGGTAGTGGACTCCACCGGCAAGGAATTGCCGCCCAATCAAGGCGGGCTGCTGGTGATCCGCAAGCCCTGGCCGTCGATGTTGCGCGGCATCTTCAACGACCCGGATCGATATGTGCGGCAATACTGGAGCGATGTGCCGGGATATTATTTCACCGGCGATGGAGCGCGGCGGGACGCCGACGGATATTTCTGGATCATGGGGCGGGTGGATGATGTGATCAACGTGTCGGGCCACCGGCTGGGAACCATGGAGATCGAAAGCGCGCTGGTGGCGCATGAAGCGGTGGCCGAGGCGGCGGTGGTGGGGATCGCCGACGAGATCAAAGGCCAGGGCGTGGCGGCGTTTGTTACCCTGGAGGCCGGGCGCAAGGCCGGGCCGGAGTTGAAAAAGCAGTTGAGCGACTGGGTAGCCAAACAGATCGGCTCCCTGGCGAGGCCCGACCAAATCCGTTTCACCGAATCGCTGCCCAAGACCCGCAGCGGAAAGATCATGCGCCGGCTGCTCAAAGAACTGGCCGGCAGCGGACAGATCAAGGGCGACATAACCACACTGGAAGATTTCGCGGTCCTGAGCCGACTGCAAAAGAGTGAGGATTAAACACCTGTCTTGAATAGCTTTTATGGCGCCGGCGCCCCCAACCCCTTTTGCCCATGATGGTGCTTATCCTCATAGGAACATGCGATAAGCGCGTGCGCGGGTCGGTAAAGTCAATTGGCGCCCAGCTTGTACTCGCTGATCCCTGGCGCGTACTCGGTGCTTCCAGGGTTTGTGTCGCTAGAGCATTTCCAATCCGTTCGTAGCGGTGGGCAAAGAGCCGCGCGTGTCAGCACGTGCAAAGCCCTTGGCTTGCTCACGGGTGCGGCTCTTATTCACGCCACGGTTGGTTGGAGAATGCTCTGAGGCCAAAACTGCCCAGGGGTGTAGCGATCTTGTTGGTAAGGATGAAATAAAAAGGCTCTCCGCGAAAGGCGCTGGCAAACCTACCTGCCATGCCCTGCAAACCACGTTCTGGGCGAAATATCGCAGGTCCGAGCCTGTCAGCTCGGCAGCCATCAGCGGGTTCCGCGGAGAGCCAATAAAAAAAAGGTTGACAAGACCTTATCGCGGTCTTGTCAACCTTTGATTTACCAGCTTAAGCGCCTAGCCGTTAGAAAAATCCGCAAAATCGGCGTGCTTGCGCTCGGCGGCGTCCAGCGGGATCATTTGCCGGGCGCTGGGTTTGGCCGTTGCGCGGGGCTTGCTTTTCATCGCGGCGGCGGCCGGCCTGGCTTTGGTCGGCGTGTGGGCCGCGGGGGCGGCGCTGTGCGCTGCGCCGCTGACCAGGGCGATCAATTCCTGCACCACCCCGGCCACCTGCTGGGCCTGCGACGCCATCTCCTCCGACGCGCTGGCCGATTCCTCGGCGCTGGCGGCGTTGGACTGGGTTACCTGATCCATCTGGGCAACCGCCGTGGAGACCTGCTCGATGCCGCGGGCCTGTTCGCCGCTGGCGGCGGCCATTTCGCCGATGAGCTGGTTGACCTTGGTGGCCGAGCCGGTGATCTCCTGAAGCATCTTGCCGACTTCCACGCTGATGCTCACGCCGTTCTTGGAAGCGGTAACCGATTCCTCGATCATGCCGGCGGTGTTCTTGGCCGCTTCGGCCGAGCGCATCGCCAGGTTACGCACTTCCTCGGCGACCACGGCAAATCCTTTGCCTGCTTCGCCGGCCCGGGCGGCTTCCACTGCGGCGTTGAGGGCCAGCAAATTGGTCTGGAAGGCGATCTCGTCGATCACCTTGATGATCTTGGCCGTTTCGCTGGCGCTCTTTTGAATCTGGTCGATGGCCTGGCTCATTTTGCCCATCGCTTCGTTGCCGCCCTGGGCGGCCTTCTGGGCTTCGCCGGCCAAGGCGCTGGCTTGCACGGCGATTTCGGCATTCTTCTTGGTCATGCTGCTCATCTCGGACAAAGCGCTGGTGGTTTCTTCCAGGCTGGCGGCCTGTTCGCTGGCGCCTTGAGCGAGCGACTGGCTGGAACCGCTCACCTGGCTGGCGGCGCTGCTGGTGGCCTGTGCGCCGCTGGTCAGCACCTCTGCGATGCGCAGCACCGGCTTGGTGATCGAGCGGGTAATCACGATGGCCAATACCACGCCCACGCCCAAGCCGACCAACAAGCCGTAGATCATGATCGTCGAGGCCCGGCCCAGGGCGGTTACTGCGCCGTTGGCCATTGTCGTGGTGTCATCCATGCTGGCTTGCGCGGAGTTGGAGGCGTGCTGCAGCACTTCCATCGCTACGGCGTTTCGCTTGAGGTTAAGTTCCTCGCGTCCCAGCCAGGCGGTGAGAAACGCGGTCATGGCATCCTTATAAGCCTTGGCACCGGCGGCACACTGGTCGAGCTGCTTGATATTCACTTCCTGGCGCGTGGTGATGCGCAGTTCCGCCAGTTTCTTTTCGACTTCGGCGAAATGAGTCATGGCGTCGGTAAAGATCTTGGGGTCGCGCAGGGCTTGGCTCTTGAAATTGCCCAGGCGGATGAAATTGCCCAGGTCCACCACGTCATTGGCGATTTGGATCTTATTCACCCGTTCCAGTACCATTTTTTCCGAGGCTGCGGCCTTGTCGCCGCTTTCGAGCGAGGCGGTGTGTACATCCGCTTCCAACAGCTTATTCTGGCTTGCCACATAGCCGTAGCACGCCTCCATATACATTTTGCCCCCTTCTTCCATGCGTTCGCGCTCGGCTTGGAGGGTTTTGGTCAGGGCGATGGATTGATTGAGCAATTGCTCATAATCATCCACCTTGGTCGTGGCCGCCGCCGCCGCATCGCGCAGCTTCACCAGATCGGGATACTTAACGGCCAGCTCCTTGGCGCTTTTAAGATGCTCCTTCACCTTGGCCAGTTCCTTTTGGCCCGCTTCAAGCATGGTTTGATTTTCGGTGTAGGCATAGCCGCGAATCGCGAACATGGTGCTTTGACTGGCCCGCTCCACCTCCGAGGCAACGGCGGCCGCCGGCAGCTTTTCGGCGCTGATGGTGGTCGAGTCGCGCTTCACCGCGTTCATATTCCAGACCGCCAGCCCGCCCAATAGCAAGGCGATGGCAATCAGAGAGGAAAAACCCAAAACGATTTTGGTACCGAGTTTCATTGAATTGCTCCCGAGGTCGGCGATAAAACAAATGGCCCGGCGGCGCCGACTTCCCGCCTGGCCTTGGCGAGCGGCTCCATCACGTCCTGTGATAAACCGCACCGCCGTAACATTGCACCAATGAATACGTCGGCCCAAACTTTACGGCACTTCAGCGGCAAACACCGGATTGATGCGTCCGATAGGGTAAAAGACCTGGCAGGTGCGATTTAAGCTGGAAAATCAAGGTCGTCAGAGAAATAATTTGAAATATGTAGGTTTAGGGGCGCGCTGGGCCACTTTTTTTAGAACGGCAAAACGGGGAAGTACCTAGTTTTGACTACAGACTGAGGTTTATGCCTACTGGCCGCGCGCAAAACAGCCCACAAGCCCATAAGCCCGCAAAAATAGCGGCAACTGGCGTCATTGGGAGAAAACTAGGTGCGTCCCAGTTTTGCTCCAGTTCAACACAACTGGAATAGTAACGCACCGGTTCAATGTGCCGCTGGTCGGTTATTTCTTGGCTGGCGGCCCGGCGGTGTGCGAGCTTTGCTGGTAGATCAAGCCCAGCAAGGTGGGGATGAAAATCAACGTGGGCATGAGCATGGGGCGCAACAGCAGATTTTGGCTTAATTGCGGCTGAATTTCCTGATATTTGAAGATAAGGCCCAAAAGTCCAAAGACCAGCATGGCCGAGCCTTGCAGGCTGGTATACAAAATGACACTGGTGCGGAAGAGCACAAATGAGAGCATGCCCAGGGCCACCAGTCCCATGGCCCCGCCGGCCCAGGCCAAATGTGGTTCCAGGCCAAAGGTGCGCCACAAACTAGCGCCCAACAGTGCGCCATACATGCCGCCCATGAGGGCCACCGCGTATTTCATCAGCGGCCAGGCGATGGCCCCGAAGGTAAACGCGCCCAGCGCTGCGCCAGCCAGGGCCGAGCCGTTGGACTGGCCGAGCGTTCCGCCGATCCACCCGCCCAGCAAGGCGGCATTGAAAATGACCAGCCCGCGATAGAGCATAAAGCCCCAGATCAGGAAGATGACGCCGGCCAGAATCAAACCCGCCGCCAGCCCGGGGGACATGGCGCGGCAATAGTCCAGCACCTCCTGTTGCGGCGGGAAGTGCGAGGGCATGCTCAGCCAGTTGGTGCTGGGTGTTACCGTTGTGGGTATGGGATTCACGGCTAACCTCAATCTGCTAAACAAGTTCGCCCGCGATTATTCCGGCTCATCGGCTGGGCCGCGGCGGTGTTGCGGCGGCGGCGCGGTCGCCGGGCCGCAAAAAAGCGTCAATTGGATGGCCATGCCCAGCAGCGCCAGACCGATCAATACAGCGGCCTGTACCAACGCCGGGCCGGCCAGTCGGTCCAGCCATTCGGGACGGCTTAACACGATCACCGCCGACAACGCGGCGACGATCAGCAGGGTTTCGCCTACTAAGCTGAAAAACAGCGCCGAGCCGGCGCGACGCCACAAGGCCCCGATCAACAAGCCCGCCAGTGCCGCCACGCCGGCGACATAAGGGGCAACGGCGCGAAAATCACCGTTGAGCGAATCCCAGGTGTTGCGGAGGTATTGTGGCCAGGCCTCCATGCCTTCCCATGAGGGCCAGGACCAGTTGGCCGCGGCCTTGTAGTAGACCCAGCAGGCCAAGGCCGCCCACAGGGCCGCAATCGCCGCCAGACCCAGGGCCACCCACAAGCGCGGGAGGATAAAAGCGCTCAGTCCGCAGACGACCGCCGCGGCGGTACTCAGGGTCATGGGATTGATCTGCCAATTAAAGCTGCGCGGCAGGATCAAACCCAAAACCCCGCCGGCGGCGACGGCCAGCAAGGTCAACACCGTGCGCTGAAAACGACTGCCCATGATCCACAGGATCAGCCCCACCAGAGCGGCCACGGCCAATACCGCCAGCATGGCGCTGCGCGCTTCGTTGGGCAGCGTGGGCAACAAGGGCAATAGTTGATCGAGCATGGGCGCGGTCCTCTCTAGTGAAGGATTATCGACCTAAGCGGAAGGATTTCTTGCGTAAAGTCGATTATAACAGGATAATCACCTATTGCAGTTCTTACGCCCGCGCACCGCAAGTGCCGCCGAGCGGACCCTTGGCCGCGGGGGATTGCCCTGGCGATTATAGGCACCCGGAGCCAAGCTTGTTTGCAGGGCAATGCCGCCGCTTTACGCGGGGCGCGGCCACGGATTTTTGCACGGGTTTACCAAATCAGCCTTTGTGGCCAGGCAGAAACCGTCTTTCCAGCTTAGAAACGGTGGAGTGCAAAAATATACGGGCACATCCTTTACGCGCTGACGATTTTGCCACGGATTTTTGCACGGGTTTACCAAATCAGCCTTCGTGGCCAGGCAGAAACCGTCTTTCCAGCTTAGAAACGGTGGAGTGCAAAAATATACGGGCACATCTTTACGCGCTGACGATTTTGACTTTGCTCAAGTCCATTTGCCCCATGCCCATTTCAAAGGCCGCGACGGTCGAGGAGATTTGCCGCGGCTCCATGCCGAAGAGCGTGGTGGCGTAGGCATCGGCGGCGACCGGATCGGCGCTGGCGATGAGCGTATCGAGCACTTTGACATCCGCCGGGTTGCCGCCGGTGGGACCGCCGCGAAGCAGGATGCGCGTGGCATCGATGATCGTCAGCTTGATCGGCAAAACGGTATTGATATCCGCCAGGCTTTGGCCGATGGACTGGTGAATCTGGCCGCGGTTGCCGCCCATGACGCCCATGGCATTTTTCATGCCCAAAGTCAGCTTGGCCAGGCCGTGGTGCTTGGCGATGGGGACGTTGATATAGCAATCGGCCTCCACGGCGTCTTTATACAGCGTCCACTGTTTGACTTTTTTGCCGCGGGCGATTTGCACCGGCATCCACTTGCGATTGTCTAGCAGCTCGCAGGTAGCACGCTGATCGCCGATGGATCGCACGGCCTCCTGGATGCCGCTATGGGCGTAGCAGGCGCGGGCGTCGTTACAGCAGTGGTCAAAGACCAGCACTTGCGAGGCCCCGGCGTCCAGGGCGGCGCGTACCGTCGCTTTGATTACCAGCGGATGGGTATTGGCCGCCAACTCCGGCTTGCGGTCCCAGCCCATGTTGGGCTTGACCACCACCTTATCCCCTTTTTTAACAAACGCGCCCATCCCGCCCAGCGGCTTAAGAACCATGCCCACCAGCGCTTCGTAATCCTGGCCCTTGGCGACCGAAAGAATCGAAGAACTGTCCAATGTGCCGCCGAGGGCCGCGGGTCCAAGTCGAAAGATCGGGGCGCTCAGTGCCGCCCCGGCGCTCCAGGCGGCCACTTGCTTGAGGAAATCGCGTCGTTGCATGGTTTATCTCCGGGTTATTGTGCCCTGAAGATATACCCCGCCGCCGCGGGTAGCAAGAAAAATCCGCATCACCAATAACAAAAGGGCGAGCCTACGGATTACTGCACTGACCCTTTTAGCCCATTCTGTAGACTCCCCCTTTTGAATTTACCTGGCACCGCAACAGACTCATCGCGTCTGGCCAGTTCCACCGCACTGAGAGCATTTACTCCGTCCTCGACCATTGCAGAACGTGCATGTGAAACTGCCATTCTTGCCTGTGCCCTTGCACATAGAGCACTCGAAGGGACCATTTCCCGAGCCATTGCAGACACTGCAAACAGCCAAGGGCACTGCATCAGGCACGTTTACATCGTGGTGTTGACATGAACAAGGCGCCGCCAATGTAGCGTCGTGTGGACTGGTCACCGCAAAGGTAGCCACACTTGCAAGAATCAATACGATAGCGCACATCAGGACGGTAAGTTTTTTCGTTGCATTCATATTGAACTCCTTGAGTGGAAAACTAAGTCATAATAATCAAAAAACAACTTACGGATGTTTGTCTATATGCCTCCTTACGGCATGCATCGCCGTCTTGCTCAACACGACCATACCAACGGGAACGCTTTTGTCGCCGGTTGCATAGCCGAATTACACACTAATGATTGCCGGCCCCATTGAATTGCCCGGCCAAACGTCAAACTAGACTGCCATTTTTGCTGCGAACAGGAGATTTGCCCCTGAACCCCAGGAAGGGCAAAGGTTAAAGGACAAAGTACAAAGGGTTAAGGCAAATCTACGCCCGCCAACACCGCCACCCGCAAGCCGTTGTTGTCGTTCCGGTTGTCAGGATTGTTCCTGTTGCGGTTGGCCGAGCGGCAGTTCGCCGGATTGTTGTTCCAGGAACCGCCACGCAGCACGCGGAGGCTATGCGGCCCAGACCCTCTCGGCCATACTTCGGCCAAGATCAAAATTTTCCTCGCGAACAGGGGCTTCGCCCCTGTACCCCAGGAAGGATAAAGGGAAAAAGGACAAAGGGCAAAG
>JBBQBE010000092.1:0-11481 GCA_038317225.1 Tepidisphaerales bacterium | reverse complement strand
CTCAATCGCGCCGCCCTGTCAATTGCCGCCAATATCGCCGAGGGCAATGGCCGGTTCACCAAACCTGACCGCCGTAACTTCTTCGGCATTGCCCGAGGCAGCGTGCAGGAATGCGTCCCGCTGCTGGAACTGGCGGCCCGCAGGGCCGGGTGAGGGCAGTCAGGGGATTGGCGATTGCCGATTTGCCGTTGAGGATTCCGGTCTTCAATCGCAAATATTCTTTGAAATATTCTTGGAATTATCTTGCATTTGGTTGTGGGGGGGGGGGTAGATTGAGGTAGATTGAGGAGGGCCGTGAGGGTTCTTTCGGGCTTTCCCGGCTCTTATTTCTCGGGTTCTCGGTCAGGCTGCGTGGGTGTTCAGCGCGCCACTGAGGGATGTCAAATTTGCCCGCACTGCGGGTAGAAGGAGCGGCAACATGGATCGCGAGTCTTTACGCCGGGCTTTGGGTTCGGCGGTTGCGTCGTTGGTGCTGATGGTCGGTGCGGGCGCGGCCTCGGCGGCGGTGGATATCGCCTTGGTGCCGGTGGGCAATATGGGCAATGCGGCCGACCTCACCACCGGGAACCTCTACGGCTCGGTGGCCTACGCCTACAATATCGGCAAGTACGAGGTAACGGCCGGGCAGTACAAGGATTTCCTCAATGCCGTGGCGGCCACCGATACATACGCGTTGTACAACACGAACATGTCGAACCTCTCGAACGGCAGCGGCATCGTCCGTAGCGGCTCGTCGGGGAGCTACACCTACACCGTGGCATCCGATTTCGTCAACCGCCCGGTGAACTATGTGAGTTTCTGGGATTCCTGCCGTTTCGCCAACTGGTTGAACAACGGCCAGAAGACGGCGGCCCAGGATACCACCACCACGGAGCATGGGGCGTATTCGCTCAATGGCGTGACCAACCCGAGCAACGCCAGCATTGCCCGCAACGCTGGTGCCACGTGGATGGTGACCAGTGAGGATGAGTGGTACAAGGCGGCATATTACAACCCAGTTGGCGGCAGTTACTACATGTATCCCACCAGCAGCAACACCGCGCCGGGGCGGGACATGGCCGATCCCCGTCCGGGCAACAGCAACGCCAACTACTACCCCGGGTCGGGCACCTACCCCATCGACAACGGCCATTACACCACCATCACCGGTGAGTTCCAGAACTCCGCCAGCCCGTATGGCACGTTCGACCAGGGCGGGAACGTGTGGGAATGGAACGAAGCAATAATCGGCGGGTCGGGCCGTGGCCTTCGGGGCGGGTCGTTCGACGGCGACGCCGACTTCCTGCGGGCCGACAGGCGCTACGACATCGGCCCGACGTCCGAGTACAGCAACGTCGGGTTTCGTGTGTCCCAGGTTCCTGAGCCAGCGTCATTGGGCGTTCTGGGCTTGTGCGCTATAGGGATGTTGGCCAGGCGGAGGGGCGCTGGCAGGTAGCCCTTTGCCCTTTTATTCTTTTACCCTTTGGCCGTGCGGGGTACTCCCCGCACGGCCTCCCCTTCTTGCCGCCGCCGTAGGCGGCGTGCGATTATTTTTTGGGCTTGGAGTATGCGCGCACCTGGCAGTCGCTCGCGCAACGAACCGCCGATCCTGCTGGTCAAGTGGTATGATGTGACCAAGTGGCTGCTGGAACGGGTAGAGAGTTTCCCGAAGAACCAGCGTTTTGTGTTCGGGCAGCGTCTGGCGGATCGGGGCTTGGGCATATTGGGTGGGGAAAACGGGTCAGGGATCAAAAACTGAGGTTGTCGGCTTTGAAGTGGTGCATTGTAGAGGGTAACTTACCGCCATGCCACGGCAGCGGCGTCATATACCTTCTGGCATGGTATTCCACGTCATCAACCGTGGTGTGGCCCGGCAGACGATCTTCCACAAGCAAGAGGACTACGCGGCGTTCGAGTGTGGGGAAAACGGGTCAGGGATCAAAAACTGAGGTTGTCGGCCTTGATGAAAAGGCAAAGGGGACATCCCACATTTTGCGCCCCCGCCCCACGCAAATGTGGGATGTCCCCTTTTATTAGCCCCCGATTTGCCGAAGGCGAATAGAGCAGGAGAGCGGAGAGAGGAGAGCAGAAAGGCTCCCGCCGCTCTCCTGCGGTCTGGGTTCACCTCTGTACTCTCCTCGGTTACTTTTAGGGCTATGGCGTTCACGTTTGAGAAGCTCATCGTCTATCAGAAGGCTATCGCGTTTGCCGATGCTGTTTGTACGCTCACGCACGATCTGCCGCGCGGCTACTTCTTCCTCGCCGATCACCGCTCAATGACTTTTATCGCGCCGACGGGGAAGGGCGCAGCGCCGAACCGACCGCTTGGGCGATGACGAATTCTTCGTCGGTAGGAATGACGCGAACGACAGCACGGCGGTGTGGCGCGGAAATAACGTCATGGCCTAATGTGTTAGCAGCAGCATCCAGTTTTAGGTCCAAGAACTCCAAGCCTGCACAGATCGCCGCGCGCACTTCTGGAGAGTGTTCGCCGATACCGCCAGCGAAGACGAGCGTGTCCAAGCCGCCAAGAGCGGCGGTCAAAGCGCCAATGAATTTTCGGGCCTGATAGCAGAACAAGTCCACGGCGTCGGCGGCGCGCGGATCGGTAGCGCGACGACCCAGCAGATCGCGCATGTCGGAACTTGTTTCGGACAGCCCGATAAGTCCGCACTTCTGGGAGATGAACTCATCCATCTTGTCAGGGGACATTTTCTGAACCCGCATCATGTAGACCAGAAGGCCCGGGTCCAGGTCGCCGGGGCGGGTGCCCATGACTAAACCAGCGGTGGGTGTAAACGCCATCGTCGTGTCGATGGATTTGCCACCGCGGACCGCGGCCATACTGGCGCCCGAGCCAAGATGAGCCAGGATTACCCGGCCGTTGGCGGCCTCCGGGCCGGCGACCTGTGCGAGGCGTTCCATGAGGTAGGTGTAAGACAGGCCATGGAAACCGAAACGTCGGACGCCCTGGTCGAAATAGTGCCGGGGAATGGGCAGTAATTGTGCAACGCGGGGCATATCGCGGTGGAACGCGGTGTCGAAACATGCGACTTGGGGCAGAGATGGAAATGCTTTGCGGAAGGCTTCGATCAAGGCAATCTCGCGAGGGAGGTGCGCCAGGTCGAGCGGCTGCGTTCGACGAAGTTCGTCAATCAATGCCTGATCGACGAGTTGATTTGAAAGCAGATGAAGGCCACCGTGGACGACGCGATGCCCGATGCCCGCGATGGGCGCTGCGCCCAAGCGCTCACGCAGATAGCCGACGATATTTTCGGCGGCGTGGTGGAATGTAGCGGCATCAATGGGGCGGTTGTCGGCAACCGCCGGAGCCTGGCGTGTGGCCGTAAGTCGGGCACCGGGCAGTCCGATGCGTTCGACCTGACCGCTGAATTTTCTTTTTGGCGGATCGCAAGGCGTAAAGACAGCGAATTTGATGCTGGAGGAGCCGCCGTTGATGGTGAGGATCACTGGCTCATTGGCCAGTGGTGGGTTGGTTACTTGGGTCATGCGCTTGTCCAATCTAGTGTGGGCCGATCATTTGCCGGGGGCGGTCAGGGCGGCTTTGACCAAGCCCCGCGCCTCTTCAAGAATCGTTTCCAGATGCGACTGGCTCTTGAGGCTCTCGGCGTAGATCTTGTAAACATCCTCTGTGCCGGAAGGGCGAGCGGCGAACCAGCCGTTGGCGGTAACGACCTTCAAGCCACCAATGGAAGCGCCGTTGCCCGGGGCAGCGGTCAGGACGGCGGTAATAGCTTCACCGGCGATGGATTGGTGATGGACCGCGGCGGGGGTCAGATTTGCCAGGACTTTCTTTTCGCTCAAGGTTGCCGGCTGGTCATCGCGACGGTAGTAGGAGCGCCCGAAATCTTTTTCGATTTCGGCGTAGTGCTCGCCGGGGTCTTTGCCGGTGCGGGCGGTGATTTCGCAGGCCAGAAGGTCCATGACGGGGCCGTCCTTATCGGTGGTCCAAACGCTGCCATCCTGGCGCAGGAAGGTGGCCCCGGCGGATTCTTCGCCGACGAAGCCGAGGGTGCTGTCGAGCAGCCCGGACACGAACCACTTGAAGCCGACGGGAACCTCATAGACTTTTCGTTTGAGCGAAGCGGCGACGCGATCGATGATGCCGCTGCTGACGAGGGTCTTGCCGATCATGGCCGAGAGCGGCCATTTGGGACGGTGGCTGAAAAGATAGCGGGCGGCGACGGCGAGATTGTGATTAGGTGGAAGCAGGCCGACGGACGGCGCAACGATGCCGTGGCGATCGGCGTCGGTGTCGTTGCCGAAAGCGATCTGGTACTTGTCCTTGAGGGCGACCAGGCCAGCCATGGCATAAGGGCTGGAACAGTCCATACGGATCTGGCCATCGTGATCGACGCGCATGAAGCGGAACGTGAAATCGACGGTGGGATTGACCACGGTGAGATTGAGCTGATAACGCTGGGCAATGGGATACCAGAGATGGACGCTGGCACCGCCGAGCGGATCGGCTCCGATGCGGAGGCCGCTGGAGCGAATGGCCTCCATGTCCACGACAGTCGCCAGGTCTTCGACATAGGGTTGGATCAGGTTCTGGCGATGCGTGGTCGATGCGGCGAGGGCACGCTCATGGGAGAAGCGTTTAACGTCCTTGTTGCCCTGGCGCAGTATCGCATTGGCGCGATCCTGGACCCATTGGGTAGCGTCAACATCGGCGGGGCCGCCCGTCGGCGGGTTGTATTTGAAGCCGCCGTCGCGCGGAGGATTGTGCGAGGGCGTGACGGCGATTCCATCGGCCAGGCCCATTGTGCGGCCGCGGTTGTGGGTCACAATCGCGTGCGAAAGGACGGGAACGGGGGTGTATTCGTCGTTGGCGGCGATGATGGTCTCGACGTCGTTGGCGGCCAGAACTTCCAGTGCGGTGTCATGCGCTGGGCCGTCCACGGCGTGCGTATCCTTGGCCAGAAAGAGGGGACCGGTGGTGCCCTTGGAAGCCCGGTACTGGCAAATCGCCTGGGTGATAGCCAGGATGTGCGATTCGGTGAATGATGCGTCTTCGGGCGTGCCGCGATGGCCGCTGGTGCCGAACGAGACCATTTGCCGGGGATCAGCCAGGTCAGGTCGCCGCTCGAAGTAGTGTCGGATCAGCCGGTCCACATCGATCAACAGATCGGCGGGCGGTGTTTTTCCAGCAAGGGGTGAAATAGCCATATTGTAATCCACTTTCAAGAATCCTTGAGCATTGGGGTCGGACACGCATACCAACAACGGCTCATCGCTGCCAGAGGATGGAGGCCTGTTCCTGGGGAACTGCAACACCAGGATGGCGGGGAACCACGCGGACAGTGTAGTCCGAGGCGGGGCGATGGGCAGGCAGCAGTGTGGCATACACAGAACCGCCGCCTTCTGGCCCGGCGGGCGCCATCTCGTGCACCTCAGGTGGCTGGCCATTGAGGCCGTTGGCAAAAAGTTCCACGCGTACGGCATCCGGCGATAGTTCGCCGAGAAACACCTCAACGGCATATTTTCGTTGATTCGGCGCGTTCTGGACTTTCATCTGGCCCAATCGTAAGCCAGACCATTGTTGCGCCAAAGTGTGTTGCCAATCGACGATGCGTTTTCCGGCCACCCCCTGATCGTTAGCGCGCTGCCGGTAAGCGGCGGCCGCGGGGATGTAATGCTGCTCGGTGTATTGGCGGACGGCCCGGCCGGCGGAGAACTGCGGCGCCAAACGGGCCATGCTTTCCCGCATCCGCGCCACCCACGCGGTCGGGATGCCGTCGGGGTTGCGATCGTAGAACTGTGGAATCACTTCGCGTTCGAGTCGGTCATAGAGAGCCACGGCGTCGGCAGCGTCATACGCCGGATCGTCGCCATGGTTCTGGCCGTCGCCGATGGACCAGCCAACTTCAGGGGTATAGGCCTGGGCCCACCAGCCATCCATCGTCGAAATATTAAGGCCCCCATTGGCCAGCACTTTCATGCCGCTGGTGCCGCAAGCTTCCCAGGGCCGCCGGGGCGTATTAAGCCAGACATCCACGCCTCCCACCAAGTGCTCGGTCAAGAGCATGTCGTAATCGGCCAGGAACGCCGCAGAGGCCCGCACCTGGGGCCGCCAGATGAAATGCGTCCACTGCTTGATCAGCGCCTGCCCGGCCAGATCGGCCGGATGCGCCTTGCCGGCAAGAATAAGTTGCACCGGGCGCTGCGGATTGGTCAACAGCCGCAGCAGTCGCTCCGGATCATGCAGCAGCAGGTTGGGCCGCTTGTAAGTCGCAAAACGCCGTGCGAAGCCCAGGGTTAGCACATCGGGATTAAACAGATGCTTGGCCTGTTCCACCGCTTCTTGAGCCGCACCCCCCGCGGCCAACTGCCGTGACAGTCGTTGCCGGGCGAATTCAATCAGGGACCGGCGGCTGGCCGAGCGCAGTTCCCAGAGCTTGGCATCGGGAATCTGCCGAATATTCTGCCCCAGGGATTCCGAATGTCCGCGCCAGCGATCCTTGCCACAGGCCTGCGTCCATAGTTCGTCCGCAGGCACCGAATCCCATGTGGGTACATGAATGCCGTTGGTCACGTGACGGACGGGCACCTCCTCGATGGGCCAGCGCGGATACAAAGGCGCAAAGAGATGCCGGCTTACCTCTCCATGCAAACGGCTGACGCCATTGACCGATCCGCTGCCACGGATGGCGAGATAGGCCATGTTGAATGGCTCCGACGAGTCATTGGGGTCCCGGCGGCCAAGCGCCAGTAGATCGTGCGGGGTGATGCCGAGCCTGGCGGGATAACCGCCAAGGTATTGCGCAATCAGAGCGGGCGGGAAGCGGTCAAAACCCGCCTCGACCGCCGTGTGCGTGGTGAACAGATTGCCGGCCCTGGTTACCGCCAGCGCCACCTCAAACGACACGCCCGCTTGTTGCATAAAACTTCTGGCTCGCTCCAGCACGGCAAAGGCGGCATGGCCTTCATTGAGGTGACAGACTTCGGGCTGTAAGCCCAGTGCCGTTAGGAGTCGCCAGCCGCCAATTCCCAGCACCATTTCCTGCTTAAGACGCAGCTCCGGCCCGCCGCCATATAACTCGCTGGTGATCCCGCGGTGGCTGGGGAAGTTCGCGGCGTCATTGGTGTCCAGCAAGTACAGCTTCACCCGACCGACCTGAACCTGCCAGGCGCGCAACCATACCGAATAGCCCGGCAGGGCGATCTCCAGCCGCAACCACTCGCCATTGGGTTTGCGTAGCGGCGTAATCGGCAGTTGACCGGGGTCGTTGTACGGATAGAGGGCCTGTTGAGCGCCATCCTTGTCAATCTCCTGGCGGAAATAGCCCTGCTGATAAAGCAGCCCCACGCCAACCACCGGCACGCCCAGATCGCTGGCGGCCTTGAGCTGATCGCCGGCGACGTTACCCAGTCCGCCGGAATAGATCGGCAGCGCCTCGCTCAACATGAATTCCATGCTGAAATACGCGACGCAACTGAGCGGGGAGCGGACGTGGGTTTGTTGAAACCACGCGGGCGCGGTGGCCGTTTGCTCCCGCGCCTGGGTCAGGCCGTCCACTTTGGCGCGAAAGACGGGATCGGCCAATAGACGTGCGAGATTATCCCGCGACGCCGTGCGCAAAACCACCCACGGATTGTGGGTGAGATCCCAAAGCGCCGGATCAAGCTGCCGCCAGAGCTCATCGGCACCATGATTCCAGGATGATCGCATATCCCGCGCCAGCGCGGCCAGCGTATCGAATCCTTCGACTGTCGCGGAATGATTCATCTCAAGCTCCTTGATTTTTGCTATCGCGATCCTGCTTGGTCGTCCGGGTGGGGTTCGGCCTGCGCTTTTACCTTGCGAATCTCATGCTGGACCTGATCCAAGTTTTGAATTGATTGATTGGGCTGACGGCCATGCCGCTCATAGATTTCATAAACTTTGGTGGCGATCCGCGACGTTAAATCTGACGCCGGGTCGGCTTGAAGGTCGGTCTCAGGTTCAATAAGGGGCGCGGCGGTGCGGGAATCAAAGATGCGATATGCCAGCAGTTTTATCCGATCATTTACCAGAAACCAGACCAAGGCATAGCCCCAGACGAACAATGCCCAGCCCCAGCCCAGCGGCGTCATAAACAGGCCATACACCGCGATGAGCGTGGCCAAGAGCTGAGTGCCGAGCACCGCAATCCATAAAATCTTTGCCGGGCGGATCGACCAGAACGGGCCACGCGTGCGCGTGAGAAAGACGGTCAGATGCCCGGCCACCGAGAGCTTCAGGTACATCAGTGTCTGGATATGCGGTCGGTCAAAGTGAAAGACGCGCACGCCGAGATAGAAGAGGCCAAATGCGGCAACGACCCCAATGACGCCCAGCACTGTGGAAATTCCCAGCACCATGCGCATGTTCCAGAGCTCGGGCTGGTCCTTGTAATGAACATTGTCATAAGCAATGGAGAGGATGGCACCGTCGTTGAGCAGCGCTAGCATCACGATCATTACTGCCGTCAAGGGATAGAAATTAAAGACCAGGATCGCGGCCGTCATAAAGAATAAAACGCGCAGCGTCTCGGCGATGCGGTAGATGGCGTAGCTGTTCATGCGCTGAAAAATTCGGCGGCTCTCCTTGATGGCATCTATGATCACGTCGAGGCCAGGCATCAGCAGTACGATGGACGCCGCCGAGCGGGCCGCATCGGTCGCGTCGGATACGGCAATCCCGCAGTCGGCTTTTTTGAGGGCCGGGGCATCGTTGACGCCGTCGCCGGTCATGCCGACGATATGGCCGTGTTTTTGCAAAACATCCACAATATGGTACTTGTGTTCAGGGAAGACCTGAGCGAATCCGTCGGCTTGCTCAATAGACTGCGCTATCGCCGGGGATTCCTCCTTTTTGACGTCTCCCAAGGTGCTGGCGTCGAGAATATGAGTGCCCATGTCCAGTTTCTTGGCAGTTTCCTTGGCGATAGCCAGTGCATCACCCGTAACCATCTTTATTTTCACACCCATCTGGCCGGCCGTCATGATGGTGGCCTTGGCGTCTTGCCGCGGGGGATCGAACAAGGGGAGTACTCCAACAAACTGCCACGGCCCATCCCCCTCTGCCCGGGCGATGCCCAACGCACGAAATCCGCGTGCCGCAAAGGCATTGACCGCTTTGTTGACGGCGGCATGCACTTGCCCCGCATTGGCGGAGAGCGCCAGTATCACCTGCGGGGCACCTTTGGTCACTTTGAACGTCTTTCCATCTTTGGTTTTGACAGTGGCCTCGGTACGCTTGTGCACCGGGTCAAACGGCTGAAAATGGATCACCTCATACTCCTTGAGCACATCCTTATCTTTCAGGCCGGCCAGGACGGCCTGATCGATGGTGTCGTTGTCGTCGGCGCGCGACGCCAGCGCGCCATTGAGGATGACTTGCTCGACTGGGACATTGCTGGCACTGAAGGGATCGCCCAGCGTCAGCTTATTCTGAGTCAGGGTACCCGTCTTATCGGCGCACAAGACATCCACCCCAGCCAGCTCTTCGATGGCCACCAGGCGGCTGACAATTGCCTGCTTTTTGGCAAGCAGCCGGGCACCGACGGCCATGGTTACCGACAATACCGTCGGCATGGCCACGGGAATAGCGGCCACGGTCAGCACCAGCGCGAACTGCAGAGTGCCGATGATCGCATCGCCACGAAGCAGTGCGACGGCAACGATTACCGCCACCAGCACCACCGCCAGGATGATGAGGTAGTTGCCGATCTTCAACACGGCCTTTTGAAAATGGCTAACGGTGTGTGCCTCGGAAACCAGTTGCGCGGTCTTGCCAAAATAAGTGTGGACACCGGTGGCGTATACCAGGGCACCCATTTCACCCCGGCGAATGATCGAACCGGAAAATACCGCGTCGCCGCTCTTGCGCTCTGCGGGCAGGGATTCGCCGGTTAAGGCGGACTGGTCCACCTCCACCGGATCGCCGTCCAGCAGGCGTGCGTCGGCTGGCACAATGTCGCCGAGGCGCAAGCGGATCACATCGCCCGGCACCAGTTCGCGTGCCGGCGGGTTGATCCACTTGCCATCGCGCTTCACCCTGGCCTTGATCGCCAGCTTGGCCTTCAGCGCCTCGATGGCATTACCCGCCTGGCGTTCTTCCCAGAATCCGACCACGGCGTTGGCCACCAGCAAAACGAGGATGATGAAGAAATCCGGCCAGTGCCGCACAACACCCGACAGAATGACCGCAATCTCGATCATCCATGGGATGGGGCCCCAGAAATAGCTGAGAAACTTCAGGAGCGGATTGGATTTTGTCTCTTCAATCTTGTTAGGCCCATACTGGGTCAGCCGTTTCTGCGCCTCGGCTTCAGTCAGCCCGTCCGGTGACGACGCCAGTCGCTTCGCCACTTCCGGCAGGGGCAGCGATTTCAGATCGCCGTTCACATTGGGCTTGGACGCCGCGTTCAAGTCAGGGGCCTTGTGCTGGTCGGTATCGGGGTTCATCGGAGGCATCTTCTCGCTCTTGTCCATGTAAGACCTGTCATTCGCCATAGGACAACTGTTGGTATGCTCATAAACTCTCGCTCGTCGCGATGTATTCCCCACGGCGCGCGGACTGGTTGCACCTGGCACGGTGAAGCAAGGCATGTTGTGCCGCCAGCACATGGGAGTCCTCGCCTCGCCACAACTCCAACGCCGGTTGCTGGATGGCACGAGCAAACGAGAACGCTACCGCCCAGGGCACCCGTGACTTGAATCGGGCATTCATGGCGTTCAAACGGGCCGAGGCCAGTTCAGCCGGCTGGCCGCCCGACAGGAATGCAATCCCCGGAACCGCAGCGGGGACGGCACGCAAGAGGCACCTCACCGTGGCGTCGGCCACATCTTCCACGGTGTCTTGCTTTGGACAGGCCAATCCTGGAAGTACCATATTGGGCTTCAAGATCATGCCCTCCAGTATCACCCGTTGTATGAAAAGCTGGTCGAAAACCGTTCGTAGGACCTTCTCTGTTACCTCGCCGCACCGCTCCAAAGTATGCGTTCCATCCATCAGGACTTCCGGCTCGACGATCGGCACCAATCCGGCCTCCTGGCACAATGCGGCATAGCGAGCCAGTGCATGCGCATTGGCCTCGATGCAACCCCGGCTGGGTATGCGCTCACCTATGACAATGACGGCACGCCACTTGGCAAAGCGTAGACCCATTTGAGCATATTCCGCCAGGCGGTCGCGCAAGCCGTCCAAGCCTTCGGTTACTCGCTCTCCGGGATGGGCTGCCAGATCCTTTGTACCGGCGTCAACTTTGATACCGGGAACGATTCCCGCATCGGTGACGGCTTTAACAAAGGGAGTGCCGTCTTTCTTCTGTTGCCGGATCGTCTCGTCGTAGAGAATCGCACCACTAATGCTCTGGCCAAGGCCGGGCGTTGTGACAATCATCTCCCGATAGGCACGGCGGGCTTCGGCGGTCTGTGGAATTCATAACCTGGCAAATCGTTGGTTGCAGGTTGGTTTACTTTAATCCATCGCCAGCAGGCCCTTGTCGCCAGCGA
>JBBQBE010000091.1:0-11560 GCA_038317225.1 Tepidisphaerales bacterium | reverse complement strand
CTGAGCCTGCCGCTCTCCTCGCCATTTAACGAAGGCAGCGCCCGCTACAGTGTGGAGGGCCAGCGCGTCAGTTTCGATCAGATCGAATTGCGCGCTAGCAACCTGCTGATGCAAGGTGCAGGCACCTTGGATTTCAATACTGGCAAAGTGCGCCTTACCTTCATTACCGATACGCCCAATGCGCTCAAACTTCCGTTTCTCAGCGATCTGCTGCAGGGCTTCCGCCAGGAATTGTTGCAGATACATGTTAACGGCACGGTGGAAAAGCCCAAGCTCTCGGCCGACTCCATGCAAACCATGCAAACCACCGTCGATGAAGTCTTCAAAGGATCGCGTAAATAGCTCCCGCTTGATTTGATCGCCAGCCCCTATTATAAATTTTTCGTCTTTCATTTACTAAACTCGACCAGGACGTTGACATGATCTTGCAAGGCCCCGCAGCCCAGCGCCATTTGCGCAATCAGACTTTTTTATGTGATTTAGCCATCGCCGGCGGCGGTCTGGCTGGCGTTTGCTGCGCCATCACCGCCGCCCGACAGGGTGTGAAAGTGGTGCTGGCGCAGGATCGGCCGGTTTTAGGCGGCAACGGTTCCAGCGAAGTGCGCCTGTGGGTGCTGGGTGCCACCAGTCATATGGGCAATAACAACCGCTGGGCGCGCGAAGCGGGCGTGGTCAACGAAATTCTAGAGGAAAATCTCTGGCGCAACCGCGAAGGCAACCCGATTATTTTCGATACCATCCTGCTGGAAAAAGTGGTCTGCGAGCCAAATATCACCCTGCTGTTGAACACCGCGGTGATGGAGGTTGAAAAAAACGGCGAGGATCGCATCGGGTCCTTCAGTGCGTTTTGCTCCCAAAACCAAACGATGTATCGCGTCCAGGCACCGCTTTTTTGCGATGCCAGCGGCGACGGCATCCTGGGCTTTTTGGCCGGGGCCGCTTTTCGCATGGGCGCTGAAAGCAAAGAGGAATTTGGCGAACTGTTCGCCCCCGATCAGGCGTTTGGCGAGCTTCTGGGCCATTCCATTTACTTTTACAGCAAAGACGCCGGCCGGCCCGTGCGCTATGTCGCCCCGTCATTTGCCCTCAAGGACATCACGCAAATCCCCCGCTACCGCGACTTTGCCCCGCATCTGGGTGGCTGTCGCCTGTGGTGGATCGAATACGGCGGGCGGCTGGATACTGTGCACGATACGGAACAAATCAAGTGGGAATTGTGGAAAGTCGCTTACGGCGTGTGGGACTACATCAAAAATTCCGGCTCATTTGCCGACGTGGACAATCTCACGCTCGAATGGATGGGAACCATCCCCGGCAAACGCGAAAGCCGCCGCTTTGAAGGCGATTACATGCTCAGCCAGCAAGACGTGATCGAGCAGCGCCGCCACGAGGATGATGTCAGCTTCGGCGGCTGGTCGGTGGACCTGCATCCCGCCGACGGCATATACAGCCCCCTGCACGGCTGCACCCAGTGGCACGCCCGCGGCATTTTCCCCATTCCCTATCGCTGCCTCTACAGCCGCAATATCGCCAATCTTTTTCTCGCCGGGCGGATCATCAGCGCCTCGCATGTGGCTTTCGGCTC
The DNA here is from genome assembly GCA_038317225.1 of Tepidisphaerales bacterium. GTDB lineage: Bacteria > Planctomycetota > Phycisphaerae > Tepidisphaerales > Tepidisphaeraceae > JBBQBE01. Next base: position 9,975 of record JBBQBE010000091.1, on the reverse strand, counting down.
CACACGCGTCATGGCCACCTGCGCTTACAGCGCCCAGGCGGTAGGTGTCGCCGCGAAATTATGCCAGCGGGAAAAACTGTTGCCGGCGCAGGTGGCCATGCCGCCGCATATCGGCCAGTTGCAATTGGAACTGATGCGCATCGGCCAGCACATTCCCGGCCTGAAGCTGCACGACCCGCTGAATCTAGCGCATAGCGCTAAAATTAGCGCTTCGAGCGAGCTGGAGATTTCCCAGTTGCCTGACGATGGGCCGACATTGTCCTTGGACGCAGCGCGGGCGCAAATGCTGCCACTGGCGTCGGGGCCGGCACCGGCCGTGAGCTTTATCGTTGATGCCGCCGAGGCGTGCCAGGTGCGGTTGGAATTGCGTGTCAGCGAGCGCCTCGGCGGCTTTACGCCCGATCGCCTGCTGGCGAGCAAAACCGTCAATCTGTCCGCTGGACAAGGGCAAAGTGTTATCGCGGATTTTGCGGTTCAGATCGATCAGCCCGGTTACGCCTGGTATTGCATCAGCGCCAATGCCCAGGCCCGCGTGCATTGCACCCAGCGGCGTATGACCGGTGTTTTGCAAGTGCGGCGCAGCTCAACCCAGCGCCCGTCGGAGAATATCGGCGTGGAAACCTATGATTTCTGGCTGCCGCAGCGCCGCCCGGATGGGCATAACCTGGCGATCACGGTTAGCCCGCCGCTGAAACCTTTCGCCGCCGCCAATGTGCTCAACGGCCTGGAGCGGCCCACCGACGCCCCCAACGCCTGGGCCGCGCCGGCGGACAACGCCACCCTCACGCTCCAGTGGGAACAGCCCCAAACCATCGGGCGCATCAAACTGGTCTTTGATAATGACTGGGATCACCCGATGGAATCGGTCTTAATGGGCCACCCGGAAGATGCCGCGCCATTTTGCGTCAAGCGCTTTTGCGTGCGCGACGCCGGCGGCGCAGTCGTGACCGGTTGTGAGGACAACCACCAAACCCGCCGCGAATTTACCTTTACCGAGCCGCTGCGCACCGATCAGCTGGATATCCAACTTTTGCAAACCCGCGGCGACGCCCCCGCGGCACTGTTTGCCGTGGGAGTGTTTGAAAAATGATCGGCGGCCGCCGGCGATCCACCCCATGCAATCGCGGGGCGCGGCTAAAAGGGTCATAAGCCATTTCTGGCCGCCGCAGCATAAATGTCGCCAAATTTACGGGAGCAAATGGAGAAAGGCTTATGACCCTTTTTTCGCCTTTCCGCCTTATCGCTTGAACAGATCGGCCGGATTTGTGGGTTCAGGAAGGCTGCGCGACTGTGCAACGCCTTTGGCAAGCATCTTGGCACCACTTTGATGCAGTATCGCCGCCAGTGCAGGCCAGACAGTATCGCCAGCATGGGCGGGAACGCACGCGATTAAAAGTAGTAGCGGCTGATCGTGCTGAACTGATCGAAAAAGTAAAACGGTCGCTTGCCGGGCGTGGCGCGCTGGCCGAGCGAATTCTGGGGGACCCAATCGACGTGGCCGTCCATGTGGCCGACGTTCGCACCCCCGCGCGGGTTTTGAGGCAGCACGCCGGTCGGGTCAGTGCCAATAACGTGATTCGAGGGGCTTAGGTTGTTGACAAAGCTGCGGGTCGTATCGGTGACCAGCACGTCGTAAAACGGTTTATCCGTAAGCTTTGCGGCAAGCACCCGGCGGTCGGCGGGGACTTCTTCGAAGCCACCGTAACCGGTGCCGGGCGGCCCGCTCACCCGCGACGGCGTTACGCACAATCCGACCCGTCCGGCAAAGAACATGTATCCGGTGAACGCAAAGCCGTCCAGCCCACCCGATGTCCAGTTCTCATCAGTGTTGATATCAAAGTTGGAGGGACAGTAGAAGCTGGCGCGGGGAACATGGTATTGTTTCACAAAGATGTCACGCGCTCCGCGATGAATCAACTGCAATTCGCCGCGAGCGGCGTTATAGGTGCCATCGATATACGTGGCATCCCAGGTATGTGTGATGTTGCCCGCGTCGATGTACTGCTGGCGGTTGGAATCGGCGTACATGATCATGGTCATGCAAAGCTGGCGGACGTTGGACATGCACACCACTCGTCGGGCCTGCTCGCGCACGCGCGATAGTGCGGGCAACAGCATCGCGATCAGGACCGCGATAATGCCGATGACAACAAGTAACTCTACGAGAGTGAAACCACTTTGTTTGTTTTGCCTGGGCTGCATGATTTTTTCCAGAATAGATACTTTAGCCGCCGACTGGGCGTTGGAAGCAATTGCGCGACGGCCGCTGCATACATCGACGTATCAGCGGCCGCACGCACAGTTAATGCTGCCGGTCCCCCCTTAGTGAGATCGTCGCCGCTCCGGGACGCCTAGAAACAGTGCCGCTGCGGCGATCTGCCGCACGCCGGCGCGTCTGACGCGCCGGCGTGTGCGAAAAGAGTTAGCACTTCAAAACCACTCAGGCCGTCCGACGACGACGGGCCATCAAACCGATCGAAGCAAGACCGAGCAGGGCAATTGAGGTCGGCTCGGGAACGGCGTAGGTCACCGACAGTTCGGGGCGCAGAGAAGCGGTGACACTTTCTTCATTGCTGTTGGTGAAAAAAATGTGCCGGTTTGTCGTGTGGCCGGTAATGTTCTCATCAGTCGCCTTCAGACTGAAGTAGACCGTCTGCCCGCCCGCTGCATACGCGTTCTGGATGGCGGTAACGAAGGCAGTCGAACTGGCGAAGGTTGACGCGCCGGTCGTGCCGCCGGCACCGTTCTTGCCGCTCGTCAAGTTGAGCGAGCTTAGCACGGTTCCCGGCGCGGGCTGGGTAGACCACGTCACCGTGGTCGGGTTGAAGGTCGTTGTCGAGGTCAGGTCGACACCAAACGTAAGAATTTCGGTGTCGCTGGCGGTGCTTGCATCTTGGAAATTGCTGGAAATCTTGAGCGATGCGGCGCTGAAGGTGGCACCGGTCGGGATCGAGGACAGATTAAAGCTGTAGAGGGTACGCAAGTCACCACCGCCGCTCAATTGCCCAACCCATTCCAGCCCCGCAGTCTGGGCGTCGGCGGTGTTGACGTTCGCCGAATCGCCGCGAACCCGAGCATCCGTCGAGCCGGCGGCGCCGTTCGCGTACACTGGCGAGCCGAAGCCAGCCTGTAGAGTGACCACCGCGGCGTTGGCGGATGAAGCCAGCGTTGCTGCCGTCAAACCCGCTGCCAAGCCTACTATCAATTTGGATCGTGACATTTCTGTCTCCTAGAGAAAAGTTTTACCTCGGTCAGCTGGTGTTAATATCCATCGCTGCCTTGGATACGAAGATCGTACTCCAGATTTACCAGGAAGCAATATGGAATAATGTCTAAAAGACATGGACAAAACGTCCAAATACTCCAGCTATGGGCTATTTAGACGGCCTTCGGGCGGGGAAAATGGCTGCATCGCTCCCCCACGGGAACGGCCTGAATGGGCCAATTCGAGTCGGCGGGAAGCCCCAATAGGCATGAAACAGGCGCGAGAAGTAGAGCGGGTCGTCATAACCGACATAGACGGCGACTTCCTTCACAGAATAGTCCGAATCGTTGAGGAAGTGCCAGGCGGCGTACATCCGCAGTGTGATCACATACCGCTGCGGACTCATGTTCGTAAGAGTACGAAACACGCGGCGAAAAGTGCCGTTGCTGAGATGGAATTGCTCGGCAACGTGTTCGATCGCCAGCGATTCCCGGAAGTGGGCTTTGAGGTAGGCGGCGGCGGCCTCGGTGGCGGCGCGGGTGGCGCGCGAGCCCGACGCCGCTTTCGCGCCATTCGCAGTTGTGGATGTGCCCCGGTGTGAAGTCGCCCAACTCGCCGTGCCGTCGGTTGGCCGTCGTTTGTACAGGCGGGTGAAGAAGCGAACGGCCACGGCCTTGAATTCCGCTTCCGCGGTAAGCGAAGCGGCGTCGCCGCCTTCTACGCCGGCAATGCGCCCGATCGCCGCCGCCTCGATCGCCGCCGACTCCGGGGCAAGAACAAGCGGATCGAGCACTGGCAGATCCGGCGCATCGGCAAGATATTCCGCCGCCGCCAACGTGCAGTGAACATCCGACTTCCATCTCGCCGCACTCCACCCGGGCCTGTAGAGCATCGATCCGGGTTCCAGTTGCCACTGGCATTCGTCCAGCCAATAGTCAATGTGCCCTTCCACCACCAAAAGAAGTTTCGGGGCGGCCACGTAGTTGGTCGGTTGCGTGTAGCCAGCTTCAAATTGTCGCACAAAGGCCTGTAGAATCGTGACCTGCGAATGCAGCAACTTGGCGGCGTATGTAAGCAGCGGCGTGGCGGAGGCTTGCATGGGTTGCACAGATTATACTACGGTCAGTACATTTTGAACCATAACCTGCGTTTTCGTCTCATTTTTATTAATATTTGTTACCTAAGTGTATATTATGAGTGCCCTTTTAGTGCGGGTAGGGCCAAAAACAAAGGGGACACTAGACATTATTACGCTCTGATATTGTCTAGTGTCCCCTTTTTCAAGATCGCTTTGATATTGTCTAGTGTCCCCTTCTTCAAGATTAAACGCCACTCGAGGGCGAGTGGTTTACAGGCACGGGGTGTTTGGAAAATGAGCCTTGGTCGGCCCTGCCGCGCGTGATTGCAGGCCTGGGCTGGTGGGATGCGCAGCAAAGCTTAGTCGGCTTTTTCCTCAGATGTCGAATTCTTTTCCACCGGCTTCCGGCGCACCACTTCATCGATGATCGTTCGCCGCAATAGCAGCGGGCGGGTCGGGTGCGGTTTTTGCTTAACCTGCCGGTGGCGCAGCAACACCTGACCATCCACCTGCGTGCGGATGGCGTTGCGCACATGGCCCACCTGGCGGCCCAGCCATCCCAAAAGCCCCTGGCCCGGTTGCGGGTCAAGATGAGGTTGTTTTTCTAGGTCCGCCATAGAAAAGGCCTATTCCTTGCCTGGGGGCAACTGCTCGGTCATGCGGCGGGCCACCGGGTCGTAGTGATCGATAAACCGCTCGATATCGCCCACCGTGCGGCGGCTATGGCCGAAGGTCGCCATGGCCGCTTTGGTTTGCTGTACCGTCAAGCCGCCGCTGGAAAGCTGCCAGGCGGCGACCATCATTCCCGTTCGCCGCACGCCTTGGGCGCAGTGCACCAAAACCGGCCGTTTGCCTGGATCATCCAACATATTAACAAATTGCCGCAACGATTCATCCGTCGGCCAGCCGCCCAGTGCAATCGGCAAACGCACCAGCGCCACGCTGGCCTGTCGGCACAACTCTTCCTCGCGTCCCAGCGGCTCGGTGGCATATTCCCCCGGCTCGATCAAGCTGACCACGGTTTTGATTTTTCCCCGACGACAGGCCCGCAGAAATTCCCGCGGGTCGCGCATGCCGTCGCGATACAAAATCTCCTGGGCGACGGCGCGATAGTGATAACCGCCAAAAAATTGCCGCCACAGCCACAGGCCCCCGCCCACCAGCACCACCACCGCGACCAATCCGATCCAACTGCGACTCGTCAACATGCCCCGCATGATATCCCCTGGCCCGCATCCCCACCATACGCCTGTCCAATCCAGAGCCGCCGCGCAGTTGCCGCGGGGACCGAAAAACGGCAGTAGAAAACGGACCAGAAAAAACCGGAAAACAGGACAAGCCAAAAAGGTGACATCCCACATAATGCGCCCAACCGGAAACGGGACAGGATTCGAAACACCCGATTCAGCAGGATTGACCGTTAATTGTCGCGAGGGAAGAAAAAGGGTCATAAGCGAATGCCATTCGGTTAACGCCAAAACAGGATTTTCCTTCAGAAAAACGCTTAAATGGTCACGATCTAGCGCTGTCTGACAACGACCGGTGCATGTCAGTCATGCAGAAACACTGTGAATTCAGAAGAATCACGATTGGCGCGATCCCATGCACAAGTTCCGTAAGTAGCGATAATTACGGGCTTTATGGCTTAAGCGAATGGCATTCGGGTCATAAGCGAATGCCATTCGGTTAAGCGTTTTTCTTGGTTTTTCCGCTTGAATTCCCATGGTTTCTCGGGCAGGTCAAGTAAGGATACGGCTTGCCCCGCCGGCGGATGGCGCGGGGTTCGCTTCGGCCGGTATCGCAAAGCGGGGACGGATCTTGTATTGACGGACACAGGCACTTGCCGCAGCGGCCGCACTTGGCCGCTGGCTTTGCCCGATTAATCCAGCCACAGGCGCTTTTTCAATTTCTCCGGCAAATACGTTTCCGTGATGAAGGAAAAATCTTTGCTGGAGAGCGCTTCCAGTTCGAGTTTCACACCGGTTTTGAGCATGTGCTCGATCTCTTTTTGCCAGTGTTTTTTTTGCTTAAACCACGGGTAATTCATAATTTCTTTGGCCCGGCGGATGTCTTCATCCTTCATGGTGATCGATACCGTTGGGCTGATGCCGAAGCGGTCGGCGTCGAAGCTGCTCATGCCGATGAACCGGGCGCCGGGAATGGCCATGCGCTCTGATTCAAACGCCAGACTGATTGAGCCTTGCTTGACCACCGAGTAGATGTAGTAGCCCCAGGGATCGTTATCCACCAGCACGTAGACCGGCAGCTTCAGCTCGTGGTGCATGCGGTAGAGCAATCGGCGCACGCCGCGGGGCGGCTGGCCGCCGCCATGGATGATGATGCAGTTATGCCTTTGCCAGAAGCGGTCCTCATTGAAGCGGCGCCAGACCGCCCCTTTTTCGATGAGCAAAATAAACTGCGCCTCGCATTTTTTGAATTGGATCACGTCCGGCTCAACGATCGAGGGCACCGACCAGCCGCCGGTGCCCATTTTGCGGCCGTCGATGGTGTCGCCGTTGTCGATAACGGTGATATTGCCGACCATCGACCCCTTGTTTTCCGCAAATAGTCCCAGTTCCTCGCGGAGCGACTCGATGGCGACTTCCAAATCCTCGATGATCGGATCGCTTTCGCTCTGCTCATCGAAGGTGTTTTCCTTGGTGCCGGGGATGGTATGCTTCAGGTGATAATATAAATCGCGGATGCTGGTGGTTTTCACCTGGTCATTAAGCTCTTTGCAACCGGCGGCCACCCACATGGTCTGCATGAATTTTTTGGCCTGGCTGAGGTTGAAAAAATTTCGCCGCTGCGAGGAATCGCCCATGAGGATCAGCCCTTTTTTGGCATCCCAGCGGGCGTTGGAGAGCGAGCGGGTGGGGATATCAAATCCGGGGTCTTCATGTTTGCGCGCGTACTTGACCACCTGCTCGGCCATCAGCCGCAGTTTTTTGGCGGTGGGACTGTTGCGCTTGGGTGCTGTCGCCGTGTCGCTCTTTTTTGCCATTGCTCTGTATCCATCCATTTGTTTAAGGCTTTGCCGTCTGCCGGGCAAAGCGGATTATATTTTCCGTGGCCACCACAAATGCGCCTTTGAGTTGATCGCCATATCGTTGAATCACTCCCGCCACAACCGTTTTTCTGATCGGCGGCGAATCATGCGCTAATCGAAGAAATATCACTCCGCAATGAGGACGCTGGTGCTGAAAAACCCACTGGCCAAAATCCTTATCGTTGGTGATGATGATCCGTTCTTCCTTGCGGGCGCGGAACAGAATGTTTTCATCCAAGTCCCCTGGAGATTGCCGGCTGACGCAAAACACATCATGCCCGGAATGCTCCAGAAATCGAGCCAGGTGAGGGCCGGAACATTCATCAACCAAAAACCGCATTCAACGCGTCCCTCCGCTGGTATCGGCAAATTCGCAGGCGGAGAGATTTCTCGCCGCGTACAGCAGGCACGCTTTGACATCCTCTTGCGTCAAGTGCGAATACTCCTCCAGCAGGTCGGGGATGGCCCGGCCATGGGCTAACTGGCTGACAATAAATTCCACCGACAAGCGCGTGCCGCGCACCACCGGCTTTCCGGTCAAAATTCCCGGATTGCTTTCGATCCGTTCCAGCATTTGTGCATCGTCCAGCATGGCATTCCTCTCGCTTATTTTATGCCCGCACTTTCTAAGCCGCTTCCGGTTCCGTCTGGCCGAACAAATCCTCATCCGGGGCGGTTTTGGCGTCGGCGGTTGGCTCATCGTCGGTAACCAGCCCCTCGCTGGCGACGGCTTCCACCACTACCACGTTAGCGTCGCTCCCCAGCCGCGCGGAATTGGGCGTTGGCTTGATCGGGTTGCCATCCTCGTCAAACTGCAAGTCCGCCGTGGCCGTGCGGCTCTTAGCCACAACCTCCAGGTCCTTGTAAAACTTTTCCTTGTCCACTTCGGTCATGCGTCCGCAGGCCTCGACCACCTCGCCGATGTATTTTTCAAACACATGGCGGCGCTGGCCCTCGCGGGCGATACGCTGGCGGCGGCGGATATAGGTGTTGAGTTTGCGACCGCATTCTTGAATCGCCAGCTTGATCTCCTTGCGGATTTCATCGTAGTCGGCAACCGCCTCCTTCGATTCGCTGGTAAACGGAACCCACACGCTGGCCATATGCACGAAGATCACCAGCGGGCCTTCGGGCAGTCCGCTGCGCGGCTGGGAGATGCCGTAGTTGCGCCAGTTGGTGTCGGCGACGCTCTTGGTGATGCAGCAGGCCGAGGGCTGATACAGCAGCGGCACGCGATTGGCAAAACGAATGATCCGCGCCGAATCGTCCGAGGGCAGATTGCCGCCAAACGCCAGGCCCACTTCGATCTGGAAGGGGTTGCCGCGATAGACCGATGGTTCACGGGTTTCGGCGGTATAAAACTCGGCTTTGATCTCCTTGAGCAGTCCCTTGAGAATCTGCTGAACGCCGATCGGCTCCAGGCAATCGGTGGGCGGGGCGATGATCTTGGTATCGCCGATGGCCGCGTGCAGTCGGTCGGCCTCCTCGCGGGCGATCTGGCTGGACCAGCTACTGGTGTTCAAACCGGCCTTCTGGCAGATTTCCGCGGCGACTTTAGAGGTAACGCGGCTGAACTCCTCCTGCAAAAACGCGCCCAGGTGTTTGTGTTCGGTCTCCTTGAGCATGCGGATCAGCACGCCCAATTCCACGCCATAGGGATGCGGTTTGATGGCCTGGGGGATGCGCGGGGTCTGATTAACCTCACGGGGAAATCGCGGCGCAGGCCGTCGGGAGCGATCCAGTGAATCGCCGCGTGCGGGTTGGCAATGGCCGTCTGCTCCAGATATTCATCCACGCTGGCCCGCCCGCGCTGAAAGCGCGCTTCCAGGGTGATGGTAACTTCCGTGCCATGATCCATCTGCGCCGCATCGGCCGCGTCGGGGGCGTTGGGCACGCTGCCATAGGGGAAAACCTCCAGCGGCCAGGAATCGTGTTCCTCATCCACGATGATCTCCGGGCGGTTTTTCATCGTGTCCATCTGCAATTCAAAGCGATGAGCGCTTTTGCGTTTTCCGGTGCGGCTGATGATCTGCACCGACTGGCCGGTGGTCAAAAGCCCATACATGCCGGCGGCGGAGATGCCGATGCCCTGCTGCCCGCGGCTCATGCGCAGGCGATGAAATTTCGATCCATAGAGCAGTCGTCCAAACACATTGGGAACCTGGGCGCGCACAATGCCGGGGCCGTTGTCGCGCACGGTAACCTTAAAGCGGGTGGCGTTGGTTACCGACGGGTTGCTGGCCGGGTCGGCGGCGCTGAGTAGTTGCGGCTCCTCGGCTTTGTCCGTGGATTTACTTTTGGCCGAGCCGCCATTGAGCGCTTCGATCTGGATCCAGATTTCCGGGAGGATGCCGGCCTCCTCGGCGGCGTCCAGCGAGTTGTCCACCGCTTCTTTGACGGTCGTCAGCAAGGCTTTGCGGGGATTGTCAAAGCCCAGCAGGTGGCGGTTTTTAGCAAAGAACTCGCTGACGGCGATCTCTTTTTGCTTGCCGGCCATGGTCTCGGCGGTTTCGCGGGCCGCCTCTTTGGCAACAGGTTGTGGTGCGGATTTGGTTCGCTTCATAGGTCAAACAAATACGGTTCCAATGGATTTTTGCAACGCCAACGCCGATATTATCGGCACCCGCCCGGCCAACGCTTGAC
>JBBQBE010000090.1:0-11731 GCA_038317225.1 Tepidisphaerales bacterium | reverse complement strand
GGGCGCCTGACCCTGCAGGCGCGGGTCTGCGGCTCGGTCTACCTCACCACCCTCGCCGGCGGCACGGTCACGCTGGTGCACCTCGACGCCGAAGGTGCCACCTACACCCGGGTCGCTGACGGCAAGCCGGTCGCCACCCCGGCCGACCTGTCGCCGCACAGGCCGCCCGCTGAGGGCCAGCTACTGTGGCTGGCCGCCGACACCGGCGTCACCAAGGGCGCCGATGGCAAGGTCAGTGCCTGGAAGAGCGCCGGGGCCGCGGGGTTGGTCATGGTGCAGGCAGATGCGAAAAAGCGGCCTAATCTGGTGGCGGCCGCCTGCAACGGCAAGCCGGCGCTGCACTTTGCCAATGTGGAGCAGCTCCTGTCGCTGGCGTCCCTCGACAAGGCCGGCAAGGACTTCGCCGGTCCGCTAACCCTCTTCCTGGTCGCCACCACGATCGAGAAGGGCGATGTGCGCATCCTCTCCGCCGGGGCCGCCGTGCCGAACGCTGTAGACTACATCGATGGCAAGGGCTTTAAGATCACCGCCGACGGGCCGGCACCGAAGGACCCCAAGCGCCCCGCCGTGCTGAAGGTCAAGACGGTGAGCATCGAGAAGGCCCTGGGTGGCCTGAACCTCGGCAATACCTGGAATGGAGCCGGCTACGACGGCTATGTCGGCGAACTGCTGATCTACCGCGGCCATCTGCCGGCCACAGAGGCCACGCTGGTGCAGGACTACCTTAATCAGAAATACCGTCTAACGGCGCCATAGCCGTGCCATCGCAACCCAAGAAAGGTCATCAAATGCGTTTACTTCCTACTGTGATCTCCGCAATGTTACTCGGCGTCCTCTGCCTCAGCGCCGCCGAACTGCCACCCGCGCCCGCATCGTCGCCCATAGCGCCCGCTCAGGTCGGCCCAGCCGCCGGACTTGAATCCCTACCCAAGCACTATCAGGCCATTACCACCGAAGCGCTGCGCCCCAATGGCGATAAGGAGGGCCGCGCCCTGCCGCTAGCGGCACGCTGGACGGCGAATAACTTCCACGACATCGACATGTCCGGTCCTGAAGGCAGGGGCATCAGCTATTTGTTCAACCTCAAGCGGGTGATGGACGATGTGGATGCCGGCCATTATCTGATGCCCTTCATCGCCTGGCCGGCACCCGTCGATCGCGACTATTTCCAGGGCTGGAACACTATGGAGCCGGCCTTCAAGCGCCTGGCCCAGGCCGGTCTGCCCTTTGAGGTCGAGGCGGGCAACATTGAAGACCATATGTTCGTCAATAACCCGGACCCGGACTGGAATCGGCCCATGGCCGAGAACCCCGCGAACATCCGCGCCGACATGAGCGGGAAGGTGCAAGCGGCGGTCGCTGCCGGGGCTAGCGAGTTCACCGCCACGGTTTGGAAGGCTGGCACCGAGCTGTTGCCCGCTGGTGCGCCGCTGATCTTCGCCGGCCACGGCCATGTCTACACCTTGGCGGCGCCGCTCGTCGCCAATGCCGAGGGCGTGGCGACCGTCAAACTCGCCACTCCCTTGCTCAAGCCGCTGGCTGCTGGTGAAGTGCTAGCGCATGTCAGCGCGCGTATGGATTTCTGGTCGGCCGCGCCAACCGAGGTCTGGGAACGCGCCGGCGGCAATCTGGTATTCAAGAACACGATCAGCGATATGGCGACCTGGAAGGCCATGGCCGCGGGTTATCCCAATCCGCCGCAGGTGCAGATCGTGAGCAACAACGAGGGCGGCGGAAAAGTCAGCATGGGCGAGGCCGCAGGTAGCTGGCACTGGGCGACGCGCCAGGCTGAGTTCGCCAAGCAGTTCCCGGAACCGCGCGAGGATAGCCTGGACCGCCTCGCTTACGCCCAGGGCTACGTCGATAAGATGAGGGCCTACCTGCGCGGCATGCGCCGGGCCTTGCCGTGGAAGGAGCAGAGCATCCTCGCTATCGCCTACAACGGCTTCGGGGTGAACTTCGAGGTCGGACGTTGGGGCGGCTGGCGCGGCAATCCCGTGCCGCTGGGCAAGGCCGACATGTATGAGTGGCTGGCGTGGGACGGTTCCGCGCCGGACTTCTACACTTACGACTGGAACTACGCCACCGATGAGCACATCGGCTCGCCACACATCGGCGCCATGCAGGCCTATGCCATGCAGGTCCCCAGCGCCGAAAAGAACGTGCCCGGCTATCAGTGGCAGCTCGCGTTGTGGGACGGCGGGGTGAAGAAGCGCTTCAACTACGCTCAGTGGGGAGAACTGCCGCGCACGCGCAAGCTCGGCACGGTGGCCACCGCCATCACCACCAGTGGCGCACAGACCATCGATATCACCGGCGCCAAGCCAAACAGCCTGGTGCTGCGCCAGGGCGAGATGTTCTCGGTCGAGGGCCACTCCGAATACCGGCTGGTGGCGTGCCAGGCGGGATTCGACCATTTGGCGATTAACGATCCCACGGCGTCATCCGGGGCACTGGGGGCACTGGCCGAGGGGAGTGATCTCGGAGGCGTCGATCTGCGTGGTTCGACCACCTACAAGGCTGGACGCTACGAGGTTTACGCCGCCGGCACCAGCCTTGCCGAGGAGCGTTACCATTTCGCCTCCGCGCCGTGGACCGACGGCACCCCGATCAGCGTCCACATAGCGCATCTGACCAATCTCGACATCGGTCCCCGGCCGGGCATTGACGGCTGGAAGCCGGTCACGATCGCTAACATCACCGCCCGCAAAAAGCTGCCCGCCAGCATCGACTGCGGCAGCAAGGCCGGCCTGTTGCTGCGCAACAACGCAGGGCAGAACGCAGGCTTCGTCGCACTGACGGTTACGCCCGGCGGCGAGATCGCCTTGTCCTGGCGGGTGTCCGATTGGCAGGCCATTGCTACCGCGCCGCCGGTGGCAATCGCCGCCGGGGCCACGCCCTGGCTGAAGCTCGAACGTGACGGCACCGCCTTCGTCGCCAGCTATGCAATAGATGGAAAGACATGGAAGCCGGTGGGCCGCACGGCTGACGGCGTAACCCTGGGCAAGGACACCCGGGCCGGTTTGGTTGCCGTCGCTTACAACCAGCCATCAATGCGTCTGCGGATGTACAGCGCCGCCGCTGATGTGCGCGCTGATGACAAGGGTGTGGCACGCATCCCGCTCGGCACCCTGCCGCAAGCTGGGCCGGTAGCCATCTCTGAACGCTTCCCCCCGATTGCCCCGGGTGCCCCAGTGTGGTTCCACAACTACATGGACCGCTACGAAGGCCTGGCCACCTACGCCCTGTGGCAGACCCGTCCACGCATCCTGCGCGAGTTCGCCTGGGGAGAATACAACGGTGTGATCGAGCAGCAATGGCAACGCTGCATGCGTGCGGTTGACGGGGTGTGGGCCGATCCGGTGCTGACCCGCTTCTGGCGGCTGGGCACCCTGGTAGTCAACCCAGAGTATGAGGCGGCGACCGGGCATAAACATCCCATGTGGGAACTGACCGACGATGACGAGGGCGGTCGGGTCGGTCCGTGGCTGGGCCGCTGGAAGAAGCAGGACCGCTTCTACCAACTGAGCTGCCCGCTGAATCCGCCCTTCAAGGCCTGGCCGCAGCGCTACGAGGTGGGCTATAACACCCTCCCGGATTCGAATAACGCGGTGATCAAGGTCTGGGCTTTGGCCTATGTTCTGGGCGAGGCACCGAAGCGCCAGTGGCTATTACTGGCACAGTCGCCGCGCCAGGACCGCAAGGCCGTCCAGATCAGCATCCCCGGATTCGGCAAGACGGTAGTCGACGTCGCGCGCAGCGGCTCATTCTACCGTCTGGTCGAGGGGCAGGCCAAGCCGGAGCCGGTCGGCCTGCTGCCGGCGGTCCCTCGAGAGTAAGCATGTTCCACCGCCCCCAACTCGCCTGGCAACACGAACGCCGCGATCCCGATGAGCGCCGCGCCGGCTGGCGGCGCGATGACGGGCTGCAAATTACTGGTTCAGCAAAGGAACCAAGAAGAAAGCGCTACCAACCCCCTTTTTTCCCCTCTCCCGGTACTCCGGGGGAGGGCCAGGGCGGGGGCTTCCTTTTGTCCGTTGTCCGTTGTCCGTTGTCAGTGGTCAGTAGCAAATGCTTTTGCAGCGGACTACTAACTACGGACCACTGACTTTCTTCATATTCAACACTCAACATTCAACATTCTCCTCTACGTCTCTGCGTGAGAGGGGTCTTTTTGCTGAAAAGGCGAAGCTCACGCAGAGCCGGTAGAGTAGGGAGCTGAACGTCAGCAGATGCCTGCCGTTCAGCTCCCCCTCATCGAACCGGACGGGCGGGTTTCCCGCATCCGGCTCTCGCAGTATCGTTCTTCCATTGGCTTGCGCAGTCGCGCTGCTGCTTCACAGAGCCGTTAGCCCAAGGTGTTGCAGTTGCGCGTACCAACTCGCCTCCCGTCGCCGGTAGGGTCGCTGGCTGCGACGTTTCAGGTGTCGTGTCAATCGTTCCTGCACATAGCGGTTGATGTCGCGGAACGCCTTGCGGGGATAGCCCAGATTGAAGTATTGGCCCCAACCCTTCGTCTGGCGGTTGATCTCGAAGATCAAGGCCATGACGGGTTTGAAGCATTGCTCCGGTCCGGTCATCTCCCGCAGCTTGTCCCGCTCCCGCTGGATCGACTTGGGTGCTGGTTGAAGATTCAGGTACTTCCAGTCTCGACCTTGCAGGTCGCGGCAATACCGGAACTCATAGCCCAGGAAGTTCAAGCTCGCGCCCTCTTCCTTGAGCTTCACCACCTTCGTCTTCTGGCGGTTGATCGTCAGTCCAAATCGCCCTTCCAGCAGCTTCTCCACGAAGCTGTGGATTTGCGGACCGATGTACTTCGCCATAATGACAAAGTCATCGGCGTACCGCACCATGCGGGCGTTGGCCCACTGGAACGGCCCATCCGGGCGATGGAACTGCTTATCAAACCAGTGCAGATACAGGTTGGCCAGCAATGGAGAGATCACTCCTCCCTGCGGCGTCCCCTGCTTGCTCCGCGTGGCTTTCGGCGGCTGCCTGGGGTCGTCTGACGACTCCACGATCACCGCCTTGAGCCACATGCGGATCAAACTCAACACGCTCCCGTCGCTGATGCGTCTTTCGACGCACTTCATCAGCTTCTCATGCGGAATCGTGTCGAAGTACGACTGAAGATCGGCGTCGTATATCTCACAACGCCCCTGCTGGAGGTTCTGCTGAACTTCCTTCAAGGCGTCGTGCGCCGAGCGCTCGGGTCGGAATCCATACGAACAGTCGTGGAAGTCCGCCTCGAAGATCGGCTCCACCAGCAGCACCACCGCCATCTGGGCTACGCGATCCCGAATTGTCGGGATGCCCAGCGGACGAAGTTTGCCGTTGGCTTTCTCGATATACACACGCTTCACCGGCTGTGGACGGTAGCTGTGATCGAGCAAGCTCGATCGCAGCCGTTTGAGGAACCCCGCAACACCTTCGGGAGACTCTTCAATCTGCTTGAAGCTCAAGCCGTCAATGCCCGGTGATCCATCATTCTTCCGTACCGCCAGCCACGCGCCAAACAAAACATCTTCCCGGCATACCGCTTCGTACAACGTGTAGAAACGGAATCCCGGTTCCCGCTTGGCCTTCTGGTATAGCTTCTGTCTCAGGTGAGTGACTTTCGGCGATAGATGTCGCTTGCCGGGCATCGCCTCGGCTGGCTTGTCCACCGCGTCTTCCGTCCTATCAGGTTTAGCCTGCAATCGGGTCCCTCTCCTTCTTACATTGCTGAACATGGAGAAATCAACCTCCATGTGATACTGCCAGGGCTCCTTCGCTCCACGGGCATTACCCCGCTTCATCGCTACTACGAGCCCATCCGACTTCCTCCCGGCCACCAACGGCGGTTATGGATTCCCGCTTCGGTGCCGCACCTCAAGGATGCACGCCGGAAGGATCTCTCAGTTCCCAAGTGTCATCTGTCGGCACGCGCCGTCCCTTCCAACCCCCCAAAGTCCGATGGCTGCTTTGCGTTCTTCACCATCGGTATAGGCTTCAGCCTCTCTGGAGGCCTGGCCACTTTCAAAAGCGTAACGAGGCCAAAGTGGGTTCACAGCTTACGCGTTACGGCTCGCACCTTCGTCCCGCCGAATGCTTCGCCGGGCGGATTACTCCGCCGCAACGTCCGGCAGACTACATGGTTGACGGATCATTCCATGATGAACTCCTTTCAGTTCACAAGACAAACACTGGTTTCACTGACACACCGGAGTCGCAGAGGGTATTGGGAATTGATTGTGGAGGGCCACCAAAGGGGATACTCGACATTATAATGTGAGGTGCCCCCTTTGGCGATCCGATCTCAGCAGGTGACACCTTCACTGCGTCCAACTTCTGACACTTTCACAGCGTTACAACACGAAAACCAGATTCTTCTTGCATTCTCCCTCAACTGGATGTACCATAAGCATGCGAGCCCTATACGATGTGTATAAGGCGGCATATCCGATCCAGCGATGGATCAAAACGTACAGAGGAGACAAAACGTACAGAGGAGAATTGTCATGGAGAAGCGAAGTCTGACAGTGTCGAAGATGGCTCTGGCCATCGCAGCGGCAAGCGTGTTCTCGGCGGGCACCGCTGGCGCGGTGCCGGTCGTGGTTGATTTCAACAATGGCTACACCAACGGCGGCCTTAACGGCCAAGCCGGAGGCACTGGTCTCACCGGCAACTGGTACGCCGCCACGTCCAGCGACGTGGTATCCGGCGATCTGGCAGGTCCCGCCGGGTCTGCGGCCCTCATTTACGCCCAATCGAGTGGAACCCCCACCAAAGTGAAGTCCATGGGAACCTCGGGAAATGATGGTTCAAATACCGGGGTTGTCGTCAACCTTGCCACAGCCATTCCTTTGACTACTACATGGGGAAGTTATGTGATGAGCGCCACCGGAGGCTATTCCGGGTTGGGAGTCAATAACGTCGGCACCGGAAATTGGGCGTCCAGTGCTTTTGAGATTTACAGGGATGCTACCTCAATCTCGGTCAACGGGCCTGGTCTTAACACGATCAGCGGGACGACTGCGAACGTTACGGGAACGGACTCCTTCATTGTTTTCCAAATCGTCAGACCGTATGCCACGCACGCCGGTGATCCGTGGACCACGGACGTCAATGTCTGGGTCAATCCGACTTCAACCGCGGCCTTTAGCGGTAGCCCCACCTATTCGTTCTACCAAAACGGTGGGTTTTCTTCGGGCAGTCCCATTTCCAACATTGTGATAACCTCCGCTTTTGGATCCAACGGCCCTGAAATCGACAACATCCGCGTTGGCACCGCGCTGAGCGATGTGGTTGTTGTCCCCGAACCTGCCACGCTGGGCGTGCTGGCCTTGGGAAGCCTGGGCCTGCTGGCCCGTAAGCGTCGTAGCGTCTGATCGATCAGTATTCCCGTGACGGTGGGTCGAAAGGCCCACCGTCGCATTGCAGGAGAAGCAACTATGGCGATCACGGAAACAATTCGCAGGCCCGGTAAGACCCGCCAACTGGTGAAGGGGGAGATCGGGCGCTGGATCGATGCCAGCGGATTGCAACCGGGCGATCAGATACCTTCGCAGAATGTGCTGGCCGAGCAGTTTCAGACCACGGCCGTCACCGTTCACAAGGCGATGCGCGAGATGGTCGCCGAGGGACGGGTGCGGCGTCAGGTTGGGCGGGGAACCTTTGTGGCCAGGATTGCCGAAGTCAGCAAGTCAGTGCGCGATGCCTGCCTGCTGATGCCATTGCAGCATCAGGATTCGCCGTCGGTCAATCCGCACTACTGGCCCTATGTGCGCGACTTGATGGGGGCCTTCGCCCAGGCCTGCGGGGAACACTGGACCTTCACCGTGCGGGCCATTGGACACCGGGCGACGATCAGCGAATTGCGGCGCTTCGATGCGGTTTTTGTCCACTTTACCCCGGAGATGCCCCACAGTTTTGTTGAGCAAGTGGTGCAGTCCAAATTGGTGCCGGTCATACGCCTGGGCTTACCGAGTGATGATCCGTCCTGGGACTGCCTGAACATCGATCATGACAAGGTGGCCGGCGTACATCGAGGCGTGAGTTTTCTGCTTCAGAATGGCTACCGCCGCATTGCCGTGGTGGCCAGCGATCGCGCTTGGGGCGAAGTGGCTTTGAAGGGGTATCGGCAGGCGATCGCCGGTTTCGCCGTGGACTACGATGAAAACCTGATTGTGCGCGTGGACGATAGCAGTTGGGAAGGAGCGCGCGCCGTCACCAGGTTGCTGGCCGTGAATCCCGGGTGCGATGCGGTGTTTGTCGATTCTGATTTGCGCGCTCTGGGCGTGATCGACGCGCTGCGGCAGCGCGGTCTGCGCGTGCCGGAGGATGTGGCGGTGATGGGCTATGACGGCCTGGACATCGCCGTCCATCACGCCCCCTACCTGACAAGCGTTATGGCCCCGTGGCGACAGGTCATTGCCGCGGCTTTACAGGAAGTCGAACGAAACCCGGGCAGGCCGACCGAGCGCCGTCGCTTGACCTTGGCCGGCGGCGTGATCAATGGCGCCACCACCGCTCGGCGAACGCCCGTTTCACAGCCTATGCAAGCGGCTAATGTGGTAACTGCTGGGATATGAAAGCAATCGTATGGCTCTCATTTATCTAACCGTCCCTTTACTCTTACATAGGAGAATCTCATGCTCCATCGCATGCATAAATTTTGACTCTGTTACTTATGATCATTTCCATACTCTCTTACAGACAAGCACTTGTTTCATCGCGTCCAAACAACTGACTTTATGACTCTTAAAAGATGTCATACTTTCACTCAGGAGAATTATATGTTACATCGCATCGATACCCTGCCACGGCGAAGCCGGGCGTTTACGTTGGTCGAATTATTGGTGGTCATCGGGATCATCGCTCTTTTGATCTCGATTTTGCTGCCGTCCTTAAATAAGGCCCGAGCCGCCGCCAACCGAACTGCATGCCTCAGCAATCTACGGCAAATGGGCATGGCCATTCATATGTACGTTAACGACAACCGCGGCGCTTTGCCGGGAACCCGGCAACCCGGCGATTGTTGGGAATGGAGAGGCGCTCCGCAGCAAGTGGTGGCAAAATATTCAAGGATGTCGCGTAATGAAAAGCCAAACATCCTGATCTGCCCGGGTGATTCTCGCGACTGTGTGGATATATTGACCTCCTTTGGCCGCGGCTACCCCAAGAGTGATCTGCCAACTTTCTGGGCGGGACACGATGTGCCCAATGCGTGGGGCGACAGCTTGGCAACCAGCTACGGGGCATCCGATCGGGTGTTTGGATACAATCCCTACACGAAAATTGAAGATACTGGAAGATGGGGACAATGGGGTGCCTATGTTAACAACGACCCCTATAACGCAACGAATGCTCCATGGCGAAAAATAGTTAATATCCCACGACCCACGCAAACCCTGATGTTTTGTGATGCTTGGCAAGTGGATATCCATCCCAGCAGTACCATTGGAATGGGTGACGGGAATGAAGCGGTGTTTATTGCCCACAACCGGGGGCTGAACATGGTCTTCGTAGATGGGCATGCTGAGGCGTGGGATGCCAATTTGCCCAATGGTTCGTTCTGTCTATTCAATTCCGTGCCTCGCCCAGTCAATATGCAGGATGGCAAGAATGCCCCCTGGTGGTAGGAGTTGTTAGTAATTTAGGGCAAGATAGATGGGCCTGACGATCGCCGGGGGTGGTACTGATGGAGCAACCACTGCCTGGCGATCGTCTGCTTTACGGCCTACGTAAGTGTCCCATGCGGTATTAGCCGGAGTATAAAAGCAATCATATAATTCCTTTAGAATTAAATGATGCCTATACTCTTACACTGGAGAAAGTTATGCTTAACCACAACCAGACACTTGACTCTACAAGTTTTCTCGGTGCTAATACTTTTACACAGGAGACTCTCATGCACCATCGCAACCAGATCTTGCCACGGCGAAGCCGGGCGTTCACTTTGGTCGAGCTACTTGTCGTCATCGGGATCATTGCCCTGTTGATCTCGATTTTGCTGCCAGCCTTGAATAAAGCGCGGGCCGCCGCCATGCGCGTAGCCTGCGCCAGCAACATGCGCCAGATCGGCACGGCGTTTGTCATGTATGCCACCGCCAATCGCGGCTCGTTGCCGCTGATCGATCCGGCGGGATTAGGCCATGGGCCGAGTATGGTCGGTGTTGGCGATTATCTGCGCACCACCTGGCCCCAGGTGTATCTCACCATGCGCCCACCGCTTCCCGATGGGCTGGTATGGGTCGGGGCATTTCCCAATCTGCCGGGGCTGATGGCCAACATGCGTATTTTTTCCTGCCCGGTCAATGAATCCTTGCCGAGGGGCCAATGGTTCTTCGGAATAAATGGCTGGGACTACCAGTATGTGGCTTTCGATAACACCAATCCCGGCTCCCATGTTGCCTTTACCAAATTGACGCAGATGAAATCCAGCTCCATCCTGTTGATCGAGCGAGATGCCGGTGGACAGATCTATCTGGCAAGTTCGATATATGGGGTTATAGTAGGCCCACAATATGGTCCTTATGGTAGAGTCTCGGGCCTGCCGGCCTTCAGCGACGTGGGCTACCAACACGACAATGGCTGCAATATTCTTTATTCTGACGGCCATGTGCTTTGGCATCCGCGAACCGAGTATCAGCCTCTATGGAAGAGCGGAACCAACTACCGCATCAAGCTGAATATGGATGATGCGACGCTTCATACGTGGACGTATTGAAGGCACCAGCGCGCGGCGACCTCGTTATTTGGTAATATTGCGGGATTGCCACCCCACGCCGCCGAAAGATTTGATGCTTGCAAAATAATATGTAAAGCTAGCAACGTACAATGATGAGATGTTGATTCTCACTGTCCCCTTTTCATGTAAGGAGCAACCTATGTTTCAACGCATCGATAATGGGTCGCGGCCCCGACGGGCTTTTACCCTGGTCGAATTACTTGTAGTCATCGGGATCATCGCCCTGTTGATCTCAATTTTACTGCCGGCTTTGAACAAGGCCCGGGCCGCCGCCATGCGCGTGGCCTGCGCCAGCAACATGCGCCAGATCGGGATAGCGTTCGTCATGTACGCCAACGACAATCGCGGGTCGTTGCCTAAGATCGACGGGGCCAACATCGGCGAAACCAACCACTATGGGATGCCGGCGATACTCGGCAACAACTGGCCTTTGATTTATACCTATCTGCACCCGGCACTGCCGGTAGACGATCTGTGGACTGGGCCGAAGTATGATAAAGATCGGACTTACCTGCCCCATGTGATCCGCGAACGCGTCGGCGTCTTTGCCTGTCCGTTCAATGAATCGTACGGGCGCAACACGAAATGGTTCTGGGGCCCCAATTTGTTTGACTACATCAGCGTAGCATACAAAAGCTGGACTAACCCGGGGTGGAACACCCAGTACGACAAACTGACGCAGATGCCCGCCGAGGCGATCCTGCTCATGGAGCGTAACCCGGCCAGCATTGGATTCTATGGCTACAACGGCTCGGCCGACGTTCCTCCCAAAAGTGTGATGGTACTAAGTTATACCAGCTACAGTCCCTACGCAATTGAGGGTCCATATACTGACGTCGGCACTCAACACAACAACGGCTGCAACATTCTTTTCCCCGGCGGGAACGTGCAGTGGTTTCCTCGCGATGATTATCAGCCGCAGTGGCGAATCGGGAATTTAAAAATCAAATTCCATATGAACGATCCCTTGCCGCACCCCTGATCAGAAAGTGGCCTGAG
>JBBQBE010000089.1:0-12133 GCA_038317225.1 Tepidisphaerales bacterium | reverse complement strand
CGACGCTGAGTAGAACGCTCATCTACCGATCCAAATAAATTTGGATCTCGCTGCTTCGGTACTACGCTTATTCCCGATCATTTACGGCGCTACTGTTCTCGACCAGTAAGCTATTACGCACTTTTTAAATGGTGGCTGCTTCTAAGCCAACATCCTGGCTGTCTCAGAACAATAACTTCCTACCGAACTAAGTGATATTTTGGGACCTTAGCAGGCGGTCTGGGTTGTTTCCCTTTTGACCGCGAAGATTATCCCTCGCGGACTCACTCCCGAGATAGTCATCATAGTATTCGGAGTTTGGTAGGGACACGTAGGCGGGTAGCCCCGTGTTCCCTTTCAGTAGCTCTACCCCTGTCGAGTAGTGGCTCAAGGCTGCCCCTAAAGGCATTTCGATGAGAACCAGATATCTCCCCGTTTGATTAGACTTTCACTCCTCCCCACAAGTCATGCCAGAACTTTTCAACGTTCACGGCTTCGGTCCTTCTGTCCCTTTTACGGGACATGCAACCTGCTCATGTGTAGATCACGGGGTTTCGGGCCGCAATCCTGCAACTCAGGTGGAAGCTTTCGCCTCCACCAACGCCATCTTAAGACTCGCTTTCGCTACGGCTCCGGGTCGTAAACCCTTAGCCTTGCCGCAAACATGCACTCGCCGGTCCATTATGCAAAAGGTACGCCGTCACACATTGCCAATAAAGGCCATAGTGCTCCGACCGCTTGTAAGTGTATGGTTTCAGGTACTTTTCATTCAGCTTGTAGCTGTACTTTTCAACTTTCAATCGCCCTACTATTGCGCTATCGGTCATCGAGTAGTATTTAGCCTTGCCCGGTGGTCCGGGCGGTTTCACACTGGGTTTCACGAGCCCCGTGCTACTCTGGTACGCCTCTCAACGCCTATTACGAATGTCGCCTACGGGGCTATCACCCGCTGTGGCCGATCTTTCCAGATCATTCGGCTATTCGCTTTTCAGCTCGAAGCGCCCTCAACCCCAGGGCGAACCCTGGTTTGGGCTGTTCCGCTTTCGCTCGCCGCTACTTACGGAATACATGTCTGTCTCTTTTCCTGCGGGTACTTAGATGTTTCAGTTCCCCGCGTTCGCTCCTCGACGGCTATACATTCACCGCCGGGTGACGGAAGGTTGTTCCGCCGCGTTTCCGCATTCAGAAATCCTCGGATCAACGCCTGTTTGCCGGCTTCCCGAGGCATATCGCAGGCTACCACGTCTTTCATCGCCTCTCGATGCCAAGTCATCCACCATACACCCTTAGTAGCTTGACCTCATTTATCGATCACCGTCTCGAAGAAATCTTAAAACGTTCCGATGGCTCCATTTCAAGAACCATCTTCCCGCTTATTTGCCTCGGCTTCCTTGGTTTGCCCATTGGCACAAACCAATTTGCTTTGCACGGTAAGGAACTAACTTCCCGCTTCTTCGCCACCAGGGCAGGTGGCAACGGCCTAACAATCTGATCGACACTGATGTCTATCGCCAAAAAGGTGCTCGACGATATCCGCCCGACAGAAAGACCAGCTCGGTGTGGGGACCACACCAGCAGGGGCGGACATCGCTTAGGATTGTCGTACAGATCGCTTATTAAGCCGACCTGTTCGATCAAACCTTTTGAACCTCGTATTTACTTGTCAAAGAACCTTCCGGCTTGCCGGAATTCCGTCAAACACGGATGAATAAGTCGTCTTGCGACGGCCGACTGATCCAAGCTTGACTATTGTTCAGGACAACTCGCCACTCCGGCTTAGGCCGGCACTCTTTGCGAGTTCGGCGAGCCTTACAACCGGGCTGGCACTGACACAATCTTCTTCAAACTGTTGTCCTCTTCACTTTCTTGGCTTCTTCACTTTTTTTCACAACCGTATTTCGATTGTGGGAGAGTCATTGTAAAACTCTTATTCGTCTTGTCAAGGCCGCAAACTGAATTTTTTTTCAGTCTTTTATTTTCGGCCTTTCGCTTGTTGTGGGCCGCGTCTTTGCGGCGTCCGCTGCAAGCGAGAGAGGTAATATATCCAGCCTGCAAACGAATGCAAGGGGTGGATGCAAAATTTATTTTGATTCGATGAGTTTTCCTTAAAATAGCCTGATTTCTGCACTTTTTATTTTTTGCGGGGCTGTTGACTGGCTTGGTCCCGGCCGCGCATTTGCGCGCTGTAGAGTGCCAGCGTCTGTTCCAGTCCGCCGGGGGTAAAGCCAAAATCCGCTTGCAGGGTGGAAGCGTCGCCAATATTGTCCTCCTGGCTCATGGTTACCTGCCCGCTGTTGAATCCCAGCCACTTTTCCGGCAGCGTCGCGGCCATCAGCCTGGCCCACCAAGCGGGGATCGGCAGCGTGCGGCGCTGGTGGCCGACGAGCAAGCGGCTGATCGCCTGGTGCATCCGCGGCCAGGTAAACCGCTGCGTTCCCACCAAATCATAGCATTTTCCAATGCTTTTTGGTCTATCCAGCGCTAAAGCAAACGCCTTGGCCACATCCTGGACGTAGACTGGCTGCAGCAGCCCTGATCCGCCGAGACCCAGGATGCCCTTGGCGAAATAGGGCATGGCCACCCACGGGGCGGCCTTGCCGCGTGCCCAGAGATATTCCTGGCGCATAAACGCCCCATCGGGCCCGTGAATCATCGATGGGCGGAAAATCGTCCAGTTGAGTCCGCTATGCCGCACCGCCTGCTCGGCCTGCCACTTGGTGCGATGATATTCCGTGGCCGCATCAGCCCGCGTGCCCAGGGCGGACATGTGGATATACCGGCGAATTCCAGCACTTTTCATCGCCTCCAGCACACTTTGGGTTCCCCGCAAATGCACCTGCTCAAAGGTTTGGCCGCCGGCCTCGCTGATGATCCCCACCAGGTGAATCGCGGCCTCGCAGCCGCTTAATGCGCGATCAAGTACGGCGGCATCGGACAATTCACCCTGGAAGGGTCGCAGTTGCGGCGAAGGCTCTTGCGGATGGCGCACCAAGGCATGGACGCTATGCCCCCCCGCCAGCAGATGCTGGAGCACCGACTGGCCGACAAATCCGCTGGCACCGGTTAGAAATATCGTGGCCATAACCACATGTTACGCCCCGCCGGCGGCGATTGCCTACTGCCGAAGCGCGCCCGAGGGGTATAGCCGCCCTCTGCCGCGGAGGCACGGGCAGGTCTTTAATTTTTCTGGCTCTCCGCCAAAACCACTGATTCTTGATATAGTCGCGTTTCGCATGCGGAATAAGATTACGACGTAAGTTATTGTGAATAAACAACGTGTAGATTTATTGCCAACTTGGAGAGCTACTACAGGTTGTGGTGCGTGGCGTTGCATCAGCAGGTTTCGCGGAGAGCCATTTTTCTTAAGCCCCATAGTGCCGGTGCTATCATGTGTCGATGCTTATGTTCCGGCTGATTTTGCTGTCGATGCTGCTGGCCGATGCGGCGTGGTGGCGCATGGCGGAAAATCGTTTTCGCCGTAAGTCGGCGGCTTTATGGCTGATGCGCCTGTTTCTGGCCGGGCAAAGCGCGTACATGCTCTGGGCCTTGCTGATGCCCCAGTCCATGCGGCATGGGCATGTGTGGCTACCGACGGCGGCGCTGACACCGATTTATATTTGGCATCTTCTGATTCTGCCGCTTTCGCTGGTGGCGATGGGTGGATGGAAATTTTTCCGCGGCATCGCGGTTGTGGCGAAAATATTTTACAGCAAAAGCAAGGAGAGTGATCAAGAAAATAGGGCCGACGCCGCCGCTACCGCCATCGCCACCGCCGCTGACGCCACCGCCACCGCCGACACCACCGACGCTGACGCTGCCGACATTGCCGCTGCCTCCACCGCCGACGCTGCCGACGTTGCCGCTGCCGCCCCTTCGCGGCGGCAATTTCTGGGTCAACTGGCGGCGGTTACTCCCCAGCTATTGACCCTGGGGGCCAGCGGCGTGGCGTTGCGGCAAATGCGGCAATTTCGCGTGCGTCAGGTGCAATTACCGTTGGCGCGGCTGCCGGCGGAACTGGATGGCCTCAGCATCGTGCATCTCAGCGACCTGCACGTGGGCCGCTGGACCGAGCCGCAGGATTTGCGGCGCATCGCCGACGCCGCCAATGCTCTGCGGGCGGATCTGGTTTTATTCACCGGCGACTTGATCGATTTGTCCATTGACGCCCTACCCCAGGCGATGTACTGGCTGAAAACACTGGACCCGCGCGGCGGCTTATATTTGTGCGAAGGCAATCACGATCTGATCGACAGCCCGGTGCAATTTGAAAAGCGCATGCGTCAAGCCGGCTGGCCGCTGCTACTGGACCAGCGGCAAACGGTGCGCGTGCGCGGGCAATCCATCGAACTGATGGGCACGCGCTGGCGGCGCGATCCCCAAGCCATGGCCCAAGCGACGGCGGCGCTGTTGCCGGCGGACCCGGAGGCGTTTTCGATTTTGCTGTCGCATCATCCGCATGGGTTTGATGCGGCGGCGGCCGGGCAGGTGCCGCTGACGCTTTCGGGCCATACCCACGGCGGGCAACTGATGCTCAATGAGCGTCTGGGGGCCGGGCCAGCGATGTTTCGCTACTGGTCGGGATTGTATCGCCAGGGTGATAGCGCGTTGATGGTTTCCAATGGCGTGGGCAACTGGTTTCCCCTGCGCACGGCGGCCCCGGCGGAGATTGTGCAACTGGTGCTGCGACGGCCAAGCTGAGGCGCATGATCCCGCCGGCGGGTTGCTCGCCGAGTTTTATCTGTTATCCATCGCCGCTTGGCGGCTGGAGGCAAGCAGATCGCGCACCTGTTGGGCCAATTGCGCTTCCAAAGCCAGGTCGCGGCCGGTGGCGTACCAGTAGCGGCTGGGCAGCGCACGGCCCTGATCGGATTCGACGGTTCCGCCGGCGGACGGGCCGTTGAACGAGGAAAGAAATTGCGAGGGGTCGGTGATGCGCCGCTCGGCGGAGGCATAACGTTCCACCAGCACGCGCGGACGGGCTTCAAATAGTCCGTTATCCAGGCGCACAAAATCCCATCGCACGGTGCGGCGAACGGTGGCCAGGGCGCTTTGCGCAGCGCCTTGCTGATCGCCGATATCCCGCCGCCACGGCTCAAAGGGCTGGGCCGAAACCGATGGGCGACTCAGCAGCAAACCCTGGCGGCGATCAATCACATCCACATCAAAAAAGCGGCTGGCCATGCTCTTTTGACAGGCCTGCAAGAGCGGCTCGAAGTGGGGATTTTGCACGACATTATCGGCGGGCCGGGCCCACCAATACGCCGGGGTCGCCAAGGCCGCGTCCTGGTCGGTGGCCGGGCGCTTTGACGGCCTATTGCCGATGCAGCCGGTCAGGACCAGGCATAACAATAGAGCTGCAGTCGTGCGCATAAGGGGAGTATAAGTGGCCCATCCGGAGGCACAAGCCGACGTCATTACGCCCAAGTGGCAAAGCTGCCAAAGGAGTTGCCACACAGCCGCCCACCACGTCCACCGATCGACGAACCGCGAGCGTAAAACGATAACACGGCGACGGCCTTATTTCTTTTTCTTGGCCGGCAAGAGAGCCAATTGCATCACCTGGTCAATATTATCCACAAAGTGGAACTTGACGGTTTTTTGCACTTCCTCCGGGATATCCGGCATATCTTTTTCGTTGCGCTTGGGGACGATCACCTGGCGGATGCCGGCGCGCTTCGCCGCCAGGGTCTTTTCCTTCAAACCGCCGATCGGCAACACCAAGCCGCGCAAGGTGATTTCGCCGGTCATCGCCAGATCGTGGCGCACCGGACGATTCAGTAATAGCGACGCCAGGGCCGTGAACATCGCCACGCCCGCGCTGGGGCCATCCTTGGGGACAGCGCCGGCGGGCACGTGGATGTGAATGTCGCTTTCGGCCAGTAGTTTGGGGTCAATCCCCAGTTCGGCGGTCCGCGAGCGGATAAGCGTGAAGGCGGCGGTGGCCGATTCCTTCATCACATCGCCGATCTGGCCGGTGAGGGTGATGGCACCTTTGCCGGGCATGCGGCTGGCCTCGATGAACAAGATTTCCCCGCCGTAGGGGGTGTAGGCCATGCCGGTGGCCACGCCGGGAACGCCGGTGCGGCTGGCCAGTTCCGGCTCAAATTTGCGCGGGCCGAGAATGGAGCTGACCAGTTCGCGCTGGACCAGCACTTTTTTGGTTTCGCCGCCGACGATGCGAGCGGCGATGGAGCGGGCGACGGCACCGATGTTGCGTTCGAGGTTGCGCACGCCGGCCTCGCGGGTGTAGCCCTCGATGATCCAGCGCAATGCCGGATCGCCAAATCGCGCCTGGGAGGTTTTCAATCCATTGGCATCCAGTTGCCGCGGCACAAGGTAGCGCCGGGCGATGATGAGCTTGTCGGCCTCGGTGTAGCCGGGGATCTCAATCACTTCCATGCGGTCGCGCAGGGCGCTGGGGACCGGGTCCATGGTATTGGCCGTGGCGATGAACAGTACCTTGCTCAAATCAAATGGGACATCCAGATAATGATCCGTGAACGTCGAGTTTTGCGCCGGGTCCAGCACTTCTAGCAGCGCGCTGGACGGATCGCCGCGGAAATCAGAGCCGAGTTTGTCGATTTCGTCGAGCATCATCACGGGATTGCGCGTGCCGGTCTTGCGCAACTCGGCGATGATGCGGCCGGGCATCGAACCGATATAGGTGCGGCGGTGGCCGCGGATGTCGGCTTCATCGCGCACGCCGCCGAGGGCCACGCGGATGAAATTGCGTCCCATGGCCTCGGCGATGCTCTTGCCCAGTGAGGTCTTGCCCACGCCCGGCGGGCCTACGAAGCAGAGAATCGCCCCGCCTCCCTCCGGTTTGAGTTTGCGCACGGCCAGATATTCGACGATGCGGCGCTTGACCTTGTCCAGATCGTGGTGATCACGGTCGAGGATGCGGCGGGCTTCCTTCAGATCGATCTTATCAGTGGTGGCGATGCTCCAGGGCAGTTCGGAAAGAATCTGCAAATAGGTGCGGATGACGCCGTATTCCGGGCTGGCCGAGGGGATCGCCTCCAGCCGGCCCAGTTCGCGCTCGGCCTCCTTCATCACCGCTTCGGGCAGCTTGGCTTCCACCAGCTTTTCGCGCAGAGTATCAACTTCCGAGCCGCCGCCGCCGGGACCATCCCCTTCGCCCAGTTCCTTGCGGATGGCCTTCATCTGCTCTTGCAGGTAGTAGCGGCGCTGGCTCTTATCGATATTTTCCTTGACCTGGCTTTGAATCTTGGTTTGCAATTCCAGCACATCCAACTGCGTTGCCAGGCGGTTGGCGATCAGCCGCAGGCGCTTTTCCACGTCCAGTTCCTCCAGCATGCGCTGCTTGTCGGGCATGTCCGCCTGAAGATTGGCGGCCAGGAAATCGGCCAGTGCCGAGGGTGTGGTGATGCTGTTGAGCACCTGGGCCGCTTCCTCCGGCGTATTGGGAGATAATTCGATGACTCGATTGGCCTGCTGGCGCACGCTGGCGACCAAGGCGTCCATCTCCGCGCCGTCGGCCAGGGTGTCCTCCAGAATTTCGATGCGCGCCACCGCATACGGATCGGTACTCTCCATCCCCAGCACACGAAACCGCGCCAGGCCGTGAACGATGATCGACTGGTTGCCGTCGGGCAATTTGAAGAGTTTGAGGATCATGCAGGCCACGCCCACCGGATGCAGATCGCCGGGCGCGGGGTCTTCCACCTCGGCGTTGCGCTGGGTCAGCACGCCGATGATCTTTTCGCCGGGCATCACGTCTTCCAGCAGGCTTTTGCTCTTGGGTCGCCCGACGTTCAGCGGCATCACCGTGCCGGGGAAGACCACGATGTTGCGGATGGGCAGGATCGGCAACAAGTTGGGAATATTCATACGCTGCCCGTTGGTCCCCGTGCGGATGACGGTGGCCGTGGGCGTGCGCTCAATTATCAAATTCTCAGCCATGGGTTCTCTGGTTAAAGGGCCTGGGCCGCGGCTAGGTCTTGGGCAATTCCACCCACAACAAACCTTCGCGGTAATGGGCCTGAATCTGCTCGGTGCGAACGTTGTGGGGCAATTCGATCTCCCGCACAAACGCGCCGTGGTCGATCTCCATGAGGTGTACGCGCGGCTTTTTGCCCGCGTCCTCCAGGCTCTGATACGTCGGCACCGCCCGCGTGCCCTTGAGCACCAGTTGTTGATTCTGCACCAGCAGATCGATTTTGGTGTGGTCCACTCCGGCCAGATCAACGCAGACCAGGTAGGATGAATCCGTCTCATACAAATTGACGTTGGGCATCCACGTTTCCGAGGGGCAATAGTTGTAGTATCCCTTTTGCATCTGATCGCGCAGCTTGCCCATCTGTCGCACCATGTATTTAAATGATTCCTCGGTGGCCATTTTTACGGACATACGTACTCCACGGGTTCAACTTCCGTTGTATCATAAGCCCGGCGCGGCGCAGGGGAAGGGCAAAATCGCGGGCGGGCAAGTTTTGACGCCCGTGATCCGCCGACACCTGGCGCAAAGTCGGCGCGGGTTTTACCCGCCAGCGGCCAGGTCGTGGTCGATAAACCGCAGCAGCCGCTTACAGATGGCCAAATAGGAGAGCTTGTCCACAACCGTTTGCCGCATGGAGCGGGCGATGGTTTGCCTGGCCGCATCATCCGGCAAAAAGCGGCGGATTTTTTCATGCAAATCGTCGCGGTTAAAAAACGCCACCTGCGAATACTCCGGCCACAGCGTGCTGGCCGAGCGGGTAAAATCCATCTCCGCTTGATCGCGCAGTTCACCGAGAAAGTCGTAGGCCGGGCCGTAGGAACTGGCAAAGGGATCATCCTGGGTGCGGGCCACGATCCGCGCTAGCAGTTGCCGCATTGGCGGCGTGGCCCGGCGGCCAAACTCCTGATCGGTCTGGATATTTTCCGCCTGACACATCCGCCATAATTCCCGCCAGTCGCTTTCGTTGAGTTCCCCGCCGTGGCCGCGAAACAGAAAAAACGCCCCGGCGGCCAGGCCGTCAAAAACGCGCTGGTGCGCTGAGCCCCAAGGCGCTATATGCAGGCAAATGCGGCTGGTATGATAAATCTCGGCCAGATCTTTTTGGTTGTCGGCCACGCCCCGCGCGTAGCGTTTGAAAGTTGGATGCGCTTCCCAGCCCCGGCCGTAAAGCCGCAGGTCGATATCCAGTTCCACCAGCCAATTGAGCGCCTGGTGGCGAAACAGCGCGTTGTTGATGCGCTGGGTGAAAAAATCCAGTACACCAGCGGGGTCTTGCAGGCGCGTTTGTGTTTGCTCCATCGACTGGCGTAACAACTGCTCAAACGCCATCGGCTCCACCACGTAGCCGCCGCTTTGATAGACGCCTGCCAACTTTTCGTACATGACGCTTAGCAATTTTTTGAGCTGCGCATCGGGCTGTTTTTGCAATTCCTCGGCCAGTAGTTCCGCCGCCGGCGTTGAGCAATGGCTGACAAATGAGACATCGCACGCATACCCGCCGCGCTGGGCCGGCGGCGAAAAGCGGCGCGGGTTGACACCGATCATCGACGACATAAAGCGCCGGGCCGGATAGCCATATTTGTAAATGCAGTCGGTGCGGCCGTAGCCCAGCACGTAGTCGGTGCGGTTTTGACCGGCGCCGGCGGGCGCAGACAAAATATTGGGCAACATGTCCTGTACCCACATCACAAAGGGAATGTTGGGGGGAAACGCCTTAAACTCGCAGCGGGCGTGGTCGATCAGCAGGATAATATCCGGGACAAACTCCGCGCACGCCTGGGCGTAATGGAGGTTGCTCAGGCTATGAAAATCCTCTTGCTCGATCACCAGTTTGGTCTGATGTCCCAACTCCTCGAATCCCGCCAGCCAGTCGCGCATGGAATATTGCAAAAAGGTGGTATAGCGCGAGGTGATGCCGAGAATTTTCAAACTTTTTTCGCTTTGCAGCCGCGCCGCCAAAGCCCCCGGCTCATCGGCGCAGCGGTACAATTCCACCAGCCGCTTTTGGCATGCTGCAAACCGCGCCTCGGCCGCCTGGGCAGCCTGAACCAGCAGGCTGTCCAGCGTGCGGCCTTGCGTCCACAAGACCGGATCGAGCGTAACAGCCACCTTCGGCCAGGGACAATGCGCCGCGCCTTGCATCGACCGGGCCACCTGCTCCACCGCATCAGCCCCGACAAACAATTGCACGCTTGGATCGGCCAGCATTTGCCGCCAGTCGTGCAGGTGCAGGGCCAAGGCCAGATGCTCGCCGCCGCGCGCCAGAAAATACAAAGGCGGGCGATGCCCCGGCAGCGCGGGAACCTCGCAGGGCATGGTGTATAGCGCGTGCCAAAGCCACCCTTGATCCACTCCCGCCACCAGGACCGCGCACATGCGCCGGCCGTTGGGAAAGATTTTTTCCGCCGTCTCCTTTGAAGCCATCGGCGTAAGCGCTTGGGGCATCTGCCGCCACCCCTCGGCACTGCGCTGGGCCAATTTCACCTGCCCATCGGCGGCGCATACGCCCCACATGGAAGGATCAAATTCGCCAAGCTGCCGGGCGATATGCGGACGGGCCGCTTCCAAGGCCGCAAGGTTCGCCTGGAAGAGCGACGCCAGTTGCCCAAGTGGCTGATAGCTTGGCTCGCCCTGGCTCATAAAAGCTCCTTGAGCGAGCCCAAGGCTCTATCAGCTTCCACCTTTTGGATGTGGATGCGCGCCACCGCCCCGGTCGGACAGGATGGGTCAGAAAAATAGACCGGAAAATACCAGCCGCAGCGGCCGTGACGCAGTCCGCCGCGCAGGCCGCGCTCCACCAGCACATCCACGGTTTGTCCCACAAATCCGCTGATAAAATGCTTTTGTTGCTCGGCGGCTTGCTGGCTCAGCCGCCCCAGGCGCTGCCGCACCGCCGGCGCATCCACCGGCGCTTGGCGGGCGGCGGCGGTCCCGGCCCGCGGCGAATAGGAAAAGGCATGTACCTGCATAAATTGGGCGATCCGTACCACCTCCAGCGTTTGCGCAAAATCCTCTTCTCGCTCGCCGGGAAAACCGACGATCACATCGCTGCTGATCGCCAGGGGCGCGATCCGCGACCGCAAGCGCTCCACGCGATCCATAAACATCCGGGCGCTATACTGGCGGTTCATCCTCCGCAAAATGGCGCTGGACCCGCTTTGCAGCGGCAGGTGCAGGTGCGGCGCAACCCGTGGGCTGGCGGCCAGCACGTCGATCAATTCATCGGTCAAATCCCCGGGTTCCAGACTGCTTAAGCGCACGCGGTGTAGCCCTGGCACCTGGCAGCACAAGGCTTGGATCAATCGCGCCAATGCCCCGCCGCGGGCGGGACTTTGCCGCCGATGCAGCGCCGTCTTTTGTCCGTATGCGCCTAGAAATACCCCGGTCAAAACCAGTTCCCGGTGTCCCGCTGCCACCAGCCGCCGCGCTTCATCGAGCACCTCCTCATGCGGCTTGCTCCACAACAGCGGCCGCAGCGAAGGGATCAGGCAGTAGGTGCAGTGCGCATCGCAGCCATCCTGGATTTTCAGCAGCGCCCGCTGACGCGTCGGCTGCCGCGCCGCAAGCGGAGGAAGCGAAGCCGCCCCCAACGCGCCGCAACCCCGCCGCTCTAAATTCCCTCTCCCGGTACTCCAGGGGAGGGCCAGGGTGGGGGCCTCCTTATTGCTCTGCTCGACCGGCGGATACGCAGCCACCTCCAACACACCGCAATCCCCCCGCTCCAAATTCCCTCTCCCGCTACTCCGGGGGAGGGCCAAGGTGGGGGCATCCTTATTGCTCCCCTCGACATTGCTCTGCTCAACCGGCGTATACGCAGCCACCTCCAACACACCGCGATCCCCCCGCTCTAAATTCCCTCTCCCGGTACTCCGGGGGAGGGCCAGGGAGGGGGCCTCCTTATTGCATTGCGCGACCGGCGTATACGCAGCCGTCCCCAACACGCCGCAACCCCCCTGCTCCAAATTCCCTCTCCCGGTACTCCGGGGGAGGGCCAGGGAGGGGGCCTCCTTATTGCTTTGCTCGACCGGCGTATACGTAGCCGTCCCCAACACACCGCAACCCCCCCGCTCCAAATTCCCTCTCCCGGTACTCCGGGGGAGGGCCAGGGTGGGGGCATCCTTATTGCTCTGCTCGACCGGCGTATACGCAGCCGCCGCCACCACGCCGCGGACTCCCAGCTCCAAATTCCCTCTC
>JBBQBE010000088.1:0-12167 GCA_038317225.1 Tepidisphaerales bacterium | reverse complement strand
GACAAGGCCACGGTGGCTCAGGGGGCCGGAGCGTTGCAGGCGACCTACCCAACGACCGCGCCGCTGGCCACAGCCACCACGCAAGCGGCGGCTCGGCAGGTTCGTATGGAAATCAATGGTAACGGTGCTGCGCGGGGATATTTGTCCTGGAGCCAAATCGGCGTGCCCAAGAACCCGGTGGCGGCCGACAGTGGCATGATCGTTCGCCGTCGCTGGCTGGATGAGAAAGGCCAGCCGCTGGCGGAAAACCGCGCGCTGGTGGGCCAGGTGGTGATCGTGGAATGGACCGTGCAAGCTCAGCGTAATGTGGAAAATCTGGTGATCGAGGATCTGTTGCCGGCGGGACTGGAGATAGAAAACGCGCGCTTGGCGGCACTGAATGGAAAGGAAGTGCGCGAGGATAATGATGATCGGCCGCGACTGAGCGTGCGCAGCATGGACGTGCGCGACGACCGCATGGTGCTGTTTGGCGACTATCACGGCGGGGGCGAAGCGGTTTATCGCTACCAGGCGCGGGCGATCACGCCGGGAACGTTTAGCGGCGGGTGTATCCGGGCTGAAGCGATGTACGATCCGTCGGTGAGCAGCTTGTCGGGACTGGGGCAGACATTGCGTGTCGAGCGGTCGTCGGTCGCTCCGACCACAGCGCTATGGACGCAAGCGGAGCGGTAATGTCGCAGGCCAAGGCCCACATCTCAGCACCGGTGGCGGCGGCGCGATGGCGCGTAAGAGCCGGCCGCTGCGCCCGTATGCTATTGGCGCTGTGGTTGGTGGCGGCGGCATTGTTTTATGGCGCGGTGTATTTGTTACCCTACCCCGCGGCATGGCGGCAGCCGTATCCGCCGGGCACGTGCGTTGTGGATAGCGAGGGTCAAACGCTGGTGGCGCTGGTCAACCCGCATGACCAGTGGCATTTTCCAGTTGGCTCGGAGCAACTTTCTCCCTGGTTGAAACAAGCGATTGTGGCGGTGGAGGATAGGCGGTTTTACCAGCATCACGGCGTGGACTGGCAGGCGGTGGCGGCGGGCATGTGGCAAAACGCCGCCGGTGGCGCGATTCGCCGGGGCGCTAGTACGCTAACCATGCAGTTGCAGCGCTTGCGCGATCCGCGCTCGCGTTCATGGCTCAGCAAGCTGGATCAGGCGATTCGCGCCCAGCAAATCGAATTGACGATGGATAAGAACGCCATTGTCAGTGAATATCTCAACCGTGCCCCTTTTGGCGGCAACCTGGTGGGTGCCCAGGCCGCGGCGCTGCGCTATTTCGGCAAGCCGTGTTCACGTTTATCCCTGGCGCAGGCGGCGCTATTGGCTGGGCTGCCGCAAAGCCCGGCGCGATTGAGGCCCGATCGACATCCGGCGGCGGCATTGGCCAGGCGGCATCATGTGCTGGAGTGCATGGTCCAGTGCGGAATGATTGATCAGGCGCAAATGCTGGAGGCTGACCGTGAGCCGCTGGATGCGGTGTGGCGCAACGCGCCGCAGATGGCGCTGGAGCCGGGGGCGCTGCCGCCACTTTTGGATTGGGCGCAGCGCTATCGCGGCTTCAATGTGCGGTTGTCGCTGCAATCGTCGCTGCAAAACCAGTGCGCCGCGGCGCTGCGGCAGGCGTGCGCTGCGCTGGGCCGCAATGTGGAAGGGGCGGTGGTGCTGCTGGATAATTCCGACGGGCGCGTGCTGGCGGCGGCGGTGAATAACGCGGCCCAGCATGCGCCGCGAAACTGGCTTGCGGCCAGGCGATCCACCGGTTCGCTACTCAAACCATTTATCTATGGACAGGCGTTTGCAAATGGATTGTGCGGACCTCAAAGCATCGTGCAAGATGCGCCACAAAAATGGAATGACTATGCGCCAGGCAATTTTGACCAACAATTTCTAGGGGAACTAACCGCCTCAGAAGCGTTGGCGGCCAGCCGCAACCTGCCGGCGCTGCGACTGTTGGCCAGCGTGGGGCTGGAAGCCAATGTGGCGTTTTTGCGCCGCTGCGGCTTGGAATCGCTGGAAAGTGGGCAACGCTATGGTTTATCGCTGGCGGTGGGCGGCGCCGAAGCGACGATTATGGAGATCGCAAGCGCTTATGCCATGCTGGGGCGACAAGGGATGGGTTGCCGCTTGATCGATGTCCTGCGAGTGAATAGCGCAGCGCCGGTCTATGCGGCCGGCGGGACGCGCTTGCTGGAGACGCAGGTTGCCCGGCAGGTCATCGCGGCCTTGAGCCAGCCCCAGCGCTTGGAGGCGATTTGTCCAACGTTGGGCAAGCGGCAATTCGCATGGAAAACCGGAACCAGTTCCGCCCAGCGGGATGCGTGGGCGGCGGCCTTTTCGCTCCACTATACACTGGTAGTGTGGATGGGCATTGAACGCGGAGCTGGCGATGCCCAATTAATAGGAGCTTATGCGGCGGCACCGGCGGCGCTGCGGCTGCTGGATGCCATCGACCGCGACATGGCAACGTTCCCGCTGCCGCGGGAGCAGGCGGTTCTTACCGCACCTCCCGGCCGGCGCGCGCCGGCGCTGGTTTGTCCGACCGAAGGGGAAGTGTTCGTCCTGGTTCGGTCGCGCCCGCTGGCGGAGCAGCGTATTACCTTGGAGGCCCAGGCGGCTGGGCCGCTATGGTGGTTCGTCGATGGCCAGTTATTGGAAAAGCGGGAGCGGCCTGGGCCGCTACTGCTTGAACCATCGCCGGGAGATCACCAAGTAACGGTGGTGGATGAACTCGGACATGCCGCGTCGGCGCGGTTTCGTGTGGTCAGCGCTCCGGCCGAATTTACAAGTAGCGCACAACCGTTTCCTTGAGATAGCGGCTTTCCAGCAGCGAAGCGATACGGCGCACGATGTTTCGCCGCAAATCCAGTTCCACCGGCACATTGGGATCCTGATGCGCTTCATTGATGCGCGTGCCGACGATGAATTGCACAATGTCGCTGTCGAGCATGAGCGACAATAGTTCGGTGGCGGCGTTGGTGGTGGTCCTGGCCGGCGGGGAGTGTTCCAGCCATTGGGCCACGCGCGCCAAAGTCAAGGTTCCCTCGGTAACCAAGTCAATTCCCTCCATGCGGGAACTGGGGGGAATAGCTGGATCGACACGCGACAAATCCATGCTCACCTGCTTGCCCAAAAGCCGCCCGACGATGGATGCGGTGGTGCCGCCGCAGATGGCTTTGCGACCTGGGAAATCGTGGGCCAACTCGGCTAGCTCGCGGTCGCGCTCCTTCTGAAACGGCGGGCCGGTCAGCACCAGCAGCCGCCGGGGCGGGCGGAAACTCATGCTGGCGGCGGTGATGTCATCGCAGGGGCCGGCCTGATCGTTCTTTTGCGCTTGCGCGACCAGTGCTTCGGCCAGGGCGCCAGCGCCCTGCTGCGGCGCTTGGGATAGTTGACGCAGCACATAGTCCACCGCCTCCTGGCGTCCCCAGCCCAGGGGAAAGCCGGCCCGGCCCATGCCCGACTGGCTGACGCCGTCGGAAAAGCAGATCAGCCGATCCTCCAGTTCCAAATGAAATTCGCTATAGCTGATGAGCCGATCTTTCCACTGATCCAAAGTTAAAGTAGAGCGCTCCAGCGGAATCTCCCGCCCGCGGCGAAGCAGAGCCAGTTCCGGGTTGCCGTGTTCGATCAAACGGGCATCTCCGTCGGGATCGATATCCAGGATGGTGAAGGTGGAATAGCTGATTTTGCGCACTTCGCAGATAGGCAAGGTTTCCATGATGGTCTTGGCGCTTTGGCGGATATCCATAAACGCCTCGGTGTACTTCATGGCCATGGTCGCGGTCAAACTGGCCAGCACCGATGCTTTAACACCGCTGCCCAATCCGTCGCTGAGGACGGCGATCACCCGTCCGTCGGGGCGGATTTTGCGCGACAGAAAAACGTCGCCGCAGATATTCTGCCCGCGCTTGCAGCGCTGGCGGAAATCAACGTCGATAAAGCTTTCGCCACTGTTCATGGTCGGCGGCAGGCTCCTCGGCCTTGGGTGGGGTAAAAGAATCCATGATCGCGTTGAGCGTGATCTCGGATTCGGCGGCGTTTTCGCCAAGCAGGCAGGCGATTTTCTGCACCGTGGCCAGATTACGCTGAATGACCTCCTGGGCCTTGGCGATGACCTGCTCTTTTTGCACCGCCGGGCGCGTGATGTCCTGGAAGATGCCGCCGGCCAGGGCACTTTTTTCAATGCTGAAGATTGAGACATGCAGGATCGTCTGGTTGAAGCGCAGATCACGCTCGACGATCTCCTGGCCGCTTTCCAGCACGCGCCCGAACAGCGGCGCGAAAGACAAATACTGCGACAAGGCCCGGCCTTCAAAGGCGGTGGTCGGTTCATCGGGAATTTTGCCGAACAGTTTTACAAACGCGGCATTGCATTCCACGATGCGCAAGGCATCGGAGACAATCACCACCGCCGAGGGCATTTTCTGAATCAGCAGGTTGGCTTTTTTCTGCGCCAGTTTGCGCATGTAGGTTACGCACATGGTGCGCTCGGCTTTGCCGTCCAGCAATGCGCCGGCAAACTGGCGGCACGAATCGTAGCCGCAGCCGCCGCAATCCAGTTCATCGTCCGCCGTCAATTTGCCCACTTGCCGCATCGCCTCGCGCAATTGCTGGTCGGTATGGGCCGCGGCCGCTTGCGGGGCGGGCATGTATAACATGGTGGCATCGACCAGCGGCTGGGCCAGAGGCGTTTGGCGGGCCGCGCCAAACCGCAGCACGCGGGCGCGCTTCAGGGCGGTGCCGCCTTTTAATGCGGCGCGGGGGCCGTTGACGCAGCCGCCTTCGCACGCCAGCAGTTCCAAAAATACCCCGCCGCCCAGCGCGCCTTCATCCAGTTCGGCCAAGGCTTTTTCAATGGCGTCCATTCCGCTGAAGCTCATAAAGGCGCTGTCGTGTACGGCGCAGTTGGAGCGAATGCCGGCGATCATGCCGCCGTCCACCGGATACCATGCCCCTTCATCGGAGCGGTGGGGAATAAAAGCATTTTGCTCCTGGGCGGTCAGCGTGGCCGGATCGATCCCGGCTTGCTCC
Source organism: Tepidisphaerales bacterium (assembly GCA_038317225.1). Taxonomy (GTDB): domain Bacteria; phylum Planctomycetota; class Phycisphaerae; order Tepidisphaerales; family Tepidisphaeraceae; genus JBBQBE01. The sequence goes on along the minus strand of JBBQBE010000088.1, from coordinate 7,149 downwards.
AGCCAACGGCGCAGATCCTCAAAGGTTAAGGCCACCTCCAGCAATTGTGGGTGGGTGTCGGCCTCGGTTTTTTTGGCGATGCACGGGCCGATGAAGACGATGCCGATATCCGGCCCGTACGACTGGCGCAGCATCTTGCAATGCGTGAGCAGCGGCGAGAGCAGGCCGGTGAGGCGATGCACCCAGTCGGGCCGGTGTTTTTGTAAGTAGGACACCACCGTGGGACAGGCCGAGGAGACGAAAATGCCAGACGGATTAGCCCGCACCAGTTGCCCGGCGGCGGCGCTGACTTCCTGCGCGCCCAGGGCCGTTTCACTGACACCCCAGAAACCCAGTCGCTTGATTGCCGCGATCAGTTGCCCCGGCGTCCACTGCGGAAATTCACTGATAAAGGAGGGCGCAAGGGAAAGCAGCACGCGCCCTTTGAGTTCCAGCAGCTTTTGCGCGCGGCTTAGATCATCGCGCACATGCTTGGCGCCGCTGGGGCATACCTGCACGCAATGGCCGCAGACGATGCACCCTTCGCTGATGACCGTGGCGCAGCCGGCTTCGACCTTGATGGTTTTAACCGGGCAATGCCGCACGCATTTGTAGCAGTCCTGGCATTCGCGCTTTTCGGTATAGATGGGGTTCAAAAAATTCATAACGCCTTTCGCCGCAGCGCCACATGATGATCCAGCAGCGCCCTGACCGACGCGGCGTCCACCTGTTGGTAGGCGCGCCCGTCAATCAGCAAGTGCGGGCCGTTGCGGCACTGGTTTTCGCACAAGTGGCCGGTGAGTTTCACCTCGATCGCTTCGGTGCAATCCACAAGGTATTGACGCACCACTTCCAAATTGCGGTTATTCCCGCGCGAAAAGCAGGAACTGCCCATGCAAACGGTAATCACCATGGCCTCTGTCTCATTGCTCATACGCCGCTCCCGCGGTCAAGGTTTACTCCGCCGCGCCTCTTTACGCCGACGCCGCCTGGTTGTGCGGCGGCCGCATGCGACCGCCCGGGCCTTGGCCTACGGTTCGCCGCATAGCCCTGAGCCGATCTCGCAAATGTTGGCCGCATTGCTCGGCGGTTTCATTGGCGCAGGCTTTGTTGGGATAGATATCATACAGCGTGCGATATTGCGGAGGAGTTAAATTGGGCATAATCACGTTGGCCCCGCGGCACAATCCCAATTCGCGCCCGCTTTGCTTGTTAATCGTCGCCAGCGCCGTGGTTGCGGGAATATTTGCTTGCGGGCAGAACAGCCGGGCCAGGGCCACCACTTTATAGGTCATCAGTTCGCTGTTGGGCACCTGCTCGCCACCGGCCAGGTAGCGCGACCAGTTTTCTGCTCCCAGCGGCGTGGCCGGGTGGGCGATAAATGGCCCGATGCCGATCATGTCCAAGTCCAAATCGGCAAAAAGCTCGATATCCGCGGCCAGGCATTGATAGGTCTGACCGGGAATGCCGACCATCACGCCGCTGCCAATCTCATAGCCGATATCGCGCAATTGCCCAAGCATATCGATGCGATTGGACTGCTCGCCGTTCAGCGAGGGATGAATTAGCCCATACAGACCCTGATCGGAGGTTTCAAAACGCAATAGCACCCTGTCCGCGCCTGCCTGTTTCCACACGCGGTATTCATCCAAAGAGCGTTCACCGAGGCTCAACGTTACCGCCAGGGAAAATTCTTGCTTGATGGCCGCGATTATTTCGGCCAGCCAATCGGCACCGACGCCCAGGTCTTCGCCGCCTTGCATGACCAGCGTGCCGTAGCCCAGTTGCGCCGCCTGCCGCGCGGTGGCGAGAATCTCCTGGCGGCCCAGGCGATATCGGCTCAGGCTGGTATTGGCCGCCCGCAACCCGCAGTAGCCACAAGCGCGGCGGCAATGGCTGGATATCTCCACCAGGCCGCGCAAATGCACCGCGTCGCCCACGCACTGGCGGCGCACGCTGTCGGCCCATTGCCACAGTTCCCGCAAATGCTCCGGATCGCTTTCGCGCAGCCAATGGAGAATTTCTTCCTGATTTAGCACGATATCCGTCAGCATTTCTCCACCTCGATGCCGCCGACGCCGGCTGTTTCCTGTCGATGCAGAAAATATTCCAGAGCCGACGGGAACGGCCCCAAGGCCCGCTGGAATATTCCCAGGCTCCAGGCGATCGCCAGTCCGTAATTGGTCATGGGCACGCCGGCTTGCCGGCAGCGCAGGATGCGCGATAGAACTTGCCGGCGATTGAGCATACATCCGCCGCACTGGATCACCAGGGAGTAATCGGCCAGATTTTCGGGGAAATCATGGCCGCGGACGTGATCAATGTGTAAAACCCCGCCAACATATTGACTCAGCCAGCGCGGAATTTTCACGCGCCCGATGTCCTCACCGATGGGGTGGTGCGTACAGGATTCACTAATCAATATTCGGGAGCCGCTTTGCAGCCGGTCGATGGCGCAGGCGCCTTGCACCTGGCTGAGCAAATCGCCTTTATAGCGGGAGAAAAGGATGGAAAAACTGGTCATGGGCACGCTCAATGGCGTGTCGGCGACAACTTTCAAAAATGCCTGGGAATCGGTGATGACCAGTTTCGGCGGGCGGCGCAGATTATCCAGGGCCCTGCGCAATTCCCGTTCCTTCACCACCAGGCAGCAGGCATCGCCATCCAGCAGATCGCGAATGGTCTGCACCTGCGGCAAAATCAACCGCCCGCGCGGGGCTTCCTTGTCGATGGGCACAACCAGCACGGCCGTTTCCCCCGGTCCGACCAGGTCCGATGCGATGGCGGGCGGATCGACAAAATCCGCCGGTGCGGCAGCCAGAATCGCCTGGCGCAACTGATCCAGCCCGGTGCCGAGGGTAGCGCTGGTGCAAACCACCGGCACATTTTGCGCTTGCGCCGCCAGACACGCGGGCACCTCGCTGGGGCATTGATCGATTTTGTTCAGCACGACAATCATCGGAGTTTTGCGGCGGGCAAATTCTTCCAATAGCGTCTGCTCAAACTCATTCCACTGGCCGGCTTGGGCCACCAGCAGCGCCAGGTCAGTGCGGTCAAAGACTTTGCGCGTGCGCTGGATGCGCTGTTGGCCCAGCGCCCCCTGGTCGTCCACGCCGGCGGTGTCGATGAACAAGACAGGCCCCAGCGGCAAAAGTTCCATGGGCTTTTCCACCGGGTCGGTCGTGGTTCCGGCGATGGGCGAAACGATCGCCGCCTGCTGGCTGGTCAAGCTGTTGAGCAGGCTGGACTTGCCGACATTGCGCCGGCCAAACAGCCCGATATGCAGGCGTAAACTTTTGGGCGCTGACATCATGGCTCCCCGCCTTTGCCGCCGGTTACGCCGTGGTGGCCATGCCCCAAACGGCAAACCGATTCACTACTGGTCAGTTGCAAAAATTCCGCTTCGCTCAAATAGCCCTGCGTGATAGCCGTCTGCCGCACCGTGATGCCCAGCGCGTGGGCCTGCTGGGCCAGTTGCGATGTCTTTTCGTAGCCCAGGGCCGGCAGAAGGCTGGTGAGCACCGCGGTGGAATCGTGGGCATGGGCGCGGCAAGCCTCCTCATTGGCCTGTATGTCGTTGATGCACAAGTCGGCAAAGGTGCGGTTGACCGCCGCCAGAACCTTCAGGCTCTCCAACAGCGCATCGGCAATGAGCGGTAAAAAGGGATTCAGTTCCAGATTGCCTGCGGCGCAAGCGGCGGTGATAGCTGAGTCGTTGGCGATCACCTTCATGGCCACCTGGCAAACGGCTTCGGGAATGACCGGGTTGATCTTGCCGGGCATGATGGAACTGCCAGCCTGTCGCGGCGGCAGGCGAATTTCGCGTAAGCCCGCTTCCGGGCCGCTGGCCAGCAAGCGCAGATCGTTGGCGATTTTCAGCAGCGACGTGGCATGGGCCTTGAGCATGCCGCTGACTTCCACATACACGTCGGCGTTTTGCGTGGCGTCGCAAAGATTCTCGGCGCGGGCGAGGTTCACGCCGCTGATCTGCCGCAATTCATCGGCGGCCATGAATATGTATTGGCGGGGGGCGGCAATCCCGCTGCCGATGGCGGTGCCGCCGAGATTGATCACCCGCAAGCGCTCCTGGCATTTGTAAATGCGCCATCGGTCGCGATTGACGGCCTCGGCCCAGGCGCCAAATTCGCGGCCCAGAGTAGTCAACACCGCATCTTGCAATTCCGTGCGGCCCACTTTCACCACGTGGGCAAACTGCTTTTCCTTTCGCTGTAGCGCTTCCTGCAACGCCACAATAGAGCTTTCCAATTTTCCCAGCAATCCGATGGCCGCCAGTTTCAGCGCCGTGGGGTAGGTGTCGTTGGTGGATTGATGCAGGTTGATATCGTCCAGCGGCGAAACCGTCGCGTGGTCGCCCGGCGGCTGATCGAGGATTTGCAAAGCGCGATTGGCCAGCACTTCATTGACGTTCATGTTGGTGCTGGTGCCGGCCCCACCCTGGAGGGCGTCAACGAGAATATATTCATCCAGCGCGCCTCGGCTCATTTCCATGCAAGCGCTCTCGATGGCGTCGGCCTTGGCGGGTTGCTTACTCCACTGGCCAAGTTTGCGGTTGACCTTGGCGCACGCCAGCTTGACCAGCCCATAGGCGTGAATCAATTCCGCGTGAACCACCCGGCCACTGAGGGGAAAACTCTCCACCGCCCGCAAGGTGTGAATGCCGTATAGCGCGCCGGCGGGTAGGTCGCGCCGGCCAAGCAGATCATGCTCCTGGCGCGTGGCGTCGGGTTGTGTTGTCGACTGATTCATTGCTTAGCATCCCGCTTCGCATTGCCCGCTTTTATACAAAAACGTCCCGCTCGCCGCAGCGCACACGGCCGACCAGTCGCGACGATATCTTGCCTTCGCTCGGCTCGCTGCTGGCCATGATCCGGTCGATCAGCGCCTGGCCGAGTTGCCGGGTGGGCGGCGTGGCATAGTCGTTGAGATATTCCTGGAAACTGGAAAGGGCATTGGGGCCGCAGTGATGCTTGATCAGCCCCGGCTTGGCCAGGTCCATAAAATCGCGTCCGGTGCGCCCCATGCGGTAGCAGCCGGTGCAAAAGGAGGGCACATAACCCAGCGACGCCACATCGGCCACCACTTCATCCAGCGAGCGATGATCGCCCAGTTGAAATTGCGACTCATCACATTCGCTGCCCAGCTCGGAATAGCCACCGGGATTGGTGCGGCTGCCGGCGGATATCTGCGAGACACCCAGCGCGAAAGTGGCGCGGCGCATGGCGGCGTTTTCCCGCGTACTCATGATGATGCCCGTGTAGGGCACAGCCAGCCGCAGGATCGCCACCAACATTTTGAATTGCTCATCGCTCGCCGGATGCGCCGGGCGGGCCGCCAGCTCACTGCCCACCGCCGGCTCCATGCGCGGCACGCTAACGGTATGCGGGCCGACGCCTCGATCGCGCTCCAGCGCCGCGATGTGCCGCATCATCGCCAGCGTTTCAAATCGCCAGTCGTGCAGGCCCAGCAGCACGCCGATACCCACGTCGTCTATCCCCGCCTCCATCGCCCGGTGCGGTGCCATGATGCGCCAGTCGTAGTCGCGCTTCTGGCCCGACACGTGCACCTTGGCATAAGTGGGGCGGTGGTAGGTTTCCTGGAAAATCTGGTAGGTACCAATCTTGCGCGCTTTAAGCTGGGCGAATTGCTCCACATTGAGCGGCGCGACGTTTACATTCACCCGGCGAATATTGGCGCCATTGTGCCGGGCGGCATAAATCGAATCGATGGCGTGCAACACATAGTCGAATCCTTCGGGCGGATAGGATTCCCCGGCCACCAGCAGCAAACGCTTATGTCCCTGGGCAAGTAAAATGCGGGTTTCGGCGGCGATCTGCTCCTGATTGAGCGCCCGCCGCTTCACCTGGCGATTACCGACGCGAAAGGCGCAGTAAACGCATTCGTTGCGGCACAGGTTGGAAATATACAGCGGGGCAAACAGTACCAGCCGCGAGCCATAAATTTCCTGTTTCACATACTGGGCCGCCGCATACAGTTGCTCGCGCAGATCGGCGTCATCAATAGCCAGCAGGCTTGCCACATCCGTTTCGCTTAAGCCCTCCAGTTGCCGCGCTTTGGCCAGCACCTGCCGCACATGCGATTTGTCGCCATCTTGGGCCTTGGCCAAAACGCTTTGGATTTCACCTTCATCGATAAAATCGCATGTTGTCGCTGTTTGCATGTTGGGTTTCCGCCGCGGCCGGCTTAGCGCTTGGCCAGTTCCTTATCGATCAGTTCCGTCGCCTGGGCCACGGTGCATTGGCTAATGCGCTGCTCTGCAATCACTACGGTAGGCCCGTGGCGGCAGTTCTCAAAACAAAATGACGCGGCGACCTGCACCTTCTGCTCCAGATCATTGTCGCGCACGTAGCTGAGCAGTTGTTGCAACACATTCTGACTACCGCGCACAAAGCAGCTTGTGCCCACACACACGCTGACCTGCAACATTTTGGGGCTGGGCGCTTCGCTGAGGTTTAAATCCAGGTCGATGATGCGCCGGCGGCTTTGGTAGTGCGTGTGCAATAAATCATGCGCCTTGGGGCCGTTCACCTCGCCCAGGCAGTTGCGATAGCACTCGCTGACGTAATGGTTGTCCTGGCTTTTGTGCAGTTCCAGGTTCTTATCCACCTCATACAAAGCTTTGGTGCGGCGCTGGCGGATGTCGGGCTTGAGGGAGATGGGCTGGCCGGCACCGCCGATGCATCCGCCGGGGCAGGCCATCACTTCCACCAGGTCCACTTGCAGCTCGCCGCTGCGCACGCGCTGGGCGACATCGCGGGCATTTTTCAGCCCATGCACCACCGCCAGTTTCAGTTCATGGCCGGCGATTTGCAGGTTTACCAGCCTCACACCCTCCTGGCCGCGCACCTGCTTGAAATCGGGATTGGCAAGCGGCGTGCCGCTGAGTTTTTCCGCGGCGTAGCGCAAAACCGCCTCGGCTACGCCGCCACTGTTGCCGAAAATCACGCCGGCACCGGTCTTAAAACCCATTGGCATGTCAAAGCTGGCCGAGTCCATCAATTCCAGATTGCATCCGGCCTGGCGGATCATCCGCGCCAGCTCGTCAGTGGTTAACACGTAATCCACGTCGGGCGCGCCGTCCTTGCTGAATTCCGGCCGCTGCGCCTCAAACTTTTTGGCCGCGCATGGCAT
>JBBQBE010000087.1:0-12231 GCA_038317225.1 Tepidisphaerales bacterium | reverse complement strand
GCCACACCGTAGCCATGCCCATGACCACCCTCGATGCGCTAGTCCGTCGCATGGACTTTCAGAGGCCAGATTACATCAAGCTCGACCTCCAAGGCTTCGAACTCCAGGCGCTTGATGGGGCGGCCGAATGCCTTCAGCACGCCGAGTTCATTCAACTAGAGGTCAGCCTCATTCCGCTCTACCAGAACAGCCCACTCTTGGCTGATGTTTGCGCTTACCTCAAGGACAGGCACTTCCGCTGTTACGACGTTCTGGCTCTTTGGCATCGTCCCTTGGATGGGGCCATGGCGCAAGGCGACTTTCTCTTTGTGAAGGAAGATTCCCGGTTTGTCGCCGATAGCAGGTGGGACGAAAAGAGCGATTGGTCGTGACACGAATTACAGTCTGCGACGCTTGGTCGGGCGCAACTACGGCACATGCCTATCTGTCCTGTATGCCCTCCAAGCTGGTAAGTATCTTTTCTTTCAGCATTTGCTGTCCCGCAGGTGCCAGATGAATATTGTCGAGGTAGAGCGCGGCGCCGCGCGCCTTCTCGTCCGGGCCTAGATCAATCACCGCAGCGCCGGCGCCTTTCATGGCGTTGGCCAGCAGATCATGGCCGATTCCCGCGCCGCTAGTCAGTTCGGATTGATCCCAGTGCTGAAGAAAGAGTACCCGCGCCCCGGTTGCCTCCGCCGCGCGAGCGAGTTCGGTCGCGGCCCAAATCCCCCAGCCAATTTGTTTGTCCGAGGGCGCGTTGACCATGGGGTCGCTTTCAACGACCGCCTGTCCCCAAGGCAGGTAACGGGGAAGATAGCGCACAATCGCTTCTTCGCTCGCCAGCCAAGGTTTCTTTGCCGGAAAAGCCGGGTTCACGCCCACAATCGGCTCAAAGGTCGGCACATCGGCGTAGTCGTGGCTCGATAAGACAATCACCACCGCATCCGCATCAAAAAAGCCGAAGCGTTTGGCATACGCCAGCATATTCGGCGGGCCCCAGCTTCCCGCCGAGATATTCCCCACTACCACCGGCCGGCCGAGCTTTATCGCTAATTCACGCTGCAGGATCGAAGTCGCAATATCCCTTTGATCCGTCAGCACGCCCCCATTGACCACCGAATCACCAAATACCATCACCCTATATTCATCCGGGGAAGACTTCTTCGCCGGGAAATCGTCACTCCGCATCGAATACGCGTTGTAGTGAATCAGGTTGCCGAACCGCTTGCACGTCTGATTCGGCGCGAAGAGGTACTCGATCTCGGGATCCGCTATCGACACCGGCGGATCGCCCAGACCCAGTTGGAACCGCGCAAAACCTTCCACGCTGAATAGGGTTATCAAAACAATAACTATCGCCCATAACAGCCGCTTGCGCCTTTTGCCCGTGGGCGCTGGCATCGCTTGGCTATTGTGGTTCGGTTCCATGCCGTCCAAGTCTAGCGTATGAGCCCCGCACTTGCCAAATTTAATATTCGGCCCCCAATGGCGGCGGGGCGGGGTGCCTTATGCCACCGTGCCATGGCGGTGCCATGCCAACCCCATGCCCGCGCACCGCGATATGGCCCACGGACGCCATGTAAAATCCGTTGCCCACTGCTCTCAAACCCACCGGCGGGGATTGGCTTGGCCGACATCATTCATACACGCTTCATCCATCAATTCACTTGATCCAGAGATGCCCTGGCTCTCTTCCCCCATCCAAATCGCCCGGCGATATTGTGCCACCCCTCCCCCTCCGCCACAAGAGACGGGCTTTCCAGTAGCATCCACACCCCCGGCGTTTGTCGCAGCGTTTCTTCCAGACCCCGGCGGCTGGTCGGCATCACCGGTTCGCTAAAGCCCGGCGGCAGGTAGCGGTAGACATTGTTGGCCACATTGGCCGGAAAAGCAATCCAGCGTCCGCCGGGGCCGATGTCCCGGCGGATCAGCCCGGCCACCTGACTCCAGGGCACATCGTAGGTGTCGATCCGCGCATAGGGGTCTTCCGGCCAAACGAGCATTTGCCCGCCCAGCAGCAGCGTCGTCGCCGCCAGGACGACGCCGCCGGCCCGCCGGCCCAGGCGCAGGGAGGCGTGATGCAAAGTAAAACCGGCTAAAACCAGCGCCGGGGTGGCATAACTGACGGCGAAGCGCACCTCCACGCCAATGACGATGGCCGCGGCCAAGCCCCCCAGCGTCGCCAGGCACAGGCCGGTGAGAATCGCATCGCGCCGGCGCAAAAGAAATCCCGCCGCCGCCAAGACCAAAACCGCAAATAAAATCCCCCCGGCGATGAAAAACGGCTGGCCCAGCCCGCCCAGATTGGAAAACGGACCGGCCACGGCGTAGCACCAGGCCACCCGACCCAACGAGCGCAAGCCGCCCTGCTGGGAGACGGTGGGATTCATCAACTGCACGCCCATATATCCCGCCAAAAGCGCACAGCAGGCGGCGTAAACCCCATACGCCCGGCGGCTGGCTTTGGCCGTCAGCCAGCCATCGGCCACCACCAGTGGCAGGACCACCGACCAGGCCATCCACTGTGTGCTTTGAGCCAGTAGCGCCAGGGCCAGAAATCCGCCGCCGGACAGTTTACCCCGGCGGCGGGCGATAAATCCCCAAATCACCAACAGAATCGTCAATTGTGTCAGGGCGTAGGGCCGGCCGATCCCGGCGTAAAACTGGCTGGTGGCCCCCAGGCAAACCAGCAGGGCCATCCACAAACCCGCCGCCGGGCTTAGCCAGTCGCGCCCGATCCGCCAGGCCACCCACACCGCCGCCAGCGCGAAGAACACCGACCAGAAGCGCAGAGCCAGGAGGCTGGAAGCGGTCAGCCATTGCGTGAACTCAGCGAGGATCGGATACAGCGGCGGCTGCGGGTCCACCAGCACGATCAGCCCCCGCTGGATCAGCGGATGGGCATGATAGATTTTGCGTACCTGCTCCAGCCGCCGGGCCGGGAGTTTTCCCGAAGCCTCCAGGCGCTGCAAAAAAAGCGGGTAGATGTCGTCGGTGCCGTAGCGGTTGCGCCAGGACTGAAGATGGTGCATCTCATCGTTGATTACGTCCGTGCGCCACGGCGCGGCCAGGCGCGTACTCAAAGCCAAGGCCCCGATCAATAGCGCCACCACCCAAACCCAGCGGCCGACGGATGAAGCGGTGGCTGAAGATGCGGTGGCGGAAGATGAGTCCATGCCGTCAATTGTCGGTTCTCCCGTCCCGAATGTCGATACTCCCCATCCGCGCCGCGCGGCGGATGCTTGGCGGCGTCTTCCCCGTCTTCACCTGCTCAAGACCTACTCAAACTCAGAGCGTGGGATGCCGGATTGGCGGATGATCGAGGCCAGCGTACCGATCCGCAGTTGCTTGTGATCGGGCACCGCAACGGTCACCGTGCCGGCCCCATCCCGCCTCTGCATGGCAATATGGCTCCCCCTCCGCCGCACCGCCTGGAATCCATGCCGCTCCAGCAGTTGGCAGACCTCCTGGCCCGAGCGCGGGCGCAGCCTACCCAATCGCAACCTCCAACTGCGTTACGTAAACCTCGGCGCGCAGCCGACCGCCAATCTCTTGCGGCGACGCGGTTGCAAAGAACAGCTCCAACGCCTCTTGCAGATTCGCGCGGGCGTCGGACACCGACGTGCCCTGGCTGGCAATGTCCACCTCCGGGCACAACGCCACATACCCGTCCTCTTCACGCTCAATAATCACCGTCAGTTGCTTGGTCATATCAAATCCCTCGGCTAGCGATCCATTCTAGCCCCCACACCGCAAATTTCCCAGACAAGAAAACGACGATATGAAAACGAAAACCGGGAAACGCAAATGCAAACCGGGCCGGGATTCGATTAAACGCAAACCCGGCCAGGATTCAAAACACAAACCCGGGCCGAACGCAACCCCGGCCGGGATTCGATCCGCCAGATTCCCCCTCATCCCGCGCCATCGCCCAGCAACTCCTCCGGCAAGGGGTCAACTGGCGGCAATCAGAGTCCCCCAGCCCGCCCGCCGCCGCCTTGATGCTTGGCGGCGTTTTCCCCGCCTTCACCCGCCGCCCGTCGCTGATTCGCGTTCTCAATTCGGCTGGATGACAATCCCTTCCTGGCGAGCAATCGCCAACAGCGGCGAGCCGCGATTCTCAGCCCATTCGCGCACGCCGGCCGCGACGGGTTCGATGCGCCAGTCCGTGCGCACCCGCAGACGCCACAGCTTGGCAACGTTCTGATAGCTCTTGTCTTGATCGAACAACGGGGAGAGCACAATGAGATCGATGTCGCTCTCTGGATGCTGCTCGCCGCGGGCATAGGAGCCGTACAGGATCGCACCGCTCACCGGAATCCCCGCCAACGCCACTTCCTTCAGATAATTCTGGATGACTTTCATAATTGATCGCGCAAGCATTGCAGCACCTCCTCCACCTGAACCATCAGCGACCCAGCGACCCGCAACGAAGGAATGGGCGTATCAGCATCGGGATACCGGCCCGCCAGATTGAACTGATCCATTTCACCGCCGAGCGAACACCGGATGCTCAAGCAGATCAATTATGATACCATCATCCGCGTATGGCGCTGCCGAATCCCGCACAGCCTCGGGTGTGCGTTGAGACCAGCGTTGTCAGTTATCTGGCATCGCGACCGAGTCGCGATTTCTTTGTTCTGGCCAATCAACAGTTAACCCAACGGTGGTGGGAAGAAGAACGAGCCGGGTATCGTCTTTTCGCATCGATGGCGGTGGTTCGCGAAGCATCCCGAGGGGATGTTGCGGCGGCGGCGCGCAGGATGGATGCCCTTGGCGAGATTCCACTGCTGGCGCAGACCGAAGTCGTGCTTTTACTGGCCAAGGATCTGCAGTTGGCATTGGAGATTCCGCCCCGTGCCGCGGGCGATGCCGAACATCTGGCCTATGCGGTGGCGTACGAAATGGACTACCTGCTGAGCTGGAACTGCACGCATCTGGCCAATGCCCACACCACCCGGATGCTGGAACAGTACGCTTTGCGCCACGGTATCTGGCTGCCAACCTTGTGTACCCCCGCAAGCTTAATCGAACCCGAACCACCGGAGACAAATAATGCGGAATGATCCAATCATCGCGGAAATTCGCAAGATCCGCCAAGAGCTTGCCCGGGAGGCGGGGTTCAGCCTGGAACTGATCTTCCAGCAGGAGGCCGAGGAATTTGCGCGCAAGTGGGCGGGCCAGTTCAAAATGGCCACCGAACGCGACTTGGCGCCATCGGACAAAATCCCGCTTCCTGAGGCGAAATAGCCCCGCGGCGTTTACCCGCCAAGCCAGAGGAGGTTGCCCGCCAGAGGGAGGAGAAGGTCGGCCAACCGCCCGCCTGGGATGCGGATTTGACCACGGCACCATTGGCCCAAGCGTCCATCCAGGCAAAGTGTTCGTCGCGGGTCGCCAAGACCCAGCCGTGCGGTACGGCGGTTGCCGCAATCGCTATAGCATTTTCGGGGATTGGTTTTTCACTGGGCTATCAAACCCGGGGGCCGGCCATTTACGGCATCCTGGCCAATCCAGGGATAGGCGATTTTCTGGCCAACATCGCCCACATAAAAAGCTCCAGAAGCACCATCGCCGCCCCGGCGGGGTGGCGCCGTCGTCGCGGGTTGACCGTCCGCACGGGCCGGGGCGGTTTACAGGTCGATGGGCACACCTTCGGTGCGGGCGATTTCCAGCACGATGCGGGAATCATCGGTCTGCCATTCCTTTTCCCCGCAGGCGATCGGCTCGATGCGGGCATCGGTCTGCAAGCGCAGCCGCCAGAGCGTGGCCAGCAGCGCCGCGGCGCGCGGCGGCTCCAGGGCCGGTGACAGAATCACCAGATCGATGTCGCTATATTCCTGGGCGTCGCCGCGGGCCTGGGAGCCGAAGAGGATCGCCCGCCGCGCCGGAATGCCCGCCGCGGTGGCCGCCCGCAGGTATTTTTTCACGCATTGTTCAATTGCCGCCGCAACCATTGGTATACCTCGTCGATGCGCCGCAGTTCGGCCTGGGCCTGCACCTGCCGCAGCGACAGGGCGTCGGAATCGGGATAGCGTCCGGCCATGCAATAGACCTGCAATTCGCCCAAGGCGATCCGCAGCGCCTGTGGCGGCGTTAGCTGGGCCAGGTCCGCAAGTGCCAGCAGATTGTGCGTACGCGGCGGGATTTGGTTCCACCGCCGCACGCACAGCGCTTTGAGCAATTTTTCCAGGGCCAGATGGCCGAGAAAAAGGCCAAAGAGATAGCGCCGCGAGTCGATCAGCAGTTGCGCGGTTTCCAGCGCCTCCTGAGCCCCGTCGCGCCAATAGGCCACATGTTTTGCGGCATCCAGCGCCACAATCCAAGTCTACGGCTCTCGGCGGCGCACGTCAAACCGGTGGGCCGGCCATTTACGGCATCCTGGCCAATCCAGGGATAGGTGATTTTCTGGCCAACATCGCCCACATAAAAAGCTCCAGAAACACCATCGCCGCCCCGGCCCCGGATAAACCCCAGCGGGCCAGCAGCCAGGCGGCCAGGGCGAGCTGGGTCGCCGAGCCGGCCAGCAGCAGCAGGGCGTAGCGGCCGTGGCGGTTGGTCGCCAGCAGCAGCGTCGCCGGGATGCGCCAGGCCGCGGCCAGCAAAATGGAAAGCAGTTGCAGGTAAAATAGTCCGCGGTCCATCGGCACTTTGCCGCCGGTCCACAGGCGTAACAGCGGTCCGCCGGCGACGGCCAAAATCGCGCAGGCGGCCAGGGCCAGTAAAAAACCCAGCCGCGTGGCCCGGCGGATCAGCGCCTCGGCCCGCCGCGGCTGACCGCCGCCGACCAGGGCCGACAGTTCCCACCAGATGCTGGTGCGCACGATGCCGAAGGCGTTAAAGGCGACATTGCCCAGGGTGCGGAGGGTGTTGAAAGTGGTGGTCGCCGCCGGACCCAGCGAGCCGGCCACCAGCAGGGTCAGGCCCTGAATCTGCATAGCCTCGGCCACGGGAATGGCCACGAACGCCGCCGCCGGCCGCAGCATCTTTTGGAGGCTTTGCCGCCGCATCCGCCCCACGCCCAGCGGCAGCCAGGGGATTTGCCGCCGCACCGCCAGAGCCATCGCCGCCGCCGCCAGCAGTTTGACCAGCAACATGCTCCAGGCCGCGGCGATCCAGCCGCCGCCCAGTAGCGCCGTCGCCGCCGGGGCCAGCCCGTCGGCCAGCCGGGCGCTGCCCTGCCAGGCGGCGCCGTGGGCGTATTTGCCGTCCGCCCGATAGGCCGCGGTCAACAGGCTCTGGATCAGCACCAGCGGCAACTGGGCCAGTAGAATTTGCAGCGCCCCGGTCGCCGCCGCCCGCTGCGCAAAGGGGGTTTTGAGCCACGCGGCCACCGGCAGTTGTCCGGCCGCGATCACGCCCGCCGCCGCCAGCGCCACACCCATCAACAGCACCACGACCGCCGAATTGTGAAACACCTCGATGGCCGCGTCGGTTTTCCCCGCCCCGCGGCAAAGGGCCATGTCGTTAGCTGCCAGATTGGTGAACCCCAGATCGGCCAGGGCGTAAAAATACCACGGCACCGCCGCCAGCGCCAGCCACAAACCGTAGTCCGCCGCCCCCCAGGCGTAGAGAAAAAGCGGGATGGCCAGAAGCTGCACGCCCAGCGTCGCGCCCTGGCTGTACAAATTGCCCAGCAGATTCCAGCCCAGCCGCCGCTTGACGGCCGGGGCGGATAAATCCGGCCCGGCGGGCTGGGGAGTTGATGCATCCGGCGGCATGGGCGATAGGATACCGCAAGTGGGGCGGCGGTGGGAAAAGTGCCGGTGGCGCTTGGGGCCAGGGCGAGCGCCTATGTCGGTTTTGACTGCCGCTGCAACGCGCTGGGCGGAGGGGGGGGGGCTGTGAAAAATCTTAGGAAAAACAGGCGTTTACACCACTCGGCCCTCACCCAGCCCTCTCCCATGAATACATGGGAGAGGGAGTTATGGGGCCAATGCCAATGCCCTGCTCTGCCATGAGTACATGGGCGCGGGGGAATATCGGGCCAATGCAGTTGCCCTGCTTTTGCGCCAATGCGGGAGCCAGTGCCCTTGCCCGGCGGCTCTGCCATGAGTACATGGGCGCGGGGGAAGATCGGGCCAATGCCATCGCCCTGCTTTTGCGCCCAGGCGGGAGCCAGTGCCCTTGCCCGGCGGCTCTGCCATGAGTACATGGGCGAGGGGGAATATGGGGCCAATGCAGTTGCCCTGCTTTTGCGCCCAGGCGGGAGCCAGTGCCCTTGCCCGGCGGCTCGGGGCGGGTTGATGTCGCATGGCATTGTGCCGCCGCCAAGCCTATAATGTGTGTTTTACTGTTTTACTGTTTTACTGCTTTACACCAGCCGGGCCGTAGCGCCCGGAAAATTTTTTTGAGTCGGACCTTCGCGCCCGCAAAATGTATTAATAGCAGGAGTACCCATGAGCGCCATGACCATGACCGAACAGATTCTGGCCCGCCACGCCGGCAAAGGCGCGGTGGAGCCGGGTGAAAATGTGTGGGTGAACGTCGATGTGCTGATGACCCACGATGTGTGCGGGCCGGGAACCATCGGCGTCTTTTATGAAAAGTTTGGACCCAATGCCAAAGTCTGGGACGCCGACCGCGTGGTGATCATCCCTGATCACTACATCTTCACCGCCGACGAAAAATGTCATCGCAATGTGCAGACCTTGCGCGATTTCGTGCGCCAGCAGCACATTCGCTATTACTACGACCCGGATTTTGTCAAAAACGAGCCGGGGATGCCCAATCCCTACAAAGATCCGACCAAAACCAGCTACAAGGGCGTCTGCCACAAGGCCCTGCCGGAAGAGGGGCATGTGC
Source organism: Tepidisphaerales bacterium (assembly GCA_038317225.1). GTDB lineage: Bacteria > Planctomycetota > Phycisphaerae > Tepidisphaerales > Tepidisphaeraceae > JBBQBE01. The sequence goes on along the minus strand of JBBQBE010000087.1, from coordinate 3,450 downwards.
GCCCCGGCGAGATCCTGCTGGGCACCGACAGCCACACCTGCACCGCCGGGGCTTTTGGCCAGTTCGCCACCGGCATCGGCAACACCGACGCCGGGTTTGTCATGGGCACCGGCAAATTGTGGCTCAAAGTCCCCCCGACGCAGAAGTTTACTTTCCGCGGCGAAATTCCGCCTTATCTGACGGCCAAGGATTTGATCCTGGCGGTGATCGGCAAGATCGGCGTGGATGGGGCGACTTATCAGGCGATGTATTTCGCCGGCGACGGCGTGGCCTCGCTGACGCTGGAGGATCGCATGACCCTCAGCAACATGGCCATCGAGGCCGGCGGGAAAAACGGCATCTGCGATGTCGATGAAAAAACCCTCAAATACGTCAAGGCCCGCTCCAATCGGCCCGATTGGCAGGTCTACCGCGATCAGCCCGGCTGCCGCTATGTCGCCGAGCATGAATGGGATTTGGCCAGCATGGAACCGATGGTCGCCAAGCCCCACTCGCCGGATAACAAGGCCACCGCCCGGCAACTGCGCGATGTATTGGTGGACCGGGCGTATATCGGAAGCTGCACCGGCGGCAAGATCACCGACATGATCTTCGCGGCCAATCTGCTCAGCGGCCGGCAGGTGAAGGTGAAAACCTTCGTGGTCCCCGGCTCCACGGAAGTGCATGCGCAGATGAAAACGCTGAACCTGCGCGGCGCGGCGGTGGGAGCAAATGAAAAGAGCATCGAACAGACCTTGCTGGACGCCGGCTGCCTGCTCGGCCCCAGCGGCTGCTCGGCCTGCCTGGGTGGCCCGGCCGATACCTTCGGGCGGCTTAACGGCCAGGAGACCTGCATCAGCACCACCAACCGCAACTTCCCCGGCCGCATGGGCAGCATGAAGTCGGCGGTGTATCTGGCCAGCCCGCTGACGGTCGCCGCCAGCGCCCTGGCCGGCCACGTGGCCGATCCGCGCGACTATATGAGCGGCAAAATCGAAACCGGCGAGGCGGGAACGGTATAAAGCGGTTGTTGTTGGAGTGGGGGAAAAATAGTTTTGGGCAAGGGATGAATCAGAGCCAGCGCGGCTTGGGCTTCATCTACTGTCCAAAACTATTTTTTTATTTTCGCGCGGCGTGAACGTCGCTTGAAGCAGCGGATGGTTACATATGTGGCGACTTGCCAGCAATGCCAAACTGTTCGCTGATGTCCGCGTCGAAATCCGGGGCGATGTATAAAACGCTGCCCGCTTGCGCTCCCATGGCGCGGATGGGAGCGGACGCGACATCGCATTCCACGGTCAGCCGCACAGTGCTGTGTTCCGGCAGGTCGGTCAGAGGCTCGACCGGATGGAACACGCCGTTTTGATAGATTGCGCTGATCACCTGGGTCATGCCCATATTTTAATGCCGCCACCCGCCAATACAAAGACAATTTTTTACACAGTGGCAATCGCCATGCTTGAACAGAGGGCGATATCCGCCAAACGGTGGGGCGGGGCGGTGGCCGGATGGATTTGCCGGGCCGGGTCTTGCGGGCGGGCCAGGTTCCACACCCACCAGCGGCGGCGATCCGGGCCTAAGGCCACGAGTCGCGTGGCGTCGGCGGTGAGTTGGCAGATTCCCGGCGGGCCGCCGGTCAGCGTGATTCGCGGCGGCTGGCCCGGCCGGCAAATATGCACGCTTCCCCGCGCATCGGCCAGCGCCAGCCAGGGCTGATCGAAAATGTCCAGTTGCGTCGCCGCGGTAATCGTCTCGGACTCATCGGGGCGCACGCAGTCAATCGCTCCATCCGGGTCGATGCGCCACAATCCCCCCTGGCGGCCGACGGCCAATAGCGATTGCTCCCAGTTGAGCAGTTCTATCCAGCGCGGGTGGGGGCAGTCGAGGTGTTGCGGTTTTTGCGGCTCCAGCCAATCCCACCACACCAGGCCGATTTGCGCGTGAATCGCCCACAGGCGCCCGCAACACAGCGCCAGGCGGCTGAACCCGTTTTCCAGGCTTTGGTCCAATCCGCCAAACCAGCGCGGCTCAGGCCGCTCATGCTGTTCATAATGGTCATGTTGCTCACGTTGCTCACGTTGCTCATCTTGCTCAGGCCGCTCATGTTGTTCGCGCTGCTCATGTGACTCACGCTGCACATGTTGTTCACGCTGGTCACGCGGCTCACGCCGCTCACGTTGCTCATGTTGCTCACGCTGTTCACGTTGCTCATGCTGCTCACGTTGCTCACGCTGCTCACGTTGCTCATGTTGCTCACGCTGTTCATGTTGCTCATGTTGCGCCAGCGCCCAGACGCCGCTTCGCGCTCCCAGCAGGCTCACCGGTCCCTCGGGTCCGCTCGTCAGGCAAATTCGCCGCAGCGGCCCGCCACTTGCGGGCAACTGGATGGCGTCCGGGCCTGGTTCCTCTAAGGGGAAAAAGTTCAAACCGCTGACGGCCCACAAGCGGCCGGGGGCGCTCTGGCGGGCCTGCTCGATCAAGAGGGCCTTCTCGGCGTTGGCGTCCGGCGGTTGATGGGCCAGCAATTGCGCCGCCTGCCGGCGCGGGCTTTGTACGCACGCCGCCGCCGGTGGCAGGGCCGCGGCGCCGCAGGCGAAGGCCGCCTTGTCCAGCACTTGCAAAAGTATCGCGGCCAATGCCTCGTGCCGCTGGGGGGATACCCACGCCTCGGCGGACTGCCCGGCCATCTGCTCCGTCGCGGCGGCGGTCAGGGCCGGTTGCAAATGCAGGCGCAGCGATTCCCAGTGGCGCGGATCGTCCGCCGGCAGTTGGGAAAAAGTTTCCCGGTAGAGGGATTGTTCGGCCTTGGCGACTGGCAGGCGGACGGTGGCGGAAAACTCCAGGCGCATGGGCCAGCCATCGGCGGCGGGGAGGTTTTGCCAGCGCCAAAACAGACGCCGCGTCGGCGGGGAACTCGGGTTGGCCGAAGATTGATCGGTGGCCATGAGGAAAGTATATCGTAGCCCAGCCGCCACGACTGGGAAAATGTTCAGGTGCGCCAGGGGAGCGTTGAATGTTGAGAAAGTCAGTGGTCAGTAGTCCGTAGTCAGTAGCATTTGCTACGGACAACTGACTACTGACTACGGACTAAAGTGCGAGTCCTCCGCCCGTTGCTCCAACGCGCGGCCAAGTCATTGGCGAACTTATCCATCCAATTCTCCCGCGTTTGGCTAAACTTCTTTAGTGCTTTGAGGCTTAGTTGCTTTCCGCACTGGCACCATTGCCGCAGTCGCGCGATGGCGGTTTGCGGGTTGGTCACCTGGGAGTCCTCAAAGATCTGCCGTAAGGCTTCTCGACAATGAACTGTGCTATGTGCTCTACAATCGCGTTGTGGATTTGCGCACGATTAGCCGCGGCACAAGCCTTATGTTGACCGGATAGAAAACGCCCGGCCGATCCCGCGTGAGCATTCGACGATACAGCGCTTCGGCTGCCAAAACGCCAATCTGATGAAAGTCTTGGGCGATAGTG
>JBBQBE010000086.1:0-12881 GCA_038317225.1 Tepidisphaerales bacterium | reverse complement strand
TTAGACCACTTGCACCTTGCGGCCCACGCGGCGTTTGCGGTTGATGGTTTGGCGGCCCTTTTTGGTTCTCATGCGGGCGCGGAAGCCGATCTTGCGGGCGCGCTTCACTTTGCTGATGCGGTGCGGATAGTGCATGGCTCAATCCTTCTTCTTCTCCGCCTGGGGCGGAATGGTTACCAATATTGTCTGGTAGGCCGCATTGCCCATCGCGTCGGTGGCGCGAACGGCTATTTGATGCGGCCCGGACGTTAAATTCTCCACGGCGAAGCTGGCGGCCTCCCGTGGCGAGTCGAATAGTTTATCAGAAGCCTTGGCCAAACGCCAGTCATCGTGGCTGTCCACGGAAAATTCCACCGAGGCCACGCTGCTGGCCCGGTCGGCCACGGTTAATTCCACCGTCACGCCCGTCGCCATGGCCGTGGTTTTCACATCGCCGATGACCGGGGCGGTGTTATCCACCGCAATGGAATCACTGACCCGCGAGCCGGTCAACGCCTGGCCGACCGGATTGGAGGCCGCATCGGTGGCGACAACTTTTAATTCATACCGCCCGTCGGCAACCAGGCGGGTATCCCAGTCGAATTGCGTTTCTTTGAGTTTGTCCTTGAGCAAAATCCACGGATCCCGCTGCTGCAGGCGATACCACAAGGCGTAGCTGAGCGTATCGCCATTGGGATCAAAGGCCGTCCAGGCGACATGGCGCTGACCGGAAGCGCCGCCAGCGGCCTCCTCGGTTTCCACAGCGACCGCGATCGCTTTGACCGTCGCCCGCAACGATTTGACCTGCGGCGATAGATTGGGCAATTGATACGCCACATCCACTTCCTCGATCCGCGGCGTTTTTTCCCCGTTGCCGCTGGTCAGCAGCAGTCGGTACTGCAAAAACCGCGCGGACGGCGAACTGATGGGAAAATATTCCGTGGCGCTGGCCGGCTCGCTCCAGGAGGACCACTGCCCGTCGGCCGCCGTGCGCACATTGCCACAGCGCGTGGATATTTGCAGTGCCGAGCCTTCCGGCAGGCGTCCCAGCAGATGCATTTGTCCGAATTGGCTGGCCTGCGTCGCGTCCAAGACCGGGCTGGTATAGGTGCCCACTTTGGCAAAACCCTGCGACATGCCCACCACCGCGCCGCTGTTGGCCATGCCCAACAGCACTCGCCCATCGCGTCCCTGACACATCGCCAAAACCTGCTTGGCGTCCACCTTGGCCAGAACCAGCGTCTCCTCGGCCGCGGGGTCCACCTGGTAAATCAGTCCTTCGGAGCCGGTGCCCACAATCAGCTTCCCGTCCTGCTGGATCATACTGAGCACCAGCACCGGTTGGCGGAAGATTTCACTGACGATGCCGGCGGGAGTGATGCGGTAAATGGCGTTACCGCCGGGATGCGGCGTGCTGGCCGGCCCCCCCGCCGGACGCATGGCCGGCTGCGACGCCGGGACCGCGTTGACCGTCGGCGGCTCCTCGCCATCGTCAGGCGATGAAGCGGGCGTGGAAGCGGTCGGCGGCTCGGTGGCTTCAGGCAAAATCAGCAAATGCGGCGGCTGGGTGCGCGGAATCGGAGGCGGCTCGCCGGGGTTGGGATTGGGCAACGCCGGCGGCTTGGGCATGTCCGGCTCCTGGGTGGGGATGGCCACCCCGCCGGCCGAACCCGCCTCCGGCCGGCCGTTTTTCTCACTCGGCAGCGCCTGCTCAGTCGCCCCTTCCTGCTGGGCGGCGGTGGCGGCGTAGACATTGCCGGCCTTATCCATCGCCAAGGCGCTGATTTCACTTTCGGCGGCGTTAAACAGCACAAACGACTGGCCGCTTTTGCGGTCCACGCGATAGACCAGGCCATTGGGATCGGTGCCGATATACAACTTGTCCGCCTCGTCGCTTAACAGGCTGAGCAAATTATGTTCGGGGCAGGAAAAAAGCACGGTGGATTTGCCGTCGGGAGCAATCTGGAAAAGCTGGCCATGGGGCCCGGTGGCGGCGTAAATCGTGCCGTCGGCCGCCTGGGTCATGGCCCAGATATATTGCACCCCGTCGGCGGAAAAAAGCTGTTTGGGCTGGGGCTTGTCCAGCCGCCAGATGGCGGCGCGCTCGCCGCCGGTGCCCACCAGAAGCCGCCCTTGGGCATCGATGAGTAAACTTAAAGCGGCCGAGTCGTCGGTCGATTGCCAAATCGTCTCGGTTTTGCCGTCATGGATCGACAAAACCATTCCCCGCGGGCCGGTGGCGGCGTAAATCGCGCCGTCGGCGCCTTGGGCTATGGCATTGACGCTGCTGAAGCGGGGATCCTGGTCCAGCAAGACTTGCAATCCGCGGGAGAGCTTCAGATCGCCGAGATTGCTGGCCACCACATTTTGCAAAGTGCCGGCTTTGAAATCGGCTTCACTGGTATGGTTCCAGTGCGAGGTGGTAATAGCGCTGGCCGCGGCGCTGAAGCACAGTAGGCAAAATAAAAAAGGTCGGGTCATGGATTGCATCCGAAAAAATCGTCGCGCCTGGCTACCGCTCGATCAGCGGCGCGTGGCGATCGACGGTCAGGGTAAACTCCGCCGAACCGCTCATCACCATCGGCGTCGGGGTGATCGAAACGGTGGAGCCGACGAAGGGTGAAATATCGCTGATGCCGGAATCGGCCAGCACCTGGCGGCGCGAATTGGGCAAATGCCGCAGCGCCACCCTTCCCACCGCCACGCCGTCGGCCTGGCGCACCAAACGCGCGTAAATCGCGTCGCGGCGAAAACTGGCTGACAGTTCCAGCACATCAAAAACCTGGTTCACACTTCGGGCCGTATAGCGAAAGCCGTTGAGGTGGCGTTCCTCGGCCATAAAACCATTGTAATCGCTGATCAGCAGTTGATAGTTTCCATCCGGCAGGTCTTGGGGCAAGGCCAGTTCCACCGCCACCGTTCCCTCCGCACCGCGATATTGCTGGTAATGGCAAAACGCTTTGACAAGCTGGCCGGGCCGATAGCGCTGACGGGGCAACTGCACCGAAAGAATTTGCGCCAGGCGCTGTTGGGCGATGATATGAAATTCGCCGCGCACCTTTTTGGCCAGCACGGATGAAAACGGATTGTCCGCCGCCACGACCATCGGCGCGCCGGCTGCAAAAAATAGTTCGTTGGCATTGGTGTTGACCAAAGTGTTGGCCAAACGCAGACTTTTGCCGTTATCAAATTCAATGGTCAGATCGTATTGAAGGGTGTGATCGTGCGGCAAGTCGCGTTCCCCGGTCAACGCCCCCTCTATCGCCACGGCGAACAGCAACGGGGTAAACATGCGATCCCGCGCCGCTTCAAAATGATAGTGCCGCGGCGGCGCGTCGGGATAGGAGACCTCCAGGTCGATGGGCATGACCTTGGGGCCGGGGCCAATGCGGCCGGCAACGCCGGTGGCTTGATCAGACACCAACATGCCGCGCGTCTGGCCCATGGCGCCGAGTTTGAAGCTGCTGGCCAGGTTGGCGATGATGGTATAAATCCGGCCATCGCCCATTGGCAGAGACACTGGCCCATTACCTTGAAACGGGTGGCCAAACCCCCACACACGCTGGCCCAAGACTTCCGTGCAGGTTCCAATGGCCGTGATATCCATATCGCCAGTTAGAAGCGGCACCGCCAGCACCGATCCGGGCGCAAAGGGCTTGGCGGCAGCATCGGCGGGCTGGACATCGGCGGGTTGTTCATCGGCGGGCTGATTATCGTTAGCCGGGCCAGTGGTGGCGCGGGTCGTGGCGAGGGTTGTTGTGGCCGCGCCACCACCCCCACCGCCGGTTTGCAAAAAACTCCACTGGCCGGGAAGAAACCGCCGCCACAACTTTTCCACGCGCTGCGGACTAGCGCCGCCGATCATCAGCGGCGTGCCCAGGCCGATCAGTTGCGAGCCGCCTGCCGCCCGCTCGGCGGACTGGGCAGTCGCCAAACGATCCATCACCGACAAAGGCGACCAGCTTGCCTGGCCGCTATCACCCGCCCCGTCGGCGGCGTGAGAAGCGTCTGGCCGCAAGGCTTCGGCGGGAATGTCCAGCATATACTCAATCGGCTGCACCCCGGCGATGGGGTCTTTGCTCAGTGCCCAACCATAGGCAAAGGCACCGATCAAGCGATCGCGTCCCCGCTGGTCGCGCAGAAAAATCGGCGAACCGCTCATCCCCGCCACCGAGCCGGTGTGCTCCAAATTCTGCCCCGAGCAGCGGATCAGCACCACATCATGGCGCGGCGAAAAATTGCGCACCACTGCGATCACGCGCACCTCAAAGCGCTCGATGCGCGTGCCGCTGAAGACGCTTAACCCGTAACCCACCATGCCGGGGAGAACTTCCGAGACGCGCATATGCCGATCGGGATCAAATAAGGAGCGGGCCGCCGGCGCGGTGGCCGGGGCGCTGGTCGGACTGCTGGCCGGCGAAGTGGAAATGTCCAGCGGCCTGGCGCTGCAGGAGGCGCACAGCGCCATAATCAGTGGCAGATGAAGGTAAAATCGCGTGCGCACGGCCGCATCGTAGAGAAGCCGCGCGGTGCTGGCAAGCCGCCGCTAATCCTCTTACTATATTCCACATGGCTGCCTTTCGCCGGTTGAGCTTGCCCACGAATGGTGGACGCTCCAAAAGATGGCATAATGGCTATCAAAGGAGCGTTCATGGTAAGAAGATAGTTCACACGCGAGTTTAGGTGTTCGGCAGTCAAGTTGGTCAATGAGCAGGGCTATTGCATCGTCGAGGCGGCCCGGAGTCTGGGTATCGATGCCAACAGCGTTGGGGATGGGGTGGCCAAGTTCTCCAGCGAACCGGGTTTGTCCCCCAGCGAAGCAAGGGCCGTCGTCACGGAGATTGTTTGTTGTGGATTGTTGAACGGGTGGAGTACCGCCCTTTTGATTGTGGATCGTGGAATGTTGATTGTTGGACGGCTGACTGTGGATTGTTGAAATTGCTCAACATTCAACGCTCAACAATCAACATTCAACAATCCACATTCAACGCTCAACGCTCAACATTCCTGCACCCCAACCCTCCGGCACCAGTACGCGCCAGAGGGAGTAAAAATCGCCAAATGCGATTGCCTTGGGTGCAGATCGCGCAGGGCCGCGGATAGCTGATGCACAATGACTAAACCTTCATCCCATAGCATTGCAGGTTCCACGCCGCTGCCCGAAATATCCGTTTTGATCCTGGCCAACAATCCGCGCCAAGCCTCCTACCGTTTGCGTATTGAAGCGCTGGCGCCGCTGATGCACGCCGCCGGCATCACCTGGACCACCCGCTTTCGCCCCGACGGAGTGCTGGCCCGGCGCCACTGGCTGCGGCGGGCGGGCGATTATGATGCGGTGATTTTGCAGCGCAAATTGCTCGATCCCTCCGAAGCCCGGCTGCTGCGCCGCCGCGCCCAGCGCATCTACTTTGATGTGGATGACGCGGTGATGCTCTTTAACCGTCCGACCGGCTGGTTTTCCCGCTGGCGCACTGCCCGGCGTTTTGCCGCCACGGCGCGGCGGGTGGATTGCGTGGTCGCCGGCAGCCGATCCCTGGCCCGGCTTTTTACCAGTTCCCCCGCCACCGCGGTCATCCCCACCACCCTGGACCCCGCCGCCTACCCGAATAAATCGCACCAACCGACCGATCTGCCGGCGTTGGTGTGGATCGGCTCGGCCTCGACCTTGCCGTATCTGGAGTCTCTCGGCCCGGTGCTGGGCCAGGCGGCTCAAAGCATCCCCGGTTTGCGCTTGATCACTATCGCCGATCAGGCCTGGAAGGATTGCCCCATTGCGCAGGAGCATCATCCCTGGTCGCAGGCCAGCGAAACCCAATCGCTGCTGCGGGGCGATATCGGCATCGCCCCCACGCCGGACGATCCGTGGACGCGGGGCAAATGTGGATTTAAGATATTGCAATACATGGCATGCGGCTTGCCGACCCTCGCCTCCCCCATCGGCGCCAACTGCGAAATCCTCCGCGAGGGCATCGACGGCTTTTTGCCCGCCTCCCCCGCCCAATGGCTTACCCGCCTGCAAACCCTCTGCGGCGATCCGGCTCTGCGGCAGCGCCAAGGCCAGGCCGCCCGCCGCCGCGTGGCCGAATCCTACAGCCTTGAATCGGCCGCCCAAGCGTGGCAATTACTGCTACGCCAATAGCCCTGTCGGCCGGCGGCAGTTGTGAGCGCCTGACAACTTTCCTCCGCCATTGGCGCGGCTACAATACGCCGGGTCAACCGCCGCGACGGTTTACGTATCGGGAGAGCGCAGCAATGCAAGTCATATGTATGGCACGGAGGCGTAGATGAGTAAGCCGTCTTCCCGGCGCGCGGGCCTCGACGCCGCATCGCTCCAAAATTCCGCCCTTCGGTCGGGGAGGATCCCTCCTTCCTGCAACTGGCCGACTTGATGCCGCAATTGATCTGGGTCTCCGACGCCGCAGGCCGGCTGACCTACTGGAACCGCCCCGCTGCGGCGTATTTCGCAATGCCCATCGAGCGCATTCTGGGCGACGGCTGGCCGGCTATTTTGCATCCCGACGACATGCAGCTCACGCTCAATCGCTGGAATCGCTCACTGCGTGATGAGAGCATCTATGAGGCTGGAAGAAGCGGTAGAGTCGAGGTGTGGCGCGGTGGTTTAGGTTAGGCCTATCTGTTTCCGGCGCTTTCGTTCTCCGGTGCCTCAATATCCTCACCATGCTCCGTTTCCACACCCCCGCTCATCAAACCGGACGTGCGGATTTACCGCAGGAAAGCTTTCGGAGAAGGACTTGACCGCTGCTGGCCCACGGAATTCACATTCCTTCGCCAACGTGCCTGACAGCTTCCGCGTCGCCTGACACCTTGTGAGGTATTAGCCCTTGCGGGCAGTTGCCCTCGCGTGCCTTTGACGCTTGGTCTGTCACTGCTTCAACCAAGGCTCCTTCCCTCCACGGTCATTACCCGCTTCATCGGTACTATGAGCCTCTCCGACATCCCATACGACCTGGCCGTTGACCCTCGCGGGCCGCCAGTTTGGCCGCTATGTGTCGACCATCGCTGGGACTTCCCGTGTTGACGTTGCTGTCCTTGTATGCATGCCGTCGCCACTAAGATCGGCGGAACCATCGGATCCCTGTCATTGGTCAGCCACAACTGGCCGCACTTGTTGATCCGATGACGTCGGCCTTCCCCATAGTCTCGGTGGGTCGGCTTCCGCATTAATGGTTTCGAGGCCTTCTCGACGTTCACTGCTGTTACGGCCTGCATACTCACCGAGTCGCTTAACGACCCTTTCCACCGAGAGCTTTGGCCGTTTGGTTACCTACGCGGCCATCTCGATTGTTACCGGGTGTAATGACTACTTCCCGGACGGGACTTGCACCCGCTGGACTGCAACGCCCTTTGCACGGCACACGACACTAAACATTACTGGTCGGACGATAAAGCTTTTCTGCCGACATACTAAAGATGACGCGAGCCTTTCATTTTTTCACCATATGAGCAATTAATGTCTAGTGTCCCCTTTTTTGGCCATGGCCAATGCGGCCAGAGCGCACAGTGCCGCCGCCAAAGCTTGCGGCCCCCGGTCGCTCTGTTATGGCCCGGCGTTCTCTGTTTCTCTGGTTATCCCCCCCTGCCAGTTAACCACCCGATGGGTTTCGGGGCCGCCAAGGCAACCGGTGGGTAAACGGTTTAGACCCATCCGGCCAGGCATCTTGTTTGGCGCTGTCCCAGAATATATACTACAGTGTAGATTAAGGAGACAGATCATGATTGCCACAGCCAAGGTGTTCAAGAATGGGGCCAGCCAGGCGGTTCGGTTGCCCAAGGAATTTCGCTTCGATGTCGACGAGGTGTGCGTGAAGCGCATCGGGTCGGCGGTCTTGTTATTTGCTCGCGGCGCGGCTTGGGATCTGATGGCGGACGCGCTGGGCAAAGCCGATGAGGACTTCATGGTCGAGCCAAGCCCGCCCACGGTTACGCAGACGCGCAAATCGCTTGACAATCGAAAGGTCAAACGAACGTGAATCGCTACATGCTCGACACGAATATCTGCATGGAACTTCTCCGCGGTCGGGCGGCGCACGCCTTTGAGCAACTGAAACACTGCCGCGTGGATCAAGCCGCAATTTCCAGCATTACGCTGGCGGAACTTCAGTACGGAGTTGCCAAGACAGCGCGGCCGGCGTGGCACACAGCCTTGTTGGCTGAGTTCTGTGCTCCCCTGGCGATTTTACCCTTCGACAGCCAGGCTGCGGAGGTTTATGGCGCGGTGCGCACAGCGCTGGAGCGGGCGGGAACCCCGATCGGTCCTTTGGATACGTTGATCGCCTCACATGCGTTGTCATTGGGCTTCACTGTCGTCACCAATAATGAGCGCGAGTTCCGACGGGTTGCCGGATTGAACGTGGAGAATTGGCTCACGTCATGACCTTCGACCCGAACAAGGTCATCCGTTATGACAGCACCACCCGCCGGTCGGCGGATCGGCGCTAGCTGTTGCCAACATAAGCCCGATCTTCCTCTGACTTCCACTCGATGCGCATAAGCATACTCCGTAGAAACAGGAGCATCGCATAGATTTGACCTATCGCAACCGTACAAGCGCCTCACCGGAGCGCCAGGTTCAGGCCCCAAGCCTAAAAGTCATCTAAAGAAGATCGCTCAGTTGCCGTCGCAAACAAACGACTCAAAGTTTGTGAAAAAATTGCGATTTTCGATCAAACAGTGGCGTTTTTCTGCAAATATCGAGGGTTAACATCAATTTACGCGCTGGCTCTCACGTCCTTGGCCGCCGCCGTTGATAGCTTTACGTCTCTTTGAGGCTTTGGAGATAGTCGCGCAAAATCACCGTGGCCGCCAGGGCGTCGAGGTGCTTTTTCTTTTGCCCGCGCGTCCATTTTTGTCCCTCACGCTGGCGGTCGCGAAGCTGGTCCTCGGCCGCAAAACTGCTCAGCCGCTCATCGACATACACCACATCCGCACCGCCGCCGGTGGTCAGTTGCCCACCAAGCTGGCGGGCGGCGCGGCAGGAAGGCCCTTCCGTGCCATCCATGTTGAGCGGCAAACCCACAATCACCCGCTGAATCTTTTCCCGCTCGATTACCGCCCGCAATTGCCTTTGCAACTCCGCCGGGCCGTGGTTGGCCAAGACCTCCAGCGGCGCCGGCCAGTTGCCCTCGGCGTCGCTGATGGCCAGGCCCACCCGCTTGGTTCCCCAGTCAATGGCTAGATAGCGCATATTCAGTACCGCCGATGCTCGCGCCAGAGGCCTAAATAAAGGGGACACTAGAAATTATGGCCGCCAAACAATGTCTAGTGTCCCCTTTATTTCTCCCGCCACGCCGGCGGGCATTAGTCGCTGACATACACTTCCCACACTTTGCCGTTGCGCGAAAAATCGCGCAGGGGTCGCCAGCCGGCCTGCAAAATATCCTGTCGGCTGACGCATAATCCGGCGTCGGCGTTGTGCGTGCCGTAAATCGCGTCCCACACCAGCAGCACGCCCGGCGGACGATGGGCCACCATGCGCCGCGACCAAGGGGCGGCGCGAGCCGGGTCGGTAAAGCTCAGGTCCAAGGCATAAAACAGCGACGTACAAGAAGCGGCGATCCGCGGATAGCGCTGTTGGATTGCCGCATCGGCGCGATACCACGCCGCCACGTCGCGGGCCAATAGATCATCGCTATACAACTTCAGCGGCACGCACGGATAGGCGACATTAGCCGCCAGCGGCGCCAGGGCCATCAGCCCGGCCCATAGCACTGGATAAAGCCAGTGGCGCACGCCTGCCAGCCAGTTCAGGCCGATGGCGGTCGCTATCGCCCAGAAAGGCCCGGCTACCAGCAAATAGCGCAATTCTCCGCTGGAGGCCATGCGCCCCCGCCACCATAACAGCGAATGCACCAGTAAAATCCCCAGCGGCGCCAGGGCCGCAAGTCGCAAACAGCGGCGGCGATGCGCCTCTGCGGCCAACGATGATGGCGCTGACTCGGCAGCGCTTTTTTCTAATGCCAAAATTCTGTCGCTTTTCTCTAATGCCCAATTTCCATCGCTTTTTTTTTCAGCCGCCGATTTGCCGGCGATATTTTCCCCCACCCAATTTCCGTAGAGTTTTTCCTCCGCCACCGAATTGCCGGCGTTATTTTGCGTCGCCGCGTTGCGGGTGTTTTTCACCCCAGTTCCGCAGTCGCTTTTTGCCGTCACCGATTTGCCAGCGTTTTTTGCCGTCGCCGCGTTGCCATCATTGTGTACCGTCGCGCACTTGCCGCCGATTTTCGCCGCCCGCGTCTCGCCGCGCAACAGCAGATACAATCCCAAGAGCATGAACGGGAAAAATAGCGGCGAACTGACGATCGGCAGGCGCAACAAAAAGCTAAAGGCCCAGCGCCCATCGTCCCGGTGCGTCCAGCCGATGAGGGGTCCGGCGGCATAGCTGCTGACGGGCGAATAGGGCCAGTGGTCAAACAGCCACCGCCACCAGCCGGCGGCGAGCGGTTCGGTCCATCCACCCCACGCCATCCACCCTAGAAAACTCCATGCCGCCAGAGGCACCGGCAAGATCGCCAGCCACCAGGCCCGTCGGTGCGCCACCAGTGCCACCCCCGCCGCCAGCAGCAATCCGAATCCTTCCGGCCGCGCCGCCGGCGCTATCGCCGCCAGCAGCGCCACCCACCCCCATTTCCGCCGCTGGTAGGCGTAAAACGCCAGCGCCAGCAGCGTTAAAAAGGGCAATTCGGTCATTTCACTGAACGAATGCAGAAAAAATAACGGCTGGGCCAGCAGCGCCAGCACCGCCAATTGCGGGCGCGCCAACCCCAGTTCCGTAGCGATGCGAAAAGTAGCCCACGCCGCCATCAGCGCCAAAGCCAGACTCGCCAGCCGCACACCCATCACCCCGCCCAGTGCCGCCGGGCCGGCATAAAGCAGCGTGCAAAGCGGCCGGCCCCAGACATTGACCAGGTACGTCGGTTCGCTGAAGGCGAATCGGGCAAACAGGTAATGCGTTCCGGCGTCGGCCTCCAAAAATCCTTGCGAACTCCAAGCCGCCAGGGCCGACAGCACCGCGAAGATCGCGCACATCACCCCGGCCTGGCGAGCAGCCCGGCCGGTGGGATCACCCAGCGGCCCCGGCGTCGGCCACTGGGGCAAAATGGCCCGCCGCCGGCTCGACAACGCTGGGTTGTCGGCGGCCGCAAGGGAAGTTACCTGCGCGAAAAAAAGGCTCATAAGATACCCCCGCGCACCCGGCGGGCCGCGCATTATAACGAATTTTTTGGCTTTGTCTTGACAGCGGCGGGCGATGCGGATAAGTTGGCAAGTCGCGGGGTAGAGCAGCCTGGTAGCTCGTCGGGCTCATAACCCGGAGGTCGGAGGTTCGAATCCTCCCCCCGCTACTTGAAGTTGGGTTTCGAGTAATTCGAGGCTCGCTGGTTAAGACGAAACGCCGAGGTTGCAAGACCTCGGCGTTTTCGTTTATTACTCCATTTCATAGAAGGTTTAGCGCGGATTGCCGATATTATTCGCGCGTGGCTGCTGCCAAGTGAGACACCGTTATTGGCGTCTGGAGCGGCGGCATCAGGTATTTTTCAGACCAAAGTCTCTGAAGTTTCTGGATGAAGAGGTTCAGTGGTTAACGTAGGGGCTTTTCGCTGTCCGACCCCAACCGGCACAGCTTATCTCCAGGGTTTCGGTCGCATGACTTGGCCAAGAACAGGCGACTCGTCGATGCCCCACCGTCTTCATCAGCGTTTTGCCCGCATCCCGCCACGGACAAAACTCTACTCCTTGACCAGCTTCCAGAATGCGTACTTTCGCTGATGCTTTTGATGGAGCCAGTTGGAGGGGCTTCTGGCAGTCAATCCTCAACATCAGAAACTATAACCCCGCTCGATCCAATATCGCCAGTCATCGACTGCCTGCTGGGTATCCTGATTTGCATCCACCGTCTCCAACTGCGCTAACGGCACGGCCAATCCATCCTGGTCCCAGCGAATCGTGACGAACAGCTCATGTTCGCACTCATTCTCAGACGGCATCCCGATGACCTCCACTTCATCCCCTGCCTTCAGGGGCGAAACAACACGTTTGCTGGTGCAGCGCCGTAAAAGGGAAATCAAGCTTGTCTTGGATGTAGCAGTACCAACCCATGGCTCGCTCGTATTCGTCA
Organism: Tepidisphaerales bacterium; assembly: GCA_038317225.1. GTDB lineage: Bacteria > Planctomycetota > Phycisphaerae > Tepidisphaerales > Tepidisphaeraceae > JBBQBE01. Next base: position 769 of record JBBQBE010000086.1, on the reverse strand, counting down.
TAGGCATCGACGACGATCTTCATCGTGATTCGATATTCCCTGTCTTGGTCCCTACCTGGGGGCTGGACCTTTCGCTTACGCTCTTGCGCCATGCTATTTCCTTATCTGAACAGTCGCTTCGCCTATCAATGTACCACCCTTACCAGCATCTGCACACGGCAAGCCCCAAAACGTGGAGCCGATTGCGTTGTGCGTTATTGCTCGGCAAACACCGGGCGGGGACGCACTGCAACATCATGGCATACCCGCGGCCAACCCCCCTTCGCCGCTTGGACCTGCTGCTTGTGCTTACCCACATTTTTTTCCTCCGGCGTGGCCAGTTCCATGCCCGTGGCCGGCATCTCTAATTGCTGCCAGCCCCCCACCACAACGTCTGCCAGCCCGGATCGCCGTCGGCGTTCCTGCCTAAGAACCCTCCCAGGTGCGCCACCTGACGATAAAACTCCCGCGTACTCAGCGGACCCTCCAGCTTAATGTACGCACGCAAAGCGCGAATATACCGCTGGGCAACATGCTCCTCGGACGCCGCCTCCGGATGCGTTCGGGCCAATTCCTTGAGTTACAGCAACTTCACCGCCGTCAACGCCAGGACCGCTATCAGCGGCCCCAGCCTTTTACCGTCTTGCAGTTGCCGACTCTCCACCGCGCAGCCGCTCTTGGGGCACTTGTGATACTCCTCGATCAACCACCGACACGAATACCCTCTCAATGGTCTGCCGCCTGGGGTCGGCGCTGACGGATTGGAACGTAACCTTGTCGCCGCGAAACA
>JBBQBE010000085.1:0-13765 GCA_038317225.1 Tepidisphaerales bacterium | reverse complement strand
CGCCGCCATGACTTGGGAGGCTCAGCCGAAGATATTGAATGCGGTCGGTTCTGCGGCCCTGGCCGCTGTGATATCGGCGATTTGGCGGCAAGGTCATTTTGAATTCATCTGCGCCTCCGGTAGCATCGGCGGCGTATGAGTCGTGTGCTGTTTTGGTATTTGTTTAAGGACTTGGCCCGCATTTTCATGCTGGCCGCGGGGGTGATCGCCGGCATCATGAGTTTTGGCGGTTTACTGCGCCCGCTGACGCACAATGGCCTGGATGCGGCGCAGGTGGCTAAAATGCTGGGCTATCTGATGCCGGCGATGATGACCTATTCCCTGCCGATCGCGGCCTTGTTCGCCACGACCATTGTGTATGGGCGCTTGTCGGCGGATAACGAGCTGACGGCGTGCCGGGCGGCGGGGATCAGCTACTTGGCGGTCGCGCTGCCGGCGCTGGTGCTGGGGCTGCTGGTGGCGCTGGTGAGCCTGCTGTTTTTGTGTTACGTGGTTCCCACCTTTTCACTAAAGGTCGAAAAAACGCTTTACAGCAATGTGGCGCAACTGGTGGCGCATGAGATCGAGCGCACACATGAATTGCGCGTCAAGCGTGGTCCGACGGTTTTTGCCCAGCGGGCCTATTTGCCGCCGCCGCTGCCGGCCGAAGCCGGGGTGCCGCAGGGGCAGCGGGTGGTGCTGGAGGGGCCGACGATCATCACTTATGACAAGCCACGTCCCGATCAGCCGCCCACACCGCGGGAATTTATGATGGCTCGGCGGGCCACACTTTTTATCAATCAGCCGGGAGAGGATGCGGAATTATCGCTCAGCGCGATCCTGGAAGGGGGCATCTCATTTCCGCGCCAATTCAGTGGGTGGCGCGGCGGGGTGGAGGCCAATGAATTCGGGCCTATCTATTTTCCCTCCATGATTAAAGAGGACACCAAATTCATGGACGTAACGCGGCTGCGGCGGTTGAGCGCCCACCCGGAGAAGAGCCGCCGCGTGCGCGACACGCTGGCGGAATTTACCCGCCGCGATCAGGAAGTAACCTATCTGCTGCGTTTGTATAAGCAATTGGAATCGCCCGGCGGGCGGGTGCTGTTTGATACCGGCACCGAAGGCTACGAACTGGTCGCCGCGGCCGTGGCCCCGCGCTGGTCGGATTCGGCGTTGCTGCTGGATAGCGCTGCGCCCTCCAGCGGCCCGGGCGCGCGGCAGGTGCGTCTGAACCGGTTTTCCGATGGCCAAGCAAATCTATCCGCCACATGTACTCAAATGCTGATCAAAGTGGCGGCCGATCCGCAAACGCATCGTTTGCGTTTGCGCCTGGAATTGCGCGATGCGCAACTGCAAAGCGGCTCGGATATCACCTTGCGCGAAAGCTATCCCGTTTCGTTCACGGTGCCCATGCCCGCGTCAATCCGCAACCTCGAACAGCGCAATGTCGCCGATTATCTGCGGCCCGACGCCGCCGGGCTGGGCGATCAAAATCGCCTGCAACGCGATATGCTGACCATCGCCAACCGGGTCAGCAGCGAGATGCACTCGCGGGCCAGTTTCGCGGTCAGTTGCCTGATCCTGGTGCTGGTGGGCTGTGCGCTGGGAATGATGTTTCGCAGCGGCAACTTTTTAAGTGCTTTTGCCTTGAGCGTTTTGCCGGCCCTGTTGTGCATCACCTTGACCATCGCCGGCCAGCGCACCAGCGACGATCTTCCCCAACTCGTTCTGGGCAACAAGTTTGTCAATCCGCTCAATATGGGCCTGACGCTGATTTGGAGCGGCAATGTCATTGCGCTGCTGATCGCCGGGGGCTTAATGGCGAGGTTGCGCCGCCAATGAGCCGCAACAAGAATGATAATCAAGTCGAAGGTTCCAACTGGCAGGCCATAGCGGTCCAGTCCAGTGGGTTTGACTATTGCGCGGCCATTTTATTTGTGGTGGTGAGGCTGGCATACGCGCCATTGCGGCAACTGGCGCCGGACGAGGCGTATTACTGGGTTTGGTCGCGTCATCTGGCGGGGGGTTATCTGGATCACCCGCCGATGGTTGCATGGCTCATTCATGCCGGGACGTGGCTGGTGGGCTCCACAGAATTAGGCGTGCGATTGGGTGCGGCGCTGATGGGTGGGGGGGTGGTTTGGATGCTGTTGCGCTGGTTGCGGCAATGGTCTGCGAACTCGGTTTTATGGGGTGCGATATTACTGCTGAGCGCTCCGCTGCTGGCAGTTCTAGGAACGATTCATACACCCGACACGCCGGCGGCGTTTTTTTCCGTCGCCGCGCTTTTCGCACTCCTGGGCGCTGCCAATCAGCCAGTTGACGCCAATCAGCCAATTGACGGGCGGCGCTGGATGACTTTCGGGTTATGCGTTGGCCTGGCCTTTTGTTCCAAATACACCACGATTTTACTGCCGGCGGCGGTCGGCTTGGCATTGCTGTTTGACCCGCGCGGCCGAGCGGAACTCCGCCGACCCTGGCCCTATATCGCCGGGCTTCTGGCGGCGCTGGTTTTCGCACCGGTTTTATATTGGAATGCCCGGCACGACTGGGTGTCGTTTCGTTTTCAAATGGCGCATGGTTTCAGCTCCGACCAGCGGGCATGGTGGATCGGTCTGGGCGAATATCTCGGCGGACAGGCGGCGACGTATACGCCGATTTTGTTTGCATTGGCGATAGGCGCATTGATCCATTACGCGGCCAAGTGGCGGCGCGTGGACCTTGGCCACAAAATACTTTTTTGCGCCGCCGTGCTGCCGCTATTGTTTTTCGCCTATTCCTCCACCCACAGGCGCGTGGAGGTGAACTGGCCTTCATTTGCGTGGCTGCCGATTACGGTTTTACTGGCCGAGCAAATTGCCGGTCGGCCGCGATGGCGCTCCTGGGCCACGGCTGGAGTAGTCATCGCCTTGGTATCCACCCTGGCGCTGCATTTTCCTGACACGCTGGCTCGTTTATCACCGGCCGCCGGCAAACTGGATGACCTGACCGGCTGGCGGCAACTGGCCGCCAAGGTGGATGGGCTGCGCGGCGATGCTCGCGTTTACGCAAATACGTATCAGGATGCCTCTGAATTATCTTTTTATCTGCGCGGCCAGCCCGATGTGTGGACTTTGCAAGGCCTGGAAGGGCGGCCCAATGCCTTTGCTTATTTTGACAAGCAACGCGATTGGCGCGCCTTGGATCGCCTGGTGTTTGTAACCAAGTATTCCGCCGACGCGCTGGCGGCGGATTTTCCGTATCGCGATGAAGTCAACTGGTCGCTGCGAAGCGGCGGCCGCGAGTTACGCCGCAGATGGATTGTGTTCTGCTCTAAAACCGCTGGGGCGGGGCGCTGATCGCGCCACCTCACCGCGGCGGGTCCAGACTACCCCGCCCGATGCCCTTGCATGGGCAAGGACATTTCCATCAAGGCCTCTGGAAAGCGGGCCGGCGCTTGAACGGCGATGAGCATACTGTCCGCCTTGGCGATGAACCGCAGGTGCGGCGACTGGTGTTATACGCTCACGCATGAGCGATTTGCCTTGTAAGGCCCAGCGATTTGCCTTGTAACGCCTACAGAATCAACATGCGCTCTGAAGAATTAAATTTTGACTTACCGGCGGAATTAATCGCGCAGGAGCCGCCGCCGCAGCGCCAGCAAGCGCGCCTGTTGCATTACCAGCGGCACACGCAGAGCATCGCCCATCGCCCGTTCACGGATTTCCCGTCGTTGCTCCGCGCCGGCGATCTGCTGGTCTTCAATGACACCCAGGTGATCCCCGCGCGTTTTGGATTGCGCAAGCCCGCCGGCGGATATATTGACTGCCTCTATTTGCATTGCCTGCCGCACGCCGCCGCGGGCCGGCAGCTTTGGCGCGTCATGCTGAAAAATGCCGGAACCCCGCGGCCCCAGGAGCCATGGACCTTTGACCGGGAGCCGGGGCTGGTGGCGCATGTGCAAGGTAAAACGTCCGAAGGGGAATACGACCTGCTGGTTTTCAGCCCTGAGCCGGCGGCTTCGCTTTTAGATCGCGTCGGACGCATGCCGCTTCCGCCATATATTAAACGCGATAAGCAAAGCGACAAGCGCGACGAACTGGACCGAAGTCGCTATCAAAGCGTGCTGGCGCGGCGGAGCGGCGCAATCGCGGCGCCCACCGCATCGCTGCATTTTACCGAGGATATTTTGCGGCAGTTGGACGAGCGGGGCGTGCGGCGCACGTGCGTAACCCTCCATGTGGGCGCTGGCACCTTCAAGCCCCTGACGGCGGATCGGTTGCCGGATCATGCCATGCACACCGAAGCCTGGCGAATAGACGCATCGGCCGCGGCGGCGCTCAATAGCGCCCGACTCGAAAAACGTCGCATCATCGCCATCGGCACCACCGCCGCCCGCGTGCTGGAAAGCTGGCCGAAAAATGTGCCCTTTGAAGCGGCGGGAGGTAATACCGATATCTTCATTTATCCGCCGTATCACTGGAAATACATCGATGCCCTTTTGACCAATTTCCATTTGCCCCAAAGCACGTTGATAGCCCTCGTCGCCGCGTTTACTGGATTGGAAGCCCAGCGGCGGATGTACCGCCAGGCAATTGCCCAGCGCTATCGGTTTTTCAGCTATGGCGATGCCATGTTCATCGAGTAGCGCGCGTTGACAGTTTCGCAGGCCTCTGCCACGCTGCCCATCTGGTCATGCAGTGCAGTTTTATTTTGCCCAGTTTCAATCGCCGCCAAGTGCTTTTGCGCACCTTGGATGAGCTTGGGCGCTGCGGCCTGCCGGCCGAGGAGTTTGAGATATTTGTGGTGGACAATGCCAGTTCCGATGGCGCCGCCCAGGCCGTGGCCCACCGTTTTCCCCATGTGCGGTTATTGGCTTTATCGCAAAATCTTGGACCTTGCGCCCGCAACATGGCTCTGCCGCACTGTCGCGGCAACTTGATCATGTTTTTGGATGATGATTCCTGGCCGCTGGGTGATTCCATGTCGCGGCTGGGGCAAATATTTGCCGATAACCCCACACTGGCCGCGGCGGTTTTCCGCGTAGTGCTCCCCGATGGCACACAGGAATGCAGCGCGTATCCCGACGTGTTCATCGGCTGCGGCACGGCCTTTCGCCGCCAGGCGCTGCTGGAGACGGGGGGGCTGCCGGACGATTTTTTTATGCAGGCGGAGGAATATGATCTTTCCCTGCGCTTGCTGGACCGGGGATGGCGTATTGTTCGATTCCCGCAACTGTCGGTGCGGCATCTCAAGACGCCAATGGCGCGATTTTCCCGGCGTCTGACGCGCCTGGACGTGCGCAATAATATCCTGCTGGCCCATCGCTATTTTCCCCCTTCGCATCGTCAGCTTCTTTTACGGGAATGGCTCCTGCGCTATTATCGCATGGCGCAGGTGAAAGGGCATTTTCCGGCTTTTTACACAGGTCTGGCGCAGGGATTCGCCAAATGCGTTAGCGAGCCGCCCAACCGGCCTGTGAATCAGTCGGCATTTGAACAGTTCGCCAAATTCGAGCAGACGCAAAAGCTATTTGCCCAGGCCGCAGCTCGTTGGGGCTGGCGACGGGTAGCGCTGCTGGACTGGGGCAAAAATATCGCGGCCTATCGCTTGGCGGCTCAGTGTGCGGGGGTGCGGGTGGGCATGGTGATCGATCAATTTCTGGGCGGAGAGGGAGTATTTTATCGCGGCATCCCCGTCCTGACCGATGCCATGGCGCGCCCATTATGCACGCGTAGCAATGTGGATGCGGTGATCGTTGCCAATTTGTCGCCGGTACACGCCGAAGCGCGGGCCGATCAGTGGCGAAACTTCACTCCACTTCCGGTGTTGTGGCTGGAGCGGCAATGAGCATACCGCCGCCGTTGACTTGGGGTAAGTGAGCCAGAACCGCCTGATGAAGGTGCTTGGGGAATTTTGCCTCTCGCCTGCTTTGATCGCAGCGGATATAAAATGCTTGCGCAGTTGCGCCCGGGTGACAGGGGATCATGAGCGAACCAGAACAGCATCAAACTGAAATCTCGACTTATTTGCTTGGCTTACTGACCATGGTGGGGTTGCTGGCACTGAGCGGCAATTACCTGCTTTTTCACGTACTTAGCGAGGGATTCAGCATTGTCGTGGCCTGCGGCATCTTTCTGGTCGCATGGAATGTGCGGCGGCTGCTTCGCCACGGGTTTGTACTGCTGCTGGGGGTGGCCTACCTGTGCGTGGGGCTTCTGGATTTATTGCACACGCTTAGCTACCAGGGCATGGGCGTCTGGGAACTCAACGACGCCAACATCCCCACACAACTTTGGATCGCCGCCCGCGGATTGCAGGCCTTGAGCATGTTGGCCGCGGCCGTTTTGCTCTCGCGCCGTTTTCACGGCCCGACAGTTCTGGGCATTTATCTTTCCATTACCGCGGCGTTGGGCTACAGCATTTATCCCCTGCGCATTTTTCCCGACTGCTTTTTACCGGGCACCGGGCTAACCAATTTCAAAATTGTCAGTGAATATGTGATTTGCCTTGTTTTGGCCGCCAGCGGCGTCATCTTATGGATGCGGCGATGGCTGATCAGCCGCGGCGCGTTAAATGCGCTACTCGGTTCACTGGCGGTGGCCATCGCCGCGGAACTGTGTTTTACACTCTACACAGATCCTTACGGCCGCTGGAACCTGGTCGGGCACTTGTTGAAAATCGTGTCGTTTTACTTGCTGTACCGCGCTGTTTTGCGCAGCGGCATGATCGAGCCATACCTGGATCTTTCAGAAAATCTCGGTCAAAGCGAGCAGCGCTATCGCACGCTGGTGGAACTATCGCCTGAACCGCTTATGGTCCACGACGGCCAGCGCTATATCTACGCCAATCAGGCGGCCTGCCATCTGCTGGAAGTGCATACGCGGGAGGAAATCATCGGCTTGGCCGTGGGCGATTCAGTCTGCCCGGAAGACCGCGCCATGATTGAACAACCAGTGGCGTCCATCATCAGCCCCCAGGAGGCCACCCCGCTGCGCGAGAGCCGAATATTGACACGGCGCGGCAATGTGCGCGATGTCGAGGCCATTGGCGCACCCATTACTTTTCAAGGGCGCGCCGCGGTGCAGGTGATCATGCGCGACATCACGCAGCGCGTGGCTGACCGCAAGCGGCAGATGCAATTACTGGATGAATTAAAGCAGGCCAATGAGGCCAAAGACCATTTCCTTGCGGTATTGAGCCATGAATTGCGCACACCGCTGACGCCCATGCTTGTTGCCGCCGAAGCAATGGAGAACGATCCGCGCCTGCCGGGAGAAATCGCCGAGGACATACGCATGATCCTCCGCAATATCCGACTGGAAGCGCGGCTGATTGACGACCTGCTGGACCTGACGCGCATCACCCGCGGCAAACTGGTACTGGATGTGCGCACCGTGGACCTGGCGTCGGTATTACGCTACGCGGTGGATATCTGCCGCCATGATGCACAGGCTAAAAAACTGCAATTGGAATTGCGGGTGCAACCAGGCCCTTGCTGGGTCCGCGGCGATGCGCCGCGACTGCATCAGATATTGTGGAATCTTGTGAAAAACGCGGTGAAATTCACGCCCGAGTCGGGAACGGTGCGCATTGACTTAAAGCGGCAAGGCAATGATGGCCTGGTGCGGGTGGCCGACAGCGGAATAGGCATTGACGCGGCAATGCTGCCGAAAGTATTTGACGCTTTTGAGCAGGGAGATCGTTGCATCACCAAACGTTTTGGCGGCCTGGGATTGGGGCTGGCTATCAGCAAGTCGCTGGTGCAGATGCAGGGGGGCGGTATCGACGCCACCAGCGACGGCCCCGGCCACGGGGCGACGTTTACCGTGCAATTTCCCTGTGTTGATGCGCCGAGTTTCGAGGCCGACGTTGCGCCCGACGTCCCGCCGGCCGAAACGGCCGGACGCAAGCGCATCCTTTTTGTGGAAGATCATCCCGACACCGCGCGTTTGATGACGCGCCTGCTTCGCGGCAAAGGGTATGACGTGCGCAGCGCCGGCAGTATGGCGGCGGCCCTATCCAGCGCTCGGGAGTATTGCTTTGACTTGCTCATCAGCGACCTGGGACTTCCCGATGGCAGCGGCCTGGAATTGATCCGCCAGTTGCATCAACAGCGCGGGGCCATGAAGGCGATCGCCCTAAGCGGTTATGGCATGCAGGAAGATATTGCCCGCTCGCGTGAGGCGGGGTTTACGGAGCATCTGACCAAACCCATCGATTTTCAAAAACTACACGATGTCATTGTGCGCTTGCTGTAGCTACGGCGGCGGTTTGGGGCGGCTTGGCGTCGCGCAGTGAACCGAACTTGCGTAACTGCGGCCACCGCCAGGCGCATAGCGCCACCGTGATAATGGTGCCGATGCCGCCGGCCACCACCGCCGGCACGGTTCCAAACGCCGCCGCTGTCAGGCCCGATTCCAATCCACCCAGTTCATTGGATGCGCCGATAAACACGTTATTCACGGCCGAAACCCGCCCGCGCATTTCATCGGGGGTCAGCACTTGCACCAGCGTATGGCGCACCACGACGGAGATATTGTCAAACACGCCGGTTAAAAACAGCATGGCCAGCGACAGCCAGAAAGAGCGCGACAGGCCAAAAACAATGGTCGCCGCGCCAAAGCCCACCACCGCCAGCAACATGGCCCGCCCGGCTTTTTTCATCGGCGGCAGATGTGCCAGCGCCACCGCCATCAGCAGCGCGCCCACCGCCGGCGCCGCTCGCAACCAGCCGAAGCCCACTTCTCCCACATGCAAAATATCGGTTGCGAAACTGGGCAATAGATACACCGCTCCGCCCAGCAGCACCGCAAACAAATCCAGCGTGATGGTGGCCAGAATAATCCGCGTGTTCCACACAAAGCGCAAGCCTCCCAGCAGGCTTTGCCAACCGCGGGAGTGCGCCGCCCCGGCCGCGGCGCGCGGCTGCAATTTCAAACCGATGCAGAAAATAAAAAACACCAGCGAGCATATCCCGTCCAGTAAATACGCCAGTGGCACGCTCTTCATCAGCACCAATCCGCCCAGTGCCGGGCCAACCATGCAGGCTATCTGGAAAATGCTGCTGTTCCAGGTGATGCCGTTGGCAAAATCGCGCAGCGGCAACAATTGCGGCAGCAAGGCTTGACGCGACGGGCGGCCCAAGGCCCGCGCCGTGCTGGAGCCAAACAGCAGCAAAAATGTCATCCACAACGGCTGTTGCAGGTACGACACCACCGCCATGCCGCTGGAACACAATATGATGCCCACCAGCGTCAGCATTACGATGGCCTTGCGGCTGTACTTGTCGGCCAGGTGTCCGGCGGGCAACGCCAGTAGCATCACCGGAATCGCCTGAAGTCCGCCCACCAGTCCCAGCGCCAAAGTCGAGTGGCCCGCCCGATGGTACACTTCCCATCCCACCGCCACGCTTTGCATTTGCGCCCCGATGGCGGCGATAAACCACCCGGCGGAAAAATAGCTGTATCCTCGATGCCGCCACGCCGCGTAGGGATCGTGATCCACATGCTCTATTTGCGCTTCGGTGGGCATCGTCGAGGCCGGCCGGTTGGCATCGGGATTTTCATAAGCGGGGGGATGAGTGTTTTGCTCAGCCATTGGGGATGGTTACGGCGCGGGAAATAGTTGTTGCGCCAGCCGCGCAAATTCGTTTCCGCGCTGTTCAAAATTCACAAACTGGTCGTAACTGGCGCACCCGGTGCTTAATAAAATCACGTCGTCCCCTTGCGCAAGCTGGCCGGCGCGGCGCATAGCGGTCTGGAGGTCGCCGCATTCCTCCACCGCGCAATCGCCTTGTGCTTCCCGCACCAATTTAGCAATCGCCGGGCCGGTAGCGCCGATACACAACGCCGCCTTGGCGCGCCCGGCCACTTCGCGCGCCATCGCGTCCATGGGCAAATGCTTGTCGGATCCACCTAAAACCTGAATGACGCGGCCCGGAGAAAAAGAATGCAACGCCGCCAGGGCCGCCTGGGGAATCGTGGCGATTGAATCATTGTAAAACCGCATTTGACCCGCTTGGTGAACCAGTTGCAGCCGATGTGGCAAGCCCACAAAATCGCCGAGGGCTTGCTGGGCGGTGTCGCGGGAAATACCGTAAATCGCCGCGGCGGCATAGGCCGCATGGGCGTTAAGCTGATTGTGCCGGCCGGGAATACTCAGTTGCCAGGATGGATCATCGCCGCCGAACCAGCAAACCTGCGCACAGGTGCTTGCCGCCGCCGCCCGGCACAACTCATTATCTCGATTGAGTACCGCAAATTCCTCCGCCGTCTGATGCGCAAGCAGTTGCCGCTTGGCTTGCAAATAGGCGTCGTGCGTGCCGTGCCACTGCGTATGATCTTCAGCCAGCATGGTGATGACGCCAGTACGCGGATGCCACCCGGTCAGCCCCAGGTAATGCAGCATGAAGCTGGATAATTCCAACACTACGCAATCGGTTGGTTGAATCGCGGGCAAATCCAGCAGCAATGAATGGCCGATGTTCCCGCCGGTGAATACTCTCCGGTTGGTTGCCAACATGCGCGTCAAAAGGGCGGTGGTGGTGCTTTTGCCCTTGGTGCCGGTTACGCCAATAATCGGCGCGCCACACCGCTGGACAAACAGGCAAATCTCAGTGGTGATGGCAACGCCTGCGGCCGTCGCCGCTTGCAAATAGGGATTATCCGGGCTAATTGCCGGCGAGGCCGCCACCGCGTCGCAATCGGTAAAATCGCTCTGGCGATGCTCCCCCAGCCGCCATTGCACCGGCACATCGGCCAGTTGCGCTATCGAGTCGCGCAATTTCTCCGGCGGCGCTTGATCCGTAACCAGAACGATTGCTCCCTGACCGGCCAGCCACCGCGCCACGGCGATTTGCCCGCCAAAGCGTCCCAGTCCTGCCACCGTTACCCGCTTGCCTCGCCACTGATCGTCCATGATCCGGTCCCGCTAGCCGTTAAGCACTTGCCGCAAATCCTGTTTCATCGCCAACACCGCTTTTTCCACGCACACCCGCCAATCGCTCTCACCGGCGTATTGCTTGCTCAAATGGGCAAACAAAATGCTGCGGCTGGCCGAAACCAGCGCGCCTTGGCCATCCACAAAAGCCGCGCGGGTCATCTGGGCCGTAGCGCCCTGGGCGCCGTAGCCGGGCAGCAAAAATATGCTCTGGGGCAGAAGTTGACGAAGCTCGATCATCGCTTGCGGCTGGGTGGCGCCGACAACCGCGCCCAGTCCGCTATACCCGCTTTGGCCAATCAATTCCGCCTGCGTGGCCAGTTTGTTCAGTTCCCCGGCCAGCATTTGCGACCAGGTGCGGCCGTCGGCCAAGATCGCGTCCTGCAACAGCGCCGAGCCTGGATTGCTCGTTCGTACCAGTACAAACAAACCTTTGCGCTGCTGGCGGGCCATGGTTACAAACGGCTCGATGGTATCCAGCCCGCAAAAGGGATTGACGGTGATGGCATCGGGGGTCTGTTCCTCGTCGCCGTCCAGCCACAAATGCCCTTCATCCAGGTGCGCCGCGGCGTAGGCTTCGGCGGTGGAGCCGATATCGCCGCGCTTGACGTCGCCGATCACAATCAATCCCAGCGAGCGCGCTTCCTGGATCAAACTGAAATACGCGTTGACCCCTTCCCCGGCGAATTGCTCGAAATAAGCGCTTTGAAACTTCACCGCCGGCACATGCGGCGCGACCACTTTCAGCGCCTGCTGGCAAAATTCAAACAGCGCATCGACCGAGCCGGCTACGTCGCGGCGGTCTATCCGGGCCCGCAGGGTTTCGGGAAACTGCGCGATGATCGGATCGATCCCCACGCAAATCGGCGCCTGCTTGTCGGCGATCGCCTGCAAAAGCCGATCGGCGAAAAAGTCGCTTTTCATGCGGTCCTTGGTTGAAGCAGAAAAACCACGCCAACTCTCATGCCAATCAGCGCGAAACCTTCCCGACGCGCCGGGCAAAACAATTGACGTGGTTCGTGTACGAAATTCCTGTGCGCATGGACAGGTCGATGCCAGTTCGCTCAGCGTTTGCGGCGATCGCGGCGGGCTTTGCGCTTCTTACTGCCGATCTTGCGGCGGCGGCGAGGCTTGCTCATGCACACTCCTTTCTTAATAAAGCGGGCGGTACAATACTCTCAATTTTCCCACCCGTCCAGCCGGCGGGATAAACAATCATGCCGGCAAGCTGGTTATTTTCGTCCAATGTTGTAAAAGCCATCCAAGATGGCCCCCGCTCCAATCGCCACCGCCGGAGCGATAATGTCGCCTTTGACTTCCGCTTCCGGCCCCACCAGTATCGGCCCGCGGCTGGTGATATTCCCCTTCACCTTGCCCCGAATAATCAGCCCGCCGCAGTTGAGCCGGTCGGCAATGACGTTGCCTTTTCGTTCAATAGTAACGATGCCGCAGGTTTCAATGGCCCGGCGGGCTTCATAGCCCTTGATGGTGATGTCCTCCAGCCGCAATGGCTTATGGCAAAACCGGCAGGTCAGGGTCATGGCCTTGCGTCCCACCTCCTGCGCCTGGTCGCAGTAAAGGCAGGTGATGGTGATGCGGTCTTCAGGAAGATTGTAGCTGCCGCCGGCCATGAGTCATTATACCATGCAAACAAGCAAGCCGGCCCCCAACGCTCTGGCCGCCAAGCCGCCCGCGCCTTGGGGAACCCGGCGGATCAGCGCTGTTGATTGGGCTGCGGATGAACCGCACCGGCCGGCGCGGGCCGCACCAGGGTCGCGGGCTGGCGGTTCTTCACCGCTTCCGGGCCGACCGCCACATGGCCGACAAACACCGCTCCCTCGTCCACCACCAGCTTGCTGGAACGCAAGTCGCCCTCGTAGCGGGCGCTCTGCTTTAATTCGATGCGGTCCGTGGCATTGAGATTGCCCTTGACATCCCCCTCGACAATAATGGCCCCGGCATCCACATCCGCCTGCATCCGCGCTTCACGCGAAATGTGCAGCCGGCCAGCGGTATTGATTTTCCCCTCGAATTTGCCTTGTAGACGCATCCCTTTTTCAAACGTCAACTCGCCTTTGAAACTGGCGTCCGGTCCCAATGTGGTGGGAAAATCATTGCCGACTTCTGCCATATCAACTCCTGTTGGTGGTCTACGATCCCCCGGCCGCGGCGAAAAACGCAGCGGCCGAGGTGGGATTATACTCCCCGCACCCGTGGCGGCAATGCGTATAAAAAAGAATTGCCCGGACCGCCCAATGAAGTTCCGCCGCCTTAAATCCCGATGCAATAGCTATGGACGTTTGCATTATCGGCGCCGGCGGGCATGGGAAAGTCGTATTGGAGATACTCCGCGCCGCCGGAACCCACCGCGTACTGGGTTTTTTAGATGCCGATCCGGCCTTGGCCGGCAGCGAAATTGCCGGCCTGCCCGTGTTGGGGGACATCCAGCGGTTGGAACGATCCACCAAAGGGCTGGGCCGCGGCGCGATCGTGGCCATCGGAGATAATACCATTCGCCGCCAATACGCCCGCCAAGTGCAGCAGGCGGGCCTGACGCTGGTCAGCGCCATCCATCCCAGCGCCGTGGTCAGTCCCTCGGCGCGGTTGGGCAACAACCTGGTCGTCGCCCCGGCCGCGGTGATTGGGGCCGAGTCATGTATCGGTGATTCTTCCATCATCAACACCGCCGCGGTGGTGGACCACGAATGCCATATCGGCTCGGCGGTGCATGTCTGCCCCGGCGCGATCCTTGCGGGCCGCGTGCGCGTGGGCGATGGCGCTTTCCTGGGCATGGGTTGCCGCATTATTCCCTGCATCCAAGTGGGCGGCGGGGCGGTCATCGGTGCCGGCGCGGTGGTCATTG
>JBBQBE010000084.1:0-13985 GCA_038317225.1 Tepidisphaerales bacterium | reverse complement strand
CTGCCCCGTCCGGCATCGGCAAGCTGGACTGGAAACAGCGTTTTGGCAAGGATCTGGCGGAGTTGCAAAAGGAGCTTCCCCCCCTGCCGCTGGCGGCTGACACGCTGACCAATCGTCCCGACGCGGCCGACACACTGGATCAGTGGATGCAAACCGCCCGGCAATTGCGGGCCACGCGCAAGGAAATCAACGGGCCGCAGGAACTGACAGCGCTGATGGAGTCCAGCGGGGTACCTACTGGAGAAAAGGAGATCGCCGACAGCAAGACGCAAACGCGCTGGCTGCTGGGATTGGCGCTGCTGGTAGCCTTCGTGGGTATCCTGAATTCCATGCTCATGAGCGTTACCGAGCGCTTCCGCGAAATCGGAACCATGAAATGCCTGGGCGCGCTGGACGGGTTTATCATCAAGCTGTTTTTGATTGAGAGCTTGTTTCAGGGATTTGTGGGCACGGTGATCGGGGTGGCCCTGGGCCTGCTGCTGGGGATCGCCGGGGCGGCATCCAGTTACAATGGTTTTATCTGGAAGATGTTTCCCACCAGCGCCATCGTCTGGGCTTTTGTCTTCAGCCTGCTGGTGGGTGTCGGATTGACGGTGGCGGGCGCGGTTTATCCGGCCTGGCGGGCCGCCAGGATGCATCCGATCGAAGCCATGCGCGTTGAGACGTAATCGCTTAATATGCCGAGGAATCTAGCAGTACAGGAATGAACATGACTACCCCAACCGAAGCACCCGTATCCCTGACCGAATACACCGTGCGCACCATCGACGTCAAACGCTCCTATCACGTGGGCGGCGAAGTCGTGCACGCCTTACGCGGCGTGGATGTGTCGATTAACCGCGGAGAATATATTTCCATCATGGGCCCCAGCGGCAGCGGAAAAAGCACCCTGTTCAACATGATCGGCGGGCTGGATAAGCCGTCGGAGGGAAAGGTGTATATTGATGAAGTGGACATCGCCCAACTCGACGCCTACGAGCTGGCGTGGATGCGCTGCCGCAAAATCGGCTACATCTTTCAGACCTTTAATCTGATCCCGGTGATGACGGCGCTGGAAAATGTGATGTTGCCGATGGTCTTCGCCGGATTGAACACCGCCGACGCCCAGGACAAAGCCGCCGACATTCTCAAGCGCGTGGAACTGGGCCATCGCATGATGAATAAGCCCCAGGAAATGTCCGGCGGTCAGCAGCAGCGCGTGGCCATCGCCCGGGCGTTCGCCAACGATCCGGCGATCATCCTGGCCGATGAACCGACCGGCAACCTGGACTTGACGACCGGCACACTGATTATCGAGTTGCTGCGGCAGTTGAATAAGGAGCGGGGAGTAACCATTATTTCCGCTACCCATGACCACAAGATGCTGGCGGTTTCCGACCGCATCATCTGGATCCGCGACGGCAAAGTGGACAAGATCGAGCGCCGTGAGGATTTGAATATCCAAGTCGGCAGCATCGGCGGTCAAGAGCATTAACCGCTCGATTCCACTGCGATTCTTATGGCTGGTGAAAACCGGGGGACATGCAAAGCCCAAGCCTACCTCGCGCGGCGGCGGGCCAGTGCGGCACGCCATTTTGTAAACGTTCCACAGTGGCAAAAGATCGGGGGGCTTGATTATCATGTCCCAAACAATGGAAACTCAACAAAGCTATCAGACGGTTTTGATCGGCTGCGGCGCACGCCAGCGCGAGCATGTGCCGGGGTTGCTCAGCGACGGGCGCTGCCAGATCACCGCGGTATGCGATGTGAATCGCCAGGCGGCGGAAAAACTGCTGGCGGATTTCAAACTGGACGCCGTGATTTACACCGATCACCTCACCATGCTGCGCGAGCAAAAGCCGCGGATGGCTGTGGTTTGCCTGTGGACCGGGCTGCACGCTCCGGTCTTCGGCGACTGTGTGGCCGCGGGCGTGAAGATCGTCCACAGTGAAAAGCCCATGGCGCCGACGCTGGGCGAGTGCCGCGCCATGTCCCAGCTTGCCCGCCAAAGCGGCACGCAGCTAACCTTCAGCCACCAGCGCCGCTTTGCCAAGGGCAATCAACTGGTTCATCAACTATTGCAAGAGGGCACAATCGGCAAAGTGGAACGCATGGAGCTGTATGCTCCGCCCAATCTGCTGGATTGCGGCACCCACACCTTCGATCAGGCATTCAGCTTCCTGGATCAAACACCCGTCAAGTGGGTGCTGGGCGCGTGGGACGCCAGCGCGGCGCTCAACTGGTTCAACGTGCCGTCGGAAAATCAATTTATCGGAATGATGGCATATGAAAACGGCGTTACCGCCACCATCCAATTCGGTGGCCCGGACCTGAGCATCTGGGGCGGCATTCGCATCCACGGCGAGCAGGGATTTATCGAGGTGATGTGGGATGGCGATTTCAAGCGGGCGGTGCGCTATGCCGATCCCGCGTGGCAGGCCCCCCCATCACAAGATGACACCAAGCAATTCGCCGGGCGCATGATTAAACACATTTTGGACTGCGCCGAAAACGGAACCGAGCCGGTGGTGTCGCACGAAAAAGCGCTCCAGGCGGCGGAAGTGATCTTCGCGTTTTATGAATCGGTGCGGCGACGGGCACGCATCGACCCCCCGCTGAAGGACGTGGAGGACAATCCCTACATCGCCCTTTGTCCGCCCAACAAGCCAGCCTAAGCCGCGGCCTGCCCGGTGTCGGTGATATCGCCGTCGGGGTTCACCTGGTCGAATTTCACCGCCACGCGCTTGGAGACGCCCTGCTCCTGCATGGTTACACCGTAGAGCACATCGGCGATGCACATGGTCCGCTTGGAGTGGGTGATGATAATGAACTGCGATTGCTGTAAAAACTCCTGAACGATCAGGTTGAATCGCTGATTGTTGGCCTCGTCCAACGCCGCGTCCACCTCGTCGAGAATGCAAAACGGGCTGGGTTTGCTTTTGAAAATACTCATCAGCAAAGCCACGCAAGTCATGGTCTTTTCCCCGCCGGAAAGCTGACTGATGGAGACCGGCTGCTTACCCGGCGGCCGGGCGATGATTTCGATTCCGGCGTCCAGCACATCCACTTTTTGCGGCGGCGGCACCACGCCGTCCGGACCGGGAGTCGTCGAAGCCGGCAATTCCGTTTCCAAGTAGATATCGGCCTTGCCGCCGCCAAACAGCTTGCGGAACATGCCTTGGAAATGTTCGCGCACAGCGTTAAACGTCTGCTCAAAACGAATGGAGCTTTCGGCGTTGATCTGCTCAATCAACTCCTCCAACTGCTTGCGGCTGTTGGCCAAGTCGGCCAGTTGTTCGCTGAGGGTTTTTTGCCGCTGTTCCAGTTCGTCCTGCTCGCCGATGGAATCAAGATTCACGTTTCCCAAGCGCTGGATTTTGTCGCGCAATTGCTGAATTTCGGTGGCCACGGCGTTCCAGTCATTTTCAGCCGGATGATACTCTCCGCCTTCGGCGGCTTGGCATTGCCGCTCATACTCGCCGGCCAGTTCCAGTTGCAATTCATCAATACAGCGCTGGACCAATCCCTCCACGCGCACGCGCAGTTCGCTTAACTGCAATTCCAGATCGCGGCACTGGTGATCCACCTCGCCCAAGCGCGTTTCATGATCGCGCAAATAGGCCGCCGCCTGCTGCACCTGGGCTTGCATGCGGCTGATGGTTTGGTCCATTTCCCGGCCGCGGGTTTGCCACCCCTCCAGCGCCTGCGCGGCCTCTTGCCGCTGGCGCTCGGCCGCTTCACGCTCACTTTCGACGGTGCCGCGTTTTTGTTCCATGTTCGCCAGCGACTCGCCCAGCCGGCGCAATTGCTGCTGCATCTCCATGCGCAAACCGGTTTGCCGCTGCACCTGCTGGCGGCACGACAACTGCTTTTCCTGCACTTGTCCCAGCAATACCCGGGCGCTGGTCAAGCGTTCACCCAAGGCCCGCAAATCTTCCTCCAGTTGGCTTTGCGTCTGGGCACTTTGTTCAATGAGCGTTTGTCGCTGGGACTGATCGGCCTCCAGCGTTTGGGCGTCCTGGCGCAATATCGCCTGCTCATCTTTCAAGCGTCCGGTCTTTTCCAATAGTTGACTCAATTCCTTGTCCAGCAGCGGCTCCTCCCGCTCCAGCGCCGCGGCGCGGTCGCGGTTTTGCGCGATCCGCCCGCTCAGCTCAACTTTGCGCGTGTTAAGCTGGTAGGCGCTGTTGCGCAGTTCTCCGATCTGATGTTCGACTTGCTTAGCCCTATCGTTGCCGCTGGTCAGTTCATCGCTGAGGGTTTTGATGCGGCTTTCCACTTCAGCAATCTGGATGACCAGCGCATCCAGTTCCGAGCGCCGCGACAAAAGCCCCATCGCCGCGCTCATTGGCCCGGCGCGCAGCCCGCCCGGCTCCAGCAGTTCCCCGTCGAGGGTTACATAGCGCCAGTCCCCGCCGGTTTGCTCCCGCACCGCAATCGCTTCGGTTAGCGTCGAAACCACCGCCGTGCGACCCAGCAGGTGATACGCCACGCGCTGGTCGCGCGGGGCGGCCTGCACCAGGCTGGAGGCCAGCGTCAAACCCGCCGGATGCGCCGCATCCAGCGGCGGCTCGGGCAGAGAATCCACACATAAAAATCCCACCCGCCCTTCCAAATCCTCCAAGACCTGGTCCTGGGCCAATGTGGCCGGCCGATCCACCAGCAGCATTTGATCGCGTCCGTCCAGCGCCGCTTCGATCACTTGCGCATTCTTCACGTCCACCCGCAGGCGATCGGCGACCAGGCCCTGCACAAACGGGTAGCGGTCTCCGCGCTTGAGTATCGTCTTGACCGCCTCACTGACGCCCTCGCGGCGGGCTTCCAAATCCAGCAGCAGTTTTTGTCGGCTTTGCAGGCCGGAGCGATGCTCGCGGGCCGCGCCCAGTTGCTTGCTCAATTCCGCCAAACGCTGGCCCAGCGATGCGGCGTCCTGACGCTTTTGCTCCATTTGTTCCTGGCTTTGCTGCTGCTGGCGGACCACCTGGTCCATCAGCCCGGCCTGTTCCGCGCCGGTTCCCCGCAGTGATTCCAGTTCCGCCACCACCTGCTTGCGGCGGTCGCCGATGCGCTGCTGTTGCTGCTGGGCGTTGGCTCGTTCGATCTCGATAGCCCCCAGGCGATTGTTCTTTTGCGCCAGCTTGCGCATCAAATCCAGTATCGCCAGCTTGTGGCCCTCAACGGCTTGATTGAGCTGATTGTGCTGCAACTGCGCATCGCGGAATTGCGCCTGGGCCGACTCAATCTGGCGGCGCTGCTCATCCAACTGCCCGGTCAGCTCCTCCAGTACGCGCGTCTCGGCTTCCAGCGCCTGCGACACGCCGCCGAGCCGCGCCTCGGTGCCGGTTATATCCTCCTCAAACGAAGCCCGCTGCTCGGCCAGTTGCGCCAATTGCCTCTCGGCAAACGCCTGCTGCTGCTGAGCGGATTGAATGGCGTTTTGAGTTTGCAGTAACTGGTATTCCGCCTGCCGCTTTTGCTCGCGCGATTGCTCCAACTCCGCTCGACGTTTATCCAGTTCGCCCCGCAGCGACTCCACTTGCCCTTGCAGGCCCTGTAGTTCTTCGGCGGACTGGGCCTGGGCCTCGGTCAATTCCGCCAGGCGACCGTGATGCACATGATATTCCCGCAAGACGTATTCCAGCCGCAACTGCGCTAAACGCTGGGCGTGTTCCTGGTAAACCCGCGCCCGCCCGGCCTGGATTTTCACGCCGCGCAAACGCTTTTCCACCTCCGCGACGATATCGTTGGCCCGCAGCAGATTTTGCTCCACCTTTTCCAGTTTCCGCTGCGTCTCTTTTTTCTTGGCCTTGTATTTGGAGATGCCGGCGGCTTCCTCGAAAATAATCCGCCGCTCCTGCGGATTGCTTTGCAAAAGCAGGTCCACCTTGCCCTGCTCGATGACGCTGTAGGCGTCCACCCCGATGCCCGTGTCCAAAAACAGTTCGCGCACATCCTTCAAGCGGGATGCGTGATTGTTGACTTGGTATTCGCTGCCACCGTCGCGGAACAAACGCCGCCCCACCGATACTTCATCGGCATCGATATTTAATTGCCGCGCGCCTCCCAGCTTGAGCGGATTATCAAAAACCAGCACCACCTCGGCGAAATTGCCCGGCTTGCGACCGGCCGCACCATTGAAGATGACGTCCATCATCGCCTCGCCGCGTAAGCTCTTGGCCGACTGCTCGCCCAGCACCCACTTGAAGGCGTCCACCACGTTGCTCTTGCCGCAGCCATTAGGCCCGACGATGCCGGTGATGGGGCAATCGAAAACAAACTCCGTGCGGTCCGCGAAACTTTTGAATCCTTGTACGATCAGTTTTTTCAATCGCATACTAATCCTCCATGACATTGCACACTCGCCGCCTCCCGGCGACTACTGCACTTTGATTTGCGGTGCCACATTCAACGGCTGATTATCCCCCGGCCCCTCCTGGGGCCGCGAGCGTTCCTCAACACGCGGGGCGCTGCTGATGGCATCGCCGGCCGACGGGGCTTCCTGCAAAACAAATTGCGTTACCCTCGACGCATCCGTGCCGGAGGTGATGCGTTTGTCGTCGGTCAACTGCTGCACCAGCCCCACGATATCGGCATAGGTGAAATCAAAGCGATCCTCGCCCGGTGCCCCTTCTCCGCCCAGTCGAGCGATCACCTCGCCCATATCCGGCATGGATAGTTGCTTGATCGGCTTGGCCGTCGTCCCGCGGTAAAAGAGCATGACCGCGTTGCCGGTCTCGGTGGAGCTGATGCTGAGTCGATTGTCCATGGCCGTGAAAAAGACCGGGGCGCGCAAAGCGATTTTCCCGCCCATCAAGGCGATGCGTGGGATGCCCTGGCGGGTAGCGTAAATCAGCGGGCGGCCGGCACCGGGCACGATATCCAGCACGAATTTTTCGTTAATCACCTTGGAGTAGATCATCGGATCGCGCTGGCGGGCGAGGATGCGATAGGCTTCAACGCGCACCAGTGTGCTGTCGTTTTCCAGCAAGCGCCGCAGCATTTGCGCCACCATCGGGCTGGGCGGCAAAGCCCCCAGATCGCGCACCGCGTTGATCTGGTACGCATTGCCCTGGCTGGCCGCGATATCCATCAGTGCCTGCACCGCCGAACCGGACGAATCGCCGATGAACGCCGCAGCCCGCGCCGCGGCATAGGCCACGTCGCGTGAGGGATTGCTCAAAAGCGGCAACAGCGCCGGCAAAGCGTTGCCGCCGATTCCCTCCCAGGCGTAGGAAATATCTTCCAGCGGCGCATTGGGTTTCACCGCCTCATCGGCCAGTTTTTTGGCTTGAAAAGCGCTGAATCCCGGCTCACCGTTGAGATACAGATGCATCACCACCGCCGAAAAGTGCCGCCAGTCCCCCTGGTAAACCTTGGGCAAAAACACGTAAACCGAGCCTTCATCCTGGGCCGCGGCATTGCCGGTGGCGCCGTTCTTTTTCTGCTTATCGGCCACATTCTGGAAGCGCTCATTGATGCGCATTTCCACCATGCGGGCCGTGCTGTACTGCGGTTGACGCACGCGCAACACCAGCGGATTATCAAAATTGCTCAGCCCCCCATCCATGACCATGCCGCTGCGCAATGACGAGCGGGCGGAGGTCTGCGTGGCCGAGGGGGTTTCCAGACCATACGATGGATTGACAAATACCGGCCCGGCGGCGCGACCGTAGCTATTGACGCTTCCACTGGGCCGCAGCGGATCAGCGCCCATGTAACGCAAATCCGTTTGAAATAGCCGGCCCCCCGCCAGGCTGCTGGTGTAACTTTCCGGGGGCACCGAAACCAGCATGTCAAAGGTATCATCCAAGCGCGCCCCGGCGGGAACCTGGCCATCCACGCGCACCACGGCGACGCGCCGATCGTTCAAAACATCATCGGGATAGCGCCGTTCAAAGCCCGGTACGCGATGCGTGCCAAAGCCGTGGCGCGACAGTTCCTTGACCATGTACTCGCGCACCGGCACCGGCAGATTGCTGTTATCGCCGGTGTCGCGCAAGTTCACTACCAGTCCATAACCGCTGACGGCGAATGGTTCGGTGTTTTCCAGATTACACCGCTCCATGACCGTGCCGCGAAAATTCGCGGGAACCTCCCGCAATCCTAAATCAGCGTAACGCGGCTTGGGCGGCTTGCGCTCCGACTGATCCGTACAGCCGCTTAAAATAATCAACGCCACCAAGGCAGCGATTAGCGCTTGTAAACAGATTGATATTGAGCTTATGAATTTACGCATAGACGCCGTTATTTGGTCGAAAATCGTGATTCTTTCACAAACTCTCACTGGTTTGATTGTCCATCGCCGCACTTGCATTATGCTCCTCGCGCCGCCATTTCAGCCGGCAAAATAACCGGTTATTTTCGCTTGGGTTCGCCGAATAGACGCCCTTGTTTGGGATTATCATCCATCCCGGCATCCAACACCGCCCGGGCCTCCTCCATCAATTCCTCCAGCGTCTTGAAGCGGCGGTAAACGCTGGCAAACCGCACATACGCCACCTGATCCACTCGCCGCAGCCGCTCGATCACCAGTTCCCCGATCATGGAACTGGCCACTTCCCCTTCGTGCTGATTGAAAACCTCTTCCTCCACTTCGTTGACGATCCGCTGCATCGTCTCATTGGGCACCGCCCGCTTGAAACAGGCCCGCTTCAAGCCTTCCAGCACGTTATTGCGATTCCACGGCTTGCGCTGCCCATCGCGCTTGATGACCCACATATGCCGCGATTCCTCAATGCGCTCATAGGTGGTAAACCGCTTGCCACAACCCTGGCAAAGCCGCCGACGGCGGATCGCGTGCCCGGCTTCGCAGGCGCGCGAGTCCATCACCTTTAATTGCTCTTTTTCCGCATTGCAAAAAGGGCATTGCATGGCGTGATACTTTAACAAATCCCCCGGCAAAGACCACAAGCCCGCCCACGGGCGCACAACTAAAATTCGCCCTTACGCCCGCTCTTTTTGCGCCAGTCCGCTATCGCCGCCCGAATGGCCTTCTCGGCCAGCACCGAGCAATGCAATTTCACCGGCGGTAGCGCCAGTTCCTTGGCAATATCCGTATTCTTCACTTCCAGAGCCTCGGCCACGGTTTTGCCCTTAATCCATTCGGTGGCCAATGAACTCGAAGCGATCGCGCTGCCACAGCCATAGGTTTTGAACTTGGCGTCCACGATCGTCCCATCCTTGTCCACGCGAATTTGCAGTTTCATCACATCTCCGCAGGCCGGCGCGCCCACCAGCCCGCTGCCCACGTCCGGCTCTTCGGCCGGCAAGGAGCCGGCGTTTCGCGGGTTTTGATAATGATCCATCACTTTGGGATCGTAATCCATGGTTGCTCCTGTACTATTCCTCTCGCCACTGAATGGACGCCAAATCCACGCCCTCGGCGAGCATTTCCCATAGTGGACTCAGTTCGCGCAAACGCGCTATAGCCGCGGCGGTTTGCGCAACCACCTGGTCCACCTGCGCTTCAGTGGTATGCCTGCCAACGCCATAGCGCACCGCACCGTGCAAATACAAATCCTCCAGCCCAATGGCCCGCAGAACATGGCTGGCCTCCAAACGCTCACTGGTGCAGGCCGAGCCGGTGCTGATGGCCACGTCGGGCATCGCCAGCAAAATCGATTCCCCCTCCACTGCGCAGAAGGCCAAATTGCTGGTTTGGGGTAAACGATGCTCCGGGCATCCATTGCGCCGCACCTGCGGAATCTGGCTCAAAATTGCAGCTTCCAGCCTATCGCGCAGACTCGCCAGCCGCGGCGACTGCTCGGCCAGCAATTCTCCGGCCAGTTGCGCCGCGGCACCCATACCCACAATCCCCGGCACGTTCAGTGTCCCGGAGCGCAGGCCGCGCTCATGGCCGCCGCCATCCATCTGCCCGCGCAATTGCGCCGGCCGTATCCGCTCGCCCAGCGCCAAAGCACCCACGCCCTTGGGGCCGTAGAACTTATGCGCCGAGCAACTAAGCAGATCAATATGGTGCCGCCGCAAGCTCACCGGCACATATCCAACCGCCTGTGTGGCATCACAATGAAACCATACGCCGGCGGCGCGGCAAAGCTCACCAATTTTTTCCACCGGCTGAATCGTGCCAATCTCATTGTTGGCAAACATGATGGACACCAGCAGCGTGTCGGGCCGGATTGCCGCCGCCAAATCCTCAAGCCGCACCTGCCCTTGCGGATCGACTGGCAAAATCGTGGTTGGGCACCCCTGGCGCTCCAGGGCTTTAAACACGTCCAGTACCGCTTTATGCTCGGTACTTTGCGCAATCAAATGTTTTTTGCCCCCGGCGCGATCGACCAAGCCCTTGATCGCCAGGTTGTTAGCTTCGGTGGCACCGCTGGTAAAGATGATCTTTTCCGCCGCGGCATCAATGAGCTGGGCAACCTGATGGCGGGCCTGCTCAACCGCCTTGCGAGCCATCCGGCCGGCGGCATGGGGGCTGGCGGCATTGGCGAACTGACCGCAAAAAAACGGAACCATTTGCTCCCAAACGCGCTGATCCAGCGGCGTAGTGGCATTGTGATCCAGATAAATTGGCACTGACGACATCGCCAGCAAGTTGTAACCCGCACAAGGCGTTTCGTCGAGGATTTCTTGACAAATCCGCCAAGGTGCCGATTCTTTTTTTCTTTCAGGGAGCGCATATGGCTTTGTGTCAGGTGAACTGGTTTTCCAATGTGATCAATAAAATGGTGGTGGCCAACGTGATTGTGCCGGACGGGCCGGGACCGTTCGCCACCTTCTACCTGCTGCACGGCTTGAGCGATGACCATTCGGCCTGGCTCCGGCGCACGCGCATTGAAATGTACGCCGCGGCTTATCCCATGATCGTGGTCATGCCCGACGGTTTCCGCGGGTTTTATACCAATAACAACCAGGGACCGGCCTATGGCCAATATATTGGCCAGGAGCTTTGCGACTTTATCGAGCGAACCTTCCACGCCCGGCCAGAGCGCGCGGCGCGAATGATCGGCGGGCTGTCCATGGGCGGTTATGGCGCTTTACGCATCGCCTTGGGCTACCCCGATCGCTTTATCAGCGCCACCAGCCAAAGCGGCGCGGTCATGCGCGGCAGCGGCGCGGGGGCCGGGCAAGTGGGCGACGAATTCAGCCAGATTTTTGGCCCATCTCCCGAAGGCAGTGAACATGACCTGGTTCACCTGGCCCACCGAGCCGCCGCCGCCGGCGAGCTGCCGCATATGCGCCTGGATTGCGGAACCTCAGATTTTCTTCTGGAGCAAAACCGCGATTTTCACCGCCGCTTGCGGGCACTGAAAATCCCGCATGAGTACGATGAATTTCCCGGCGATCACAACTGGGATTACTGGGACCTGCATGTGCGCCAAGCCCTGCGCTTCCACGCCCAGGTGATGAAGCTGATTTAATAGCGGGTTGACCAAGCGATAAGTTCTTTTCTTCACAATGTGGACCCGCGCCGCGCGGTCCCCTATCAATTAGTATGCCCATTGATCCGCCCGGCGGATCTGCGGCCGCACGAACCCATTGATTGTGGAGAGTCGCCATGCCGACCATCGCCGATATTTTGCGCAGTAAAGAGCCGCACATCCACGCGGTTGATCCCGATATGAGCGTACTGGAAGCCACGCAGGTGATGAACGCCCATCGCATTGGCGCGGTACTGGTCAAAGCCGATGAGCAAGTGCTGGGCATTTTTACCGAACGCGACGTTTTGCGGCGTGTGGTCTCCGAACAGCGCGACCCGCGCCACACCGCTGTGCGCGAGGTGATGACCGAGCGGGTTTTGTGCTGCCAGCCGGAAGCCTCGCTGGAGGAAGTGGCCGCACTGATGCGCGAGCGCCGCATCCGCCATGTCCCGGTGCGCCAGAACGATGGAAGCATTTGCGGTATGATTTCCATCGGCGACATCAATGCCCATACCGCCCACGATCACCAGGCGACCATCCAATTTTTGAGCGATTACATTTACGGCCGCGTATAGGCCAAGGTCGGCTCTGGCAACCACATTGCCAGCGAGCGATTGCGCGGACGTTCAGCGAACAATAGCAACATTCGCCTGAGGTAAGCGCCGTCGTCCGGCTCTGCCCATTTGCCGCCGATTCGGATATGGTGCCTGGGCTATGGCGCAAGAAGGCAACAAAATTATTTACTCGATGATCGGTGTCGGCAAAGCCTTTGAAAAAAAGGTGGTGCTGAAGGACATTTACCTCTCCTATTTTTATGGGGCCAAGATCGGAGTTTTGGGACTTAACGGTTCCGGGAAAAGTTCACTGCTGAGGATTCTGGCCGGCGTGGACAAGCAATTTGACGGCAAAATCGTCCTGCAACCAGGCTACACCATCGGTTTCCTGGAACAGGAGCCGCATCTGCCGACGGGCTTGACCGTGGGGCAAATTGTTGAGCAAGGCCTGGGGGAAAAGAGCATACTGGTCAAACGTTTCAATGCCGTGTCCGATCAATTGGGCGAAGCCGATCTAGACCCGCAGGCGATGGAAGAACTGCTGAGCGAACAAGGTGAATTGCAGGAAAAGATCGATCACCAGGGATTGTGGGACTTGGATCAACAACTGGAAATGGCGATGGACGCTTTGCGTTGTCCGCCGGCCGATGCGCCGGTCGAGCCGCTTAGCGGCGGCGAAAAACGCCGCGTGGCACTGTGCCGCCTGCTGTTGCAAAAGCCCGACATTCTTATTTTGGATGAGCCGACCAACCACCTCGATGCCGAATCGGTGGCCTGGCTGGAGCAGCATCTTCGCCGCTATGAAGGAACGGTTATCGCGGTAACGCACGACCGCTATTTTCTGGACAACGTCGCCGGCTGGATACTGGAACTGGATCGCGGGCAGGGCATTCCGTGGAAAGGAAATTATTCCTCCTGGCTGGAGCAAAAGAAAAACCGTCTGGCCCAGGAGGAGAAGGCCGAATCCAACCGCCAAAAAGCGCTGGGCCGCGAATTGGAATGGGTGCGGCAGTCCCCCAAGGCCCGCCAGGCCAAGGGCAAAGCGCGACTGGCCCGCTATGAGGCGATGCTGGCCGAGGATGCCCAACAGAAGGAGCAGTCGATTGAAATCTACATTCCACCAGGGCCGCGACTTGGGGATAAGGTGATCGAAGCGGTGAAGGTGCGCAAAAGCTACGGCGAGCGCGTGCTCTTTGAAGACCTGAATTTTTCCCTGCCGCCCAACGGCATCGTCGGGGTGATCGGCCCCAACGGCGCGGGCAAAACCACGCTTTTCAGGCTCATCACCGGTCAGGAAGCGGCAGACGCGGGGGAATTTTTCGTCGGCTCAACCGTGAAGCTCACCTACGTGGAGCAATCCCGCCAGGGTTTGGAGGATCAACAAACCGTCTGGCAGGCGATCAGCGGCGGACAGGAAAAATTAAAACTGGGCAATGTGGAGATCAACAGCCGGGCGTATGTCTCGCGCTTTGGGTTTGCCGGCACGGATCAGCAAAAGCAGCTTGGCGTCTTGTCCGGCGGCGAGCGCAACCGCGTGCACCTGGCGCGGATGCTCAAAAGCGGAGCCAATGTGTTGCTGTTGGACGAGCCGACCAACGACTTGGATGTGAATATCATGCGGGCCTTGGAAGAGGCGCTGGAAAATTTTGCGGGCTGCGCGGTGGTGGTCAGCCATGATCGCTGGTTTCTGGACCGCATCGCCACGCACATTCTGGCGTTTGAGGGAGACAGCCAGGTGCGCTTTTTTACGGGCAATTTCAGCGACTACGAGGCCGAGCGCCATCAGCGGCTGGGATTGGACGCCGACCAGCCGCATCGGATTAAATACCGCAAATTGACTAAGTAACTTTGGCTCTCCGCGGAACCCGCTGATGGATGCCAAGCTGCCAAGCTCGGACATGCGATATTTCGCCCAGAACGTGGTTTCTAGGACATGGCAGGTATGTTTACCAGCGTCTTTCGCGGAGAGCCGTAACTTTTAAGCTATGTAGCGGTTTCAGGCGCTTTGCCGCAGTGCCAATGCGACACACCATTTGCAGTCGCATGACGCCGACGGGAGCAGAGC
>JBBQBE010000083.1:0-14507 GCA_038317225.1 Tepidisphaerales bacterium | reverse complement strand
CGGCGTGGTGGGGGTGGTGCTGCTGCGAAACTGGTGGCAAGGCGAGGCATTGGACTGGCGGCACAGCTTGCGTATCGAAGCGGGCCTGATTTACCCGGCGATCGCGGCGGCGGTATTTGCCGCTGTTGCCCTATGGAATATCAGGCGCAGCAAACATCTTAAAACCACCGGGGAAAAATTGATGCTCTGGGGCCTGCTTTGGTTGATCGTCTACGACGCCGCCTTTGTCGGCGGTTACATCCAGTGGCTGGCGGCGGGCGCATTGCTACTGCTGTTGCCCGCGGCGTGGATCAGCGTACAACTGATGCGCTGGTGGAGCCGACTGGTGCAACTGGCCAGCCCTCTGGACTACCAGCCCGCACGGGGCGACGACTGGAGTGATTAACCGCCGGCTGCATCAGAACCATGCCGCGCACACGGCATTTAAGTCGCCAAGGCGACCACTGCCGCAATCAAAATCCGCGTCGGCATAGTAACCCCGCGGCTTATCGGGCTTTGAGCCTTACTTCCGCTTGGCGCACGTTGTTGGCAAACTGCTCAATCTTGGAATAGTCACCGGCCCAGGTGGTGTACATCATCCCTTGCACGCCCGCCACCTTGGCCGCCGAATCCAGCCAGCGGGCCACGTTTTCCATCGGCCCATCATAAAAACCCGCCAAAACCTGGCGGTGGCCGCGGTCGGCGAAGAATTTGAGCGATTGCTCCCGCTTGTCAAAATTCCAGTTCATAATGACAATCCGCGACTTTAGCCCCTCCCAACTGCCGGCCATATCTCCGCGCACCAGATAATATTGATCCCGCGCGTTGTGATGGGGATCAAACATGTCGCTCCACACGTAGACCGTTGCATCGGGCGGCAGAAACGCGGCGCAGCGCCGAACCGCGTCGGCCAGTATTTGCCCGGCCGTCAGGTGTCGCGACCGACAACTTTCATCCTGGTTGAGCATGCGAATTTCATCAAAGGCCATCAGGTAATTGGAGGTATCAAAATACTTTTTAACCGCCCGCGCCTGTTGTTGCAGCAGTTCCATGCTCGCCGGCTCCGAAGGGCAGATGGTTACCTGTTCCTGATGAATGACCAGCGTGTGATACCAACTGACGCGCAGTCGCGTCCCCTCCGCCAGTCCGGTTTTAATCACCGGAGGCTGGTGCCACACATTGTAATCCCCCGGCCACTGGATATTTCCCAGTAGCGGGTCGGCCACGCGCTCAAAATCCTTCCCCTCCACATAACCTTCCACAACCAACGGCGCCCCCGGCCGCCGCAGCAGATTCACCGGCCCGCACTCTTGAAGTTTCCAGTTGCGCCACATAAGTGTGCCCTTGGCCTGGCCCCAGACGCCGAAATAGATCATGGCCTGCGGGTTGTCCAAGGAGTTGAAAACGATATGGTGCGTTTTCCAATCTTGCGTTGAGTCGGTGCCCAGTTGTGTGAAATTGAGCGACTTGTTACCCACCAGCACCTTAATTTCCGGCTCACCCAGGTAGTGATCGGTTTTAATGTCCACCCAAACGTGATAGCAGCGGTACGGCGTGAGCGTAATCTTTTGCACCATCCGCGCGTTGCCCGGATTGTCGCGCACTTGCGCCGTGTGATCGTCCAGCATTTTCACGCTGTCATCTTTCCAATCCCATTTTGCTTTCAGCGCCGCCGCCGGATCAGCAACCAGTTTGGCTTGGCCGTCATGCACCACAAACACGGCCTCTTTCACCGGCAATCCCTCGGCCAGATTCGGATCGTTAAACAGCAGCGACTCGGAATATCCCACATCAAACAGCGATGGAACCAGCGTCAGCCCGCACTCGGCGGCGATGCGCTTAACCTGCCGCACATTGTCAAAATATTTGGCTGGCAGCGCTCCGTCGGCATGCAAACGACCGAATTTGCTGTCCGCCAAAAGCACATGCGTATATCCCGCCGCCGCGGCGCGGGTCCACAGTTGTCTCAGTTTTTGCACATTGGCGTCCACCATGAGATTGGTCGGACAATAAATCCACAATTGCATCGGACCATCGATGAAGGGATGGGTTTGGCCTTTGGCAATGAAAGGCAGGCAACACAATATTACGATGGCGAGAAATACTTTACGCATAATCATTTCTCCAACATTTAATGGTGCGCATTACTCAAACAAACGCGGCTGGTGCGGCGCATCGGCCACCGATTGCACCTGTCCGCTGGCCAATTGCGTAACCAGCAATTCGCCGCCGCGAACTTCCTGGGCGCTTTTGACAATCTGGCCGGTGCGCTTGAGGCGTGTCAGACTGTACCCGCGCTGCAACACCCCCTGGGGGCTAAGCGCCGCCAGTTGCCGCCGCATCGCCTCCACCCGTACGCTCTGCCGCGCGGCCAATTCGCTGGTTAAATGTCGCAACCGCTGCGCCAAATGATCCATCCGCTGGGCGCGCATGGCAATTTGCGCCCGCGGCTGCAAAGCCGCCAGGCGACCCGCGCAGCGCTCGAGTCGGCGACGCGCCTGCTCCAGCGGCAGACCCGCCGCCAGTCGAAGCTGTCGTTGGCGATCATCCAGCCATTGGCGGCGGGTATTGACCATATCGCCGGGCCGGCGAAATAGTTCATGACGGCTAATCGCCGTTAAACGCCCCGCCGCATCGGCGGCCGCCTGCCGCAAGGCGCGGCGCAGTCGAACCAGCAACATTTCCAGTTGCCCCGGCACGTTTTTCCATGCCGCCACCGCGACCTGCGCCGCCTCGGTGGGCGTGTGGGCGTGATAATCGGCCACCAGATCCGCGATGGACACATCCACTTCATGCCCGATACCAGTGATGATTGGTATGGGGCACGCGGCCAGGGCGCGGGCCACCACTTCTTCGTTAAATGCCCAAAGGTCTTCCAAAGACCCGCCGCCCCGCCCCAGCAGCAGCACATCCGCCCGCCCCGCTTTCATGCGCCCGGCATACGCCAGCGCCTTGGCGATTTTTTCCCCCGCGCCCTGGCCTTGAACCGGCACCGCCAGCAAAAATACCTGTAGCCATGGGAAACGGCCCAGGACTTTGAGCATGTCCTGCAAAGCCGCGGTGTCCGCGCCGGTGATAATGCCAATACGCCGCGGATAGGTGGGGATGGGCTTTTTACGCCCCGCCGCAAATAAGCCCTCGGCCTGCAATTTCTCATGCAACTGGCGAAACGCCAGTTCCAAAGCCCCCTGCCCCAGGGGCCGCAATTGTGATACATAAAACTGGTAGCGCCCTCGCTGCGGATAAATTGCCACCTTGCCCGCGGCCAGCAATTGCATTCCGTCGTGCGGTGTGAATTTCAGTTGCGCCGCATCGGAGCGAAACATCACGCAATCGATGCAGGCCGCGGAATCTTTGAGCGTAAAATACGCATGGCCGGAACCACCATGCATTTTGAAATTGCTGGTTTCCCCTTGCACCCACAATGACGCGGGGAACTGGCTTTTTATCGCCTGCTCGATGCGCAGGGTTAGTTGCGTGATGGAAAGCGGCGCGTCAGCGGCGGCATCCCGCGCTGGCGTCGCGGCGGCCTCTTTTACGGCTTTGCCATGCAAGCGCCGTCGCAGATCAAAAAAACTGTTCTCGGCCATGAAATGGAGTATAGCGATTTTACCGCAACATTTTTATTTCCGGCGCTGCAATGCGCGGGCGCAATCCGCCAAGTATTGATGCGCCAGCTCACAGGCTTCATCGGCAAGCAAAACCCGCCGCAACGCCGCCGCCCGATCCAGTGCATCCTCCTGCCGCATGGCGGCATCCAAAAGCGGCTGATGGAGCCGTTGCCACAAGTCGCTGACCGCGGCAAAAGTCTGGGCACTGCCCGGCCGCGGCCCGGCGGGCAACTCATTTTCTCCAAGCACCAGGCAATCGGGAAGCATCTCGGTGAGTTGCACAATGGAATATTGCTTCACCGCCGGCAGCGCCCGCTCCCATGGCGCAATCACCACGCATCGGCCGCCGCTGGCCGGATAAACCGCGCCCAGAAATGTTTCAATGTACAACCCATGTTCAGCCGCGGCCCGCCGCGTCTGTAAAGCCGAATCAAGCGTGCCCCACCCCGCCACCAGCAGTTGTCCCTGAGGATAATTTTCGATCACATGGCGGGCGTCCATGCTATCATCCGGGCCTTGGGCAACCAGGTCCAGGCACACCGTTCCCTCCGCGCAGCGCAGGCGAATTTGCCGCCGCGTTTCCTGCAAGGGCAAATAGAGCCGAGACAGGGCATCCCAATTCTTTTGGCCCCACGCCTGTTGCTCGGCCTCCATCAGGTCGTCCCGGGCCGCAAGGTAGTCGGTGCGGCACAAATGCATTTGCCCCGAATCACACAATTGCTCAACAGTGGTCATGGGCGCATTGTAGCATCAGCGCCGCGCCCGTGCCGTCCTGGTGCCGCTCGAATGGCCTTTACGTCGCCTTCGGACCATCACTGCGTGGGCTTTTGCGGCGCCTTGGCGTGATCGCGCCGGGTGATTTGCGGACGCCGGCCATAGCGCGTGCCTTCCCCGGTATTGGCGGCCTTGGCCCCGGCCAGCGGGTTCTTGCCCCGGTTGGAACCGTTGCCCGATTGCAGGTTCAAATTCTCATCCTCCGGCTTCCACCAGTGCGTTTTAACGCCCTTTTTAATCAGTTTCACCGCTTCATGTGGATCATCAACGATGCGAAATATGTTTACATCCTCCTGATCGATAAAATGGGGAGTAAGCTGCTTTTTCATCCACTCGGCCAGCCCGTTCCAGTATTCCGACCCAAATAGAATGATCGGAAAGGCTTCCACTTTCAGGGTTTGTACCAGCGTCATGGTTTCAAAAAATTCGTCCAGTGTGCCATATCCGCCGGGGAAGCAGATAAAGGCCGAGGCGTATTTGACGAACATCACTTTGCGGGCGTAAAAATAGTGAAAATCCAGCCTGATATTCTGATATTTATTGGATTCCTGCTCCTGCGGCAGCGTGATATTCAAGCCCACACTCTTGCCCTTGGCTTCATAACAGCCCTTATTGCCCGCTTCCATGATTCCCGGCCCGCCGCCGGTGATGACGCCAAAGCCCGCCTTGGCCAGCAGCCGCGCCGTCTGCTCGGCGGCGTGATAATACGGATCGGTGGGGCGCGTGCGGGCCGAGCCGAATAGGCTCACCGCCGGACCGACCGAGGCCATCACCTCAAAACCTTCAACAAACTCGGCCATGATGCGGAAAATTCGCCAGCTTTCCTGGTTATCCATCTGCGTGGGCCTGAGCGATGCCTGGGCAAAACGTTTCATAAGTCGGCTCCGGTTGGTATTTCACGTTCTTGGGGCTAATATCGCCCGACTGTACAGTCTATCGACCAAAGGGAGTCATAATGTCCGCCGCCGATTCTTTTAGTTCATTGGTTTGCGAGCAAGGGGTGAAGATTCGCCGCCGGCCCACGATTTATCTGGTGGGCCGACAAATAACCGACGAGCCGCAATTGGCCCAGTTTTTAGCTGACCACGAGGTGAAAGACTGGTCAACCGATACCCCCGACGCCGGCCAGAAGCTCAGCGAAGTGGCCGGGCGCATGTGCTACATGTCCTTCGCCCGCCCGCGGCCGGGGGGCAACCAGTCCTATTTGAAGAACATCATTGATGTCGGCCACGGCAGCGTGCTGGAACACGCGGTATACAATTTCATCATCACCGGCGTATCCCGATCTTTCACCCATGAACTGATTCGCCACCGCGCCGGGTTTGGCTACTCGCAACTAAGCCAGCGCTACGTGGATGAATCGCAGTGCGAATTTGTGGAACCGGCCTCCATCGCCGCCGATCCCGAGGCCCACAAACTATTTGTCGCCACGATGGCCCAGGCGCAAAAGACTTACATCGAATTAACCGCCATGCTCGCCCAGCGCATCGAACGCGAGCATCCCGATTTGCCCAAAACCGATCGGCGAAAAATGGCCCGCCAGGCCGCCCGCTCGGTTTTGCCCAATGCCACCGAGACCAAGATATTCGTTACCGTCAACGCCAGGGCCTTGCGGCATTTGCTATGTCTTCGCGGCAATATTCACGCCGAAGAGGAAATTCGCGGCGTGGCGATTGAACTGTGGAAAATCGTCAACGCCGTTTCCCCAAATTTCTTTGGAGATTTTGAGTTGCGCAGTGAAAACGGCGTGCAAGTGTTGTGGACGGCGCATCCCAAGGTGTAACTCCGCCAATTGATTATTTGACGATTTTCAATATCCGCTTAAATTCGTCGGTCCCCGCTTCCCCAAGCAATTCGTATATAGCGCTTTCCCACGTGGTGATGAGCGCCCCGGCCTGGCGCATACGCTTCAGGGCCATTTGCCGATCCTCCCCACGACGCGATTGCACGGCGTCGGCGATTACCCACGGCTGGATGCCCGCCGCCAGCAGATCCAGGGCCGTTTGCTGCACGCACACATGCGTCTCCACGCCGCAAAGCAGCACTTGCGATCGCCGCTGTTGCCGCAAGGTCGCCTCCACCGGAGAAATGAAAGCGCTGAATCGCATTTTGGCCACCGGAGCTTCCGGGAGCAGTTGGCGAATGGAGGGGTGGGTGGGCCCGAGTCCCGCCGGATATTGCTCGGTGGCGAGAATCGTTAAGCCCAGCACCGCAGCGCTGCGCAGCAATTTTTCATTGGCGGCAAGCAGTTGCGGCGTATCCGGCATGGCTGACAGTAATTTCTCCTGCAAATCCACCACCAGCAATGCGCAACTGGCGCGATTGAGTTTTTCATATGCGCTCATGGGCTACGATTTACCTTGCGCCGCCGGGGTTGTCCAGCGGCCCCCCGCCCAATAGGCGCGACTCTGAGGCAAAGAATTTTTGGCGCTATCCGATCGGGGCCGCCGCGCCTACAATCGCCGCGTTGTGCATAGGTCAAGCGAACCTGTGCGTAGCGACATGAATTCTGCTATAGTTTCCACGCTGCCGATACGCGGCGGCAAATTGTAAATAAGGAGCGAAATATGCCCCAGACCGCCACGCTGATTATTGGTGATAAGAAAATCGAGCTGCCCATCGTCCAGGGAACCGAAAGTGAAATGGCGGTGGACATCAGCAAATTGCGCGATCAAACTGGCTACATCACCCTCGACCCGGCCTACGGCAACACCGGCGCTTGTCAAAGCGGCATTACTTTTATTGATGGCGACAAAGGGATTTTGCGCTATCGTGGCTACGCCATTGAGGAACTGGCAAAGAAAAGCCGGTTTATCGAAGTGGCGTGGATGCTGATCTTTGGACGGCTGCCCAAGAACGATGAGTTAACCCGCTTCAGCAAGCGTCTAACGGAAAACGCTCCGATTCACGAGGCGTTCAAGCACCATTTTGAGGGTTTCCCGGTCAACGCCCCGCCCATGGCCATGCTCTCGGCCATGATCAATACCCTCTCCTGCTTCCATACCGAATTTTTGTCCTTGCAGGACGAGGAAGCCTTTGAAGAGGCCGCGGCCCGGCTGATCTCCAAGGTGCGCACCATCGCCGCCTACAGCTATCGCCGCTCGCTGGGGTTGCCCTTTATCCATCCCGATCCCAAGCTCAAGTACGTAGCCAACTTCCTGCACATGATGTTCTCCCAGCCCTATGAGCAGTACATCGCCGACAAGGAAGTGGAAAACGCGCTGAACTTGATCCTGATGCTCCACGCCGACCACGAGCAGAATTGCTCAACCAGTACGGTGCGGATCGTCGGCTCCTCCAAGGCCAATTTGTTCACCAGTTGCGCCGCCGGTGTCTGCGCCCTCTGGGGGCCATTGCACGGCGGGGCCAACGTGGCGGTGCTGGAAATGCTGGAGCAGATTTACCGCGGCGGCCTGACCGCCGAGCAATGCCTGGCCCTGGCCAAGGACAAAAGCAGCGGCTTTAAACTCATGGGTTTTGGACACCGGGTTTATAAAAACTTTGACCCGCGGGCCAAAATCCTCAAGGCTTCGGCCGACCGCGTGCTGGACCGCCTCGGCGTGCATGATCCGCTTTTGGACATCGCGCGAAAACTCGAGGAGCTGGCTTTGGCTGACCCCTATTTTGTGGACCGCAAGCTCTATCCCAATGTCGATTTCTACAGCGGCCTGATTATGAAGGCCATCGGCATCCCGGTGAATATGTTTACCGTGCTGTTTGCCATCGGACGCTTGCCCGGCTGGATCGCCCATTGGAAAGAGCAGCATGACGAATCCACCAACCGCATCGCCCGCCCGCGCCAGGTCTACACCGGCCCGACACTCCGGAATTATGAGGTAATTGATAAGCGTCAATAAATGTATTGATACCACTAACTGACTTTGGGCCGGCGATTCATCCTGTGAATCGCCGGCCTTTTTCTTTGGCTTACAGTGCGCCTTTAAAATAATTGCGGAAAAATGTCCGATTTGGCCGAAAAACACAGCGACGCCGTGATGTAGCGGCGGCGACCACCTATTGTCCGCTTGCTGGAGCGCCATTGATGCCCCGCTTAGCCCATCCCGCGATTCTTTCAGCCATTTCCTCCGTTGTCCTGCTTGCAACTTTCTCCACACCGGCACACGCCGATGAAGCGCAGGCACGCCAACTGCTACAA
The DNA here is from genome assembly GCA_038317225.1 of Tepidisphaerales bacterium. Lineage (GTDB taxonomy): Bacteria > Planctomycetota > Phycisphaerae > Tepidisphaerales > Tepidisphaeraceae > JBBQBE01. Next base: position 5,987 of record JBBQBE010000083.1, on the reverse strand, counting down.
GAGCGTATCCAGCAGTTGCAACAACGAGTGGACCAGCTTAACCAGCCGCAAACCCCGGCCGCCGATGTGGACGCCGCGGTCGCCAGGGTGCTGGCCGACGCCGACCGGCGAAGCCAGTTGATGGGCCAGGAAGGGTTTACCGCCGGTTACTCTGGCGGGCGCTTTCGTATTCAATCGGCCGATGGTTCTTTCTTGTTTATGCCTTTGCTGCATTTTCAGTTGCGCGCCGTGGCCAACAGCCGCGACAGCGCCAAGCCCAGTGGAGCCGATGAAACCGACAGCGGCTTTGAGCTTCGCCGCACCAAATGGGGCTTTGACGGCAACGCTTTCGGCCCTAATCTGCAATACCTCTTTCTCTGGGGCACCGACCGCAAAAGCGGCACTCCCGTTTTGGAAGACTCTTGGGTGCGCTACCGCTTTGCGCCCCAGTGGTCCATCCGCGGCGGTCAGTTCATGGACCCCGTCGCCCATGAGCAGTTGACCAGCACGCGTAAACTCATGGCCGCCGATGTATCATTGGTCAACCAGCTCATCAGCGGCGGGCAAACCGACTATGTGCAGGGGGTGGGCCTGCTCTATGGCGGCCAAGGCCCCTGGCGCAGTGAAACCGCCATTCACGACGGCAACTTTTCGCGCAATACTAATTTCCAGGATGCCGGCGGCAGCGCGTTTGCGGCGGTTAATCCGCCCAACTGGGGCGTGTCGCAGCGTGTGGAGTACATGGCCATCGGCAAGGATTGGCGCCAATACGACGACTTTACCGCTTGGAACGACGCCGAAGAGATGCTGGTCTTTGGAGCCGGCGGCGATCTGACCCAGCGCGGACGCGACGATGTGTTTTTCCACGCCATTGACGCGCAATATGAAAACCCCAACGGCCTGGCGCTCTATGGCGCTTACCTGGGCATGTACCGCCAGTTTGGAACCGTGATTCCCGGCCAAACCGAGAATCCCTACGACTGGGGTTTTCTCTTGCAGGCATCCTACCTGCTGAATCCCAAGTTTGAAGTTTTCGCCCGCTACGATTTCACGCACCTGGCCGAAAACGCCCCCGGAACCGCCGCCGCGGCTCGCGTCAGCAATGCTATCAGCGAATATACCATCGGTGCCAACTACTATTTTCATGGGCATAGCGCCAAGCTCACGGCGGATATCTCCTGGCTGCCGGACGGTTGCCCGGTTCCCATGGATTCGCTGGGCTACTTGCAGCAATCCAGCGGCGACAGCCAGGTCATGGCCCGCCTCCAATTCCAACTGGTGCTATAGAGCAATAACCGGGGCCGCCATCGCGGAGATGGCGGCCCTTGGTCATTGACAAGCAATACTTCAAGCGAAAACCTATGCCGCTTGCAGGCGCGGCGCAGTCTTGTGCATCGACTCCATCAATTGCGCCAAGCGCTGTTGATGGGCCAAAAGCATATCCACCGTTTCCACGCACAAACGCAGACATTGCGTTTGCGAAACGCCGGTGTGATTCAGCGCCTCGATCATCCCGGCAAATTTCTTGCGGTAGCTTTCGGCAAAACGCCGCATCAGCCGCGCTTCATCCAAAATGGGGTCGCATGAGGGGGAAGTTGCACCGGGCACTTGCGACAGGGTCATCATATATTCTCCAAAGGTGGACACGCGACTATACATCTATCATCGGATACTCTGGCCCGAATGGATGACAAAAATGCGCCGCTCCACTTTTTTCCCATTGCGGCATGGTGGTGGCGGTAAGAATCAGTGGGCGCGCAGTAAATAAGGCTGCTGGGCTACCAGCGGCGGAACGGGGACCAGGCGGTAGGTTCTGGCGAAGCGCGCCAGTTCAGCGGGATCGATCAATATGCGCATATTGCCAGGTAGGGAGGCCCGCGATTGTCCCAACCATGCATCCAGCGGATCGGTAAATTTTTCGTTTTGCACGTCAAATACCGTACGGTAGCGCAGCGTCCCGGCCGGCCAGCTAAACCAAAACGCCCGCGCCTCCCCCACCAGCGCCACCGGCGGCTGATTCCGCAACGCCTCCGCCACCTCAGGCGCAAATAGCTGCTGGGTAAATACCCACGGGTCTTCCAACCCCAGCAAAGGACTAACGGCTTGAACTTTGGTAATAAGCGGGATCCATCCAATGCATCCCAGCACCGCCAGCGCCAATCCCGTCAATCGGGGCCAGGCAACCGCGGCCGCGCCGCCAATTAAAATAGCCCCCAGCGGAATTGCCCACACAAAAAATCGGCTTTGCAGGTGGGTAAAGCAAAGCCAGAACACCACCAGCCCCACCAGCAGCCCCAAGGTGAGTTGCAACAGTTCAACGCTGAGCATTTTGCGCCACGCCGCGATTGCTATCGCAGCCCAAATGACGGGCCAGCCGCCGAATCGCCAGTCGAAAATGACTTGCTTGACCAGCGCCCCCGCGCGCCCCGCCACCGAGCGCTGGTCCGTTCGGGGCGTATGCGCCGCTTGCCAGCGCTGCACTTGCGCGGGCGTAAAATGTCCGTGGCCCAGCACGAGCGCTTCGGGGAAAAATGGATTGCCCGCCCATAATTGATTGCGGATCATCCACGGCGAGAAAAACAGCCCGGTGCCGACAATAAATAGGATAAGCGGACGGATGCCCGTATGCCGCACCCGCCATAAAAGCCACAGCGATAAACCAACGAAAATCAGCGGCAGCGCCGTCAATTTCGCCCCGCAGGCCAATCCCGCGAAAATGCCCGCCAGCAAATACCGCGGCCCTATACTGCGCGCGATCCACCCCACGGCCAGCGTCCCCCATAAAAGCATTGCCCCTTCGTTATACGCCACCGATGCCAGCATCGGCGTCCAAGGCAGCGTCGCCACCGCCGCGGCCCCAAAAATCGCCGCCGGCCCAGACGCGGTTCGCTCCCGCAAAATTGCCCATACCGCCGCCGCCGTCAGCAGCCAGAAAAGCAACTGTTGATACTGGGCCATATACATCGCGGCCCACGGCCCGCCGCGGAGATGCATCGCCAAAAGCGACTGCATCTCCGCATTCATCGGCATATAGGAAAAAACGTTTTCCTCCAGCGGCGTGATTTGCCTTTGCTCGTACCATTGACGCGGCACTTGCAAGTGGTATTCCACCACGTCGTACCCCGCCGGATCATCCGCGCCCCATAGCACGCCCGGCAAGATCAGCCCTCCCGTGGCCGCAATAGCCAGCGGCGGCATGAGCAGCAAACCCCAAACACGGTGAATCGCCGCTGCTTGCCACCAGCGGACCAGCGCCTCCGCGTCGGGCTGAGCAAACGCACAAATTTCCCAAATCAGCAGGAGCGCCCCAATTGCAATCAGCGACCACGCAACCGGGCCATTCAGCCATCCCATCAGGCCCAGGCCGAGTGTGGCCAAACTGAGCAGACCCAGGCCCAGGGCCGCGGCGCTGACCGCGCGCAAAGCCCGCCCGCCGCTGTTGCCGGCGATCCAATGCATTGGCCGCGCTCCCCAGCCCAGGGCCGCCAGGGCGTATATGATGATCCAAAAGAACTCCGTAGCTCCGCGCGTCAGCAATACCGGCCACATCGCCCCCGCCATCACCACGCACAGCATCAAACTGCCGGCCGCGCCCAGCGTTACCACCCCGCCGACGCTGCGCCAAAAAGCTGGCGAACTGTTTGCATCATTTTGCTTCATCTGACGCTTTCCCCTGATCGCTTGGCGGATTTTCCAAGGAGGATGGCCGCGGCGATTGCAGATCAAACAAATGAGCCAGGGCATTGAGATAGGGTGTGGCTTGAAGCTGCTGATCGTGGGCGTCCCGAAGCGTTTTGACCGGATGATGCAAAACTTTGTTGACGATTCGCCGGGCCAAGTCGTCAAGCTGTTCACGCTCGGACGCTTGCAAGTGCGGCAGCTTGCCCTGCAATCGCCGCACCTCCGTCGCGGCCAAATCGTGGCAGCGCTGATAAAGCTGCTCGATCATCGGGCCAAGCTGGCGGGTCTGGTTCCACTGCACAAATTGTTCAATTTGCGACATGACCAGCGCCCTTGCTCCCGCCACCGCTTCGCCGCGCACGCTGCGCGTCCGGGCGACCACCTGCTGCAAATCGTCCAGGTTGTAAAGGTATACGCCTTGAATATCTCCAACCGCCGGCTCGATGTCCCGCGGCATGGCGATGTCGATCATAAATATCGGGCGGTATTGCCTTTGCCGCGCCACTTGCTCGAAGCGCTCGGCGACAATCACCGGCACCGGCGAGCCGGTGCTGGAAATCACGATGTCCGCCTCGGCCAGGCAGCTATCCAGTTGCTCCAGCGAAAGAGCCGTCCCGCCGCATTGCTCCACCAGCGCCGCGGCTTTGCACAGGTCGCGGTTGGCCACCAGCAGCCGCTTGGGATGCAGGTCGGCAAAATGCCGCAGCGCCACGGCGGCCATCTTCCCCGCGCCGATGCACAAAATGGTTTTATCCTCAAATGAATCGAATATGCCCCTCGCGTATTGCACCGCGACGCTGGCCACGCTCAGCCGCCCTTCCCCCAGGGGGGTTTGCCCCAGTACCTGCTTGCCCACCGCGACCGCGCGCTGAAATAGCGGATGCAGCAGCGCGCCAGGACCGCCGACTTGCGCCGCCGCTTCATAGGCCTGGCGAACCTGGCCGAGAATCTGGCTTTCGCCCACGATCATCGAATCCAGCGACGCGGCCACGCAAAACAGATGTTCCACCACCTGGCGATTGGCCAAGTGATACAAATGCGGCGCGAAACTCTCGGACGATAATCCACGGCTATCCACTAGAAATTCAATAATCTGCTCCCGCCGCGGCTGGCCATGCAAGGGCCGGGCGATATAGAACTCTACGCGGTTGCAAGTGCTCAGCAGCACAATTTCAGTACCGGGGAAACGGCTTTGCAACGATCGGATTGCCTCCAGGCGGGCTTCGGCTGAAAAGGCCAAACGCTCACGCACCGCCAGCGGCGCGGAGGTGTGATTCAGTCCAATCAGCATCAGCCGCTGCATCACCGGGCACCTCCCGGCATGAATTCCATGGCCAGCAGCAATGCCAGCATCAGCGCAAAACCCAAAAGGCTGAGCATCGCCGCCCGCGGCCCGCGCAGACGCGGCAGCAAAGGCGGGTGCAATAGTAGCGCAAAAACCACCCACACCCCCACCGACAGCCATATCTTCGGTGAGTAGAACCAGCGCGCGCCAAGTGAAGTCGCCCCCCCGCGATCCAGCAGCCGAATCACCCCGCTGACCAAGCCCACGCTCAAGAGCGCAAAACCCAAAATGCTGGCATGACGACAGACGTTTTCCAAGCGTTCCAGACTCGCCAGCGGACTGTGTGCCGGCAGGCGCTTGCGCTTCAGCCGAAAGTGTGCCAGCAGATACATCCCCCCCGCCGTCGCCGCCACCGCGAATGATGCCGCTCCTAAGAACGATGCACCCCGATGCACCATCGACCAGGTCGTGCGCACATAATCATGCGGCCGCGCCGGCCCGAAAATCATCGCCGCTCCCAGCAGCCCCAGCACCAGTGGAATCAAAAACCATTCCAGACCCCCGATGGGCCGCACATGCTGCACGTATGCCACAAACCCTAATAACAGCAGCGACAACCAGATAATCGCGTCGAAATTGTCCTCCATCGGCAACCATGAACCGCTCAGCATCCAGCGCGCCCGCGAGTGAATCAGCAGCACACCCGCCAGCCCCATCCCCCCCGCGTAATATAGCAAACATGAAGTCAGCCGCCGGCGGCGCGTCATCGGCCCCCACGACGGCAGCGTTGCCATCACCCCCGCCCCCAGCAGCACCATGGCCGCCGTAAGCATTGTCAATTGCCAAATCGATGGAGTCATAATGGCTCAGGCTCCGTCATAGTATCGCCCGTAGCGGACGAATCGGCCGCGCTTTCAATCGGCCCGCCATGCCCCGGCGTGGCTGGGCCGCTGGCGACAGTTGAAGTTTGCTTTGCGGTTTCAATCCAGCAACGCAGCCCCGCCAGTCCGCCCATCCGCCACCGCTCAATGGCCTCATCGCC
>JBBQBE010000082.1:0-14937 GCA_038317225.1 Tepidisphaerales bacterium | reverse complement strand
AATTGCCGCCCGTGCGTGTGCCCGCTGAGCATCCACTGCCACGGATATTGCATCAGGTCCAGGCAATCCGCCGGATTGTGATTGAGGCATAACACAGTCTGGTCAGCCGCCACGCGCGCAAAAGCGTGCTTGGGGTCGCCGTGGCCGCTCCAGGGATCGTCCAGACCCACAATCGTCAAGGGCGTTTTGGCGCCTTTGGCTTTGACCTGGTGTACCTGGTTGCGCAACACGATCAGCCCATGGGCCTTGAGGCTCTTTTCCAAATGATCCGCCCGGCGATCTCCCTCTTGGGAAAATTTCTTGCCGTACATGCTGTAATCATGATTGCCCAGTGTGCAAATCACCCCCAGCGGCGCTTTCAGATGCGACAGTATGCTTGCGATGCGCGGCGCATAGCGGTAGCCGCCGGTGATTAAATCTCCGGTTACCACCACCAAATCGGGATTCAGCTCGTTAATCCATTGAAGATACTGCACCAGGTAGCGCCGCCACACCACCGGCGAAAAATGCAGGTCGGAAATCTGCGCGATCTTCATCCCATGATACGCCGGGTCCACCTTGGCAAAAGGCATGGGCCGGCGGTGAATCTCCACCCAGCGCCGATGCAGCGGCAGGGCGTGTACGCCGGTCAACCCCATCCGCGACATCGTTGCCCAAATGGCCTTGCGCCAGCGCTGCTGCCGCCGCCACTGGGGATATTTCAAGTATTCTAATATATCAGTCATTGTTCCTTCGCTCTTTTCATCTTAGCCCCCTCAATGCTCCACTGTCCGCCGGCACACTTTGCATAGCAAGCGGCCTGCCAGCGGAAAAAACCCTCCAGCAAACCCGTTGCTGTTTTACGCTCATGGCCCTTTCTGGTCGATGGGGAATATAGACAACGAATTTTGCTATTGGGTGAGTTTGACGCAATATGGAGCAAAACCAGACGGGAAATATTGTCATACTCGACGAGGATCGCATCCTATTGCAATCCCTGTCGCAATTTCTGTCGCGCCAAGGTTTTACGGTGGACACTGCCTCCACCGCGCCACAAGCCATTGCGTTATTGGACCGCGGCTCAGCGCAATTGCTGCTGGCGGACATCAATTTGCCCGGCATCAAGCCCCTGGACTGGATCAGCCAGTTGCGCCGCTCGCATCCGCAGGTGCTGCTGGTGGCCTTAACCGGCTATGGTTCGATTGCCCAGGCCGTCGCCGCCACGCGGGCTGGGGCTTTTGATTACCTGGTCAAGCCCATCGTCGATGAGGAAATCCGTCTGGTGGTTCACAAGGCCCTGCGACAACAGGCTCTGGTTTTTGAAAACCAGTCGCTTAAAAATCAACTGGAACAAAGCCTGGGCCTCGATCGCCTGGTGGGTCGCGATCCGGGCATGATGCGTGTTTTTGAATTGGCCGAGGCCGTGGCGGCAAGCCGCGCCACCGTCATGCTCTGCGGCGAAAGCGGCACCGGCAAATCCCTGCTTGCCAAGGCCATTCATCATCGCTCCGAGCGCCGCGATAAGCCGTTTGTGGAAGTCTCCTGCGGAGCGCTGCCCGAATCGCTGTTGGAAACCGAATTGTTCGGGCACGTCAAAGGCGCGTTCACCGGCGCTACCGCCGATCGCCCGGGGCGGTTTTTCGCCGCCGACGGCGGCACCATTTTTCTCGATGAGATCAACAGCGCCACACCTGCGATGCAGGTTAAATTGCTACGGGTGTTGCAGGAGCGGCAATTTGAGCCGGTCGGCAGTACGCAAACGCGCGATGTGGATGTGCGTTTCATCGTCGCGGCCAATGTCGATTTGGCCCAATGGGTCAAAACCGGTAAATTCCGCCAGGATTTGTACTACCGGATCAATGTCGTGCGTATCGATCTGCCGCCTTTGCGCCGCCGGGCGGATGATATTGCGTTGTTGGCCGGACGGTTTTTGCGCCGCTTCGCCAAGGAGTGCAAGCGGGAAATCCTTGGCCTGACCCCCGCGGCCCTGGCGGGGTTGCGGCAATACGCCTGGCCGGGAAATGTGCGCGAATTGGAAAACGCAATCGAACGCGCCGTGGTGCTTTGCGGCAATAACCGGATCGACCTGGAGGATTTGCCCCAAACCATTCAGCCCACGCTCAAGCTGCATCCGCCGGCCCAGTCCGCGGATTTGTTCGATCAGCCCATGACTCTGGAACAAGCGCTCGAAGGGCCGGAAAAGCGCATTTTGCAGGCCGCACTTGGCCGCAACGGCTACAACCGCCAGGCCACCAGCGATGAACTGGGCATTAACCGCACCACGCTTTACAAAAAGATGCGCAAATATGGTCTGGACGGCCCGGCCGAACTGGTGCGCGCCGGCTAATCCGCTCGATTGCCTCCGGCGGACTCAGGCGGCGGGGGGATTGTGTCGATTGTATGAATGATGACGCCGCCGTACAGCCAAATAGCGGTGGTACGGCGTATGCTATTTCTGAAACGATAGACGGAGTTGATTATGCAGTATCTGGTTGATGCCCAAGTGGAAGTCAAAGCAGCGCCCACCACCCGCCACTGGCCTTTGGATCGTCTGGACGGCGGAGTCAAAAATCATTTGCTGCTGAGCTTTGGCCTGCGCCGCGCCGCGTATATCGCCACCGTCCTTTCCAGCTCGGAATTGGCCGTATTATCGGATCTGGCCGATGCGCTGGTGATCGCCCGCATCCATCGCTACCCCCCGGCTCGCCTGGCCCACTTTGACCAGTACGTGCCGATCAACGCCGCCGAACAAAAAGCCTATGAACTGGCCCAGGTGCGCTGGCTGAAGGATGCGGAATATCTGCTGGGTTGCCGACTGGGCCGCAGTCCCACCCACAAGGAGCTATTCGGCGACTTTATGCGCAACCGTACCGGCCAGCGTTTCCGCGCGTACTACGTCCTGAAATATCCGCAGCGCATCCGCCGGCGCTCCGCCAGCGTTCTGCCGCGACCCACCGCCGCCTAAAGCGGCATGCCGGCGAATTTTGCGTTACCATACTCCCCATGACTCATGTGCCCGCATCGTACGACATCATGCTGCAAGGCAATTGGCCCAGCGGCCGGATTGAAGCGCACTGGACCGAAAATTCGCGTCCCTTGCTTCCTGAAATTGAGCAATTGATCGACGCCACCTGGGACCAGCTCCACGCCCAGCCGGGCATCTTTTTATTTGATGGGCCGATGTGCCGCCTGGAGGGCTTCAGCGCCCGCGATGGCATATTGCAACTGGCGCTGAGCCGCACGCAATATCGCACTTTTCTCGGCACCAACCTGCATCATCCCGAACTGGCAAGCGACTGGGGCGAAGCGGTTTTGGCTAACCCATTGGGATTGAGTTGCCTGTTGACCAGCGGCGACGGCGAGCTGGTTTTGGGACGACGCAACAGCAGCGTGGCCTACTATCCCGACCGGGTCCATCCTTTCGCCGGGGCCTTGGAGCCGCGCGATCCCATGGACATTTTCGCCGAGATGCGCCGGGAACTGACCGAGGAACTGGGTTTGCACGATTCGCAAATCACTTCGCTGCGCTGTCTGGGCATCGTGCGCGATCTATCCATTCGCCAGCCGGAGATGATCTTCGCGGCGCAAACGACTCTCAGCACCGAACAACTTCGCCGCGGACTGGACGCCAAAGAACATGCGCAACTGGTGGGTGTCCAAGCCGCCGCCGCCGGGCAATTGCTCAGCGATTACCCCTTGACACCGGTGGCCCGCGCCGCCCTTGACCTGCTGGGCCGCACGGCATGATCTCGACGGATTTGCGTAGCCTCGGGCCTGGAAAAGTCATGGCATATCAGACCACAATTCTAATTGCCCCAGCCGCGGCGCAAAATCGCGCGGGCTGGCGTGCAGCCATTGGGTTGGCCCATGCGCTTCGGCCAGCGTAAGTCGCGCCGCGATGCGCGGATCGCGCTCAAAGAGCGCTTTGAGTAAAACCGGGCAATTGCACTGACGGCTGCGATGCAGCAGCACAATATGCTCCGGCGGCCGGCGGCCGGTTTGCTCCGATTGATCCAGCCAATGCACAATCGCAGTCAATGCCTGCTGATTGGATAAATGCCCGCGCCCGCCGGTGATCCGCTCGATCAGCCTGCGCGGCCGCCCGCTGGCCAGTTGTAGCGCCGGATCATAGTTGCTCTCCAGGGCCACAATATTCACATCGGCAAACCGCTCCAGAAGCCCTGGCGGCACGTGGCCCAGGTCCGTGGCGTAGCCGATGCGCGTACGCGATGCCTGAAGCAAAAATCCAAACGAGCCGCTACGGTCGTGCGCCAGCGGCACCGGCGCCGCTGATAAACCCTCCCAAGGCGAAAACCGCGCCCCGTCAAACGTGCGAACCAGCGGCTCGATTTCCTTGGCGCTTTGCTCACCGCATCGTTGCACCAGCGCCGCGACATGCCGCTGGTGGCAATAGATCGGCACCTGACGCGCAACCAGGGTATTCACCCAGCGCGGCGAAAAATGGTCCCAGTCCAGGTGCGTCAGGCAAATCGCTTTGAGCTGATCCAGATCGCCGCCCAGTTGCTTGAGCCGATTGGCCGCCGCCCGCGGGCCGATTCCCGCGTCGATCATCAACAGCGCTTTGCCGCTGCGCACGATGGCGCAATTGCCGCTGGACCCGCTGGCCAGAACAGCCAGCGACATTGAATCAGGCGATTGATCCGAACCATGAAGCATCAGGGGATGTTACGCCGCCGAGTACGGCCAGTGCGAAAGTGGATGGCGGAGAATCTACGGCCGCGGCGGGCGAGGCGTCGGCACCACCGACTCAATGGCCGCACGCTGCGTTTGTGGGGCCGGCGCCCCCAATTGGCAGGGCCGGGTGTATTGCCGCAACTCCTCCATGGCACTGGCCACGCGCCGCTCGTCCACAAGCAAGCGGGCACTGCCGCTCACCTGGCACTGGCCCAGCGGATCATGCAGCGATCCCGGCGCAACCGTCGGCGTTAAGGTCGCTTGGTGAACCGTCAAATCCGCTTTGTCCCCGCGGGGCGTCAGCGTCACAAACCCTGCGCCTTTATAGCAAATGGCCTGCGTGTCGGCTGGATCATCGCTGATAATCAGCCAGTCAATCCCGGCATTGGTCGCCGCGGGAAAATCGGCGCGGGTGCCAATCTTGGGCTTCCATAGCACGTGTATCCGCACCATCTGCCGCACAAACCGCTGGCGCACAGGCTGGATCATCTTTCCCTGGGTTTGCGACAAACTCGGCGGGGTCATGTCCAGCAATATCACCTGGTAATCCCCCTCACCCAACTGCTGCACATACCCCTGGGAAAATTGCCCGACCCAACGATTTTGTCCACCCAGCGACTGAGCCGTCAGCTTGCCTCCCGCCGCGGCGCAGCCGCCGGCCAATAGCAGCGCCGCGACCAGTGCCAAGCCAATAGTGCGTGAGAAATAGTTCATGAAGGCGACCTTGTGCATAGCAATCGGCAGTATAACCCGCTGTCGAAAAATTACGATGGAATCACCCGGCGCCTCCCGCGCTACCGCGCGGCAATCGCATAGGGTGGTTTTGACTCCCTCTGCCACGTACCAGTGGGTCGCGCTCTTCTTTTTCTGCCCTCTGCCACGCATTTGTGGGGTCGCGCTCTTCTTTTCCTATGCCCTCTGCCACGCACTCGTGGGGTCGCGCTCTTCTTTTTCATGTCCTCTGCCACGCACTTGTGGGGTCGCGCTCTTCTTTTCCTATGCCCTCTGCCACGTACCCGTGGGGTCGCGCTCTTCTTTTTCATGCCCTCTCCCACGTACTCGTGGGGGAGGGTTGGGTGGGGGCTTCCTTTTTCGCCTTTTTTGCGATACCCGCCACGGCACCGGTAGACCCATAACCCGCCAAATGCAATTGCCTTGCCTGCTAACCGGCGTAAGCAGTGTAACAAGTCCATCCGGCTGCCCACGAGCGTATTATTGGCGGCGCATCACTCGCTGACGGGTGTGTGCAGCGTAACCCGGTTGCGGCCCTGGCCGCGGCTATGATACAGGCACACCTCGGCCCGGCGCATCAGCGATTCAATGGTATCTCCGCGCTCGCTGGCGGTGGCCCCGATGGAGACGGTGGCTCGCAGCGGCCCGCCGGGGACATTCAGATAACTGGTCTGCACCATCATGCGCGCTCTTTCGCAGACCTGTTGCAACTGCTCCATTGGCGCATTGGCCACGATGCCGATGAACTGACCCACCGACCAGCGGGCCACGCAATCCAGCGAGCGCGTCGCATTGGTCAGACTGCCGCCCACCATCCGCAAAACCCGCCCGTTGATCGCATCCCCGTGTTTTTGCAGTTCCGCCAGCATGTCCACTTCGGCCAGAAAAACCCCAAGCTGCCAACCGTACCGCCGCATCTCCTCCAGTCGCGCTTGCAACCGGCTTTCGGCATACTTGCGATTGGGCAAGCGCGTTTCCAAATCATTCATGGCCTGGCGCTTGAGTTGATCGATCGTGGCCCGCGCCCCGCCTATTTGCGCGTTGTCGGTAAAGGTCTCGGCCACCGCGATAATCTTGCCGGTATCATCGCGCACGGCCGAACAGGAAATCTTCACCGCCACCCGATGCCCGTCCTTGTGATGCAGAAACACCTCGGCGCTGCGCTGCTTGCCGTCGGCCAGCGTGTGGGCCGCCGGGCACATGCCCCGGCATAGCCCGCAACCCTGCTGATCCACGTGCGTTAGAATGTTGTCGCCGCAGCTTCGACCGACCACTTCCTCGGCGGTAAATCCGGTCAATTGCTCGGCGGCGTGGTTCCAATACAGTATTTTGCGTTGCCCATCGAGTAGATAGACCCCGTCTGACACATGGTCGAGAATCTGCTGGTATGATAGGACGCTACTCATCAGCCGCTCCAGAAGCATTTAGCTTACCGCCTTGGGTTTTGAATTGACAGCATAAAGCGCCACCGATACAGTTGGCCGCGCCTAAGATTGGAGCTGAATTATGCAACAGTATGAGACGCTTAAACAAGTGGTAGCCGAACTGGATACCGATCTTCCCCGGGCCTTGGGCGGTAACAAGGCCGCTGGAACACGCATTCGCAAAAAGCTGCAGCAAATAAAAGCTCTGGCCCAGCAAATGCGCACCCTGATGCTGGAAGCGCGCGAAAATGAGCCGCCCGATGAAGAGGAAGAAGAACAGGCCGCCCAATAGCCGCCTGTCGCTGGAATATTTCCCCTGCCTGCTCACGGATTGGATAGCCCATGCCGCAACTTGTATTTGATATTGCCAATATGGACTTGGACCAGGTGCTATACGACCAGGAGGCGATCCGCCAAAGCAATCCGCAACGCGGCGACATGGAACACCTCAACGCCATTGTCTACGCCGACAAACCCGCCGGCCGCATCGTCGGCTACAAAGACGTCAAAGCCGACGAATTTTGGGTTGCCGGCCACATTCCCGGCCGCCCGCTGTTGCCGGGCGTGCTGATGATCGAGGCCGGGGCGCAACTGGCCAGCTTCTACACCCGCATATTTGAGGGATGGAAAAATTTCATCGGCTTTGGCGGCGTGGAAAACTGCAAATTTCGCCTGCCGGTGGCTCCGGGTTGCCGGCTGTATCTGCTGGGCCAGAAATTGTGGGAACGCCACCATCGCATCTGCTGCCATGTGCAGGGCCTGGTCAACGGCGCAATGGTCTTTGAAGCCCATATTATCGGCACGGAAGTTTAAGCGCCGATCCTTCGGTACACTTTGAGCGTATATGCGGCGGGAGCGGCGACTTTTCCCGTCGCCCGCCGGTGCAGCCATGCCCTTTTCCCTGCTTGATCGATTATGCGACATGCCCATCGCCGTGCTGGACACGGAGACCACCGGCGCATCGGCGGCCTGGGGGCATCGCGTCATCGAATTGGGAATTGTGCGCCTGGAAGGGGGGCGCGTCGTCGGCGAGTATCAGCAATTGATCGATCCGCTGCGCCCCATCGGCTGGGGCGTTACCGCCTTGACCGGCATCAGCCAGCAGATGGTGCAAGGCCAGCCCACCTTTGCCCAGCAGTGGCCCGCGGCCTTGCAACTGCTGCGCGGGGCCGTGCTGGTGGGGCACAATGTGCGCTTTGACCTGTCCTTTTTGCATCAGGAAATGGCCGTCTTGCGCACGACGTTGGCCGAATCGCTCCAGGCCCAGCCGCCGGTGCTGGACACCCTGCGCCTCGCCCGGCGGCAGTTCGGCCGCGGCGGCAACGGTCTGCAAAATCTCTCGAGCCGTCTGGGCATCCCGCCGGCCGTCGCCCACCGCGCCTTGGCCGACGCGCAAACCACCGCCGCCGTGCTGGAAAAATTGCTCCTGTCGCAACAGGGTTTTAACTGCACGCTCTGCGACGCCACGCTTTGCCAAGGCGGCCCGATGGGGCTGTTACCACAAGGCAAAACCGCCCCCGCGCCCTTACCCCTGGAATTGCAGGAAGCGCTGGACCTGCGCGGGCTGGTGCGCATGGAATATCTCGACGCCAATCGCCACCGCACCGAACGAATCGTCCAACCCCTGCATATCCGCCGCAGCGGCGATCAATTGTTGCTGGTGGCCCATTGCCAGCTTCGCCAGGCCCAGCGCACCTTCAAGCTTGAACGCATTATCGCCATGCACCGCGTGCAAGCGCCCGACCAGCAAGAGTAGATTTTGCATGGGCTAATCAACATCCAAATTTTCGTTACACGCTGGGCACTATGGCACCAGCAATGTATATCCCATGGCAACCGCCGCCGCCTGGCCCGCCTGCGGCGAACCTTGGCCTCATGAGCCGATAACTCCGGGTTGGTATCGACATTTTGCGACATCCGTCGGCGGATGAGCAACGTTTGTGCCAAGCTCAAGCATCGCTGTTTCGGCTGTCGTCCGCGGTCTTTAGCGTCCGATAAAAATCACGTTTGCCGCTTCGCCGCGTCGATATTGCTTTCATGCGCGATTCAGATGACCCGGTCCTGGCCGACCCGGTCGACAAAATTTGTTCGCTGGAACAACTGCTCGCCTGGCGCGAACAAGCCGCGGCGGCCGGACGCAAAGTCGTGCAATGTCATGGCTGTTTTGACATCGTGCATCCCGGCCATGTGCAGTATCTTCAATTCGCCAAAAACCAGGGCGATCTGTTGCTGGTCTCCCTCAGCGGCGACGATTTTGTCAACAAAGGCGTGGACCGTCCGCTGATCGGCCAAGACCTGCGCGCTCAATCGCTGGCGGCGTTGGCCTGCGTCGATCGGGTTTATGTCAATCAACACCCCACAGCGATTCAGTTGCTCCAGCAGGTGCGCCCTGATGTCTACATCAAGGGCCGCGAGTATGAAAAAAACCAGGATCCGCGTTTTGAGGCCGAGCAGCAAGCGGTGATGAGCCACGGCGGACAGGTGCTTTTCTCCAGCGGCGAGGTGGTCTTTTCCTCCACGGAATTGATCCATTCGCTCCAGCGCGATGATTATCTTTGCGGCCATAAGATCGAGCGCTTTTGTCGTCGCAATCAGATTGACGCCCGGCAATTGGAACCGATCATCGAGCGCTGTCGCGGGCTAAAAGTGATGGTGATCGGCGACTATGTGCTGGATCGGTATCAGCGCTGTGAAGCGGCGGCTCTGGCCGATGATGGCCCGATGCTCTCGCTGCGCCCGCTGCGACAGCAGGAATTTGATGGTGGGGCGGGGGCGATCGCCACGCAACTGGCAGCGCTGGGAGCGCAGGTTACGCTTTTGAGCCGCTTTGGAGCCGATTCGGCGGGGCAGGACGCCCAGCGTCGTTTGCGCCAGGCGCACGTGATCCTTGCCGATTGCACGCCGCGGCGCAAAACCGCTTGTCGCACCCGCTATCTTGCCGAGGCCAGCAAGTTGTTTGAATTGGATGAAGCCGCGCATGAACCGCTGGACGTGGCCGGAGCCAACGCATTAGCGCAAACCGCCCTGGCGCAATTGCGCCAATGTGATGCGCTGATTTTCGCCGACCGCAATGGCGGCGTGCTGTCAGCGCGCAGCGTCGAGCCGATTTTGACTGTCGCCGCCGCAATGAAAAAATTTGTCGCCGCCGACAGCGCCGCCCAGCAGGGGCAATGGGCGTTATTTCAAAAAGCGAATCTACTTTGTTTAAGTGAGCGGCGACTGCGCCGCGCTGTGGCCGACCCGTCCAGCAGTCTCAATGCCGCGGCCTGCGCGCTCTTGGATATGACCGGTGCCGCCGAGGCGGTTGTGTCGCTGGGCCGACGCGACCTGGTGGCTTTTGACCAGCATCGCGATGAGCAAAGCGGCCAGTGGGAACATCGCGTGCGCGGGGAATATCTGCCGGGGCTGGACGGCCCGCAGGTTGATGCGCTGGGTAGCGAGGATGCGCTCTTGGCGGTGGCAACATTGGCCCGCGCCGCCGGCGCATCGTTGCACGTCGCCACGCTCCTGGCCTCCTGTGCTATGGCGGTGCAAATGCGCCATGCCGGCCACCAGCCTATCAGCGCCGCCGAGCTGCGCGGGCAATTGCGCCATGTGCAACGGGTGGCCGACAATTCAGCTTCACTGCGCGTCGCCGGCTAAATCCGGCTCCTCCAGCGGCACCGGGCATACCTCTTTGCGCCGACAGTTTTTGCACGCCCGGCCTTCCCACAAGGTGTTAAATTCCTCCAATACCGGATCAATCAGCTCCGTCGCTTGCGTCCAGATGCCCATTTCAAAATTGCGCTTCTCTGGGCCTTTAGCGCCCAGGCCCGCGCCGGTGAGATTGGCGCTGCCCAGGTACATGCTTTGGCAATCCACAATAATCGCCTTGGCATGCAAGCGCGGACAGCGGCGGATCGTCAGATTCCCCGGCAGCGCCCGCGCCAACTCTCGCAACGCCGCGGCGCTGGGCGTGCCGGCGTGCAACAGGCGAATTTCCACGCCTTTGTCGGCCAGGCGCCGCAAATGCTCCACGATGGAAACCGCCGAGCGGCCATTGGGAATGAGCATCGCCTTAAAATCCGCCGTCATCACATCCAAACTCATCCGCGCGGTCAAAATCCCTTGACGCACCACCTGCTCAAAGTGTTCGCTATGGCGGATCAGTCGCACTTGGCAGTAAGCCGCGGCTGCGGCACTGGCGCGAATTGTCGCTTGACGGACGAGGGGCATTGTGTTCATCATCGGCGACATGGCATGGTTGATCCTCTTTTTAGCCGGACTGTGTGAAATCGGTTGGGCGGTTGGTTTGAAGCTCTCGGCCGGATTTACCCGCCCGCTGCACGCAACCTGGACGCTGGTGGTGATGATCGCCAGCGTGGTATTGCTGGCCCGGGCCATGCGCACCTTGCCGCTGGGAACCAGCTATGCGGTCTGGACCGGCATCGGTGCCGTCGGCACCGCCATCGCCGGGATGCTCTTTTTTGGCGAATCGCGCTCGGCGTTACGTCTCTTGTTTATCTCCCTGATCATAGTCGGCATCCTCGGCCTCAAATGGGTCGCCGGCAAAGCGCATTAGATCAAGGTACAGGTTTGAAAACCAGCTACAGTTTATAAAAGGATCACGATTTTCGACAGAACAGTGGCGTTTTTACGCAAATGTCGAGGGTCAAAATCAATTTATTCACAGGCTCTCAGCGTTGGATTGGATTGGCTTGGCCTTGGCGGTGCTGGCGTGAAGCGCCAGTTCGCAAGCGATGCGTTGCACCCCGCCGCGTAACGTGGCCTGCCGCGCTGGTTCGTCGATCATCAGCATCAATGTTTCCAACGCATGTCGCGCCAGCAGCGGCAATTTCAAGTCCACCGACGTCAGGCGCGGGCGGTAGTACTGGCCTTCTTAGTCGTTATGGCCGATGACCGACACATCTTCCGGGATTTTCAATCCTGCGTCCTGCAAAGGTCGGCTGTTATTTTACGCTCATCAGCGGATCCATCTTTGCCGCTTGTGTGAAGGCATTTTGTCGCGTGCGACAGCCCCGGCAGGCGCCGCAATGTTCGGGCATCTGTTCCAGGCAGCTCCAGGTTTTGTCTAAGGGCGCTGAAATCTGCACGCCTAGGTCCACCACCTGCCACGGCTCCAGTTCCAACAGCGGGCTATGAATATCCACCTCGCGCATTCCGCAGGGGATTTGCAGCAATTCCGCATAAATTTGGAAAAATTCCGTCGCCTGGGCCAGCCCATCAGCCTCGCCGCCGACATTGAATCCCAAATAAATGGCCGATGCCGTAAAATGCATGGCGCTGCTGGCGGCGGCCGCCAGCAGTGGCAGCATGCGGCGCAAGCGCCAGGTCAAGTCCGGCTTCTGGCGCGGGTCCGGCGGCAGGGGAGCGCTGCCGCTGAGCAAGGCATCGATAAACGCCATGTTGACGGTCATGTCCCGATAGGGCTTAAAATGCCCCACTTGCTGGTCATATGCGGCCCTGGCCCGCGGCGAAGCGCCGGCCCCCTCGGCAAAAAGCAGGATGGGGCGATACTTTTGCGCCGCCAAAGTGGCGGCCACCGCGGAATTGATACTGCCGTTATTCAATACAATCGCCAGGTCTTTGGCCATACAAAACTCCCGCAGTCCTCCCACTTTCGCCAGTGTAACAAGTGTGTTCCAATCAAACGAGAAAATGCCAGGAAAAATTGTGAATTAATGGTTGGCCATTTGCAACCCAACGGTTGAGAGCGCATCATGGTCCGCTAAAGCGTCCGATAAGCCGGGCGCATTGATGTTAATTAAAGGTTTTTTCGCAAACCAACCGATGCCAGAGAACGACGAGCTATCATGGATCAGCTTGTTAGACTGTTGAAATAGGATATTATACCTTTTCAATAATTGACTTTGGACCTATAGTGTAAGAGTTGATCAACTGCTCTTGAGCGTGGATCAACATTGAAAACTTGGTAATGAAGTTATCATTGTGAAGGAAGCGGTTGGAGACGTGTGTCTCCTATCCTTCACACGGGCCACCCACCCGCAATGGCCCGGGGCATTTGCCCAACAGCCGATTCGTTTCGGTTGTCACCCATTATCCTTTGAAGGAGGATATATTATGTTGCGGAAAATGTTCGTGCTGCCGATTCTCGGCATGTCGTTGTTACCCGCCGTCGCCAGTGCCCGCTTTGAAGCCGGCAACATGGAAATGACGCTCTCGGGCAGTGGTGTCAGCAATAAGAGTATGTCCACCGGCACCTTTGGTGTTGGCGGCAGCCTCGGTTATTTCCTGACCCCGGAATTGGAAGTGCTGGTTCGCCAGAGCGTGAGCTACGCCGATAACAATTTCGGTACGTTCTGGGGTGGAACCACCGCCGGTGCGCTGGATTACCACTTCGATCTGGGCGAATTCCAGCCGTTCATCGGAGCTGGCGTGGGCTATTCCTACGGCAGCCACCGGACCGGTGCCGGCGTTGCCTTCCCCGAAGCGGGCGTGAAGTATTTTGTCAACAGCACGACCTTCGTGTATGGCATGGCTCAATACGAATACTCGTTCAAGAGCCACAGCAACGACTCATTTGTGTATCAAGTGGGCGTTGGCTTCAAGTGGTAATCCCCACTTGATTGTGTAGTACTCTAGGGCCGCCGATCGAAAGACCGGCGGCCCTTTTACGTTAAGGGGTGCCCGCATGTTTTTGCATCTCCCGGTTTTTGAAGGAAAAACGCGGTTTGCGATTGGCATGATGACTGGCTGCCTGAACCTGTGAAAAAACCTGTGGGCACGGCTCTTTCATTTTTGTTATATGGGTAATGCGCTGATGGTGGATTTTCCGCTCGATGCCGTATCCTGTTTGCCTATGAATCAATCCCATCGCAATCCCGTGCGCGATGACGCCTTTGGACCGTCGATCGGCGTGGAACTTCTCGAACTGACCGACCGCCGCGCCGTAACCCGTATCCTGTTGACCGACCGCCATCTCAATGGGGTGAAGATCGGCCAGGGAGGCGTGTTGTTTACCCTGGCGGACATGGCCTTCGCCGCCGCCGCCAATTCGCGGCCGGGGGTGGAGGTGGGGCTGCACGCGGCCATGAGCTACCTGCTGGCGACCAAGGCCGGCGACCAGCTCACGGCCGAGGCGACGCTGATTGCCGAGGCGGGCAAAACTTCAACTTACCAGGTGGTGGTGCGCAACCAGCATCAGCAGACCGTCGCCACCTTTGAGGGCCTGGCATTCAAAAAACGTACGGAAACAGCCTGACGCGGCGGGGCCTCTGGTTGCCGGAGGTTCCTATAATTCGACCCCATGCGGATTAACGAGATTTTTTATTCCATTCAAGGTGAAGGCGTCCTGGCGGGGATGCCGTCGGTCTTTGTACGCACCAGCGGTTGCAACTTGCGCTGCGTCTGGTGCGACACGCCGGACACCAGTTGGTCGCCGCGCGGGCGCAATATCAGCGTCCAGCAAATCGTTCAGCGGGTGGGCGCTTATCCGGCCCGCCATGTGGTGCTGACCGGCGGTGAGCCGCTTTTGCAGCCAGAGGCGGCGGACCTGGCCGCGGCGCTGCGGGCCGCGTCGCTGCACCTGACGGTGGAGACGGCGGGAACGATTTTTGTGCCGCTGGCGATGGACTTGCTGAGCTTGTCGCCCAAATTAAGCCATTCCACGCCGCATCATCGCGCCGCCGGCCGCCACGCCGCCGCCCACGAGCGACTACGGCTGAATATCCCGGCCATGCGGCAATTGCTCCAGCAGGCCCCGGCCCGGCAGATCAAGTTCGTGGTGCAAAGCCCGGCGGATATGCCGGAAATTTTTCAATTACTCCAGCAACTGGGCCATACCCAGCCATCGGAAGTATTGCTGATGGCCGAAGGGATTGACCCCGATCCGGCCCAACTGCAATGGATGGCCGAGCAATGTATGAAAACCGGCTTTCGCCTTAGCCCCAGACTACACACGCAAATCTGGGGCGATCAACGAGGAAAATAACCATCGCCGCACGCGGCGAGCTCGTGAAAATCCAAGGAAATCAGCGGGCGTGATCGCCGGACTCAACCGCCGCTGGATAGGGTCGAGGTGGAGCGATTACGTGCTTGTTTCATGCTCACTCTCCGACCTTCGCAACTTGTCAATGGCGACAAATTC
>JBBQBE010000081.1:0-14993 GCA_038317225.1 Tepidisphaerales bacterium | reverse complement strand
GGCTTGGATGCGGAAGGCCTATGCCGCCGGTGTCGTTGACTGGAAGCATGTCCGGCCGCGCCTGGCCAGTTGGATCGGTCACGCACGACAGGCCAGCAGCGCACGCCTCATTCGCCGATTGGCCCGCGACTGGAGGTTCCGCCGGTCAGATTCCGCACCGGTTGCCTTCGCGGCCCGAAGGCAATCGGGTTGTCTAACTGGGAGGAGGTGTTAACCACGCCAAGCGGTTCGAGAAGACCGCCCACTCGCCGAATGACCGACCGCAACGGTGCCGTTAACCCGACCCGCTCTCGGTGCGGAAGAGTCCGAGAGTTTGCCCCCGCGAGCTGCCCGAACCTCTCTGGCGGGTTAACATGCGGGCCGAGAGGGGCGGTCGGACCCGCTCGTAATCCCTTGCCACAAGCGACGATCCGACGCGGCCTTACGCGCGGCGATTCTCGCGCGTAAAAAAACCACCGCAGGCGTTGCGGTGGTTAAAAAGCTCGGCAGGTAGGACTCGAACCTACAACCAGTCGGTTAACAGCCGACTGCTCTACCATTGAGCTACTGCCGAAAAAAAACGCGCCGCCGCGGCGACGCTTGCAAGAGCATAATTTAGCCGATGGACCGGGAGTGTCAAGGTTGATAGAAACTGAATCCCGCTATGCTTCCATGGCTCGATTGCTCCGCTGGATCGGCGGGCCGCCAGTAGCCGCTATCCGCCGCACAGCGTTGCTTTTGCCCATCATCAAGGGTGCCGCCAGTAGCCGCTATCGGCCGCACAGCGCTGCTTTTGCCCATCATCAATGGTGCCGCCAGTAGCCGCTATCCGCCGCACAGCGCTGTTTTTGCCCATCATCAATGGTGCCGCCAGTAGCCGCTATCGGCCGCACAGCGTTGCTTTTGCCCATCATCAATGGTGTCGCCAGTAGCCGCTATCCGCCGCACAGCGCTGCTTTTGTCCATCATCAAGGGTGCCGCCCGTGCCGCTGATGCCCTGCTGGTCGGCTACTTCAACTTTGCAAGGGCGTGAAAATACGCATAATCGATTGGCTTACTGGTTTTAACAGGATCGGCCGATGTTTGATAGCTTAACCGACAAATTGAGCGGGGTTTTTCGTTCCTTATCGGGACGCGGACGGATCAGCGAGGAAAATATCCGCCAGGCGTTGGACGAGGTGCGCACGGCCCTGCTGGAGGCCGATGTCCATTTTCAAGTAGTCAAGCAGTTCATCGACGCGGCCAGTGAAAAAGCCCTCGGCCAGGAAGTGATCAAAAGCCTTCAGCCGGGTCAACTGATGGTCAAGATCGTGCATGATGAGCTGGTCAAGCTCATGGGCCCGGTCGATACGCGGATTTACCTGGTGCAGCCGGGGCCGACGCTGATCATGATGTGCGGGCTGCAAGGTTCGGGCAAAACCACCACCTGCGGCAAGTTGGCCAAGCTGTTGTTGAGCAAAGGCCAGCATCCGCTGTTGGCGGCGGCGGACTTGCAGCGTCCGGCGGCCGTCGAGCAGTTGCGCGTCGTCGGCGAGCAGGTGGGCGTGCCGGTGTATTTGGATGCTTCCAAAGTGGCCGAGCATGGGCAGGTGCCCAAGGGGGCGGCGGTGGCCGTCTGCCGGGCCGCGGTGGCCGAGGCCAAAAAGACCGGGCGCGATGTGGTGATCCTGGACACCGCCGGCCGCTTGCACATCGATGAGGAATTGATGGGCGAGTTGCAGGAAATCAACAGCCAGCTTAATCCCCACCAGATTTATCTGGTGCTGGATGCCATGAGCGGCCAGGACGCCGTCAGCAGCGCCAAGGCCTTTAACGAACAACTCGAACTGGACGGGTTGATTCTCACCAAGTTTGATTCTGACACACGCGGCGGAGCGCTTTTGTCGGCCAAGGTCATCACCGGCAAACCGGTGAAATTCCTGGGCGTGGGCGAAAAGCTGGATCGACTGGAGGAATTTCGACCCGAAGGAATGGCCCAGCGCATTTTGGGCATGGGCGACATCGTGGGCCTGGTCAGCGACGCGATGGAAAAATTCGACAAGGATGAGACCGAGCGCATACAGGCCAAGATGCTCAAGGGCACGCTCACGCTGGATGATTTCATGGCCCAGATGGCCCAGATCAACAAGCTTGGCTCCATGGGCAAGATCATGAGCATGATCCCCGGCATGCGCGAGCTGTCGCAGGAAGTGGCCAAAAACAGCGACGAGGTGGAAGGCCAGATGGTCCGCATGCGGGCCATTTATCATTCCATGACCCATAAAGAACGCCAGAACGTGGAATTGATTGACCACGGCCGGCGGCGGCGCATCGCCCGCGGCGCCGGCGTCGAGTCGCATCATGTCAACCAGTTTCTCAAACAGTTCGACACCGCCCGCTCGATGATGCGGGCCGTGGGCGGCGGGACCATGGGCGGCTCGATGAAGCTGATCAAGTCGATGATGAGCGGCGGCATGGCCGGCTTGGGCGGTATGGCCGGGGGCATGATGCCCAAATTCAAAAAATCGACATTCACCGATAAGTTGGACCGCAACAAAAAGAAAAAACGACGATGAACGCCTGTCCGCGCCCGCCAGGGGCGCTGGGCCGCCGGGTGCGCTTTGATTGCTATGCGGAGGCGCTGGGTCGCCGGGCGCGTTTTGATTGCTATGCGAGGGCGCTGGGTCTCCGGGTGCGCTGTGATTGCGATGCGAAGGCGCTGGGCCGCCGGGTGCGTTTTGATTGCTATGCGGAGATGCCATGATTGATGCTCCGGTGGGTTCCAAGTTGTTTCGCTTTGCGCGGATGATCTGCCGCATCACTGCGACGGTCTTTTTTGATTTGCGCGTCAGTGGCATCAAGCATGTGCCGCGTGGCGGCGGCGTGCTGCTGGTGGCCAATCATCAAAGCTACCTGGACCCGGTGGTGCTGGGGGTGCAGATCAAGCGGCCGCTGAGTTTTTTCGCCCGCTCGGAACTGTTTTCCAACCGCTGGTTTGGCGCGCTGTTGCGCGGACTCAATGCCTTTCCGGTGCGGCAGGGGGAAGGGGACGTCGCGGCAGTGCGCGAGGCGATAGCGCGGCTGCAGCGTGGGGACGCGCTGGCAATTTTCCCCGAAGGCGGACGCAGCGAGGATGGCAATTTGCAGCCCATGCAGCCGGGGGTGGCCTTAATCGTCCGCCGCGCCGGTGTGCCCATCGTGCCGGTGATGATTCAGGGAACTTTTGTCGCCTGGTCCAAGTGGCGCTTGATTTTCCGCCCGGCCAAGGTGCGCGTGCGCTACGGTCCGCCGCTGCGCGTGGCGGGGCTGAAAAGCCATGAGATTGTTCACTTGATCGACGCCACCTTGCGGGAGATGGAACATGACATGCGATCAATTTGCTGAACTGACCGGCCTGGCCGTGCGCTTCCGCGACCAGCGCGACTGGAAGCAGTTTCACAATCCCAAGGACATGGCCCTGTCGCTGTCGCTGGAGGCGGCGGAACTGCTGGAACTGACCCAGTGGCGTCAAGGCGAGGAATTGCTGGAACATTTGCGCGCCCAGCGCGCGGCGTTTGCTGACGAGCTGGCCGATGTGTTGTACTGGCTGCTGTTGCTGGCGCACGATCAGCAAATCGATCTGGCCAAGGCCTTTAAGGGCAAGATGCGAAAAAACGCGGCAAAATATCCCATTAAACGTTTTCGCGGCTCTAAGCGTAAGTACAATCAATAGCCATGGCCTACCGGGTATCCGAGGAGCGTTTCGCCCAACTGCTGCAAGCGGCATTGGATGAATTGCCGGAGCAATTTGCCCAATTCGTTCAGCAGGTGCCGGTGGAGGTGCTGGCCGAGCCGGATCGATCGTTGCGGCGTCGCTTCAAACTCACTGCCGGCCGCGTACTGGGCCTGTACGTGGGCCGTCCGCTGACGCAGCGCAGCGTGGAGGATTCGGGGCAGATGCCCGATGTGATTTACCTGTTCCAAAAAACCATCGAAAGCATCTGCGACAGCGAGGCCGACCTGGCCCGGCAAATCCGCATCACCCTGCTGCACGAAATCGGCCACCACTTCGGCATGAACGAAAAGGACTTGGAGGAATTGGGATATCAATAATGCAGGGCTGCAAAAAAAGTCCGTGCCCGCGGCGAATGCCTTTGCCACGGACAACGCACCACCGAGCACGCGCCACGGACCGCGCACCGCGCACTACGGACAACGGACAACGCACCACGCGCCGCGCACCACGTACCACGCACCACGGACAACGGACTACGGACAACGGACCACGGACAACGGCCAAAATCTCGCGCACGCCCCGCACCAGATGCAGATCGGACAGTTGCCGCCGCGACAGATTCACCGCCACGCTTAAATGCTTGGCGCAATCGCTACATTCAAACTGGCCCGGCCAAGCGGACCGATCAGCCAAATCGGACGGGCTTGTGTTCATACCGGAAAATTGCTGCGGCTGCTGAAGCATTTACGGCAATAATCGGGAACCTGCAAAATCACTACGCAAAAAAGCCGCCGGGAAAAATTCCCGGCGGCGTGACAATTGACGACTTGGTTGCCGCTGGACGGCTATTTACTTGGCATAGCGCACATCCACCTGGAAGTCGGTGGCCTGGGGGCTCATGGAATTGACGCTGATCTGGTCAAAGACATTGGGAGGTAGCGTCTTGGTCATCCAGCCGGTTTGGTTGAGAACCTGCCCGGAACGATCAAAGAAGGTTACGCGGTAGTCAATATACAGTTCCAGGTCCGTCGCGGCCCGGATGGGGATCATCACATGCAGCAAGCCCGCCCCGTCGCGGCTGAGCACCGGTTTGCCGAAGGCGGTGTGCGTTCGCAAATCCTCTTCGCCCACGTGAACCTGGGAGGGAATATACGGATCCTGCCGCGGCTGAATAGGGGCTTTGACGCCGCAGCCGCCGACCAGCAGGACCATCGAGGTTAGCACGATCATCGCTTTCATAGTCATCTCCTTATTATTGCCATCGAAGCTTATTCTTGCGGCTGCGTGGCCGGCGGCTGGACCGGCACAACCGGCATAACCGGCACAACCGGCTGCGAAGCCGGGTTCGGCGACCGATCCGGCGCTGCCGACCGCGGCTCCGGCGGGGGGGCCATCCACGCGCCGATCATGCCATCCATCAGTTTCCGGGCCACAAAGCGCGTGTATTTATTCAATTGCACTTTTTCCAGGGGCGGGGGCACATCCACCACCGCCCGCCCGATGCTCTGGCCGCCGCGAATGTTGATCGCCTCGGCCACCAGGCGCACGGTCAGGCCTTCGCGGGTCTGGCGCGTGGGATGGGCTTGCACCTGCACCAATACATCGG
Organism: Tepidisphaerales bacterium; assembly: GCA_038317225.1. GTDB lineage: Bacteria > Planctomycetota > Phycisphaerae > Tepidisphaerales > Tepidisphaeraceae > JBBQBE01. The sequence goes on along the minus strand of JBBQBE010000081.1, from coordinate 9,714 downwards.
CATCCAACTGCTGGGCCAACTGGCTCATCACCTGCGGGCGGCCGCTTTGCAGCTCGGCTACCTGTTGATCGGTCAAACGCTGGCGGACCAATAGCGGCGACATCACCGTTACCTGCCCGCTGGCGCTGAGCCAGTCGGTGAGAATGTTTTCCATCGCCTGATAATCCAAGCTCTTCGCCCACGCATCATCGTATTCGCCGGGCTGGAGATAGACCTCGAGGGTTTCGCGGTACTCGGCCGGGCCGGTGGTGCTGAAGCGGTCGGAGGATTCGGAGTGGGAAGAACTCCAGCGCGAATCGGTCTGGCCGCTGGTTTTGCGTTCGATGTCCACCGGGGCGTTGCTGCCGCGGGTGTATTCAACGCTGGCCAGAGGCCGCGGGGGATTGACCGGCAGAATATTGCCTTCCAGCGTGCGATTGACAAAAACGGCGATTTTAGGCCGGCCGACCCGCTGATAGGCTTCAACAAACGACCGCTCTTCCGGCGGACGCTGATTGACCAGCGGCACATCATCAAACGGCAGTGGCACGCGCGACAGATCATCGCGCGCCTGGTCCGGCAGCGGCCGCATCGGTTCGGGCCGCATGGTGGCAAGCGGATCGCCGGCGGCGGGCACCGCCGCCCGCTCCGGCGGCGGGGTATTGTCATGACAACCACTGGCCACCAGCAATCCCAGCGCGAGCAAACCCCAAAGGGCAACGTTTGGTTTCACAGCCAACTCCCTTGTAGACACAACGCTTCAGACACGCACCCCGTACAAAGGATAGGATACCCCGCGGTTGGCAAAAGTAACAGCGGGCAAAAGGCAAGGGCAGAGCAGGGCAATCGCATTTGGCGGTTATGGGCCCTGAGCTTGCCCACCATTCGTGGGCAAGCTCATATCCTCCACCTGCGATTGCCCTGGGGCTTTGCCCAACACCACACAAGTGCGATGGTTACGCGGCACGACGTCGGAGCGTTCACGCCTGCGGCGTCGGGGGCGCCTGCAAGCAATACATGGCCAAGCCGGACGCGGGCGGATGCGCGACAGTGCAATCATCAAGCCGGCTGGCCTTTGCTTGACAGACGCTGGCGGTGAGGCAGAATCGTTGCGTTGGGGGGGTGTCGAGTTTGCCAGTGGCCGCACGCATGACGATTTCATGGAAGAAAAGCATTCGCTTTGGCCTGCGCTGGGGGATCGCCGTTGGCGGCATCTGGTGGGTGCTGGCCAACATGACCTTGCGCGACCGCGTGGCGGTGCTGGACCCGACAACCATGCGTCCGGTGCCCGGCGGGATGGCGCTGGCGGCCGAAGCCGGCGAGGATTCGCTGGTCTACCAGGTGGTGGATCGGCGCGGACATGTCGTGCCCGTGGAGCGCCAATGGATACTCAATGAGCCGGATCGCAAGACGGTCGCGCTGGCCGAAACCGCCAAGAGCGTTGATGTGCTGGGCGTGCAACTGGACGGTGACATCAATCGCAATCCGCGGGTCATGCGCCTGCTGGTGGCCCCGGACGCAAGCTCGCCGGGCCACTGGATCACGCCGCGACAGGTCAAAGGCGGCTATGAGCTGCGCGTGCCGCATCCGCGCGTGGAGGTGGGGCTTTTGACCATGGTCTCCCGCGCCGATCGGCGGCTTTTGTGGCTGGCGGTGCTGATCTTTCCCATCACGTTTATTCTCACCTCGGTGCGCTGGCACAAGCTTTTATTGGCGCTGGAGATTCCGCTGACGCTGGGCAAAACCTTTGTGCTCAACATGGTGGGGGCGTTTTACAATACCTTCATTCCCGCCGGCTCCACCGGGGGCGATGTACTCAAAGCCTATTACGCGGCGCGGCATACCACCCACCGCACCCGGGCGGTATTGAGCGTGATCATCGACCGGGTAATCGGTTTGGTGGCGTTGATCATCATGGGCGGGGCGGCGGCGGCAACGTATTACGCGCTAAGCCACTCCCACAACGACCCCACGGCGCGGGCGTGTTTGCGCGTGGCGATCGGATCGGGCTTGCTGCTGCTGGGCCTGGGCGCAGCGCTGGCGGTATTTTTCAATCCCACCTTGCGGCGGCTGCTGAAACTCGATGTGCTGCTGGCGCGTTTGCCCATGCAAAAGCAGGTGCAAAACGCCATGGTGGTCATGGCCATTTACCGCCAGCGGCCGGGGTTGATGCTTTGGGCGCTGATGGTAACTTTTCCGGTGCATATTACGGTGGTCCTCAGCGCGCTGTTGGCCGGGCGCGCCCTGGGGTTGCCGCTTTCCAGCGGCTACTACTTTGTGGTGGTTCCGGTAACGGTGCTGGTGGGAGCGATCCCCATCAGTCCGCAAGGGGCCGGGGTGATGGAATTTTTCGCCATTAAACTCACGGAAAAACAGGGCGCGACGGTGAGCCAGGCGTTTGCCTTGACCATGGCGATTCGCGTGGTGCAGATTTTGTGGAATCTGACCGGCGGGGTATTCGTTTTACGCGGCAGCTACCGGGCCGGCCAAGCGGCCGAAACAGACGGCGTGCAAGACCAGGACAAGCCCTCGAACCTAGCGCAAAGCTCTGAATTACCAGCCAAGGTCGCCAAGTAAATTCATATAATTGAATAATGCGTATATTATATGAACCCCACATCTATCATAGTTACTCTATAGCCAACTAATAAGCATATAATAAGTTTTTCGCTGAAAACGCCTATATTTTGCCATTTCCCCTATGGCTCGCTCCAGGCGCATCTAAGGTCATCTTATAAACGCGCCGAAAAAAAATTTTATTTTTTTGAATCAAGTGCCTTGCCACGGTCGTATTTTCCTCTTATTCCATTTAATCCAAGATGGAGGGTGAAACCGAGGGTTGGTTTCGCCGATGAGTTTCCCAGAGGTCATAGAGTGAAACCAAGGGCTGGTTTCGCCGGTTGTTTTAGGCTTACCGCCTACGTGTTTAACCCCGTTTTTACCCAAAGGATCTGTAATGGCTCGACGCAATCTGTCCAGTGAAATCCGCACCCAGACTTTCAATCTGATGCGCCACTCCATGCAATTTGGCAAAAGCCGCCTTGCCCAATTAAAGCAAAAACTCTCCGGGGCCGCGGATGCGGCATTCGATCAAAGCGGCCTTGGTGCCGCCACTGTCAGGGCGATACCCGAAGCGCTGGAAGACCGTCGGCTGCTCTCGGCGGTGATCTTCGATCGTTCGGTGCTGCTGCTGGTCGGCAATCCCTCCAGTGCGAATAACATCAATGTGAAACTCAACGCCGACGGCAAGTCGGTGCAGGCCAGGGTCAATGACGTGGTGCGCACCGTGCCGCTCAGCCAGGTCCAGACGATCCGTGCGTTTGGCGGCAACGCCAATGACAATATTATTCTGGATTCCAAGCTGACCATGCCGGCCTATGTGCAAGCCGGTGGCGGCAACGATGTGATCCAGGGCAACGGCGGCCACGACACGCTCTACGGCGGGGCCGGCAACGACTACCTCACCGCCGGAATCGGCGGTTCGATGGTCTTTGGTCAAGTGGGTAACGACACGCTGGTTGGCGGCAATGGCGCTGACAAGCTCGATGGGGGCACCGGCGGCAACGTGATCCGCGCCTATGTCGCCCCCAAGCCTACTCCAACCCCGACTCCCACTCCCAAGCCCACACCGACCCCGGCTCCGACGCCCAAGCCGACGCCGACACCGGCACCTGCTCCCAAGCCGACGCCAACCCCGGCTCCGGCTCCCAAGCCAACCCCGACTCCGACTCCGGCTCCCAAGCCTACGCCGGCACCTGCTCCGACTCCTAAGCCCACGCCGACTCCGGCACCGGCTCCTAAGCCTACGCCGACTCCGGCTCCCGCTCCCACACCCAAACCGACGCCCACCCCGGCACCGACTCCCAAGCCCACTCCAGCACCGACTCCCACGCCGACGCCCCCGCCGGTGTACGATAGTTCCGTGCCCGCGCCCCAGCCGATCATCACCATGATTGGCATCGACGGCCCGGCGGATCGGACCATTCACGTGTCGGCCACCGACAGCAAGCTGGGTCTGGGCACGCCGCTGACGGCGCAATATGTCTGGGATTTTGGCGATCCTTCCGGGCGCTATAACAATTTGATGGGCTTTAATGCCGCCCACGTTTACACCCAGGCCGGCACCTACACGATTACCCTCCGCGTTACCAATGAAGGTGGCCGGGCCACCACGCTGAGCCGAAAAGTGAATATCACGCCGGACAATCGCCGCGTAATATACGTTGACTCCGCTGCCGGCAATGACGCCAGCGACGGTTCCAGCCCGTCGGCGGCCGTTCGTTCCGTGGCCCGTGCCGCTGGGATGGTCAGCGACAACACCCGCGTGCTGCTGAAACGCGGCCAGAGCTTTTATCTAAGCGGCACCTGGTACATCAATGATTCGGATGTGGTGGTGGGAGCTTATGGCACAGGGGACAATCCCCGGCTGATCTCCACCAACACCGACACCAGCCCGATCATCTGTTCCGATGTGCGCTCCACCACGCAGCACGACATCATGCTGGAGAATCTGACGTTTGATTCCACACTGCCCATGCAGTACCAGCAAAAGAGCAACGGTGTTACCGCCGCGGCCACCAACATGACCATCCGTAACAGCACCTTCCTCAATATCTACCTGGGCGTCGCCAACCAGGGCAAGGGAGTGCTGGTGCAGGACAATACCGCTCCCAACGGCCTGGGCGCGTATATGGTGTGGCTCTATGGCTCGGATCAAGTGGTGCTGGGCAACTATGACGCCGGCAGCTACTACGAGCATGACATGCGCGGGGTCGTGGACCACACCCTGGTGGCCTACAACACCTTCATCAACGCCACGCAGGACGGCAGCCACCCCGGCCAGATCGCTGGAACCCAGAAGGCCAGCTTGTGGCTCATGAACGGCCAGTACGCCTACGTGGCCCACAACAATTTCCAAAAGGGAACCGTGCGCGTCGGCCCAATGGGTTCGGGAACCTCGCCCACCGCGGCCGAACAGCAGGAGCGGCTGACCTGGGCGGTTTATGAGTCCAACAAATTTGAGGCTGGCAGCGAATTGCAGATCAAGCATGGCACGCAAAACGCCATGATGCGTAATAACATCATCCGCCGCGACGGCAACGACGCCATCTGGGTGGACGGTTACGATCAGTACTTCAACCGCACGGTGGTCAATCTCACCGTGGCGAACAATACGGTTGTCAATAACGCCATCAACGGCGAATTCCTGCGACTGGACGGCAAGGCCAACAGCCTGACGGTGATGAACAATCTGTTCATCGCCCCCAATTTCAACCAATGGGGACTGGGCTTGGCCTCCACCGACGGCGACCTGTCCAGCTTCCGGCTGATCAGCAACAACGATTGGGCGATGAGCGCGGTGAGCGTGCAAAACGCCAATTACGTGTCGAGCTGGTGGTATGACCTGAACGCCAAGAAGAGTCAGCAGACCTGGAACAGCTATGCTCCGGTCGGCACCGACTACTTCGAGCAGGTCAGCGTGGACGGCTCGATGACCCCCAGCGGCATCGCCCGCGCCGGCGGCATGAAGCTGGCGGGCATCTTCGCCGACTACAACGGCAAAGCCCGCACCGGCGACATCAGCATCGGCGCTATCGAAGTGTAAGCTGTACGACCAGCCAATAGCACCAGCCGCCGACATGACCTGTCGGCGGCTTTTTTAATGCTTGTATTGAACGCAAAACCAATGACTTTGGCCCAGTGCCGCCGCTGCCAAGCACGCAGTCGTTTGCTGGATTATGAATAAATGACCGCGGGAGAATCTTACGGTTGTGAAGAAGGCAATTGCTCGCGCAATTCGGCGGCGCGGCGGAGCATGGCCGCCGGGTCGGTCGGCCCGGTGGAAGCCGGCGGCAAGTCAAAGTGAAAATTCTGGCGATCGTGCAGGGGCAGCAATTCGGCAAACAGATCAAAGGGCACCCATTGCCACCAGGGCGCTTTGACCGGCAAAGTGCTTTTGAGCGTCTGGCGGCCCTGGCGGCGGATTTCCAGCTCGTATTTGCCGTACCAGGTGAAAGAGCGCTCCAGCGGCGTGCGGCCGATCTCCCGGCCATTGAGCCACACCAGCGCGCCCGGCGGATCGGTTTGAATGCTCAGCGTGCGCTGTACGCATCCGCTGAGAAATGCCGTGCCGCAAATCAAAATCATTTTCGCCAGGCGCATGGGCAGATTATAGCGACGCCGGGGCGGGTGCGAAATCTCAATGGCGGTAAAGGGTCATGGTCAACGGGGCAATGGCTTGTAGTCAATGATCAGTTGCAGTAGCAACAGTGAATGTGGATTGTGGATTGTCGATTGTGGAAAAGTGCCCATGCCACGATCAACATTCCACAATCAACATTCAACAATCCAATTGGCGGTCCTCCGCCCGTATCACGGACTACAGACGGTCGCTGATTGCGGCTATAATCCACATAAGCGATGCTCAAATGGTTTTCGGCACTTTCTGGCAAGACCGATCCGGCGGCGCTGTCGCAGCGCGTCTTGCGGCGGGTGCTGGAACCGATGGAGGAATACCGTCGCCGCGGCCAAGTGCCCCTGGGCGGCGACGATCTGCACGATTTTTTGCTTTGGACCGCAGACGTCGGCGTGGCGCCAGCGCAATTGTTTGACCGCCTGCGCTGGGGCGGCGTGGCGGTGGTGGCCGGGCCTGACGCCGGGCCGCTGCAGCGCGCGGCGGAGAATTTCACCCGGTCGGGATTTGCCATCGAACAGGTTCCGACGCCTCTGGCTGGCGGCTGGTCCGCGTGGCCTTTTCGCGGGCGCCACGGCTGGTATTTCCTGGCCCGCAAACTCCAACTGATTGCGCCCGGCTCGTTCACCGATCGCTTTACCTATCAAGTTGAGCTGGAACTGGGAAGCGGCGGGGAATATCACGTGTGCAAGCGCGTGCCGTCGCTGGAGATGGTGAGTCGGCGGCTGGAGCGGCGCTGGCCGGAGCTGCCGCGGGAGATGCTGCTGAAGCGGGCCCGCAAATTCACCGAAAAGATTTTCCCCACCTTTTTAACCCGCGAAGCGGCCATTTTGATGATCCTGCAGCAGCATTTGCCGGCCGCCTATGGGCGGCGCGTGCCGCGGGTGCTGGGGATCGAAAAGGATATCCGGGGCTTTGTGCGCACGCTGCGAATGAACTGGCTGCGCAACGGTGGGACGCCTTTGTCGCAACTGGACTTCGCGCTGCAAAGCGCGGATTTGCTGCGCATGGTCCACGAGCGGGCGGACGTGATTCACCTGGATTTGCGTTTGGATAATTTCGTTATCAGCGACGGCGCGGTGGGATTTGTCGATTTTGGCTCGGCGGTGCGCGGTGATGAGGATATCAGCCAAAACCCGCTGCTGGCCACGCTCTTTGGCGAGTTGATGCGAACCAGTCAGATTCAGCGCATGCTCGATAAGATGACCCGCAGCGGCCACGTAACGGCCGAGCATTTTCGCCGTAGCCGCGGCAAAGTGGATAAGAGCGTGGACCTGTTTTACCTGGCCCTGCAGTTCAATCGGCCCCACGACAATCCCGACCTGGCGGGGTTGATTGAATTTGATCCGCAATCGGATCAGGCGCGGGCCCTGCGGCGTTTGACCCAAAGCATCCTCAAGCCCGCCGACCCAGCCCATCCAGCCATTCAAAGCGCCTCCGATGTGCTGCGGGCGCTCAAACTCATGCAAAAGGATCGTTGACGCATCGGCCGCGCCGACAACTTCCCGCTGTCATACCCAAGTTGTAATGTCCGGGCTTATCCCAGTAGACATGTCCAGGATTTCACCTGTTGTGTTCCACTGTGAAGGAACTAAAAGGGTCATAAGCCATTTTCGCCCGTCGTAGCATAAATGCGGCCATATCTGCGGCAATCAGGGAACAAAGGCTTATGACCCTTTTTCTTCTACGACGTTGGCGGGATTGGTTCAGCATTTCGCCGTAGATGCCGAACCGGCCAGCGGTGCCAAGCCATGATCGTGGTCACACGTCGTTCTCGGCTTGATACTGCCAACCGCGTACTTCAGCAGCAGCCTTGAGAAGCTTGCTCTTCTTCTTGATTTGGTTCTCACCCAGCCCGGTGAAATCGATTGCCACATGTTCGGGGAACGGCTTCGGATCGGGGGTCGCTGGAAGTTCGTTGACTTGGCATTCTTGGACGCTGACCGCCATGACCCCAACCGATTCGAAGCCGAGCGATGCCGTGAAATGCTTCCACGCCTTCTCCGCAACGATCTGGTCGCCATCATAGGCGGAAAGCCGGCACTGGTCCTTCGGTGTCGGACGGAACACCTGCGAAGTAACACGCCCCTGCTGTATCCAAGACGGGCTCACCTGCCGCAGCAATAGCGTCTTTTCAGTCATGCTGCACCCCGGCGATCTCGCGGATGCGGTCGCTCAGCCATTTCCAGTCGGCATCCTGGTCAAGCTTCAGGCTGCGAGTTTCCTCTGCCTGGGTTTGCATATTCAAGAGGTGCCACTCCCCCGTCTTGTGTGCCAGATCGATCTCGATGGAGACGTCATTCGGATCGTGAGACCATTCAGCTTGGATACCGCCTTCTGCGGTCGGATAGAGGAACGGTAGCCGCAGGTCGTCCGGATAGCGGTCCTCAAACGCGCTCGCCAGCCAATCTAAGCCAACAGTCGTTGGCGCTACGCCCTGCCCGTCCAACCACCCATCCTTCAACTCTCTCAATTCGTCAAGCCGCCCGCCAATGTCCAGCGGGTCGAGGAGGTTGACATGCTCGATGGATTCGAACCCCTGCAGCCGGCCATTGCGATTGAACTTGCCGATACCGTCGACGAGTACGCGCACGCCGCGTTTGTACCCGTTGAAGGCGTCCAAGATCGTCTCCATGTGTGGCGTGTGCATTGGGGCGGGCAGCTTCTGGCCGTCCGTGAGCTGTATCTCAAAGCTCATTTCATCTTGGTCGGCCTCGGGAACCGCGCCGCGGATGGTTGTCTCTTCCGTGAGTTCGTTGACCTTTGATGATGCGAGAACCAGGCGTCGCCGCGTCTCCTTTGTCAGTCGAGCGGGAGCCGCCTGGGTCGGTGTTGTGAATTCAATTGCTTCGCCATCGCGTAAACTGCGTCCCATGCGGTCGAAATAACTCAACGTCTTCTCGGGCAGAAATTGGGTGACCACCGCGCTCTTCTCAGCGGCGCTGATTGCGCTCACGACCGCGTTGCGGGCTTCTTCGAAGTAACCCTGGTTCTCCAGCGCGAACAGCGTGTTGGCAGCAATCACCAGGCTGATGACGGGAATGGCGCTCCCTTCCTCGACTCCGGTGAGCTTCAGAGATATGCCGTCGGTGAACCCGCGAGGGGATCGGTGCCGTCCGGGATGAGCCTGCAGGAATCGCCACTTGGCGACCTCGACGATCATCTCCTCAAGAACCGCCAGATCCTTGAGAAACTCAAGTGGGATCGCGTGCCCGTCAAAACGGGCACCGACTAAGCGGGGTCGAAGAAAGTCGATTGACGGCATGCGGACACCTTTTACAGGCCGGGGCAAGCCCCGTGCCTGCGTGACAAGTCATAAAGTGTACTGCACCGGCGCGGGAAACTCCATGGCCCGATAACCTTTCTATCGGCTAAAAGCGGCCCGTTACGCGATGGTCACATTGTCTAGTGTAGTGTCTCATATTTAATGCAACTTTCGTCGGCCTTGCGGATTATCCTCTGTATTGGAGGATATCACCGTGCGAGTTGCTCCCAAGATCACACTGAGCGATGAGAATAGGACGATTCTGCAACGCTGGTCG
>JBBQBE010000080.1:0-15386 GCA_038317225.1 Tepidisphaerales bacterium | reverse complement strand
GTCATCAGCCTATATCCCCCTGCTTTGCGCAATCAGGCGATGTTACGATATTCATACTTCCAGTCTAATGCAAAGAATCTGAAGGCTAAGTCGCGCCCTGATTAGACAGCATCCACCCGACCGAAACGCTGCACTGCCTTTGGCCGCAGGTGAAGAAGCGTAAAGAAAAGTGACTATCCGCAAAAGACGCTGGTAAACCTACCTGCCATGTCCTAAAAACCACGTTCTAAGCGACATAGCGCATGTCCGAGCCTGGCCGCGCAGCATCCATCAGCGAATTCTGCGGAGAGCCAGAAAAGTGAATAAATAAAAGAACGGAAATTCGCCGCTTACTCGGCGGTTTCGATGCCCAGGTCTTTGACTTTTTTGTTGAGCGTGTTGCGGTTGATGCCTAGAAAATCGGCCGCCTTGGTTTTGATGCCGGAGCATTTGCCTAGAGCGCGTTCGATCAGTGAATGCTCGATCTGGTCAATCACCAGTTGATAGATTTCTCCCTCGCGCATTTCATAATCGCTGATGGCTTGTTCGCTGAGGCGTTTGCATAGCGTTTCCAGGCTCTCGGTGGCCGGGGCGCTGCGGCGTTGGGCGGCGAACATGCGCACGCCCAGCGGCAGCAAATCCTCGGTAAAGTCCTCGTCGCGGCTGAGCACCACCGCCCGTTCCACCGCATTTTCCAGTTCGCGCACGTTGCCCGGCCAGGGATAGCGCAACAGCACATTCAATAAATCACGGCTGATGCGCTTGAGCCGGCGATTGTTCACCTGGTTGTATTTGTCTAGAAAATAATCGATCAGTCGGGGGATATCCTCGCGGCGATTGCGCAGCGGCGGCAGGTAGATGCTGACCACGTTCAGCCGGTAAAACAGGTCTTCGCGGAACTGGTCATTGGCCACCTGTTCCTGCAAATCGGCGTTGGTGGCGGCGATGACGCGCACGTCCACCTTGACCACCGCATTGTCGCCGACACGCTCAAATTCGCGTTCCTGGAGCACGCGCAGCAATTTGACCTGCAACTGCGGCTCCATGGTTCCAATTTCATCTAAAAAGATGGTGCCACAGTCGGCGGCCTCGAAGCGGCCCATCTTGTCCTTGATGGCACCGGTGAAACTGCCCTTGACGTGCCCGAACAATTCGCTCTCCAGCAGTGTGCTGGTCATGGCGCCGCAGTTGACACGGATGAAGGGGCGATCTTTACGCGGGGAGTTGTAGTGGATGGCCTTGGCGATCATCTCCTTACCGGTGCCGGTCTCCCCCAAGAGCAGGACGGTGGCCCGGCTGTTGGCCACCTGTCCAACCACCGCAAAGACATCGTGCATGGCCGGGGAATCGCCGATAATGTTCTCAAAGCGGAAGCGGTCGCGCACCTGGGCGCGCAAGGCCGCGTTTTCCTCCAAAAGCTCTTCCTTCTGGCGCATGACCATGCGGCTGAGCTGAATCGTCTGGGCCAGAAAGGCGCTGATGATTTCCAAAAAGGCGTGATCGCGGCGGAGGGTTTCATCGTCGCAGCGCGGCTTATCAACCGACAAGGCCCCGGCCACGCGCCCCTCGACGCGGATGGGTACGCAAATAAAGCTGGTCGGCTCCACAGCCTGGCCGGAGGCAAATCGCTGGGTTCGGTTGAGGAAATCCGGCTCCTGGCGCACATCCTGCACGATGCGGCTTTTACCCGACGCCACGACCGCGCCGGTGATTCCTTCGCCCAGGGCATATTTGCCGCGCTGACGCTCCTCGGGCGTCAGGCCGATTGCCGCTTCCGTGCGCAACTTGCCACTGGTCTCATCCAGCAGCACCAGGCTGCCGCGGCGCATAGCGCGTTTGTCAGAAATAATTTGCATCACTTGCACAAATGCTTGATGCAGCTCCGTAGTGGAGGAAAGGATTTGGCCGATCTCCAACAGAACGATTAAATCCTGTTCAGTGGCGGCAATATGCGACGACGAAGCAGGCAATGGTACGGAATCCATGCCTTAAATATACGCGATGCCCATTGTTTAAGCAAAGTCAGGCGTAACATTTAGTGTGGGAACGTGGCCGCAGATTTTTGCACGGCTTCAGGCAGTCAGTCATGATGGCAATTCGCAAACCGCATTTTTCCTTCAAAAAGCGGGGGAGTGCCAAAAAATACGGGCACACTCTGGTGTGGCCAATGCACCGCTGCCCCAAAACCATCACGCGCTTTTGGCCGCTCGGCCGCGGCGTTGCACACGGGGTCGGCCCAATGCGTCGGTTTCGCTCTTGACTTGGGAGCCGCGATCCGTTCGCACCAACTGCTCCATGTTGTCCGGCGCTTGGCCGTTGGACAGGCTGTCGGCTGCTTCGGCCACCACGGCGTCCAATCGCTTGCGGGCATAAGCCACATATTCCTCGGATTGGTCGATGCCAACATACTTGCGGCCAAGCAGGGCCGCGGCCAGGGTGGTGGTGCCGCTGCCGTTAAACGGGTCCAACACCACCTCGCCGGGGTTACTGCTGGCAAGGATGATACGCTTGAGAATTTCCAGCGGCATCTGGCAGCCGTGCCATCCCTCGCGTTCCTTAAAGGTGCCGCACACGCGGCTGACTGACCAGGTATCGCAGTCCGGTGCGAACATATCCGGCCCGGTAGCCTGCGGACGCAGATACCAGGTGTCATCGGGCATTTTGCCCTTGGCGTTGGCGCGTTTATCGCCGTAAATGGTCTGACGGGCCGAGGGGACGCGCACGGCGTTGGGATTGAAAGTGAAGCGGTCGAGTTTATCGGTGAGCGTGAAATACAGAATATGCGTATGGCTTTTGGCGAACATTTTGGTGGTTTGCTGGCCGAAGGTGTAGTGCCAGATGATCCAGTTGCGCATGTGAAAGCCCAGTTCGCGGCGGGCTATAACACACAAATCGGCGGCATATTGGTCGCCAATGGCCAGATAAAAAGACCCGCTGGGCTTGAGAACGCGCTTGACGGCCTTCATCCAGTCGCGGCTGAAATTCAGGTAATCGTCGCTGTGGCGGCGATCGTCGTAGCCGTCATAGATATAGCCGATGTTAAAGGGCGGATCGGCAAAGACCAAGTCCACCCAGGCTTCGGGGCCTTGGTTAAGCGTTTGAATCGAATCACCACAGATAATCTGGTTCAATTGGGCCATAGAGGCGGGGGATTGTAACCTATTGCGGGCCGGGCGCAAAAACGGCGCGGGAAGTTTAACAGCGACGTAAAAAAATCGATTGCATAAGGATCGGTTTGAGCCGGGCCGATCAGGGCCTCCAGGGGGCTGATTATCGGGCCTTGGGCGCGGCGGGGAGCAAATTCATGGCAGCGCGGAAAACCGTCCGATAGCCAACAAGTCGGGGCGGCTTTTTTCGCATAAGCCGCCGGCGACGCTGATTTGCTGGCGAAAGGATAATCATGGCTTCCCTGATGGAATTGGTGGATCAAGTCAACCGCGGCGAAAGCGTTGAAAAAGCGCATTTGGAGCTATACCAGGATTCGCCCAACAGCGCCGAAAAATTTCTGGCCCACCATGCCCATGCGATGGTGGACCTGCGCAGCGCCCATCAGCATTTGCTGCAAAGCCTGGAGGCGATTGATTACTCCGATCAAAAAGTGCTCAACCAGTTCATCAGCATCAGCAATTTTTTGAACCTGACGGACCTGCGGGCCGGGCCGGTGGTGCGTTTTGGTGCCAGCGCTATCGGTCGGCGGGAATACGCCCTGGGTCTGGAGGCCATCGCCAATGGCATGAGCTACGATCTGGCGCACGGCGGGGCGTTCAGCCGTGACCGCGACAACTGCCTGATGGTGTCGGCACAGATCGAGCGGGCGGCCCAGGGAATTGGCTTTACCGCCGCCGGCGAGGCCCAACCCGCCGGCAAGCAGTTGCGTTTGGGCTATGTCATCAGCCAAGTGGCTGACGAGGAGGCCGCGGCCCGTACGCTGCGGGGTCTGGCGCGACATTTAGACCAGAAGAAATTCAAGTTGCATGTATATATTACGGAAGTGGGCGTGCGGCGGGACAAACAGCAGTTTGCGCCCTCGACGCCTCTGGCCGCCAGCGGCAAGCGGGGTAGCCAGACGCTGGAATTTCTGACCAAGGAGAAAGTGGGTGTTACCACCGCGCCCATGGACGGCGATCTGGCATCGGCGGCCAGGGCGCTGGGGGAACAAATGATCAAGGACCGGATCGATGTGGCGCTGTTTGACGCCAATCAGTCCGATCCGGTGGCGGCGCTGTTGAGCGGGTGGGAACTGGGCTGCGAACGCGTGCATTTGTGTCGCCGCAGTCCGCTGTACGCCGCTTGCGATGCGGTGATCTACCTGGATTCGGCGCGCTACGAGGCCGACCGCGATTTCTGGCAGCGCAAAGGCGTGGAGTCGCGCTATGTGCTGGAAGGGATCGATCTGGATGAACCGACCACGGCCGCGCCGCAGCGCAGCGTTTACGGCATCCCCGAACAGGCGGTGGTGCTGGCCACGGCTGGATCAGACCTGGACCGCACACTCGGCGGCGAATTTGTCGATGCGGTGATCAATATTCTGCGCGCTCATCCACACGCGGTGTACCTCTTGGCCGGGGAGGCGGAGCTGGCTTGGCAAAAGCGCAAATTTGAATCGGCGGGGGTGGGCAAGCGCGTCGGCTACGCCGGCAAGCGCCGCGATCTGCCAGGATTTTTGCGTATCGCCGATATTTATCTCACGGAATTTCCCGCCGGCGGGGCGGCGGGCGTGATGCAGGCCATGGCTATGGAGCGGGCGGTGGTGGCAATGCACTGGGGCGACGGGGCCGAACAATCGCAGGCCGCGGCACTGGCCGGCAGCGAAGCGGCGATCGTCGGGCGCGATGCCAACTTGTACGTCGAGCGCGTCAGCAAACTGGTGCGTGAGAGTTTGTGGCGGCAAAAACTCGGTAAGAGCCTGCGCCAGCGCGTGGAGCAACATTTCAGCTTCGCGCAAATGGCCCGGCAGATCGAGCAGTTGTGCGAACAGTTGATCCATCCCGAATCGCTGGAGAAAACCGAAACGGTGGCGCTGGGCAAAGTGGCGTAAAACGCTTTTTCGTCGGGCAATCCGCCGCCCAGGCGGGGGCCGCGCCGGGCACTGGTCTTGGCATGGAATGGAATCGCACATTCAGGACAATCGCCGGTGGCGTATTGTACCCTCCCTCGGTACTCCGCCAGAAGGACGCTGTGCGGGCTTGGCGCGGGAATACTCTGATTTTTTAAGTGGCTCCCAGAACCCCCTCCCAACCCTCCCCCGCGAGTACGCGGGAGAGGGCATAAAGACCAGAACATGCGATTGATACGCATTTGATTCCGCGCGAGTACGCAGGAGTACGCGGGAGAGGGCATAAAGACCAGAACATGCGATTGATACGCATTTGATTCCGCGCGAGTATGCGGGAGTATGCGGGAGAGAGAATAAGGACTACAACATGTGATTAGGCCGAATTTGCTCGGGGCACGCGCCGCGCCGCCAGTAAGTGGCGAAGGACGTCAAAGCAAGAACATGCGATGTGCCTGTTCACCCTTATTGCACGCGCTTGGGGTGTGCCTGGTCCACTCCCGCCAGATATTTTTCCGCCACATCGGGCCAGAAAACGTAATCGGCGCCATTGAATTTGACCGTGGGCCGGTCGATGACGCTGCCGGTGGGCATCCATTTTTCCGGGTCGGCCGCTTCCAGGTCGCTGAGCGTTTCGGCGTGCCCGTCGTAGTAGACCACATTGATTCGATATTGTTCCGCGGACAACCGAGCGCCGATTTTGCCGTGGCGAAATGCGAAGATGCGCCCGTCGATTTTGGCGCGGCTCATGGCGTTGGCCTCCGAGCGGTCGTAGCTGCGCGTAATTCCGCAAAACGCCCCCAGGTCGCTGAAGAGCGTTTGCTGCATCGGCGAGTCCACCTGGTAGCGAAACACCGGCGGAGCGTTGTAGCGGCAAGAGCGCGCCGCATCGGCGCAGAAGATTTTGCGGCTCGCCGGGCCTACGCGGCTTAAGCGCGGCTGATATCCCGGTGGGCTGCGCCAGTAGGTGCCCGAAGGCGATCCGCTGGGGGCCCCGCCACCGGTGGGGAGGTTGACGCGGTCGGCGAAGCTGGTGTTATGCCAATCGGTCCAGGGCAAGAGCATGAAGCAGCCGCCGGTGGCATAGGAGATGATCGGCCCGGCCGCCAAGGGTTCACCCCAGTCCGGGGTCATCTGAATGTCCGCCGCCGCCGGGCACTGAAACAGCGATAGTTTTTGATATGCCCGTAAGCGCTCCTGCCCATCGTGCGTCTCGGGAAGGCTGAGGCCCATGCTGACCGAAAGCGGTCCGATGAAATCAAATAGTTCAATCGCCGCACCGGGAACATTATTTTCGTTGTAAGCCGGATTGGTTTGATAAGCGCCCCCGGACAGCCGCCATAAATGCCGTCCGCTGGTGGAGGGGGAGCCGGGCAATTGCCCCCTGTATTCCACCGCATACTGGATCATACCCAAACCGATGGACCGCAGATTCCCCAGACACCGCAGCGTCGCCGCCTGGCGTCGGGCGGTATGCACCGCCGGCAGTAGTAGCGCCAGCAGCACCGCGAGGATGGCCATGGTCACCAGCAATTCCTGCAACGTGAATCCGCAGTGCGCAACGCGGCGGCGCGATAGACCCCGCCGCGTAAAACCCAATGCCAATAAAAAACCGCGCCGTCGAAAAACAAAGTGCGACATGGGCAGAACTCCTACTACCCGTGGCCTTGGCCGCGCCAACTCTGGCGAACCGGCCAGCAACCACGCATTGGGGATTATCTTGCCCAGTACATAAATTTGGCAATGGCAAATGTGGTGATGTATCGCGCTTTGCCGACTTGTGTACTGATCGTGGCGGCGGTTACTATCGACCGCCGGGCCAGATAGGTGGATTTTATGACCCAAGTGCAAACGCGGCAGTTGACCAAGCGCTTCGGCAAGACCGTGGCTTTGGACCAGGTGGATTTGTGTATCGAGCCGGGGGAGCTTTTCTTCCTGCTGGGTCCCAGTGGGTGCGGCAAGAGCACGCTTTTACGCATGGTGGCCGGGCTGCTGGAGCCGGACGCGGGAAGCATTTTATTTAATGGCCGGGATGTTACGGCGATGCCTACGCAGCGGCGTAACGCCGTAATGTGTTTTCAAAATTACGCGCTGTGGCCGCATTTGACCGTCAAGCAGAATGTGGAATTTGGCCTCAAGGAGCGGAAAATCTCCGGCGGCGAGCGCACCAAACGCTTAAATGAGGCGTTGGAGAGCGTGCGTATGAGCCAGTACGCCCAGCGCAAGCCCAACGAATTGTCCGGCGGCCAGCAGCAGCGGGTGGCGCTGGCGCGGGCGATGGCCGTGCGGCCGGATTGTTTGCTGCTCGATGAGCCGCTGAGCAATCTGGACGCCAAGTTGCGCAATGAGATGCGGCTGGAGATTCGCAGTCTGTGCAAAAGCGCCGGGTTCACTACGTTGTACGTAACCCACGATCAGAAAGAAGCGCTCAGCGTGGCCGACCGCATCGCGGTATTACGGGAGGGCAAGCTGATGCAGGTGGGTACGCCGGCCCAATTGTACCAGCAACCCAACAGCAGTTTCATGGCCGAGTTCATCGGGCAGGCCAATTTGATCCAGGGCCGCGTGCTGGAACGCGACGGCGAATGGCTGGGCATCGACACGCCGATCGGGCAACTGGTGGCCCGCGGCGAGGCGCAACTTGGCCATACGGTGCGTTTGTGTCTGCGACCGGAGCAAATTTACCTGGATGATGCCTCTTTAGCGGGAAAAATCTCCGACGCGGCGGCCGATCCGGGGTGGAACCGTTTGTCCGGCGAGTGTATCAGCAGCCTGTTTTTAGGCGAAAGCAGCGAGCATGTGGTGCGCGTGCGGCATCGGGAATTAAGGGTGCTGGCCACGCCGCCGCAATTAAATGTGGCGGAAAATATTTCCCTGCGTTTTCGCCCATGCGACGTGCGCGTTTTGAGTGAATGATGTGCCCCTTGCCAGGCCCGCAGGCCGATTATCGCCAGCGCCAAACCATGCCGCGATCAGGTGTCAGTGAATATTTTTTGTCAGTTGGGGTGTTTATCCAAGGCGCTTTTCTTGACCCAGCCGCCCCATTCTAGTTAGATTACCGTTTGGGCCGCGGCATGGCGTCGTGGCAGTTGGGGGTTTCGGGTCGCCGCAACCGTTTTTGTGGAGGTTGTTCATGCCCGCTGTTTCGCAACAGGGTTCTCGCGCCGGATTGATCACTTACGCGGTGATCAGCACCATTTTAATGGTTACGGCCATTGTCATGGCCATTTACTACAACGCGGAGATGCGCCGCGTTACCGATGCGCTGGCCACGGAGAAGGCTCGTTACACCGACGTAATCGGCGATGTAACCGTGCTGGGCTCCGACAAGGTCAAGCAATTACAGACCGACCGCACCCAGGCCGGGCCGTTTCAGGTCAACAAGTCCATGAAGCTGCTGGACGTTGCCCTGACGCAGCGCGACTACCTGGCTAACGTGATCACCGGCAGCGCCGTAGCGCCGGTGGACGCGGTGGCGCGGGCGGCGGCGACGTTGGGTGAAGTGGAAAAGAAGGTCAAGGATCTGGGCGTGAGCATCCCCAGTCCGTCGGTCAATATGATTGGCGCGGTGCAGGCGCTGGCCGATGCGCTGGTGAAGAACCAGGCCACGGTCGCGGACTTGGGCGAAAAGGTCAAAGCGGCCAATGAGCAGGTGGCGGCGGCCAACAAGCAGCGTGATGAAGGCATCGCCGCGGCCCGCAAGGAGATCGAGCAGGTGCGCACGCAGACCCAGCAGGAGCTGGCCGGTGCCAACACCGCCGTGGAGGCCAAGGGCAAGCAAGTCGGCGAGTTCCAGACCGCCCGCGAGTCCGAGCAGAAGGCGGGCCAGGAATCGCTGGCCAAGAAAGATGTTGAGATTCAGAATAAAAACAAGGACATCGACAAGCTCAAACAGGAAATCACCGCGTTGCGCACCAAGCTGGAGCAGCGTCGGGCCAATGTGAAAGAGCCGCTTTTCCGCCAGGCCGACGGTCAGATTGTGCGTGTGCCCAGCCGCGCAACGGTGTATATCAACCTTGGCCAGGGTGATCAGATCGCTCCCGGCATGACTTTTGAAGTTTACGACAAGAACGAAGGACTTCCCAAACTGGGCGACGGTTTGAGCGTCGATACCATCCCGGTGGGCAAGGCTTCCATCGAGGTGATCCGCGTCGGCCAGACCGGCAGCGAGTGCCGGGTCATCAACCCGCGCAAGGGCGTCTCCATCGTCGAAGGCGATGTGATCTTCAACTTGGTTTACGACCGCAATGTGAAATACAACTTCGTGGTCTTTGGCAAATTCGACTTGGACCAGAACGGCCAGCCCACCAGCCGCGACGCCGATGTGATCAAGCGCCTGATCAGTCAGTGGGGCGGCAAGACGCAGGATCAATTGAATCCCGACACCGATTTCCTGGTCGTTGGCCGCGAGCCGCAGGTTCCCACTTATACTGCTGAAGAATTGCAGGATCCGCAGCTCAAAAAGAAATTCGACGATGCCCAGAAGGAATTGGACGCTTACAACGAAGTGATCCGCCGGGCCACGGAATTACATATTCCCGTGTTGAACCAGAACCGTTTTCTGTACTTCACCGGCTACTTCGACCAGTCCAAGCGATAAGCGGGTCTATCAGACCTTGGCCCTCCCCCGCATCATCGCCGGGGAGGGCTTTTTCGTTGGCGGTAGTGTCTGAAGGGGACTTTCCTGTCGGCTTTAGCACTGGGCTTTGCGCGTTGAGCGGATCAAGGGTATAATTGCCGACGAATATGCCTGAAAAACCATCCAATTCGTCTGCTTTACCGCCGGGGGGGGCTGAGAAGGATATTGCGCCGCTGCTCAAGGGGTGGGATTATGAGTCCGGCACCATCAATGTGCGCAAGATCATGGGGGCCGATGGGCGCGTGAAGGTGCAGATGCGCCTGGACCTGGGTTTGTTGCAGATGGAAATGACCGGCCGGCCGGATGGGTTGCGTCCGCATGGCATGGAGTCGCAATTGGCTTATGCGCAAAGTCTTTTGGCGGACCACGTGAAGCAAACCGGCTCGCCGGAGGATTTTGCGATTAACCGCGATCAGTGCCAACTGCTCCGCGATGAGGCGATGATGTATTACCATCGCTATTTAAGCCTGTTTGTGCTGGAGGATTTTGTGGAGGTGGTGCGGGACACACTGCGCAACATGGAGGCGCTGGATTTTACCGTCGCCTATGCCGACAACCAGGCCGACAAGATCGCCTTGGAGCAGTATCGGCCATATTTGGTAATGATGAACACGCGGGCGGCGGCGTCGCTGTTGCATCAAAACGGCGATTTGTCGGGGGCTTTGCGGCGGGTGCGGGTGGGACTGGACGATATTGAAGCTTTCTTTGAAAAATGGAATAAGCCCGAGGCGTTTGCCGCCAGCAACGAGGTGCGCATTTTGAGGGATTTTGAGAAGGATTTGCGTAAGAAAATCCCACCGGACCCGCTGGAGGGGTTGCAGACGCAGCTTAAAGAGGCCATCCGCCAGGAACACTACGAACGGGCGGCGCAATTGCGGGATCAAATCCGCAAACAGACCGAAAAGCGCTAGCACATCGAGCCATCGGCTTGCGGGCGGTCACAATTATCCCTGCATGCTGATGGATGCTTCCATGCGCTCGGAGGGTTCGGGCATATCGAGTTTTTGCGCCGCCTGCTGGGCTTTTTGCCTGCCTAATTGTTGCATCATCATCGCCCAGGTATCGCGCTGATAGCGCAAAACCGTCATGGCTTCATCGAGGGCTTCGACCTGGTGTTCGATGTTGGCGTCGATGAGTTTGCGATAGGCGAAGTTGTACAAAGCGGCCAGTTTTCCGCATAGTTCGGGCCAGATATCGTGTTTGAGGCTGCTGGTCAGTTCCGTCAGAATCTTCTGCATCCGCGCAATCAAAAGGTAGCTTTGCTCGTAATTCTTGTCATTCAAGGCCGCCCGGGCCTGATCGCCGAATCGCAACGCCCCGTCGTAGAGCATCAGTTGCAACTGCTCCGGGGTGGCGGTCAGCACCTTGGTACGCAAATAATTGGCGGCGGCTTGTGAATTCATGAATCCCGAATCGTTGTTAGACCCTAGCTTGTATCGGCAAAATGGAGCGGCGGAATTGATCGGTTGTACGGTGCGGTGATTTTCTGGCTATGCGGCGGCTGGGTCCGGCGTGCTGGGAATCGCCCATGTTGTAGGACGCGGTGATTTTCTGGCTGTGCGGCGGGATGAAAAAACCGCACAATAACGCGCTATGGCTTGGACATGGTATTTGCTGCAAGTGCTGACGGCGATTCTCGGGCTTTTTTTAACCATTCTGGGATTGCCAGGATTATGGCTGATTATCCTGGTGGCCGGCGGGCTGGCGCTATTGGGCGCTTCGGGGACGGTAAGCTTGGCCGGCTGGCTGATTTTGCTGGCGCTCACGGGGGCCGGTGAGGCGGCGGAAACACTTGCCGCCGGGGCCGCGGCGCGGCGGGCCGGGGCGGGCCGGGCGGGGGGATGGGGAGCGATTTTGGGCGGGATGATCGGCGGGATCGTGCTGTCGCTACTGCTTCCGGTGCCCATCATCGGCTCCTTGGCCGGCGTCTGTTTGGGGGCGTTTATCGGCGCGGCGTGGATGGAGACGCTGGCCGGCCAGCCGGCGCGCATCGCGTGGAATATCGGCGTATCCGCCGCCCGCGGACGATTGCTGGGATTGGTCTTGAAACTGTTATTTGGTTTTGCGCAGTTGATCGCTCTTTTGTGGCTGGCGTGGCCGACCAAGCGCTAGCGGCTTACAGCGGCGGGCCAGCATGTTGATTGGATTTGGCGGTTGAGAATCTTTCGCATCATCGCGATTGATAAAATGCAATAAGGAGGCCCTCACCCGGCCTCTCCCATGAGTACATGGGCGAGGAGGTTTTTAATCAGGCAGGCGGACGCGATGGGTGGTGGGGCGGGACGGCGCCGCCTCTCCCATGAGTACATGGGCGAGGAGAGTATTATGTCTCTACCTTAGGTGTGTGGGAGAGGAGGGTATTATGTCACTCCCATGCGTATATGAGCGGGGTGAATATTTTTCCTCTGCCATGCCTGCGTCGGCGAGGGCTTTTTCTTTGCCCTCTCCTGGTACTCCGGGGGAGGGTTGGGTGGGGGCCTCCTTATGCTTTATACACAGCCGATGCAGCCCGCCAAAATCGCCGGATACCTTCACGCGGCAAAAGTCCATTTTGCCGATGTAAAATTCCTTCTCCCAAAAGTACATGGTCAAGGAGATTTTATATCAGGCGGGCGCACGTTATTGGTGGTGGGGCGCGTCGGCACCGCCTATTGTGGGCTTGTCGCCAGTTGGATGCATTGTCCACTTTGGGCCGATTGCCGTGCGGCGTCCAGCACCTGCATCAAGCGCAGCATTTGCTCGGCGGGGGTGGGATTGGGGGCATGATGGAGCATGGCCTGGGCGACCTGGTGATAATACTGGTCCCACCGACCGGGGAGGGTTGGGATGATTCGCTCGGTGTTCCCGTCCTCAACGCGGGCATCGTCGCGCGGGTCATAATGCACCGCATCCAGATCGCCGGCCAGCAGGGCTGCTTCCTGGGGGTCGATGCCATATTTGATTAAGGTGGCCGCTTGCCCGATGGCGTAGTAGCGCGGTTTGGTGATATGGGTGGCGCTGGTGGTGTCGCAAATGGCCGTGCGCCCGCCGACAAAGCCGATGGTAACCTGGCAATGGCTTTCGATGTCGTGGGCGGGATAGTCGCGGTGCATTCGGCAGTACACGCTTTGCACCGGCTCGGTAAACAAAAGCAGAATTTGATCCAGCAGATGCGAGCCTAAATCCAGCAGGCGGCCGCCGCCGGCGTCGGCGCTGCGCCGCCAGGTGCGCGGCAGACCGTATTTTTGCCACGCGGTCTCCAGCCAGCGCACCGGGCCCAGCGTATTTGCTTCCATCACTTGGCCAAGTGTAAGAAAATCGCCATCCCAGCGGCGATTGTGAAAGACGCTCAGCAGCTTGCCGCGGCGCTGGGCGGCGGCCAACATGGCGGTGGCCTCGGCGAAACTGGTGGCGATGGGTTTGTCCACGACCACATGCTTACCGGCCTCCAAGGCAGCCATGGCCAGTGGCCCGTGCGTGCTATTGGGCGTGGCCAGGACCACCAGTTCAACGGTTTGATCACTCAGGAGTTGTGAAAATTTTTCATAGGCGTGGTCCGCGCCCAAGCGCATCGCCGCGGCGCGTTTATCGGCATCGCCGCTGACCACCGCCGCCAGACGCAGCGCCGCACAGCGCCCAATCAGGGGCACATGGAGTTTGGCCCCGGCATAACCCAATCCCACCACGGCCGTTGCGATGCGCTTATCCATCCTGGGGAAAATAGCGACTGGGCTACGGTTGATCCAGCGCGCGGGCGATGGCGGCTTTGAGCTGATGCACGCTGATGGGCTTGACCCGGTGTTCATTGAAGCCGGCGGCGCGGCTGCGGGCGAAAGGGAAAAGGGGACACTAGACATTAATTGCTCATCTGCCAGAAAAATGTAAGGCCCGCGTCAATTTTAGTATGTCGAGAGAAAAGCTATATCGCCCGACCAGTAAAGGCTAGTATCCCCGTTCCCATACCAGCCGCGGGCGTGCCCACGGATTTTTGCATTTTGCACGGGTTCAGCAAATCAACCTTCATGGCCAGTCCCAAACCATGTTTTCCGCTCGGAAACGGGCGAGTGCAAAAATATAGGGGCGAACCGCTCTCTGCGCTTCGGCGACTATGCGTGAGATGGGTCTTTTGCTGAAAATGCAAAGCTCACGCAGAGCCGCAAAGCCGCGGAGAAGAGACGTTGAATGTTGAGCGTTGAGCGTTGAACGTTGAGCGTTGAACGTTGAGTGTTGAAGGTTGATTGTTGCATTTGCATTTTTCAACAATCGACAATCTACAATCCACAATCCAAAGGGCAGTACTCCGCCCGTTCCTCTACCGTGAGATGGGCTTTTTTGCTGAAAAGCTGAAGCTCACGCAGAGCCGCAGAGAACGCAGAGAAATAGCGGAGTGTTGAGCGTTGAATGTTGCATTTGCATTTTCAACAATCCACAATCAATAAAGAGCTTTCACCGCAAAGAAGCAAAGGAGCAAAGGGGTGGTTGGAAGCGTTTTCTTCTTTCTTCTTAGCCCCTTTGCTCCTTGGCGGTTAATCTTCTTGAATTGAAGAAATGGAACCGCAAAGAGCGCAAAGAACGCAGAGTAATAGCGGAGCGTTGAGCGTTGAACGTGGAGCGTTGAATGTTGAGTGTTGAGGGTGGAATTTTCAACAATCCACAATCGACAATCCACAATCACAAGATCGCTCCTCCGCCGCCCGTGGAGGTAAAACACCCACGCAAAAAAACATCGGCGTGGCTGATGGGGATGGATGTAGCGTTCGCTGTGCTTCGGACGCTGGTGATACGTCGCGATGATCTTCTCGATATGCTCGTCGGTCAGGACATTGGGCCGCTTGCCCTTGTCGAAATGCTTCGTGCCCGACGGCGCGTCTTTACTTTCCCGCCTCCGTAGACAATTCTGCCTGCTTCAGCACGAGATGCGTCGCATCTTCAGATAAATCCGGCGGATACCCATACATCGCCAAGAGCCGCCGCACCTTGCGCCGCAGGTCGGCACGGACTGATTCCCGCTGCGTCCAGTCGAGCTTGGGCATCTTCTTGACCATCTCCGCCAACGCGCGAGCCATCAGGCGAAGCTGATCGGATTGCATCACCTCTTTGGCCGATCCGTTCTCGGCCAAGGCGTCATAAAAGGCGGTTTCGTCACTGCTCAGTCCCAGTTCCTCGCCATGCCGCTTCGCTTCGCGCACCCACTTGGCGAGTTCGAGCAACTGACTGATCATCTCGGCGGTGCTGATCTGCTTGTTGGTGTAGCCCAGCATCGCCTTCTCCAGCGCCTCGCGAAACTTCTGCGCCTGCACGAGGTTCGTCCGCTCGCTGATCTTGATCTGATCGGCCAGCAGCTTTCGCAGCGTCTCGAGCGCGAGGTTCTTCTGCTCCAGCGCACTAACGCGCAGCAGAAAGTCGTCGGAAAGGATGTCCAGCCGCGCCGCGTCCAGCCCCGCGGCGGCGAACAGATCGATCACCTCACCGGCGTCGACCGCGCCGCCGATCACCTGCCGAACGGCCGCGTCGATGTCAGACGATCCGCCCGAGCCGGCCGAAGGTCCCGCGTCGTTGGCGAGGCGTTTGCGGATCATGGCCGCGATGCGCTGAAAGAACGCCAGATGCGGCGCGATCGCCCTGGTTTCCTCCCGCGGCACCGCCAGCGCGAACGCGGTCGAGAGCCGCTTGACCATTCCTCGGAATCGCTTCCAGCCCGTCTCCTCACCCACCGCCTGATTAAGGTCCAGCACG